>CAJUDE010000022.1 GCA_910585295.1 uncultured Lachnospiraceae bacterium | reverse complement strand
TATAGACGGATAGCAGAATGTTCAAAGCTGCAAATTGGGTCAAAAAAATAAGCGTACCACTATTTCTAATGATACGCTTATGATTATTTAGATATAAACATCAACGGTCAAATCTTCCCATTGATTTTTTCTAAGATAGCCGCCACTCGCCCTGCGGAAAGCCTGTGCTTCCTCAAAACTTATGGTAAAAGTCCAGAATGGTTTTCGCCTATCTTTGTGATATAGCCGCCTGTGCTGCTGCCAACCTTGCAATTGGCACACGGAATGGAGAACAGGAAACATAATCCAAACCAATCTTATGGCAGAACTCTACAGAAGTAGGGTCTCCGCCATGCTCACCACAAATACCAATATGGAGGTTCGGGTTCACCGGTTTCCCTAACTTGATTGCTGTTTCCATCAATTTACCAACGCCTGTTTGGTCAAGCTTTGCAAATGGGTCATTCTCAAAAATCTTAGCATCGTAGTATGCTTCTAAGAATTTGCCAGAGTCATCACGTGAGAACCCAAATGTCATCTGCGTCAAGTCATTGGTGCCGAAGCAGAAGAAGTCAGCTTCTTTTGCAATCTCATCTGCTGTAAGGGCAGCCCTTGGGATCTCAATCATGGTGCCTACTTCATAATCTAATTCTACGCCTGCAGCAGCGATTTCTGCATCAGCAGTTTCTACCACTACTTTCTTAACGTATTTCAATTCTTTGATGTCACCAATCAATGGGATCATAATTTCTGGTTTCAAAGCCCAATCAGCATGTACCTTCTTTACATTGATTGCAGCACGGATCACAGCGCTTGTCTGCATTTTTGCAATTTCCGGATAGGTAACTGCAAGGCGGCATCCACGATGCCCCATCATTGGGTTGAATTCATGCAGGGATTCAATTAATGCCTTAATGTCTTCTACAGATTTGCCCTGAGCGTCAGCAAGTTTCTTAATATCCTCTTCTTCTGTAGGAACAAACTCATGTAATGGCGGATCCAGGAAACGGATAGTAACTGGGTTGCCTTCCAGGGCTTCGTATAATTTTTCAAAGTCCCCTTGCTGATATGGAAGGATCTTATCCAGAGCAGCTTCTCTCTCTTCCACTGTATCTGCACAAATCATTTCACGGAATGCAGCGATTCTGTCTTCCTCAAAGAACATATGCTCTGTGCGGCAAAGGCCGATGCCTTCTGCGCCAAGCTCACGTGCTTTCTTAGCGTCTGCAGGTGTGTCTGCATTTGTGCGGACTTTTAAAGTCCTATATTTATCTGCCCACGCCATAATCCTTCCGAATTCACCAGCGATGGTTGCGTCAACGGTTGGGATCAGGCCGTCATAAATGTTACCTGTGGTACCATCAATAGAGATTGGGTCACCTTCATGGTATTCCTTGCCTGCCAAAGTGAATTTCTTGTTTTCTTCATCCATGGCAATATCTCCACATCCAGATACACAGCAAGTACCCATACCACGTGCAACAACGGCTGCATGGCTGGTCATCCCGCCACGTACTGTCAGGATACCCTGGGCAGCTTTCATGCCAGTGATATCTTCTGGGGACGTCTCAAGGCGGACCAGTACGACTTTCTCACCTTTCTCTGCCCATGCAACAGCATCGTCAGCAGAGAACACAACTTTACCGCATGCAGCTCCCGGAGAAGCGCCAAGGCCTTTTCCTGCTGGGGTAGCAGCTTTCAATGCAGCCGCATCAAACTGTGGGTGCAGTAATGTGTCCAAGTTCCTTGGGTCGATCATTGCAACTGCTTCTTCTTCGCTCCTCATGCCTTCATCTACAAGATCGCATGCAATTTTCAAAGCAGCCTGTGCAGTCCTCTTGCCATTACGTGTCTGGAGCATATAGAGTTTCTCATTTTCAACAGTAAACTCCATATCCTGCATATCCCTATAGTGGTTTTCCAATGTTGCGCAAACTTCTTTAAACTGTTTGAAAGCCGCCGGGAATTTCTCTTCCATCTGAGCGATTGGCATTGGGGTACGTACTCCAGCAACCACGTCTTCGCCCTGTGCATTTGTCAAAAACTCACCCATCAGCTTCTTCTCTCCAGTAGCTGGGTCACGGGTAAATGCAACGCCTGTCCCGCAGTCATCGCCCATGTTGCCAAATGCCATGCTCTGTACGTTAACAGCAGTACCCCAAGAATATGGGATATCATTGTCGCGGCGGTATACATTTGCACGAGGGTTGTCCCAAGAACGGAACACAGCTTTTACAGCGCCCATTAACTGTTCCTTCGGGTCATCTGGGAACTCTTCACCAATTTTCTCTTTATATTCAGCCTTAAACTGAGAAGCAAGCTCTTTTAAATCTTCTGCTGTAAGGTCAACGTCCTGTGTCACGCCCTTTTCAGCTTTCATTTTATCAATCAGCTCTTCAAAATATTTCTTCCCAACTTCCATAACCACGTCAGAATACATCTGGATAAACCTTCTATAGCAGTCCCAAGCCCAACGTGGGTTTCCGGATTTCTCAGCGATTACATTCACTACTGTTTCATTCAGACCCAGGTTCAGGATGGTATCCATCATGCCAGGCATAGAAGCCCTTGCGCCAGAACGCACAGATACAAGAAGCGGATTCTCTTTATCGCCAAATTTCTTCCCTGTGATCTCTTCCATTTTGCCAATATGCTCATTAATCTGTGACTGGATTTCTTCATTGATCTGACGTCCGTCTTCATAATACTGAGTACAAGCTTCTGTTGTGATTGTAAAACCCTGTGGCACTGGAAGACCTAAACTGGTCATTTCAGCAAGGTTTGCGCCTTTTCCTCCAAGAAGCTCACGCATGCTTGCATTTCCTTCTTTGAAGAGATAAACCCATTTGTTTGCCATTTGAATTCCTCCTAATATTTACTTTGGTTTATTGTTATGCGAATATGGTTTGCCAATTGGGAACTCCCCCTGCCTCTCCATATTCTGCCATTACACAAATTAAACGGCATGCCTTACAAAGCGCACATATATATCTTAACATATTTTGGAATAATAGCAAGTCTATTTTTTCGATTTTTTACTGCCCTCAAACGGATAGTAAGGGGCGTGCCTTACAAAAACTAGGAAGAAATTGCCTGAAGCAAAAAAGAACCTATAAGATTTGCGGTATAGAAAATTTAGAAGGCGCCTGGCTACCGCCCCAATTCCAAAGGCAAACTAAAGTCAAATCCCCCGCCGCAAAGCTGACAGGATATGAAATCTCCTTATGAATCAGATACGACGGCATAGTGTTGTGCTGTATGCCACCCAGGCACCTACTCCAAATTACTTACCAGCCCTTTCAGAAATGAGCAGGCTTGGCATTTCTGAGCCACATACGCGCGCTTATCAATAGAGAATCCCATAGGCAATACGCCTATTGCCCGCGTAACGCAGCCTCAAGGTGATTGCTTATGGGACCTATCATGTTATGGTTTAGAAATTAGTCGAATCTTAACCTAGAAATCAAACTTATCTGCAAAATATGCATCCAACTCTTCTATCTTTACCCTTTCCTGCTCCATGCTGTCACGGAACCGCACAGTCACTGCGCCGTCATTTTCCGATTCAAAATCGTATGTAACACAGAAAGGCGTTCCAATTTCATCCTGCCTCCGATAACGTTTCCCAATATTCCCTCTGTCATCGAATTCACAATTGTATTTCTTAGAGAGCTGCGCAAAAACCTTCTCTGCCCCCTCGTTCAATTTCTTAGAAAGGGGCAGCACGCCAATTTTCACAGGAGCCAGCGCCGGGTGGAAATGAAGCACGGTACGCATGTCTGGCTTCTCTGGCGTCCCAATGTTCTCTTCATCATAAGCAGAGCAAAGGAATGCAAGCACGACACGGTCTGCGCCTAAGGAAGGCTCGATAACATAAGGGATGTATTTTTCCTTCTTTTCGTCATCAAAATAACTCATATCCTGCCCAGAAGTTTCCTGGTGGCGTGTCAGGTCATAGTCTGTCCGGTCTGCAATGCCCCAAAGCTCACCCCAGCCAAAGGGGAATAAAAATTCAAAGTCCGTGGTTGCCTTGCTGTAGAAAGAGAGTTCTTCTGGCTCATGGTCCCTTAAGCGAAGCTCTTCTTCCTTCATCCCTAAGTTCAACAGCCAGTCGCGGCAAAAGCCCCTCCAATACTGGAACCATTCCAAATCCGTCCCTGGAACACAGAAAAACTCCAGCTCCATCTGCTCAAATTCCCTGGTTCGGAACGTGAAGTTCCCAGGCGTGATCTCATTTCGGAAGGATTTCCCAATCTGGCAAATGCCAAATGGCACTTTCTTCCTTGAAGTCCTTTGGACATTTTTAAAGTTCACAAAAATGCCCTGAGCCGTTTCCGGCCTTAAGTAAACGGTATTCTTAGCATCTTCTGTAACGCCCTGGAACGTCTTAAACATTAAGTTAAACTGACGGATATCTGTAAAGTTATGTTTCCCGCAGGTAGGGCATGGGATTTGGTTTTTTTCAATAAATTCCACCATTTGTTCCTGGCTCCAGCCATCCACTGTGCCTTCCAGCCCAATTCCATGCTCCTCTGCAAAATCTTCAATCAATTTATCTGCCCGGAACCGTTCATGGCATTCCCGGCAGTCCATCAACGGGTCAGAGAACCCGCCCAAATGCCCAGAAGCCACCCATGTCTGGGGGTTCATTAAGATTGCGCAGTCCACCCCTACGTTATATGGGTTCTCCATCACAAATTTTTTCCACCACGCCTGTTTTACATTATTTTTCAATTCCACGCCCAGGTTGCCATAATCCCAGGTGTTTGCAAGCCCTCCATAGATTTCAGAGCCTGCATATACAAAGCCCCTTGCTTTTGCCAATGCCACGATTTTTTCCATCGTCTTTTCCATGCTGTTACCTCTTTCTGCATAATTATATTATTTCTATCTATTCGTACACCACATACACCAAAGCAGATTCCTCCCCGTCCTCAGCTTCCTCTGGAAGCTGGATGGAAACGGTGTCTTTTGCTTTTATCGTGGTATATTGGGAAGAGACGTACCGAATCGTCCCATCTACCTTCACATCCACCTTTTCACTTAAGATTATGACCTTTGCGTCTGTCTCTGAGACTGCCTTGCTGTCCGCGCTGCCCGCTGCCTTCCCATCTTCAATCTCTGTGAACTCTGCATCGAACCCATAGCCTTCTGCCAATGCCTGGGGAACTGTCCCAGAAAACAATGTCACGCCGTTAAAGTCCTCATACTCTTTGCAGCCTGCATATTTAATGAATAATTTTGCCACGCCCTCTTCCACAGAAAACTTATCTATGCTGACGCTGTTTTTCCCATGTTCTTCCTGATAATCCCCGACCCTCTCGTCAATATACTTTTTTAGTTCTTCCTCATCATAGTAATCTTTGTCAAAATCTGCGATAGCCGCACTGACCACTGTGCCTTTTTTCTGTACGTATACGGTATCACGATCTGCCTCCAAAGATTTTCCACATCCTATCAACAGCCCAGCCATTATCAGGCAGGCCAGACTGATGGAAAATAATTTTTTCATGCTCAACCTCCTCAAAGTCTAATACGTGAATCGCAAATTATTATACTCTCTTCCTCCACTGATTGCAACCACTGATTTTTTCAGGTTGAAAAATTTTCCATCATCTGCTTTGCAAACCCTTCGTTTTCTTCCAATATTTTCAGCGCATGGAACTTCTGGTCTATATAAAGCCCCATATACCCATCCATAATGTTCCCAAACTCCACAAGGACGTCTGGTGAAACCGAAAACGTATAGAGCTTTTCAATGCTGGAGGCAATGACATATTGCATCGTATACAAGGTAGAGCCGCCCAAAGCCTTTGCATGCGCCTGCTCCCCACAACATGCGCAAAGCGTGCCTCCGCTTTTTGCATGGAACCAAAAAAGTCCCTCTTCCTTCCCACAGTTTAGGCAGGAAAAAACATTTGGGCATTCCCCGTTCACCGCCATTGCTTTTAATTCAAAAATCCGCCGCACCAACCGGTTGTCTAAGCTTTCTTTTTCCAAAGCCCTAAGGGACTGGTACAGCAACTTCAACATATGTACCTCATCTATGTTTTCCCTGGCATAATAGCCTGCCAGCTCCAGAAAATAAAATCCATAACAGGCATTGTCCGGGTGGAGCGCAAGATCCCGGAAATAATTGGAAATCTCCGCCTTGCCAACCGTATAGGAATTCCGCCCTTCATATATTTCAAATTTCCCAAAGGAAAAGGGGCTGCAGGCCGCCATCAGGTGGTTGCCCGGCCGCTTTGCCCCTCGTGCGAAAGCAGAGATTTTTCCCTTTTCCTTTGTAAGGAGCGTTATCCTTTTGTCATATTCCCCCACTGGGGCTGCTGACAATACCATGCCTGTCAGAACTGTGGACTGCCCCATCCCTACTCACACTCCCACTTGTATGTTCTTTATCCGCCGCCATGGTAAGGGTAGCGTCCCCATAAAACCCTTCCGAACCCTGATGGCTCCTGTAACTTAAGTAATCCTGAACACTTCCTGTGCTTACAAATTTCATCCATTCCTGCTCTACCATCTGGATTCCCCCTGTTCTTCTGATCGTCTCTTACAGGCTTTGCCTGCTCCCTGCAAATACTGTAATTACTAGTTAGGGTTTCCCTGCTGGTTGCAGATATACTATATAAATTTTGGCAGAAACAACTGGAACTTGCTATTCCTCTGATTCACGGTACCCAAAATTTTTAATTAAGAAATCGCTGTCACGCCAGTCTTTTTTTACCTTTACCCAAAGGTTTAAGTTCACTTGATGTTCCAGCATCCTTTCAATCTCGAACCGGGCGTTGCTGCCAATTTTCTTTAACATTGCCCCGCCTTTGCCGATAATAATCCCTTTGTGTGACTCCTTCTCGCAGATAACTGTCGCCTCGATGTCAATAATGCCGCCCTTTTTCCGCTCTTTCATCTGCTCAATGGTCACGGCGATCCCATGGGGAACCTCCTCATTTAGGGCATGGAGGGACTTCTCCCGGATAATTTCCGCCACAATCTGGCGCTCTGGCTGGTCTGTCACAGTGTCCTCATCATAGAACATTGGCCCATAAGGCAGGTACTTGAAAATTAAGTCAGGCAAAATTTCTGTGTTCTCCCCGCGAAGAGCCGACAGCGGCACAATTTCAGCAAAATCATACTCTTTGCGGTATGTGTCAATGTAAGCCAGGATATCTTCTTTTTTTACGGTATCTGTCTTATTGATAATTAATATTACCGGCGTGTTGATTTTTCTCAGTTTCTCTAAAATATGGCGTTCCCCCGCGCCAATAAAATTGCTTGGCTCTACCAGCCATAGGACCACATCCACATCACGCAGCGTCCGTTCCGCCACGTTCACCATATATTGCCCCAGCTTATTTTTTGCCTTATGGATCCCTGGCGTGTCCAGGAACACAATCTGCCCTTTCCCTTCCTCGGTGTACACCGTTTGGATACGGTTCCTTGTAGTTTGCGGTTTTTTGGAAGTAATGGCAATTTTCTGCCCAATCAGATGGTTCATCAGCGTTGACTTCCCAACATTTGGCCTTCCAATTAAAGTTACAAATCCTGATTTAATATTTTGGCTCATATCCTCTCCATCCCTATCTTTCACCATGCATTGCCCCGCCCCTTAGCAGAGGCCTTTCAATTCTTTAAACAATGCCTGTTCCTCTTTCAGTTTCTCCTCATTCCCGATTACGCATAACGCCCCTTCCTCCAGCACTGCTTTTACAATGCCAGAAAGGCTGCGGATATCCGCTTGGGACGCATTTAAAATTTCTTCCCGCTCTTTTTGCAGCATTTCCTCTGTTACGCCTGTCAGGTAAGCGGTGGCGCTGCGCCCCGTCTTGGCTGCGGGGGTCAAAGGCGCGTCAATGCTGCTAAAGGTCCCTATCACATACCGTGTCATTTCTTCTTCATTTGCCTGGAACTGATCCAGGTATTCCGGGATCCCATCATAAATTTCATTGGTCTTTGCCAGGTTCGGGTCACGGTAAGAAGCAAAATAGCCATCCCCCCTTCGGGTGAACCCGCTCATGCAGCCATAAGCCCCGCCTTTTACCCGAATGTTTACCCATAAATACTCATAGCTTAACAGCACCTTTAAGATGCGCAGCGTCCCAGTATATGCATAGCCTGCCTTTTTGAAATTGCCCGCACGGGATACATACTGCACCTGGGAGGCATCCAGAAAGCCTTCGTTTTTCTTTTCCAGCAAAAGGGGCGGGGCAGCTTTCACAGGGGCATGTGCAAATAAAACTTCCTTTATCTTGGGGATTTCCTGTTCCACCAGTTCCATGCCCTCTGGTTCCGCGCCAACGCTGAACATTAAATTATCTTTACAAAATACCAGCCCCATCAACTGTTCCAGTTTGCCGCTCAAGTTTTCTTTTTGTCCCTCAAAATCCTCCTCTAACCCCTTCACAAGCTGGTAGAATTCTATTCCCTGCACCATGTCGGTGTATTTTGCGCTTTCAGAAAAATATGACATAGCGCGCATGGAAGAAACAGAATGCCCGGCAGCGCTTAAATTCATCTGGATTCTGGATTTTAGCTGGGCTAAAATCTCATACATCCGTTCCTGCCTGCGGAAATTGCTTCCAGAGATAATCTCTTTGACAATTTCCATTGTCTTTGGGATTTCATGGTATAGGGTTTTTATCTTCACTTCATATTTCAGCGCAATGCCGTTATCCTCTGCATGGGGGTATATCCCGATATTGCTGAAAATCCCTCCTGTATGGAGGTTGATTTCATTTGCAAGTTCCTGGAAGCGATAGGATTTGGTGTCCACATACCCTAAGGCCGATTTTAAAATCCCAAGGTAAGGGATATCCTCGGGCGAAATCCCTTTCACATCAAACAGCAAGCTAAAATATGCAATCCCATTGGTTTCGATGTCATGGCAGAGCATTAAGGTCCCATCCGTTACTTTTTCCCTGATATATAGCCTTTCCCCTGTTTTCTTAATATCCGCCCTCGAAAGCATTGGTATTTTCGCCAAGTCCTCCGGTGCGGAAGGCTCTTCCTGGTACTCTTTCAGATGGCGGGTGAATTCCACAATGGACTGTTTTTCTTCCTGGCTCAAAGAATCCTTATATTCTGCCAGCCGTTTTGCCAAAGCCTCTTCCTTCTGTGCGTTCAGCCCATATTTTGGCTCTGCCACAACCACCGACGCATGGCGGTTATCCAAAAAGTATTCCTGGACCAACTGCTCGAAATACCCTGTATCTACCTGCCCTTTTAAGAACTCTATAGTTTCCAGCTCCTCCATGTGCAAAAATGGCTGGCTTTCATCATATAACCAGCTATCCAGGCATTTAATCCCCAAAAGAAGCCCCTTTGGGAACTGCCCATAGTCAGCCTCCCGGTACCGGAATTCATAACTGTTAATCCCTGCCAGCAGGGATTTCTTATTGATGCCATGTTCCACCTGGCTCTTCAAGGCATTTTTGATTATTTCCAAAAATTCCCCCTTTTTGTCCAAGTTGCTGTTTTTCACTATAATAGAAAACATAGGCTGGAAGCTGCTGCAGTCAAAAGAAGCCATAACATCTTTCCCTATCTTTGCATCCAAAAGCGCCTGCTTCAAAGGGGCCCCTGGCGCGCTTAACAGCGCATAGTCCAAGATATCAAACGCCACATACAGCTTTTTGTCCAGGATTGTCCCAACGCTGACATTATAGGTCAGGTATGTGTTGTCCATAAGCTTCTCCCCACTTGCAATATTGTAAGGGATGCACACTTCCCTGCACTCCGTAAAAGGCTGCTGGAGCTTGACCTCAGAATCCACCGTTATCCTATCGTATTTACTGAAATATTCCCGGTCAATCCAATTCAGCTTCTCTTCCATGTCCATATCCCCATAAAGGTAGAGGTAAGAATTGCAGGGATGGTAATATTTCTGGTGGAAGGACAAGAACTGCTCATATGTCAGGCTGGGGATATCCTCTGGGTTGCCGCCTGATTCAAAGGCATAGGAAGTATCCGGGTACAGGCTGCTTAAAACCTCACGCTCCAACACGCCGTCCGGGGAGGAAAAAGCCCCTTTCATTTCATTGTACACCACACCATTGATTGTCAGGGGCGCATCCATATCCTCCATCTCATAGTGCCACCCTTCCTGACAAAAAATCTCTTTGTGCTTATAGATGTCAGGATGGAACACTGCGTCCATATACACTTCCATTAAATTTTGGAAATCCTTGTTATTGCAGCTTGCCACTGGGTAGATGGTCTTGTCAGGATACGTCATGGCATTCAGGAAAGTGTTTAAAGAACTCTTTTCCAGCTCAATAAAAGGGTCTTTTACCGGGTACTTTTCAGAGCCGCATAAAACAGAATGCTCTAAGATATGGGCCGCCCCGGTGCTGTCCAAGGAAGGGGTGCGGAACCCAATATAAAATACTTTGTTTTCATCGTTGTTAGAAACCAGGCAGAGTTTCGCCCCGCTCTTTTTATGCCTCAGCAGAAAGCCTTTTGACTTAATGTCACTTAGCTCTCGTTCCTCCAACAGTTCATATGCTTTGCAATTCGTAAGGTCCATGTCCTATAATTCCTTTCTTTCGCTATCATAATTATTCTTTCCTGCTGTCAGCTTGCGGCTCCGTAGTTTTCACAGACACCGTAAGCTGGTTATATGGAATTTCAATTTGGTTTGCATCAAACGCTTCTTTTATCTGTTCATTCAGGCGCCATTTTGCGTCCCAATAATCTCCCGTCTCCACCCAAAAACGGCAGCCAAGCCGAACGCTGCTGTCCTCTAGGGCATCCACAAAAACGGACATCCCTTCTTCCTTCAGCATTGCCGTCTCGGCATGGAGCAATTCTGTCAAGACCTCTTTCGCCTGCCTGATATCTGCATCATAAGAAATCCCCACATAGCCGTCCACCCTGCGCTTCTTTTGATGGGTTACATTTGTCAGGCTGGAATTGGCAAGTATGCCATTTGGGATTACTACAATCCTGTTGTCTGCCGTCAACAGCTTCGTATAAAAAATCATAATTTCAGCCACTGTCCCTTCATTCTTATGGGTGTCCTCAATAATATAATCTCCCACTTTAAAGGGTTTAAACAGCAAAATCAATACCCCGCCTGCAAAATTTGAAAGGCTTCCCTGCAATGCAAGCCCCAAGGTAAGGCCGGCAGAGCCAAGGACCGCCACCACGGAAGTGGTCTCCACCCCAAGCTGGTTGATAACCGCTATGGCAAGGATAAAATAAAGCGTAATTTTAGTGGCAGAGTCTAAAAACTGCCGGACCCCTTTATCCACCCCGGAACGCTCCAACGCCCTGCCCAGCACTTTGCGGACCCATTTTATGATTTTTTTCCCAATAAAATAAATTATGGCGGCAATCAGCACCCGTATTGCAAAACTTGCTAAATATGGGAGCATATCCTCCAGGTAGCCTTTCAGCGCGCTAGGCTTCACCGCCTGCTCTAATTCTTCTAGTTCCGCAAGGTTATCTGCTATGCTGTCCGCCAACATAACCCCTTGTACCCTGCCATTTCCCATGCTTGGTAAAAACATGCCTCTCCTGCCCTGCCTTCCATCCTTATTGCGTTGTTGACACCAGACCTTAAATTCACTATAATTATAGTATAATATTTACGTAGCAAAGGCAAACAATATTTTCTAAAAAAATAATGAAAAACATGAAGTGGAGGTGTGTGTATGAACAGTTCACAGCTTATTGACATCGTTGATGTTGTCTGCCATTCATTCCGTCATCTGAACCCACGTCTTATGAACCATGGTGAACGTGTTGCGTATATTCTGATGAAAATGCTGGAAGGCACAAATTATTACACTAAACAGGAAAAACAGGATATCTTTATGCTTGGCCTGCTTCATGATATCGGCGCCTATAAGGAAGATGAAATAGATGCCATGCTCAGTTTTGATAGAGAGGATTCTATGGAACATTCTGTTTTCGGCTATCTTTTGTTCCAAAATTTTTCACCGCTCTCTGAATATGCTGACATTGTCCTTTACCACCACCATTGCGATGCCCAATATTACCCCGTCCCCATTGGGAATTACCACAGGGACATTGCAAGGCTGGTTTACTTAGCGGACCGCATTGATATTTTCTGCATATTGCAAGGGGGAGAGGGGCTGGACTCTTTTTTGGACAAGTACGCCGACAATATGTTTTCCTCTGCCGGCATCCGATGGTTCCATGCGGCAAATAAGAAATACAATGTTTTGGAATGCATCCGCAATGGGACGTACCAGGAAGAGTTCTCCAAGTATACCAGGGAATCCATAGCCCTTACAGAAGAACAGATACATAAATACCTGATTATGTTCGTCTTTTCTATGGATTTCCGGAATGAATGCACCGCGCTCCATACCAGCTATGCTGTGCATTTGAGCGAAAACTTTGCCAATACCCTGCATCTGCCCCCCACTGCCTGCCAGACAATACAGTTAGCGGCAATGCTCCACAATATTGGGACAGCCGCTATCCCCGCCAATTTAAGCAGCACAGATGGGTATGAATGCTCGCTGAAAGAAATTTACCAAAATTCCACGCTGGATGTCACCAGGAAAATTCTGTCTGGCGCCGTTGACCCACAAATCATCAAAGTGATAGAGGACTCTTTCCAAATCTTAAAATGCTGGATAGAGCAGGAGCCTGTGCCGTTTCGCCCCACTCCAGCAACAGAAATTGTTGCGCTCTCATACTTTATCAGCAATATTCTGTCCAATGACCCAGACCTTTCCCACCATCCAAAGATGGTCCGCTTTTTAAAAGGGAAATACCTAAGCTGCAAAATGGACAATACTATATTGGAGACGTTGGAGAACTATTTCCAGCCAATCTTAGAACAGACGCAGGCTTCCTGCGCTTCTGCTTCCCGTACATACCACCATGTGATGGATGAATACCATTACCTAAATACCATACTCATCCATTACAATACAAAATACAAATGGTGACCACTGTAAAAACAGGCAGGCTTCCTTACCTTAAAGCCTGCCTGTTCTGTTATTTTACAACTCTAACCTTCAATACGCTTGTGATTGACTTTAACTGCTCAATGGCTGCGTCTGTCACGGGGGAATCAATGTCTAATAAAGAGTATGCGAAATCGCCCCGGCTCTTATTCGTCATATCGGAAATATTGATATTATTGTCCGCCATAACGGCCGTATATTTCCCAATAATGCCTTTTACATTTTTATGCAGGATTGCCACACGGCCAGCGCCTGAGCAAACGCCCATATCGCAGTTTGGGAAATTTACAGAATTACGGATATTCCCATTTTCTAGGAATTCCTTCAACTGTTCCACTGCCATAACGGCGCAGTTGTCTTCTGACTCCTCCGTTGAGGCGCCAAGGTGCGGGATTAAGATGCACCCTTCTTTGCCCGCTGTTGTGCTGGTAGGGAAGTCGGAGACATATTTTTTTACTTTGCCTTCTTTAATTGCCACGATGATATCTTCTTCATCCACCAGCAAGCTCCTTGCAAAATTCAGGATTACTACCCCATCCTTCATCAAAGCGAAGGCTTCCTTATTCAGCATTTTCTTAGTGTCCTCTAAAAGAGGCACATGGATGGTAATATAATCGCATTCCCGGTAAATATCTTCTACATTGCTGATGTGCTTCACATTCCTTGACAAGCTCCATGCAGCGTTTACAGAAATAAATGGGTCGTACCCATATACCTCCATGCCAAGATGGGTGGCTGCATTGGCAACCTTTACCCCAATGGCGCCTAAGCCAATCACGCCTAATTTCTTGCCAGAAATCTCACATCCTGCAAATGCTTTTTTTGCTTTTTCCACATCTTTTGCAATATTTTCATTTTCCTGATTTTCCAATACCCAGTTAATTCCGCCGGTGATGTCCCGGGAAGCCAAAAGCATTCCTGCAAACACCAGCTCTTTCACGCCATTGGCATTGGCCCCTGGGGTGTTGAACACAACGATCCCCTGTTCTGCGCATTTTTCTAATGGGATATTATTCACGCCAGCCCCGGCCCGCGCAACGGCACAAAGCCCTTCTGGCAGCTCCATTTCATGCATGGCGGCGCTTCTAACTAGAACCGCCTGCGCTTCTTTTATGTCATCTGTCTTTTGATAATCCTGGCTGAATAAATCCAGGCCCACATTGGCAATGGGATTTAAGCAATGATATTGGAACATCTTAATTCTCCTCTTCAAATTTTTTCATAAACGCCACCAATTTTTCCACGCCTTCTTTTGGCATGGCGTTGTATATGCTGGCGCGCATCCCGCCAACTGTCCGGTGGCCTTTTAAGTTTACAAACCCTGCTGCTTCTGCTTCTTTTACAAATTTTGCATCCAGTTCCTTATCCCCTGTCACAAAAGGCACGTTCATCAAGGAACGGTCTTCTTTGCGCACAGTCCCTTGAAACATGCTGCTCCCGTCCAGGAAATCGTAAAGGATTTTTGCCTTTTCCTCGTTGCGTTCTTTCATGGCGTTCAGCCCGCCCATCTTTTTGAGCCACTGGAATACTTTCCCGCAAATATAAATCCCATAGGCAGGGGGCGTGTTATACAGTGACTCCGCGTCTGCGTGGGTTTTGTATTTTAACATGGTAGGCGTCCCTGGCAGGGTGTCTTCTGTAATCAGGTCCTCCCGGATAATGGCAATCACCACCCCGGCAGGGCCGATATTTTTCTGCACGCCGCCATAGATTATCCCATATTTGGAAACATCTACTGGTTCAGACAAAAAGCAGGAAGAAACATCCGCCACTAGGGTATGCCCTTTTGTATTTGGCAAGGTTTTATATTTTGTACCATAGATGGTATTGTTCTCACAAATATACACATAATCTGCATCTTCCGGGATATCCAGGTCGGAACAATCTGGGATATAGGAAAAAGTCTTATCCTCTGAGGAAGCCACTTTCACTGCCTCCCCATAAGCCTGCGCCTCCTGGAATGCTTTTTTTGCCCACTGGCCAGTGACAATATACGCGGCTTTTTTATTTTTCATCAGGTTCATTGGGACCATGGCAAATTGCTGGGACGCCCCGCCCTGCAAAAACAGCACCTTATAATTATCCGGGATATCCATAAGCTCCCTTAAATCTGCCTCCGCCGTTTTAATAATGTTGTCATATACTTTAGAGCGGTGGCTCATTTCCATTACGGACATGCCGCTTCCCTGATAATCCAGCATTTCCTCTGCTGCTTCTTTTAAAACTTCCTCCGGAAGGACTGCTGGCCCTGCGGAAAAATTATAAACTCTGCTCATTTCTTCCTCCTCTTACTGCTTTGTTTCATGCTTGCCCTTTGATATCATCCCCATCAAACGCTTCACTGATGGCAGCCCCAGGCGCCACCATGGGCCATACCTTGTCATCGCTGCCAACCATACAGTCAATCACTACCGGCATATCGCTGGCAAGCGCTTTCTGTAGCGCCTGGCTGAATTCTTCCTTGGTGGCGGCACGGTAGCCGGTTGCCCCCAAGGCTTCTGCCAGCTTTACAAAATCCACGCTGTCATTTAAGACAGTAGCGGAATAATGCTGTTCATAAAATAATGTCTGCCACTGGCGCACCATCCCAAGCACATGGTTATTGACCACTATTTGTACCAATGGGAGTTTTTGGCGCACTGCCGTAGCAATTTCATTCATGTTCATGCGGAAACACCCGTCCCCTGCAATATTGATAACCTGCTTATCCGGGTTTGCCACCTGCGCCCCGATGGCTGCGCCCAAGCCATATCCCATAGTCCCCAAGCCGCCTGACGTAATCAGTGTACGCGGCCGTTTATATTGATAGAACTGGGCTGCCCACATCTGGTGCTGCCCCACTTCAGTCACTATCGTGGCATCCCCGTTTGTCTGGCGGTAGATTTCCTCCACAAGATAAGGGCCGCTCAGCCCAGTATCTTCATATTTCAAAGGATATTTCTCTTTATACGCCAAAATTTTCTCAATCCAAGCCGTATGGTCCTGCCGAGCCAGCCGTTGGTTCAATCGCGACAAAATTTCTTTGATATCCCCAATAATATGCGCGTCTGTCACAATATTTTTATTGATTTCTGCTGGGTCCACATCAAATTGGAGTATTTTTGCATGTTGGGCAAATTTTTTGGCATTGCCAGTCACGCGGTCGCTGAACCTAACGCCCACCGCAATTAGCAGGTCGCACTCGCTGACCCCATAATTGGATGTTTTCGTCCCATGCATCCCAAGCATCCCAGTATATAACTTGTGGTTCCCATCAAAAGCCCCTTTCCCCATCAGGGAATCCGTGACTGGCGCCTGCACTTTTTCCACAAATTCTAAAAGTTCCTGGCTGGCTTCTGAGATGACCGCCCCGCCGCCTACAAACAGGTACGGCTTTTGGGCAGATTGTATCATGTCCACCGCCTGGTTCAGCGCTTCCTCTGTAATCGCATCATAACAGCGTTCCTCCGGCTCAATGGAAACCGGGTAAAACTCTGTTTTATTTGCTGTCACATCCTTTGGGATGTCAACAAGGACCGGGCCCGGCCTCCCTTTCTGCGCAATCCGAAATGCGCGCCGGATGGTTTCCGCCAGTTTCCCAACTTCCTTCACAATAAAATTATGCTTAGTAATAGGTGTTGTGATTCCGGCTATGTCAATTTCCTGAAAACTGTCTTTACCAAGCAGCGACACACCCACATTGCAGGTAATCGCTACCATAGGGACAGAATCCATGTAAGCTGTGGCAATCCCTGTCACTAAATTTGTCGCGCCCGGGCCTGAGGTTGCTAGGCATACGCCCGTCTTCCCGGTGGAACGGGCATACCCGTCCGCCGCATGGCTGGCCCCCTGTTCGTGTGAGGTAAGGATATGTGTAATCTCATGCCTATGCCGGTACAGCTCGTCATACACATTTAAAATAGCCCCTCCCGGATAACCAAAGACAGTGTCAACACCTTGCTCTTTCAAACATTCAATGACAATCTGCGCTCCTGTCATCTGCATCGTATTTCCTCCTGTTATCTCAAACCTTCCCTGCAATCAGGTCTCCCATTTCCACAGTCCCGACCTGTTTCACAGAGGATTTTTTCTCTTCTTCCTGAGGCATAATGTCAACCGTGCGGTAGCCTTCTTTCAGCACCTGTTTCACTGCGGCCTCCACTGCATCTGCTTCCTTATCCAAATCAAAGGAATAACGCAAAAGCATTGCAGCGCTTAAAATTGTCGCAATCGGGTTGGCAATCCCTTTCCCGGCAATGTCTGGCGCGGAGCCGCCGCTTGGCTCATACAGGCCGAATTTCGTGTCGTTTAAGCTGGCAGAAGACAGCATCCCAATTGACCCTGTAACCATGCTTGCCTCGTCTGATAATATATCACCAAACATGTTCTCTGTCAAAATAACATCAAACTGCCTGGGGTCTTTTACCAACTGCATGGCGCAATTATCCACCAGCATATGCTCCAGTTCCACTTCCGGGTACCCTTCTGCCACCTGTTCCACTACCTTCCGCCACAGCCTGGAAGAATCCAGCACGTTTGCTTTATCCACGCTGGTCACTTTCTTCCTGCGCTTCATGGCAATGTCAAACCCGCGTTTGGCAATCCGCTCTATTTCATGCACATTATAAGTAAGGGTATCTTCTGCCGTCAGGACGCCATCCCGTTCTTCAGTCACCCTTTTCCCAAAATAAAGGCCGCCAGTCAGTTCCCGCATAATCACCATGTCAAAGCCTTCACCAATAATGTCGTCCCGAAGCGGGCAGGCTCCCTTCAATTCTTCGTACAAATATGCAGGCCTTAAATTCGCAAACAAATTCAATGACTTGCGGAGCTTTAAAAGCCCTGCCTCCGGCCTTAAATTAGGAGGGAGCTGATACCATGGGGAGGTGCTGGTGTTCCCTCCAATTGACCCCATCAGCACTGCATCGGAAGCCTTTGCCTGCCCAATGGCTTCCTCTGTCAATGGAACGCCTGTGGCGTCAATGGACACACCGCCCATCAATATTTCATCATATGAAAAGGCATGGCCATATACGTTACCTACTTTATCTAATACTTTCTTAGCTTCCTTTACGATTTCCGGACCAATCCCATCACCGGAAATGACTCCAATCCTATAATCCATTCCCTTATTCTCCTTCTATCTTCCCGTCCCAGAACTGGGACATTGCCATACTGAAATCCGTGAGATTTCATCAATAGTACTACTATATTATATTTATCCTCGGATTTCAACTGAAAAAGACATTTTTCTTTTTCATGGTTTTTATAACTTATAGTTATGTATATACCATTCTTCTATTATATTAAGTGATAGAGGCTGCAAACGCCATCCTTCTGGGAGGGCTTTCCCTTATTGGAAAACCATTCACTTTCGCATGGCTTTTTTATATAGAAAAAAAGACATTCCCTGGCTCCTGCCTGAGAATGTCTTGATGCTATTTACCCTCTTTCTCTGTTGCGTCTTCCGGCTTCTCCACCATTGCGATGGCTGCTTTCTGCATCGGAATACGGCAGTTCTTGTTATTTCCAAACTCCATAATCACTGTGTCTTCTGTAATATCAATTACCATTCCATAAAAGCCGCTGGTGGTTAAAACGGTGTCGCCTACTGCCAGTTCTGACAACATCGCATTTTTCCTCTTTGTCTCTTTTTGCTGCGGGCGTATCATCATGAAATAAAGCACTACCAGCATTATGATAATCCAGATTATAGAAAACCCGGCCGCTGCATCTGTTTGGGCTAAAATTGACATTTCTTTTCCTCCTGCATTGTGCATTCCATACAATTTCTTCCTTTCACTCAGTGGCAAACTCCCTGCGCACTCATTCTATTGTACACAAAATGGTTCGTCAGGGCAAGGGGTTTTCCACGATTTATAAAAATTTTAGGAATCTATTGCCCTTGCCCCATGCCATACAGTTTTTCTTCTTTATAAGCATGGAACCGCCCCTGGTCCAGCGCATCCCTGACCTCTTCCATCATCGTGTTATAAAAATACAGGTTATGGAGCACGCACAGGCGCATCCCAAGCATTTCCTTTGCCTTTAAGAGGTGCCGGATATAAGCCCTGCTGTAATGCTGGCACGCCGGGCATTGGCATCCCTCTTCGATAGGCCTTGGGTCCCTTTCGTATTTCTTGTTATATAAATTAATCTTTCCCTGGTTGGTGTACAGATGCCCATGGCGCCCATTCCGGCTGGGATATACACAGTCAAAAAAATCCACGCCGCGCTCCACGCCTTCTAAGATATTTGCCGGGGTCCCTACCCCCATCAGGTAAGTGGGCTTTTCCAAAGGCAGGTGCGGGACGGTCACATCCAGGATATGGTACATTTCTTCATGGCTTTCCCCTACGGCAAGCCCTCCAATGGCATATCCATCCAAATCCAGTTCGGAGATCCTTTTGGCATGGTCAATGCGGATGTCATCAAAAATTGCACCCTGGTTGATGCCAAACAGCATTTGCTTGGGGTTGATTGCAGAACCTTGGCTATTCAGCCTTGCCATTTCTTTCTTGCATCTTTGCAGCCAGCGGGTTGTCCTAGCCACAGAAGCTTCCACATAAGGACGCTTTGCCACGCTGGACGGGCATTCATCAAAAGCCATTGCAATTGTGGATGCCAGGTTTGACTGGATTTGCATGCTTTCTTCTGGGCCCATAAATATTTTTTTGCCATCAACATGGGAATGGAAATATACGCCTTCTTCTTTGATCTTGCGCAGCCCTGCAAGGGAAAACACCTGGAAGCCTCCAGAATCAGTCAAAATCGGCTTGTCCCAATCCATAAATTTATGCAGCCCCCCCATATCCTTTACCACGTCATCCCCTGGCCGCACGTGGAGGTGGTACGTGTTGGACAACTGCACCTGAGTTTTAATCTGCCGTAAATCTTCGGTGGACACCGCCCCTTTAATTGCTGCCACTGTCCCCACATTCATAAAAACTGGTGTCTGTATGGTCCCATGCACCGTATGGAATTCCCCACGTTTTGCCCGCCCTTCTTGTTTTAATAATTTATACATTAATCGTTCCTTCCTTTCTCTAATTCCACAATTAGATAATTGCGAAACTCAATAATTTTATAAATTTCTCCACAATTCCAAAACTTTGAGAAGAAATATTTTCTCATACAAAAGGCAAGGAATGCATCTTAGAGCCATGGAAGCCAGGCTCAAAGGACCATGGGAGCCTTTGCGGAACATGGAGCTTTGTAGCCAGAGGCTTGCTGGAATGCTTGGCGCGCCTAGCATTTCAGGCTTTTGTAAGATGGAAATATTTCCATAAGAGTGCAGTAATTGTATATGAAATTTTGATAATTTTCTAGTTTCTCAATTGCCCAAATTCAACATATTTAGCAGCTAAAATAACAGTATAGCAGAATCCCCTGCCTTTCTCAATAAAAATACTTTCCTTTTTCCAAAAAGTCGGCTATAATCGTTACTGTTTCAAGGCATACTATTGTCCACGATTGATACATAACAAGATTGAAGGAGGTTATTATGGCAGGATCAACATTTGGAACCCATTTTAAAATAACTACCTGGGGGGAATCCCATGGAAAAGGCATCGGCGTTGTAGTAGATGGATGCCCGGCAGGGCTTCCTTTAAATGAAACAGATATACAGGAATTTTTAAACAGGCGCAAGCCTGGGCAGTCCAGGTTCTCTACTCAAAGGAAAGAGGATGACCTAGTGGAAATCCTCTCTGGCGTCTTTGAAGGGAAAACTACTGGAACCCCTATCAGCCTTATGGTATGGAACAAAGACCAGCGGTCTAGGGATTATGGGGATATCGCCTCTTATTACCGGCCAGGGCATGCAGACTATACATTCGACATGAAATATGGGTTCCGAGATTATCGGGGAGGCGGGCGCTCTTCTGGAAGGGAAACCATAGGGAGGGTTGCAGCAGGGGCTATCGCCTCCAAACTCCTAAATCAGATTGGAATATCTTTTTTGGCCTATACCCGTTCTATCGGCCCCATTTCAATCTCCCAAACACCAGAAAGCATATTGCGGGAGGGGATTTCAGAAATGGCTGCCCAAATCTCCTCTAACCCCTTATATATGCCAGAAGAGGCTGCCTGCATCGAAGCACAGAAATTCTTGGAAAACTGCATGGGGCAAAAAGATTCTGCCGGAGGGGTAATTGAATGTATCATTACTGGCGTGCCTGCCGGGGTTGGGGAGCCTGTTTTTGATAAACTGGACGCAAACCTTGCCAAGGCTATTTTCTCCATTGGGGCAGTGAAAGGGTTTGAAATTGGGGACGGATTTGCCGCAGCATCCTCCTTTGGTTCCAAAAATAACGACTGTTTTGAAATTTCCCATGGAAAAGCCACTTGCCCCACCAACCATGCCGGGGGAATCCTGGGCGGCATCAGCAATGGTGAGCCGATTGTCTTCCGCGCCGCCATCAAGCCTACCCCATCCATCGCCTCCCTCCAAAATACAGTCAATAAAAATGGGGAAAATATAGAAATTTCCATCCACGGCCGCCATGACCCAGTGATTGTCCCAAGAGCTGTGGTAGTCGTAGAGTCCATGGCGGCATTGGCGCTGCTTGACCTTATGATGGAACGTATGGGCAACCAGCTTAACTATTTGGGGCAATTCTATATGCAGCCTTGACCTCCAATACAATTCCTACACTTTTGTTGATTTATTTCCATCCAACAAAAGCCCGAAATGCTAGGCGCGCCAAACATTCCAATAAGCCCCTGGATGCAAAGCCCCATGGTTCCCAAAGGCTTCCATAGTTCTTTGAGCCTTGCTTCCATGACGCTAACATGCAATACTGTTAAAATAACAAAAAGCCCCGCGACTGCAGGGCCTTTTGTTACTTTAATTTATGGATACGGATGCAGTTAGGCCTGTCAATCTCGATTGGCCTGCCTTTCATTAAGAAATATTTTTTTTCATAGTCTACATGGAATGTCATAATTTCATTCGTGTCATGGTTCAGGCTTAGGAAATGCTGCCCATCTGGGAAAATTGCAATGGATTTGGGATAGTCCCCGCTGATTTTAGAATCGCACATCATGGTCAATTCCCCGGTTTGCTGGTTTATAGAATAAATTACCACAGAATTTGCGCCAGCATTGGAACAGAACAGATATTTCCCATCCCTGCTGATTTCCATCCCAGAAGCCCCGCAATTTATCTTCTCTTCCTCCTCTACGGTAGGGATGCTTTGGATCCTTTCAAACTCCGGCCCTTGAGGGGTGCATGCGTAACTGTATACATCCACTTCATTGCTCTCCTCGCACAGTACATACGCATACCTTCCATCCCTGGTGAACCGTATCATCCTTGGAGAGGATTCTAGATGCTCACGCAGGATATCAGCAATCTTTAATTTTCCCCGTTGATAGTCTATCTGATATATTTTCACCTGATCCAGGCCGCCATCCACAGCGCAGAGGTAACGCTGCTGGGGAGTCAGCTTAACGCAGTTCACATGGGGGCGGTAATTGCGTTCCGCAATGCTCCTGCCCATGCCAGTATGGAAAATGCCATCCGCAATTTCACCAATGCTTCCATCCGCATTCAAATTCATCATGGTTACACGCCCGTCATGGTACCCGCCTACAAACAAATACCTGTTTTCACGGTCCACATCCACATAACATCCACGCATTCCGCCAATCCATTTCTCATTGATTGGCTCCAAATCCCCATCAGGGAGGATTTTAAATGCGGCCACCCCTTCGTCTGCTATGGAATAAAGGAACTTACCATTTGCAGAAACAGTCAAGTGGGAAGGGTTATTGATGGGGATCACCTTGCGTTCTGTCATGCTCCCCGCCGCCACATCCATATCATAAATATGGATCCCTACGCTGGTTCCATGGGTATAAGTCCCTACATATGCTACATATCTGTCTTCACTCATCTGACTGATCCTCCTTTTCCTGCCTGCGCAGAATATCAAACTTTGCCAAAGGCTGTCCTAAATCAATATATAACACTTGTTTTGGATGGGGTGCCGACCCCATTTCATTTCCATCTTCATCCTGGATTGACTGAACCACTGCTTTTTGGTTTGTCCCATCTGGCTTCATCACCTCAATTGGCTCTCCAACAGAAAATTTATTTCTCTGTTCTATTCTGTATAACCCTTGCGCGCCCTTCTCCCCAACAACCCCTAAGTATGTATAATCCTTCACATAAGTGGAATTGTCATAAATCTGGGAGGTTTCATCTGGCTTCCCAAAGAAAAAGCCTGTCGTAAACCGCCGGTAAGTGCATCCCACAATCTGATCCAAGTACCAAGGCATGTTAGCCTGGTACGTTTCTTCTGAACAAAAATAATCGTCAATGGCTTTCCGGTATGTCCTCGCCACTGTCGCCACGTAAAGCGCCGTTTTCATCCTTCCTTCAATTTTAAAGCTGTCTATCCCAGCCTCCACCAGTTCTGGAATATGCCCAACCATGCATAAATCCCTGGAATTGAATAAATACGTCCCCCGCTCATTTTCATAAACAGGCAGGTATTCCCCTGGACGTGTTTCCTCAACTACGGCATATTTCCAACGGCAGGGGTGGGTGCATGCCCCCTGGTTGGCGTCCCTGCCAGTAAAATAATTGCTGAGCAGGCACCTTCCAGAATAAGAAATGCACATAGCGCCATGGATAAATGTCTCAATTTCCATATCCGCCGGTATCTGTTTACGAATTTCGGATATTTCCTGCAAAGACAGCTCCCTTGCAGAGACCACCCGTTTCACCCCGAGCTTATGCCAGAACTGGTATGTCATGTAATTTGTATTGTTTGCCTGGGTGGATATGTGTACCTCAATCTCTGGGCATACCTCCCTGGCAATTGCAAATATGCCTGGGTCAGAGATAATCAGGGCATCCGGCCCCACCTGCTTTAACTCTGCAAAATATTCCCGAACCCCCTCCAAATCAGAATTGTGGGCAAGGATATTTGCAGTGACATACACTTTTACCTGGCGTTCATGGGCAAAACGGATGCCTTCTTCCATATCCGCTAAGGAAAAGTTCTTCGCCTTCGCCCGAAGGCCAAACGCTTCCCCTCCAATATACACTGCATCTGCGCCAAACACCACAGCTACTTTTAATACTTCAAGGCTGCTTGCCGGCACAAGCAACTCTGGCTTTTTCATTCACTGTCCCTCGCTTTCACGCTAACCGTCACCCCATCCCCTATCGGGAGCACAGAGGTTGTCAAAGATTCCATATGGGTCAGCTCATAAAGGTATTCCCGCATCCTTTTGTGGATTGTACGGTTCCTCCGGGTAACTGCAAAACGCGACTCTATCACAGCGCCATCCTGCAGCACATTATCTGAGACTAGCACCCCGCCAGGGCGTAAAAGGCGCATCACCTCGGGAAGGAAATTAAGGTACTGCCCTTTGGCTGCGTCCATAAAAATAAAATCATATGGGCCTGGCAGCCCTTTCATGGCCTGTGCGGCATCCCCTTCTAATAATTCTATCACATTCTGCTTCCCTGCGCGCAAAAAATTTGCTTTTGCAACAGGGATCCTTTTTGCATAATTTTCTATTGTAGTAATATGGCATGGGACTGGGTTGCTCTGCTCCATCCACAGCGCAGAAAAGCCTATGGCGGTCCCCACTTCTAAAATGCGCCTTGGGCAATTCATTGCCAGCAAAAGCCGTAAGAACTGCTGTGTTTCCTTACGGATAATTGGCACATGCGCCTGTTTGGCTTCCTCCTCTAGTTCTGACAGGAATGCGTCTTTGCCGTTCCCCAGAGAATTAATATAAGTGGCAAGGCGTTCTTCTACAATCATTCATCTGCTTCCTCTGTCTCTTCCCCTGTTAAAATCTGAATCATCTCTTCTGAGGTTTGGGACGTATTTAGGGTATAGTTCCCAGATTTAAGCTCATTGTCGCCCAAAAATAGGCGAAGCTGTATGGAGAATAAGAACCCGTTTTCCACAAGCCCTTTCTCTTCCAGCAGGCTCCCAAGCCCTTCCTGGGACATCCCATCCCGCAGCCGCACGCTGACATCCCGCCCTGGCTCCTTGTCCACAGCAGGCTCTGTAAATATCCTGTAGCCAAAATCATATGCAGCGGTCCCTGCCCGCAACACCACAAACAGTATCAGGACAAACATCAATATGCTTAACACACTGCTTAAAATGCCCAATGCCATTTTGCTGCTTTTCATAACAATCCCCTGCCCTTTGGCTGGGTTATTCAAAACCCAGGTCAAATTCAATTTCTTCCATTAAACGGTAATTTATATGCTGCACCATACGGCACACGGCAAGCTCTGCCGCTAAGTACTCATTTACATAAGCCTCTGCCCGCAAAGGCGCAAATTCTTTCTCCAAACGGTCCATTTCTGTATACAGGTCCACATCCCTACGTTTATGGAGTTCAAAATTCCTCCTTCGGAACTCGTGGACCGCCTTTTCCTTTTCTGGCTCCTGATGGACCAACTCCCGTACCCTTTGATATTCTTGATATACAGCGCTTTCCTTCACTTCACGCACCAATGCTTCTAATTTTTCCTCAATTTGGTTCATACATATCCCCTGTTTCCCTATGTTAGACTTCCATAATAATAGGCATAATCATAGGCCTTCTCTTCGTTTTCTTCCAAACAAATTCGCCTAGCTGGTCTTTGATTTCTGTCTTAATCCTGCCCCAGTCTGTAATATTTTTGCCCATGCAGTAGTCCATTGTGCCATCCAGCAATTTTTTGGCCTCGTCCATCAAGCTCTCAGAACCACGGACATATACAAAGCCGCGGCTGACAATATCTGGGCCTGCCAATACCTGCCCGCTGCCTGACTCCAATGTCATAACTACAATAATAATGCCGTCCTCTGCCAGGTGCTGTCTGTCCCTTAAGACAATGTTCCCTACATCGCCTACGCCAAGCCCGTCCACCAATATGGAGCCAACTGGGACCTGCCCGGTAATTGCGGCGCCGCTATCATCCAATTCCAGCACATTTCCAGAAGAGAGGATAAAAATATTTTCTTTTTGGAACCCAAGTTCCTGGGCGATAGTCGCATGGGCGCGCAAATGCCTGTATTCCCCATGGACTGGGATGGCATATTTAGGCTTTACCAGGGAATAAATCAGCTTGATTTCTTCCCTGCAGGCATGCCCAGACACATGGGCATCTTGGAAAATAACCTCCGCCCCTTTCATAAACAGTTCATTTATTACATTGGATACGGCTTTCTCATTCCCAGGGATAGGGTTGGAGCTAAAAATAATTGTGTCCCCTGGCTTAATTGTCACTTTTTTGTGCAGGCTTGCCGCCATACGTGACAAAGCTGCCATGGATTCCCCCTGGCTTCCAGTCGTAATCAGCACTGTTTGTTCATCTGGATAATTTTTAAGCTGCTCTATATCAATCAACGTGTTCTCTGGGATATGCAGATACCCAAGTTCCGTTGCCGTCGTAATGATATTCACCATGCTGCGGCCTTCCACCACCACTTTGCGCCCAAATTTATATGCAGAATTAATAATTTGCTGCACCCTGTCCACATTGGACGCAAAAGTCGCAATAATAATCCGAGTGCTTGGATGGTCGGCAAAAATATTGTCAAATGTCTTCCCCACTGTCCGCTCAGAATTGGTGAACCCAGGGCGTTCTGCATTAGTGCTGTCACACATCAGCGCCAATACGCCTTTTTTGCCGATTTCCCCAAAACGCTGCAAATCAATGGCGTCCCCAAACACCGGCGTATAATCCACTTTAAAGTCCCCGGTATGCACCACAATCCCCGCTGGTGAATAAATTGCCAGCGCGGCGGCATCCTGAATGCTATGGTTCGTCTTAATAAATTCCACCCGAAAACAGCCCAAATTAATATGCTGCCCATATTTTACCACTTTCCGCTTCACCTTAGAAAGCATATTGTGTTCCCGAAGCTTATTGTCAATAATGCCAATTGTCAGCTTGGTTGCATAAATTGGCACGTTAATGTCACGCAAAATATAAGGGATTGCCCCTATATGGTCTTCATGCCCATGGGTGATGAAAAAGCCTTTTACCTTTTCTATGTTACTTTTCAGATATGCCACATCTGGTATCACCAGGTCTATGCCCAGCATGTCATTTTCTGGAAAAGACAATCCGCAATCCACTACAATAATACTGTCTTCGTATTCAAAGGCAGTCATGTTCATCCCAATCTGCTCTAAGCCGCCTAATGGGATGATTTTCAATTTTGAGTTATGTTCTTTCTTCAATTTGCACCTCCAAATGCTGTGCAGGCTCCGTTCTTCCTATGTGGCGCCGCTGCCCTTATTCAGACATGCCTCACAATAGCCATATAACTTCACTTCATGGTTGACCACCTGAAAAGAGACTGATTCTTTAATCCGTTCCTCTAATTCGTCCAACAAGTCATCCCAAAAAGAGATTACCTTCCCACATTCCAGACATATTAAATGATGATGGTGGTGCGCTTCTTTTCCATCAATTGTACCAATTTCATAACGCACATAACCATCCCCTAGCTGTACGCTTTCCACTAAGTTCAGTTCTGAGAGCAATTGTATTGTCCGATAGACAGTCGCCAACCCAATTTCCGGGAACTCTGCCTTCACTATTTCATATATTTCTTCCGCAGTCAGATGTTTGTCCTCACAGGATGCCAATGCTTCTAACACTAAAATTCTCTGTTTCGTCCTTTTTAAACCATGTTCCTTCAAAATCTTTTCAAAATCTTCCCGGAGCATCGCAACACCTTTCTGTAAAATTCTCTTGTTAAAACCCTATCGTTCCTGTACTATATGGTAATGTCCACGTCTTCTAGTATTTCCCCAAATATTTTGGACATATATTCCAATTCTTCCTCAGATTCTACCATCTCATACGTAATGTCATCGCCATCTTCCTGTGGCACCTCTTTCAAGATAAAAGCCTCACAATCCCCATCTTCCTCTTCTGTCACTAAAAGGTATTCCCTCCCGCTGATGCAGGTCTGTTCTACCACGTAAAATTCAATAGACTCTCCACCTTGGGGAGCCTGAAACATTATTTTTTCCATTTATGCTATCCTTCCAGATCTTTTGCTGCCTGAAACGCCTGCGAATCCAGATATCCCTGTAAAATCAAGACAGCCGCTATCTTGTCCACATACATTTTCCTATTTTCCCTGCGTATCCCATATTCTTCTAAAGCCTGTTGTGCTGCAACGGTCGTAAGCCGTTCATCCCAAAGAACCACAGGGATGCCGCATCTTTTTTCCAGCAGTTCTTTAAATTCCAGGGTCCTTCTACACCGTTCCCCTTCTGTATTGTCCATATTCTTTGGAAATCCAAGCACAATCTTGCCTACCTGATATTCTTCGGATAGCCCTTCTATCCTTGCAAGCGTCTGACGGAGCTTCCCTGGCGATTTCCTCTGGATGGTCTCTATCCCTTGGGCAGTCACCATTAAGGCATCGCTAATTGCGACGCCTACTGTCTTTGAGCCAAAATCCAAACCCATAACACGCATAACGCCCTCCTATCCCCAGGAATTGCTCTGGATATAGCGGCGTAGGATCTCCTCCACAAGCTCGTCCCGCTCAACCTTCATAATCAGGCTCCTAGCATTCCGGTGGCTGGTAATATAGGTAGGATCCCCTGACATAATATACCCTACAATCTGGTTCACCGGATTATAGCCCTTCTCACGCAAAGCGCTATACACAATTTCCAGCACGTCGTCCACCCTTATCTGTTGTTCTTTTTCTACTTTGAAATATTGAGTATTGTTTTTATCCTGCATTTTTTTCACGCCCTTATTTAGTGCAACCACTTTCGCATCCAGGCAAAAACAATTGCTGTAAGCAGCCTATGCGCGCCTGTGCGGAAATGATTGTTTGGATACAGATATTTTGCACAAATCCAAAACTGCCTGCTCCATGCTCTTTCGTTCTTAAGATATTCCTTTTATCTATTTTAATACAAATGTTCGGAAAATTCAATCTATATTTTCTAATCTTGAAAAAGAATTTCATTTCAGGGAAGTTCCCAGGGATGCCATCATCCATCATCGGTTCTAATTCTGCCCTGGTAACGCCATATTTTCCATAGTTTGCAGCAGATTGTTTATAAGTGCGTCCTTATCCATAATGTGGCTGCATTCTTACCCATTTGTGATACACCGCCCTTAATAAATGTGTTCTATCTTTTCATTAAAAAGCACCATATATGATACGAAATATTGAAATAAAGATAGGGAACCCTCAAATGGCTTCTAATGACAAACCATAATTCTGTATGCTATCTATAGCAAAGGAACAATTGATAAAATTAAATAGGGAATTGCCACAAAAGAATGAATATGGTAGGATATCAAAGAGGAGCAAGCGGAAATAAATAAGCCTACCTTGTTACTTGGCCGTACAGGTAGGCTTATAACCTAGTCGGAGGCCAACCACTTTGTGGGCGGTTGTTTCCTCTTTTATATCTATAATATAGCACAATCCCCGGATTAATTCAAGAGTCAAATACCCCGCAGGGCATTTATCCTCTTTAAGGCATTTAAAAGATTATTCCTTACTGTCGCAGTACATTGTTCACTGTATACCTTGCAGAAAATAATATACTGTCCGATAATATCTTTCTCGTTTTCCTGGTACAAGACCTTCACTTCCACGTCAAGGGCTATCTTTTCCCCACCAAAGAAATCTTCCCGGAGGGATATTATGTCTGGAATATTTTTCCTTTCGCCAGTGAATACCATATACATCTCCGGCTTCGGCACTACCGCCTTCCGGCTGCCATACAGGTTCTGGTTTGTACGCTTAAAATATTCATGGTAAGTCTGCACCAGGTACATTAACGCACGGATGATAATATTATAAGTGAATGTTGACTAGCTTTCCACTAACACCATCAGGCGGTTCCCGACTGAAAAACCAAAATCATTAAAATCCCCTTCTGTCAGCACATGCCTGATGGTAACATCCGCTATCTCCTCTTCCGTTGTATCCTTATCCTCCGGGTGAAGTGCCTGGTATAGCTGGAGCAGATATTTTTTATCCTGGAATAAATTTGTAAACACGCTGTCATGGATTTTTCGCTTTGGCTTATTCTCCCCCATCTCCTAACCCCATTTCCATTCAAATTCTGATCCTGCTTATAATATAGCATACAATAAGCGGATGCTCAAGGATTTCCCCTGAAAATCCAGATACCCCATAGACTTCTGCAAGCCAGACACATATATAATCTGCCATGCCTGAAACTGAACGATACCGTTTTCCCATAAATATGCCGAAAATAACCGCCCAGCATCCCAAACTGGACGGCCACCTTCAAAAAATCAATTTGCCCTATAAAATTTTTTTAGAATTAAAAAACTCCTATTTTGTCACACGCATGAAATGGGCAACTGACTTATCTTCCTTGCTGTAATAATTTCCCAACTCCACGCCGCGCACGAAAGCCCTGGCTGAGTATACTGGAAATTTCCCCAAAACGCCATGCCTATCCTGCGGAAACCTCATCCCTCCAGTTGGATTCCATGTACACCGCCCTGGCCTTGCCGGGCGCCACAGCCTTATCTGCATTTTTACATCCTCCTTACAGCTCCATACAAGGGAAGATTGCCATCAGCTCCCCGTCTTCAGTTTCTTCCGCTGTCGCCCCGTCCGTCTCAATGCCCTCCACAATCAGCCTGTTTTCATCCGCAAAACCGTGAACTCCACAAACATCTCCACGAAGCTGTCACAGGACACCCCGGTGCATAGCTCGCCATGTAACATCCTGCTTTTATAGCCTCTGTGCAGCACATATTTCCCGCCAGACTCCGCGCAGAACCTCACAAGCCCTTCGGAGAGCGTCTCTTCTTTCCATGCAATGTCAGGGAAGTAGAGGATTTCATCCACCACCATCCCATCCCGGCATGTCCTCCCAAGGCTCAAGCCGGAGCCTGAAAGATACCCCGCCAGGTCTGCCGCCTCCTGCACTGCGTCCTTACACACCACGCCCACGCATTGTCTGCCAAACATCATGCGCCCTGAATAATCCCCGTAAAACCCATACTTTCCTCCCGAACTTTCGCAGAATTTCTTGATCTCCCTTGCCACATCCAAAACTTCCATCCCCTTCCCATCAGATGACATGCCCCGCCGTCTTTGCCATCGCGTCTTCCACCAGTCTCTGTGAAATACTCAGATACCGCTGCGTGACTTGGACGGAGGAATGCTGCAATAGGACGCGAACCGGCTCAATGTTGCAGTCATTCTCCATGTACACTTTCATGCTGAAGAACTTGCGGAAGCTTTTGCTCCCAAACTGCCCCGGCGAGAACCCCATCTTTGCAAACACTTTGTTCAGGTGACGCTCCACCTGACGCTCGGATACCGCGAACAGCCTCGTGTCTTTGCCGATGCCGTTCTCATAGGCAAACTCCTGGACGAAGCTGTAGACCTCCACCGGGACGGCAAACGCCCTGGATTTCCCCGTCTTCTCCTCCTCAATGTCCAATCTCCAGCGGCTCCCGTCCTTGACGAACGAGGACAGCCTTAGCTTCAGGGTGTCCCCAAGCCTTAAGCCAAAGGTCGATTAATATAGATTATACGACTTCGGGGACGGGGCTGTATTTCGCCCGTGTGCGCCTTTTCCAAAGACGGGGCAGGACAGCGCCTGTATGCGCCTCCAGCGAAGCTCAGACAGGATTTGGCTTTTTACGGCCTCTTTGATGTGTGCCATAATAACTCTTCTTAGAGGATAATTCCAGTCCTGTTTCCCCGTAAAACCAACAAAAATCCCACAGCTAGCTTCTTGCACTGCACCTTTCCATATCAAATGCAGCCCAATGGCTCATCGTCGCCAAACAGCTCCGCCTAGTCTTTTTCAGGGAACGGGGCATCCATCTGGCAAAGCAGGATGCGCTCTGACACTCCTCTGGATTTCCATTTTTTCAGGCATGCCAGACTTGTAAGGTACTCCTGTCCACTTTGACTAACGCAAGATACAGAGTTTCGCTCTCAATCTCATCCAGTAAATCCGTTACCGTCCTTATCTCTGCCTGTTTCTCCCTGCCCGCCATGCCCTCAAGGTATTCCCCAAAGTCGCTTGCCCATCGGTAAAACCGCCTGTTTGAATTGAAATCTGCCCTGTCGTCTGTGCGGATTTGCGGGGCGGTTGCTTCATCAACGCCGCACTCACGCAGTACTTTTTCCTCGGCTTCTTTCCAGATACGCCATTTCCTGTCCTCCCGTCCGTGGTTGTATGTTATCCTTATTTCCTCCAATCGAAATTGATTGAATAGTTCTTCAAAGAAGATTGCATTTACCAATACCCGCTCACCATCCGACAATAAGGGCAGGGCGGCTTTCAGCCTGTCCACCATTACCGCATGGACAACGGTTTCCGCAATATCCACCGCTTCATCAATAATGAAATCAAGCACATTTCCCTCACTGTCCGTAAATCCCTCCAATGAGAGCAGCTTGTGGTTCGTATCCAGCTTTTGCAGATAACGCTAACGCTCTTTATCCTTGTAGAAATCTGCGTACTGTTCCCGAACGACTTCAAGCAGACAGCCCTGCACGGGGATAAACAGCTTGTCCATGTAACTCTGG
>CAJUDE010000021.1 GCA_910585295.1 uncultured Lachnospiraceae bacterium | reverse complement strand
GGTATGTTACAACAGATATCCAACACCTTAAAAATATCCGAAATAGAATGCTGGAACAGATAAAGCAAAATTATCAGGAAGAAATCAGGTCATATGGAAATGAGTTTGAAAACGATGGGACAATCGGAGGAAAATAGATGGCGTTCTGTGCTGCTGAATGTTTTACTGGCAAACGATAAAAGTATGCCAGGACAGCCTTGTTTTAGCTGAATAATATACAAAAGCAGACCGCCGCTATGGCAAACCGCCATATGCGGCGGTCTGCCGTTTCCGCAGGCAGATTCTTTTTCCTATTCAGAAAACCACTTGGAAAGCGGGGGAATCAGAGGTAATATGCTTACACGGCGGTTTGCGTTTGTGCCGCCTTATATCGGACGAATGGCGAAAAATATATTTGAAACGGTTATTACACGGAAAAGCCCGTTCATATCATTAACAAAACTTTATGCCCGTTTTTGTCGATATATACGATATACCCATATAAGGCAGGTGATGAAATGCTCTCAATAGCGGTTTGTGATGATGAAGTCATAGAATGCTGCAATATGGCAAAGAGAATTAAAGAAATTATGGAAGAAATGAAAATACCATGCATTATCCGCCAGTTCCGAAGCGGCGGGGAACTGCTGCAGGCACTGGAAAGTTTTGACATTGTTTTCCTTGATATCATTATGCAGGATTTGGATGGGATGAAAACAGCACAGGATTTTCGTAAAAAGGCATCTGATAAGATACTCATTTTTGTATCTTCCAGCAGGGAGTATGTGTTTGAAGCGTATGACGTGGAGGCTTTCCAATATCTGTTGAAGCCTGTGGATGACAGGAAACTGAAAAGTGTACTGCAAAAAGCCGTCTTCAAAACAGAAAGCCGTTCACAGGAATTTATCATAGTAAGCAGGGAAAGGCAGAAAAAGAAGTTATTCCTTGATGATATATACTATTTCGAGATAAAAGGAAGGGTAGTCGATGTTCATGGGCCGGAAGGGATTTTTACTTATTATGAGCAGATAGGGGAGTTAGAGAACAAACTACAGGATAAAGGTTTTTTCAGGTGCCATAAAAGCTATCTTATAAATCTGAAATATGTTGACGGGTATAACAGGAAGGAAGTGATTCTGGAAAACGGGAAAAAAATCGTGATTGCAAAAAGAAGATATGATGAGTTTGTCCAGAAGGTGCTTAAGGTTATGCGGGAAAATGGAGGGATTCTATGAAACAACTCTTAGATTATATAGATATTTTAATTATAGCGCCATTCTTTCTAGGGTATCTATGGGCAGCGGATAAATTTTGCAAAAAATTTTTAGGGGCTTCAAAAAGGAGGGAACGGATTTTTTTGGCTTTTTCCTTTTGTAGCTGGCTGTTTAGTTGTATTTTGAGTCGGATGTATTTCAGTCTGTATATTTTTTCTGTATTGTTGAAACCGATATTCTTTATGGGATTGGTGGTACTGTTGTTCCGGTCAGACAGGGAGAAACGGATTCTGGCTGCATCCATGTTGATGGTTGTTGTAAGAACGGTAACAAATTTCAGTGCTTCTTTTTTATTTTGTCTGGAACTGTTTTTTCTGCACACAGTAAAAAAGATTCCCGAACCATTTTCTAAAGCTTGGATAAGCGCATTAATCAGTGGTGCTGGCTATTGTTTTGCTGTATTGGCTGTATGCTGGATGTCAAAGCATCTTGAGCCTGTTTTTTGTGGCAAGCGGGGAAAGTGGTATCTCATATTGGCAGTTCCTTTACTTGTGATTGTTGCAATGTATGATGTGGCGAGCCTGGGTGCGAGTTATGGTGTTATGGTTAGGAGCGGGGGCAACATGGGATTGTATTATGATCAGCTTTTCAGCTTTGCTGAATTTTTGGTTTTGGATCTTTTGTCTATTGCAGCAACAGGATTTTATGTGTTTGGGATGAACCGTATTTATTTGGAACAGGAGAAAAGCGGCCAGTACCACTCGCAGATTGCGGTATATAAAATGCTAGCAGAACAGTACAGACAGTCGGAACGGCTGCGGCATGACATGAAGAACCATATCATTGCTCTGTCGGCGCTGTCCCGGAATCGAGAATGGGAGAAGATAGATGGCTACCTGAGAAATATGGGGGATATTGTCTTGGATGCCGGAGGGGATATGACAGGGAATAAGGCGGTGGATGCGCTTCTGTACCAGAAGCGGAAACGGGCGGAAGAGGAAAACATCAAATGGGAATGTGATGTGCAGATGCCAAAGGGATGCTGTATCAATGAGTTTGATATGTGCGTTTTGTTTGGAAACATATTGGATAATGCGCTTAATGCGTGTGGAAGGATGCAGAGTGATCTGGTCATGAAAGTATTTTCACAGTATCGTATGAAACGGCTCCCCAGGGATTTCGCAGGCTGTTATACTGGAAGGGCAGGGGAGATTCCGGCATTTAACTGAGTTGCGAACTCGTGAGTGATCTTGGCTGGGCTCATTTTGGTGTACAGTTTCATGTTGCCCTATCGCAGGATCTCTGCATAGGAATAGCACGGGTATTATTATTCCAATCCTTCAAAATGAGCCATCCTGCAGATTTGGACGGATATTTTTTGATTTTAGATGAGGAGGATGGATTATGAAGGATTTATTGGAAGTATGCTGTGGGCTGGACGTGCATAAGGAGATGATCGCGGCATGCCTGCTGTCAGGCAGCCTTGGGACAGAGCCGAAGGAAGAAGTGCGTGAGTTTTCCACTCTCCTTTCCGGGCTGGAAGAAATGAGGGAATGGCTGAAAGCAAACAATTGCAGGGACATTGCAATGGAAAGCACAGGTGTTTACTGGTTCCCGATCTACAATGTCCTGGAAGCCGGGGCGGAGGAGGATTTTAAGTTTAATATTACAGTGGCAAATCCCTACCATATGAAAAATGTGCCTGGGAAGAAGACGGATATTAAGGATTCCAGGTGGATTGCAGGACTCCTGCGGGCGGGGCTCCTGGAGCCGAGCTATATCCCTCCAAGGGAAATCCGTGAGCTGCGTGACTGGACGCGATATCGCAGGACACTGGTCCAGGAAATGACGGGGCATAAAAACCGGATCGAAAAGCAGCTCCAGGCATGCGGCTTTAAGCTCTCCACTGTTTTGGCGGATATTTTTGGGAAAACAGGGATGGCTTTGATTCGGAAGTTATGTGAAGCAGGCTCTATTGAACCGGAAGAGATCCTGAACCTCCTGCATGGGACGGCACGGAAGAAGCTGGATGTCATAAGGCAGGCCGTGAATGGCAGGATGGATGGGCATGACAGGGCTTTCCTGTCCATGCTGGTGCGCAATTATGGGCAGTCTCTGAAAGAGATTGAGGATGTGGAAAGGGAGATCTATGCCTGTGCGCAAAAATATGAGCCGAGCATCGCCCTTTTGGAAACAATCCCAGGGATCAGCGGGATGACTGCAATCACTATGATCTCTGAGCTTGGGACGGATCTGAGCATGTTCCCGACATCCGGGCATCTGTGTAGCTGGGCCGGGGTGGTTCCGGGGGATAATGAAAGTGCCGGGAAGAAGAAATCGAACCGTTTAAAAAAAGGGAACCCTTATGTGAAATGCGTGATATGCCAATGCGCCTGGGCGGCGACACGGGCGAGAAAGAACTATCTGAGGGAATGGTTTTACCGGCTGTCCAAACGCCGGGGGATGAAAAAAGCAGTCATTGCCCTTGGCCATAAACTCCTGGTCATTGTATACAATATTTTGACCACAGGGGAGGCATACGATGAGAGCAGGTCTGCAGAAGCCCAGAAACGCGTGGATGAATCAAAAAAGATGAAACTGATCGCGCAGGCTCGGAAATACGGCCTTGTTTTAACTGATGCCAGGGGAACATGAATTTTCTGTAAATTACACAATATGCATCTTTTATTCGGCCAATTTTTTGTCATTTTGGATTGGCTTATTAATGTTGACTTCTTTTGAAAGGTATGGCTATATGTGACTACCCGGCAGGGAGTGGCAGGCGGAAGAATGGCAGGCCGGGGTTATCGGCTAACCGCCATGGTTTCGTATTATTAATAGGGTATGCCCGAAGTGGCAGGAATTGATACAAGGAGGGATGACAACATGGGCAGGAAAGTGACGCAGGTGGCCTTCGGCGCACCGGAGCTCCCACGGGATAAGAACGTGGCCGCATACTGTCGTGTATCGTCTGGCAAAGATGCCATGCTGCACTCACTGGAGGCGCAGGTCAGCTACTACAGCGGCCTGATCCAGAACCACAGCGGATGGGAGTACGCCGGGGTATATGCAGATGAGGCACGGACCGGGACGAAGGACACCAGGGAGAATTTTGTGCGCCTGCTGGCAGACTGCAGGGCAGGGAAGATTGACATGGTGCTGACCAAATCGATCTCACGCTTTGCCAGGAACACGGTGACGCTGCTGGAAACGGTGCGGGAACTGAAGCAGATCGGCATGGATGTTTATTTTGAGGAGCAGAATATCCATTCGCTGAGTACGGACGGGGAGCTGATGCTGACGGTGCTTGCTTCCTATGCGCAGGAGGAGAGCCGGTCGGCAAGCGAGAACCAGAAGTGGCGCATCAAGAAGAATTTCGAGGAAGGGAAACCGTGGAGCAGCACGCTGCTCGGCTACCGAAACGTAAACGGCCGGTACGAAATCGTGCCGGAGGAAGCGGAGACCGTACGGATGATATTTGACTGGTACCTGGAGGGGATGGGGGCGACCGCCATCCGGGACCGCCTGAACGCCATGGGCATAAAGACGAGGCTTGGGAACAGGTGGAGCAGGAGCCCTATTTTAAAGCTGCTCCGCAATTATGCATACACCGGCAACCTGCTCCTGCAGAAAACCTACCGCGAGAACCACATCACGAAGAAGTGCATCAAGAATACTGGCGAGAAACCGATGTACCATGCCACCGGCACCCACGAGGCAATCATTGACATGGACACATTCAACCAGGTGCAGGAGGAAATCAAACGCAGGGCGGAGCATTTCAAGCATAAGGAAGGGGAGGAAACACCGACATACCCATTTTCCGGCATGGTGAGGTGCTGCCGCTGTGGGAAGAATTACATCCGGTCGGGTGCGCCTGAATACCGGACATGGACCTGCAGGACGCGGAGGAAAGAGGGGCTGAAAAACTGTGGCGCGGACATCATCCCGGAGGATGAGCTTTTCCGGCTCACTGCCGAGGTGCTTGGCGGCGGGGTGACGGAGGATGCCGTCAGGGATAAGATAGCGGCAGTCCGGGCAGAGGAAAACCGCACCCTGGCATTCCGCTTAAAAAACGGGAAAGAAACCGTTAAACAGTGGCAGGAGCATGAAGTGGTGCATATCTGCACGGAGGAGCATAAACGGCAGATCAGCCTGAAAAACTCCGGAAGGAAGCAGACGGAGGAACAGCGCAGACGGCACAGTGAGCGGATGAAGGAATACTGGAAGGGGCGCAAATTCCCGGAGGAGCAGCGCCAGCGGCAGAGCGAAAAGATGAAGGCATACTGGAACGACAGGGAGGCTTCGGAGGCGCACAGGCAGACGGTGAGCCGCATGATGAAAGAAATGCGCGCAGGGAACACCGGCGCCGGAAAGGAGGGGGACGGCAATGCCTAATGTGACAGTGATACCGGCGACAAGGAACCTGCATACCGGGGTAAGGAATGACGCGGTGGCAAAGCGGAAGACTGCCGGATACGCCCGCGTCAGCACGGACAGCGAGGAGCAGCTCACCAGCTACGAGGCGCAGGTGGATTATTACACCAACTACATCAAGTCCCGGCCGGAATGGGAATTCGTAAACGTCTATACGGACGAGGGCATAAGTGCAACCGATACAAGGCACCGGAGCGGTTTTAACCAGATGGTGCAGGATGCGCTGGACGGAAAAATAGACCTCATTGTGACCAAATCCGTGAGCCGCTTCGCAAGGAACACGGTGGACAGCCTCACCACGGTCCGGAAGCTGAAGGAGAAAGGCGTGGAGGTTTATTTCCAGAAAGAGAACATCTACACGCTTGATTCCAAGGGCGAGCTGCTCATCACCATCATGTCCTCGCTGGCGCAGGAAGAGTCCCGCTCCATTTCGGAAAACGTGACATGGGGGAAACGGAAGCGTTTCGCTGACGGCAAAGTCAGCCTGGCCTACAGTTCCTTCCTCGGATACCGGAAAGGGGAGGACGGGCAGATGGAGGTTGTGCCGGAAGAGGCGGAGACGGTGCGGCTCATCTACCGGCTGTTCATGCAGGGGCAGACGCCCTATGCCATTGCAAAATATCTGACGGACAGGAACATCCCGACGCCTACAGGTAAGGAAACATGGCGGCACAGGACGGTGGAGAACATCCTTTCCAACGAAAAGTACAAAGGCGACGCCCGCCTGCAGAAGTGCTACACGGTGGACTTCCTTTCCAAGAAGCGCAAGGCGAACGAAGGGGAGGTGCCGCAGTATTACGTGGAGGGCAGCCATGACGCCATCATCGAGCCTGCAGAGTGGCAGCTCGTGCAGATGGAGATACAGCGGCGGAAGAACCTGGGGCGGAGCCATAACTGCTGCAGCCCGTTCTCTGCAAAGCTGAAATGCGGCGACTGCGGCGAATACTTCGGCTCCAAGGTCTGGCATTCCAACAGCAAGTACAAGCGGACGGTATGGCAGTGCAATGCCAAGTTCAAAGGCGAGAGCAAGTGTGCCACACCCCATCTGTACGAGCAGCGGATAAAGGAGCTGTTCCTTGAGGCGGCCGGCATCCTGATGGAGAAACGGGAGGAGGTCATCGGGGACTGCAGGGCGGTCATGGAAGCCCTGGCGGACTGCGGCTCCATTGACACGGAGATAGAAGCGGTCAGCAGCGAGATGGAGGTGACCGCGGGGCTGATCCAGAAGCTGGTCGATGAGAACGCCACCCGGAAACTTGACCAGCACGACTACCGCAAGAAGTATGACGTGTATGCCAGCCGGTACGCCGCTTTGGAGAGCCGGATAGACAGCCTGGAAAAAGAGCGGGAGAGGAAGGAGATCCAGTACGACATTTTCAGCGGCTTCCTCGCGGGGCTCAGCGAGACGGTGGAACTGCCGGTGGATTTCAACGAGAAGCTGTTCCACAGGCTTGTGGATTATGTAACGGTCTATCACGACGGCAGGGTGGTTTTCACTTTCCGCAACGGCGTGGAAGTCAGCACAGAGATTTGATGGCGGCGGGCAGGTTCCGGGGAGTATCGGATATCCTGCCCGCTGTTTTTGTGTGTGGAAATTTGTGAAGAATTGAGGTATAATTTTGATGCTGGTGGTGTCTGGTAGATCGAATTTATATAGTTTAGAAGGAGTAGTTATAATGCCAAGAAGCAAAATGCAAAGCGGTTATATGGAGTTGGAAGGAAAAAGTTATATTTTTACTTATGATGGAGAATTGTTACAACTTGTGCCAAAGGAACAAAGTTCAATTAAGCCATATGATTTTTTGGCAAATAAAAATATTCATTTAGAAGTTTTGGAAGGTACAACGATAGGATTTGAAAATATATTCTTTTTAAATTGCTTTTTGAAAGTAAATCGTTCTGGATATATTGCAAAGCCTTCTGGCTTTGTGTGCTTTGATGGTAACGAACGGTGCTTTGATACAATAACATTTAAAGGTGGGATAATTGATTATTTTTACAGACCAAATCACATTATTGATGAAAAAAATACTTGCTATAATTATTTCAGTGGCGGTGGTGGTGAAATAAAATTAAGACCGTTTGATGAGATTAGTAAAGAATGTGAAGTTGAGGTTGATGGTAAGAAAGCTAATCTTGTACTTAGTGTTACCCTGCCAGGGGAGCCTATTAATATGCAAGTAGATTATAATTTAGGAAAACCCAAATCTATATTGAAGTTGTGTTTTGAAGAGAAAATAGATGTAACCTATTTTAGAACAATTTATATGTGGATATACAATTTAATGACTTTTGTCAATTTTAGGAAAAACATTAGGATTGGAGAAATAAGTTTAGGAAAAATAAATGATAAAGGAAAGAATGCTCCAATAGCATATACACATATAATCGATCTTGATAAAGAGGATATTGTGGATATAGATCAAATCATTGGATATTATTTTGTTTTTGATCATATAAATGACCTTATTCAAATTGTAAATAAGAAAGATTTAAATTTGTTATTTATACCTAAAAATTTAAAAAGCGGAAAATATGTAACGCCTGAATCATATATGATTTGTTGCACAAGTTTTGAGTCTGTTTTTAACTATGTATTTCCAAATGCAAAAACGGAGTATTCTCAAAAAGCAAATGAAGTTAAGGAAGAATTTCTCCAATTTATAGAAAAAAAGGATGAAGAATATAAAGGGGCTGATTCAAAAAAACGTAAGGAATTCAAAAAATATGCTGATATGATAAAATTATTAGATTTTGGCTTGGGAGAAAAATTTGAACATTGCCAAACGAAATTTGATAAATTGACCGTTAGCTATAGAAATCGTGTGTTGATGAAATTTGGCTTGAGACAAGAAGAAATAAATGATATGCCAAATAAATTTGCTAAAATGAGAAATTTACTCATGCATAGTAGCTTAGAAGAAATGGAAGACATTCATGTGTATGCATATACCTTGGCTAGAGTGTACATATACATTATGATTATGAAACAAGCAAAAATAGAAGATAATTTGATAATACAGGCAATAGATTTGATCTTGTAAATATTCAGTTATGACTGGATGATTTTAGTGGGTGCAAAAAATAACGATAACCTCTCTGAAAAATGGGTTATCGTTAAATTTTACACTTCCAAATATCGAAAGCACGGCAAATCCGAATAATAGAACGATAGCCATTTATGGTCGGGTGCATCTGCCTTTCTGAAAAGTGTTGATTTTACTGCGTTTGCCGTAAATGTCTAAACGATAGCACCCAAGAAATATTTGTATCAATTTGGACACGCAATATGGTGTGGGAGGTCGGCTACTCAACTAATGGGTAGTCTCCTACCCGATCAAAAAAGTAAAGAGGGAGGTGAGCTGATGCATGCAATATGGGGTTTTATCCTACAGAATTGGCTGGAGTGGCTGTTTGCCGCCATAACGTTTATACTTGGGTGCCTGTACCGGGACGTGAGGAAGCGTTTGGGGGAGGAGCAGCGGAAAAGCACGGCGATTGCCGGGGGAGTCCAAAGCCTCCTAAGGGAAAGCATTGTGCAAAATTACAATAAGTACCAGGATAGGGAGTGCTGCCCAATTTACGCAAAGGAATCCATGAAGAAGGTTTATGAGTCCTACCATGGCCTTGGTGGGAATGATGTGGCGACGAAACTTTACAATACGCTTCTGGCTATGCCAGAAGAGCCAAAGGAAAGGGAAGGGTGACTATATGTGGAAAAAGATGAAGGGATGGATTAAGGCGGCAAGTGTCCGGGCAGTGAAAACCATGGCGCAGAATGCGGTGGCGCTGATCCCAGCAGCGGCAACGATTGGGGCTGTTGATTGGAAAGTAGTCTTAGGGACTGCAGCGCTGGCAGGGGCCGCCTCAATGCTCACATCCCTGGCGGGCTTGCCAGAACTAGAAGGGATGGAGGGGCAATAAGATGAAGAGATTGTTTCCCCCGGAAGATATGATATATTTTGCCCCTAGGTGGGAAGGAACCAGGGTGTGCAGGATAAAATGCGGATGCGCTAAAGAACAAAGCGTTCAGGTTATGGAGGGGCGGTGCCATGGGCGATATTGAAATTAATAGGGACTTTATCTCAAAGAACAATACATATGCAGGGCGCAACAGCCCAAAATATATTGTTATCCATGAAACGGACAATACATCAAAAGGGGCGGGGGCAAGGCGCCATGCCAAGGCGCAGTCCCTTGGGCATCTAAATACCTCCGTGCAGTATTATGCTGGCTCAGACGGCATTTACCAAGCGGCAGAGAATGCAGACGGAACATATTCGATTGGGGTTGAGTATGGTGGGGGACATCCTATCCATGATGCAAATAATAGGAACACTATCAACATAGAGATTTGCGTGAATGAGGATGGGGATTACGAAAAGGCACGCCAGAACGCCATTGGTCTGGTGAAACACCTGATGGGGGAGGCTGGGATCCCGGCAAACAGAGTCATCCGCCATTTTGATGCGAAAGGGAAATACTGCCCCCGGAAGATGATGGACAGCCCTGAACTGTGGGAAGATTTCAAGGGGCAGGTTGGGCAGGATGTGCCAACGGATGGACAGCCAGGGGATAAAAAACCTGAAAAACCAGAAGAAAGTGAAGGGGATGAGGGTTGGTTCCGTGTAGGCTCTGGCTGGGAAAATGGCATTTGCCAGGGGCAGACAGGGGCATACCATAACAAAGATTTTGCCATTGCAGACTGTAAGCCTGGGCAGAACGTCTATGATAGGGATGGGAATGCAATTTATGCTGGCAGTGGGGCAGATGGGAACCTGCAAGGTTTCGGCTATACCCAGAAGCAATTTATCCTGGATGTGCAGGAAGCCACTGGCAGCAGAACAAATGGAACCACCAGGGATGGGGTTCTTGGGAATACTGTCACGGTGTCCGCATTCAGGAACCGGAAGCACCCTGTAGTCGTGCCATTGCAAAAGCGCCTGAATGCCCTGGGCTTTGATTGTGGGATTGTGGATGGCATTGCAGGGGCAAAATTTACATCAGCAGTGAACGCCTACCAGAAAAGTGTGCTTGGCTATAAGAGCCTGGATGGGGAGGTTACTGCAGGAAAGAAAATGTGGAAGTCCCTTCTGGGGATGCTGTAAAAAAGCAAAGCTGGGAAAGGGCGGTAGGCGCCACCCTGCCGCCTGCTCTGCTGCATGAATATTTCATTTGCAATCTGCTAGCTGCAAAAAATTTCCTTCCAGTGTTTGGTATCCACACTAAAGGGAGATATAATAAACATACCAATCTTTTTTGATTGGTGGACCGTAGGGCTGCAATCTTTGAATGGGGAGCAACCCACCGCCCTCCCTTGACAGAAGGTTCCACTGGGTAGAAGATGAAGTTAAATAGAATATTTGTAAAGTTGTCATAGAAATAGAATCAACCAGTATTTACAAGGGCTTATACAAACTTTATATTCGGGTTCAAGACCCGCTGCTATTATGAGTTGTAAAAAAGTTCTATCTTAAATCTTTCCTGTATGCGTTTTCAGATCCAGTAGCAGCCGGACGGCAGCCCCTTAATTTTTATGTTAGTTCCTTTATAACTATCAGCTATTGAAAACGCCCCGGCGGCAGCCGGGATGCTTTTACTTTATATAATAAATTAAAAAGCCAAAAGCCTCCCCCTAACTTTTTTCAGTATATTGTGCGAAAAGTAAAAAGTCAAGGTAAAATGCCTAACATACTTGGCGAGCTATTATATTTATGAAATAATCGTGGGCTGCCTTCAATGGTGTATGGTGGTAAGGCAGGCTTTGGCTGGGACAGGCAATTTGGCGGAAGATAGGATTTGCCTTCTTGACAAGAGGTAAGCCAGGCTTTATAATGGGTAACAGTTTTTAAGCATTAGTATATTCAAAGGCGATGACGAAGACAGTAGGGCGGTATTCCAACATTACAGCGAGCCGGGAAGGTGTAAGCCGGCATTAGTAGAAACTGCCTGAACATCACTTCCAAGCTGCCCTCTGAACATCCCTAGGCTGTGTTTCCCATACTGGCTAATTATTATGGGAACCGCTAGTTGCAATACAGCAGAGTGGGTTAGTAGGTTGGGACGGCAGGCTCCTCCGTTATTGGAACCGTATATGCTGGCTGGAATGCTTTTTTCTATTTCTATTCAAGGAAAGGCCTTGCCACGCGAAGGCGTGAAAGCATTTTTTTATAAGCCAAAGTATAATGTAACAGGTGGTAAACGATGCATGGCTTCGTCCTTTTACAGGACGGGGCTTTTTATCTTGTAGGAAATTTTGATGATTTGGCAGTTTCGCAATTACTTAGGGTTATATTTCTTGGAAAGGAGAATTTACTTATGTACAGCAAAGTAGAGACAAATTTAAACTTTGTGGAAAGAGAGAAACAGACAGAAAAATTTTGGAAAGACCATGATATTTTCCGAAAAAGCATGGAAAACCGAAAAGAAGGGGAGACCTATACATTTTATGACGGCCCCCCCACGGCCAATGGAAAGCCCCATATCGGGCATGTATTGACGCGCGTCATCAAGGACATGATCCCCAGATACCAGACGATGAAAGGGAAGATGGTCCCACGTAAGGCAGGCTGGGACACCCATGGGCTTCCGGTGGAGCTGGAAGTGGAGAAGCTGCTGGGGCTTGATGGGAAAGAGCAGATTGAAGAATATGGTTTGGAGCCTTTTATTGATAAATGCAAGGAAAGTGTCTGGAAATATAAAGGCATGTGGGAGGATTTTTCCGGCACGGTAGGGTTCTGGGCGGACATGGACGACCCATATGTCACATACCACAATGAGTTTATTGAGTCAGAATGGTGGGCGTTAAAAGAAATCTGGAACCAGAAATTACTGTACAAAGGATTTAAAATTGTTCCATACTGCCCAAGGTGTGGGACTCCACTTTCGGCCCAAGAAGTGGCGCAGGGCTATAAAACTGTAAAAGAGCGTTCCGCTATTGTCCGGTTTAAGGTAAAAGGGGAAGACGCTTATTTCCTGGCATGGACCACAACGCCATGGACCTTGCCCTCCAACCTTGCCCTCTGTGTGAATCCAGAAGAGAATTATTGCAAAATCAAGGCAGTTGACGGTTTCACTTATTATATGGCAGAGGCATTGCTGGATAAAGTCATGGGGGCGCTGCTGGACAAGGAGCAGCAGGAAGCAGGGGCAAAAGCCTACGAAGTGTTGGAAACTTACAAAGGGACTGACTTGGAGTACCGGGAATATGAGCCTTTGTTTGCATGCGCTGGGGAAGCTGCTGAAAAACAGCATAAAAAAGCCCATTTTGTGACCTGTGACAGTTATGTCACCATGACAGACGGTACTGGGATTGTCCATATTGCCCCAGCATTTGGTGAGGATGACTCCAAGGTTGGGAGGAAATATGGCTTGCCGTTTGTGCAGTTTGTGAATGGCAAGGGGGAACTGACGGAGGGGACCCCCTATGCAGGGGTTTTCTGTAAAAAAGCAGACCCTATGATCCTCCAGGATTTAGAAGACCAGAAATTATTGTTTGACACGCCAAAATTTGAACACGAATATCCCCATTGCTGGCGTTGTGACACACCGTTAATTTACTATGCAAGGGAATCCTGGTTTATCAAAATGACCGAGGTGAAAGAAGAATTAATCCGCAATAACAACACCATCAACTGGATCCCAGAAAGTATTGGCAAAGGGCGTTTCGGGGATTGGCTGGAAAATGTGCAGGACTGGGGCATTTCCAGGAACCGTTATTGGGGTACGCCGTTAAATATTTGGGAATGTGAATGCGGGCATATGCATTCCATCGGGAGCATTGCAGAATTGAAGGAATTGTCAGATAATTGCCCAGATAAAATTGAGCTGCACCGCCCTTATATTGACGCAGTGACAATCAAATGCCCAGAGTGTGGGAAAGAAATGCACCGTGTCCCAGAAGTGGTGGACTGCTGGTTTGATTCTGGGGCGATGCCGTTTGCCCAGCACCATTATCCATTTGAAAATAAGGAAGTGTTTGAACAGCAATTCCCAGCAAAATTTATTTCTGAGGCTGTGGACCAGACTAGGGGATGGTTCTATTCCCTGCTGGCGGAATCCACGCTTTTATTCCACAAAGCCCCTTATGAAAATGTCATTGTGCTGGGGCATGTGCAGGACGAAAACGGGCAGAAAATGAGCAAGTCCAAAGGGAACGCCATCGACCCATTTGAAGCGTTGGAGACTTATGGGGCAGATGCAATCCGCTGGTATTTCTATATCAATTCCGCGCCATGGCTGCCGAACCGGTTCCATGGGAAAGCAGTCCAGGAAGGGCAGCGCAAATTTATGGGGACATTGTGGAATACCTATGCATTTTTTGTGCTGTATGCCAATATTGATAATTTTGACGCCACAAAATATGCATTAGAATATGACAAATTATCGGTGATGGACAAATGGCTCCTTTCTAAGCTGAATACCCTGGTTGCCCAAGTGGACAATAACCTTGGCAACTACCGCATCCCAGAAGCTGCAAGGGCATTGCAGGAATTTGTGGATGATATGAGCAACTGGTATGTAAGGAGGAGCCGGGAGCGGTTCTGGGCAAAAGGCATGGAGCAAGATAAAATCAATGCCTATATGACATTGTATACCGCCCTGGTGACAGTCAGCAAAGCGGCGGCGCCCATGATCCCATTTATGGCAGAGGACATTTACCGGAACCTGGTGTGCAGCATTGACAGAAGCGCGCCAGAAAGCGTGCATCTGTGTGACTTCCCCCAAGCAGAGGAAGCGCTGGTGGACAGGGAATTAGAAAAGAATATGGATGCGGCGCTGAAAATTGTAGTGATGGGAAGGGCTTGCAGGAACAGCGCAAACATTAAGAACCGCCAGCCCATTGGCACAATGTTTGTAAAGTCATCCCAGGAACTTCCAGAGCTGTTTGTGGATATTGTAGAAGAAGAGCTGAATGTGAAAAAAGTAGTGTTTACGGAGGATGTGGGCCATTTTACAGATTATGCCTTCAAGCCCCAGCTTCGGACAGTTGGGCCAAAATATGGAAAGTTCTTAAACCAGATTAAGCAGGCTTTGGCAGAATTGGACGGCAACCATGCCATGGCAGAGTTGAAAGAGAAAGGAAGCATTACCCTTGACAGCGTAAATGCAGACGTTGTATTATGTGAAGAGGATTTGCTTATCACTATGACACAGCAGGAAGGCTATGTGACCGAAAGTGATAATGAGGTGACGGTTGTGCTTGACACAAACTTAACGCCAGAGCTTATTGCAGAAGGGTTTGTGCGTGAACTAATCAGTAAAGTTCAGACCATGCGCAAGGAGGCAGGCTTCGAGGTGATGGATAAAATCCATATCTCCTATCAGGCAGGGGAGGCGATTACCAGAATTTTTGAGGAGTATGGAGGGCAGATTCAGTCAGAAGTGTTGGCAGTCAGCATTTCAGGCGGTCCTGTAAAAGGATATGAAAAGGAATGGAATATTAATGGGGAACAAGTAACGCTTGGGGTAGAAAAAGCGTAATTATTGGATAGGGAGATAATTAGGAACATTTTTTCATGGCCGGCAAGGATGCACCAGAGAGGAAGGAGATAGTTATGCAGAATAAAATGTTTGAAAAAGAGAAATTTATTCAGGAAATCAAAGACAATGTAAAAAACCTTTACCGCAAGACATTAGAAGAGGCTTCCCAGCAGGAAGTTTACCAGGCGGTGTCCCAGGCAGTTAAGGAGGTTATCATTGACCAGTGGCTTGCGACGCAGAAGACAATGGAGAAAGAAGACCCTAAGATGGTATATTATATGTCCATGGAATTCCTGATGGGCAGGGCATTGGGGAATAACCTGATTAACCTGACTGCTTATAAGGAAGTAAAAGAGGCGCTGGATGAAATTGGGTTTGATTTAAACGTGATTGAAGACCAGGAGCCAGACCCAGCATTGGGCAACGGCGGCCTTGGGAGGCTTGCAGCATGTTTTATGGAATCTCTTTCCACACTGGGCTACCCTGCTTATGGGTGTGGGATCCGTTACCGTTACGGGCTGTTCCGCCAGAAAATCGAAAATGGGTTCCAGGTAGAAGTGCCGGATAACTGGTTAAAGGACGGCTATCCGTTTGAAATGCGCAGGCCGGAGCATACTTTCCAGGTAAAATTTGGCGGGTATGTGCGTTCTGAGGCAGACAATAACGGGAAGGTGAAATTTATCCATGAAGGGTACCAGTCCGTCCGTGCCGTGCCATATGACATGCCAGTTGTTGGGTATAACAACAATATGGTAAATGCATTGATTGCATGGGATGCAGAGCCAGAAGAATATTTTGAGCTGGACGCGTTCGACAAAGGCGACTATAAGAAGGCAGTGGAGCAGGAAAATTTGGCAAAGAACCTGGTGGAAGTGCTTTATCCGAATGATAACCATATCCAGGGGAAGGAGCTTCGGTTAAAACAGCAGTATTTCTTTGTTTCTGCCAGCGTGCAGCGTGCAGTGGCCCGCTATAAAAAATACCATACAGACCTCCACAAACTTCCAGAAAAAGTAGCGATCCAGTTAAATGACACGCATCCTACCGTGGCAGTGGCAGAGCTGATGCGTATTTTGCTGGATGAGGAAAATATGGAATGGGATGAGGCATGGGCAATCACTTCTAAGACCTGCGCATACACCAACCATACCATTATGTCCGAGGCGCTGGAAAAATGGCCGATTGAGATTTTCTCCAGGCTGCTTCCGAGGATTTACCAGATTATTGAGGAGATCAACCGCCGTTTTATCCTTGATATCGAGAAGAAATTCCCAGGCGACCGTTATAAAGTACAGAAAATGGCGATTATCTATGACGGCCAGGTAAAAATGGCGCACCTTGCCATTGCGGCTGGATGCTCTGTCAACGGGGTTGCAAGGCTGCATACGGAAATTTTAAAGAACCAGGAGCTTCATGAGTTCTACCAGATGTTCCCGGAGAAATTTAACAACAAGACAAACGGCATTACCCAGAGAAGGTTTTTGTACCACGGCAACCCGCTGCTGGCTGAATGGGTCAATAAATATATTGGGAACGACTGGGTGACAGACCTACCCCATTTGAAGAAGCTGGCGGTATATGCCGAGGATGAAAAAGCACAGCAGGAATTTATGAATATCAAATATCAGAATAAGCTGCGCCTTGCTGAATATATCCGTAAGCACAATGGGATCGAAGTAAACCCCCGTTCTATTTTTGATGTGCAGGTAAAACGTTTGCATGAATATAAACGCCAATTATTGAATATCTTACATGTAATGTACCTTTACAATAAGATTAAAGAGCATCCAGAAATGGACTTTTACCCAAGGACATTTATCTTTGGCGCTAAGGCAGCGGCAGGGTACCGGATTGCAAAGCTTACCATTAAGCTGATTAACAGCGTAGCAGAGGTGATTAATAATGACGCCTCCATCAATGGCAAAATTAAAGTCGTGTTTATTGAGGACTATAAGGTGTCAACTGCAGAGTGGATTTTTGCAGCGGCAGATGTTTCAGAGCAGATTTCCACAGCAAGCAAGGAGGCGTCTGGGACTGGAAATATGAAATTTATGTTGAACGGTGCAGTAACGTTGGGGACCATGGACGGCGCAAATGTGGAGATCGTGGAAGAAGTAGGGGAGGAGAATGCCTTTATCTTTGGCATGAGTTCCCAAGAAGTGATTGACCATGAGCAGAAGCGCGATTATGACCCAATGCAGATTTTTAACAGCGACCAGGATATCCGCCAGGTGCTGATGCAGTTAATTAATGGGATGTATTCTAAGAATGATTCAGAATTGTTCCGCCCATTGTACAATTCCCTGCTGAACAAATTAGACACCCAGTATGCAGACACTTACTTTATCCTGAAAGATTTCCGCGCTTATGCAGAGGCGCAGGAACGGGTGGAGAAAGCTTATAGGGATGAAAAAGGCTGGGCGAAGATGGCGATGTTAAATACCGCTTGTTCCGGCAAATTTACTTCTGACCGCACAATCCAGCAGTATGTGGATGATATCTGGCACCTGGATAAGGTAAAAGTGGAGATGCCAAAATAAGATTATATGGATAAATTAAAGATTAGGCATTCACTGCTCTTGCTGCTGACAGCTTCAATCTGGGGAGTTGCTTTTGTGGCGCAGAGCGTTGGGATGGACTATGTGGGGCCGTTGACATTTAATTGTGTCCGGTCCCTCCTTGGTGGTGTGGTCTTAATTCCCTGCATTTGGTTCCTGAACCAGTTCCAGGCCAAAAAAGAGGGGGGCAGGCCCATCCTAGAGAGCGAAGGGAGAAAAGAAAACCAGAAAAAATTGATGGCTGGCGGTATCCTATGCGGGATACTGCTATGTTTGGCAACGAATTTCCAGCAAATGGGGATAGCCTACACTACAGTGGGGAAAGCTGGGTTTATCACGGCTTTCTATATTGTGATTGTCCCCATTCTAGGAATGCTGTTCCATAGAAAGTGCGGGCCTTTTGTATGGCTGGGGGTTTTTCTGGCATTGTCCGGGCTTTATTTTTTATGTATGGGAGGGGAAGGCGCCCAAACGGCAGGGGAGGGCATCCTCCCAGGAATCCCCATAGGGAAGGGGGATTTTCTGGTATTTATTGGCGCGCTGCTGTTTTCTGTACATATTATGGTGATTGATTATTTTACCCAAAGGGTCGACGGCGTGAAAATGTCCTGCATTCAGTTTTGGGTCTGCGGGGCTTTGTCGGGAGTTGCTATGTTCCTGGTGGAAGAGCCGCATTTGCCGGACATCCTTATGGCATGGCAGCCTATCCTTTATGCAGGGGTATTGTCCTGCGGCGTGGCGTATACTTTGCAGATTGTAGGGCAGAAAGGGATGAACCCCACCGTCGCCTCCCTGATACTCAGCTTAGAGTCTGTGATTTCTGTATTGGCAGGCATGATTTTGCTTGGGCAGCATATGGCTGCGAGGGAAATATTGGGCTGCGTGTTGATGTTTGCGGCGATTATTTTGGCGCAGCTCCCAGAGAAAGGGAAAAAACAGGATAGCTTATGATTTGGCGGAAAGGAAGGCAGACCATGGAGAACAAAAAATGCAGGAAAAGATACAGGCTTGCCACGGCGCTTTGCGCAGGGGTTTTTATGCTTGGGATGGTGAACCTGGCAGGATGCCAGGATGAGGAAGCATTGGAAAACCAGCAGGCATACCGGCAGCTTGGGATCAATAAACTGGAAGAGGGCAGCTATAAAGAGGCAGTGGATGCTTTCCAGAAAGCGTTGGACCAGTCACAAGCGACCGTGGGGGAAATGGAAATAGATATCTGTTATTATAAAGCGACTGCCCAGTATAAAAGCGGAGATACCAAGGGAGCCCTTACCACCTGCAAGGCGTTGGTGGATTATGATAAGAAAAATGCGAAAGCATATTATTTGCGGGGCTGCATTTATATGCAGGAGGGGGACAAAGAACATGCCATGGAAGATTTCCGGAAATCCTTTCAGATAAGCGGGGGCAGCTATGGCCTGTATGTGGCGGCTTTTGATAACCTGAAAAATGCCGGCTGGGATGCAGAGGCAGAGGAAGTGCTGGAGATGGCGCTAAAGCTGAAACCGGATAAGCCAGAAGATTACCGGGAACGGGGGCGTATTTACCTGCTGCAGGGGGATTATGGAAATGCCCAAAAAGAATTGGACCAGGCAATTAACCAGAAAGATGTGAAGGCGCTGCTGTATCTGGCTCAGGTATATGAAGCGCAAGGGAATTCCAAGCAGGCGGAATCTTTGTATGAGAATTATATTTCCCAGAATAATTCTGATGTGTCGGATTTGGTGGCTTTAGGGGATATGCAGATGGAAACTGGGAATTACAGCCAGGCATTGGCATTTTACGAAAAGGCGCTGACTGTGGAAGGGCTTCCTGAGGAACAGAGGCTTAGGCGCAATGAAATCATTGCCTGCGAGCAAATGCTGGATTTTGAGGCGGCGCGGGAGAAAATGGTAACTTACCTGAAAGACTACCCAGACGATGAGAAGGCGCAGCGGGAATATGTGTTTTTGCAGACTAGGTAAAAATAAGGATATACAAACCCAACAAACAAAATGTTTCGACTGCACCATCATGGGAGTTTAAACATTCTGTTTGTTGGGTTTTTTAGGAAGCAGCATTTAGGCGGCTTACAGCTTCCGGCAGGACTGCCGCTCCACCAGACGGCAAGGGAGCTGTATCTTCATGGCGGTAGCTGGCTGGTTTTTCAGGATATTGAATACAATGTTGGCGCCAAAGTTACCCATGTCGTAAGCTGGCGCATGGATGGTAGTCAGCGGCGGCGCAGTAAAAGCAGACAGGCTGGTGTCGTCAAAGCCCATCAGGGAAATATCATCTGGCACCCGAATGCCTTTTGCAGCTAAGGCGCGGAGCGCGCCAATGGCAACGGGGTCGCTAGAAGCGATAATTGCAGTGGGCAGCGTATCTAATTTCAGCATCCAGTTCATCATCCGATACCCAGATTCTATTGTAAAAGATTCTTCCATAATATATGGCTCATAGTCCAACCCATGCGCTTTGCAATAATCAGTGAAAAGCGCCTTGCGTGCATCTGGGAACAGTTTGCCGTCGGCAAGGTATTCCCGCCCGCCCAAAAAGCCGATTCTGGTATGCCCCAGGGCAGTAAGGTAGTCCAGCCCTGTGGCCATGGCATTGGCGAAATCCAGCGTAATGGTTGAGACAGTAGCGTCATCTACTGGCATATCAAGGAAAATTATGCTGGAGGTGATTGTGCGGAAACGTGAGATTTCATCTTTACTGAATTTTCCTACACAGATTAATGCGTCCACATTTTTCAGCGCGTCCATGTAATTGACATCTGCTTTGTAAGTCCGTATGACATGGATGCAGTTTTGCATACAGAAGTCCTCAATGCCCTGGCGTATCAGCAGGTAATAATTGTCTTCCATTTCTTGTTGGGGGGAGAACCACTGGACAATGCCAAGGGTATATACGGATTTGCTGGAAGCGCGGGATTTTTTCTTATAATTCAGCGCATGGGCGGTATCCAGCACTTTCTGCCGTGTCTCGGGAGAGACGTTTAAAGTTGTGTCATTGTTTAAGATTCTTGAAACAGTCGCCGGGGAAACTCCGGCTGACGTTGCTATGTCTTTGATTGTTGCCATGTGTACCTCCGAAGGAAATTACTGGTTATTAGACACAGTATAACAGATAAAAAAAGAAAAGGAAAGATAATTTAGTAAATTTAGTAAATATAAAATATAAGAATTTCACAATAATTATTTACTAAACATATTGACCGTTTACTAAAAAGAATATATAATGGGAACATAGGGCAAAAGAATGTGGAACCCCCACATTTAACGAAAAAAACGGGCTGGAAATTATTAAAAATAATGTTTAAGGTAAGGAGAGGGAATATGAAAGACACGAAAGTATTATTGGAAGAATTTGCGGCACAGGCCCATCAAGGCCGGCTGCAGGAGATTTATGTAGACACTGGCAGGCTGCCTTACCAGAATGGGCGTTACCAGGAAGCAATCCGCAAGTATGAAGAACTCTATGGGCCAGGGCCAGTGGAATTATTCAGCGCGCCTGGAAGGAGCGAGGTAGGGGGCAACCATACAGACCATCAGCATGGGGAAGTGCTTGCCGCGTCCATTAACCTGGATGCCATTGCAGTGGTAAGCAAAGCTGAGGACAATGTGATTAAGCTTCTGTCTGACGGTTACCCAATGATTACGGTGGATATCTCTGACATGGAGAAAAAGGATGCGGAGGAAGGGACCTCTGCCGGGCTTATCCGTGGGATGGTGTATGGGCTTAAGAAAAATGGGCATGAAGTAGGAGGGTTCCGGGCGTATGTGACCAGCGATGTGCTAAACGGCGCTGGCATGTCTAGTTCAGCAGCATTTGAGGTGCTTGTTGGGACCATACTTTCTGGGCTGTATAATGATATGTCAATCAATGCAATAGAGATTGCGCAAGTAGCCCAGTATGCAGAAAATGTTTATTTTGGCAAGCCATGCGGGCTGATGGACCAGATGGCATGTTCTGTGGGGGGCTTGATACATATTGATTTTGCAAATCCAGAACATCCGGTAGTGGAGAAAGTGGAGGTTGATTTCAGCGCTTACCACCATAGCCTCTGCATTACAGATACCAAAGGTTCCCATGCAGATTTGACGGATGATTATGCCCTAATCCCTCAGGAAATGAAAAAGGTTGCAGAATTCTTTGGTAAGGAATTCCTGCGCGAAGTGCCTGCAGAGGAATTTTATAGGGACATTCCAAAAATACGTGAGAAATGTGGGGACCGTCCAGTGCTGCGCGCCCTGCACTTCTTTGAAGAGGATAAACGGGTAGGGCGCGAGGTTTCCGCTTTAAAGGCAGGGGATTTCCAAGGATTTTTAAGCACAGTAAAAGAATCAGGGGATTCTTCTTTCAAATATTTGCAGAATATTTATACCAACAAAGACGTACAGAACCAAAGCGTGTCTATGGGGCTTGCGGTCAGCGATAGCATTTTGCCAGGGAATGGGGTAAGCCGCGTCCATGGCGGAGGGTTTGCCGGGACGATACAGGCGTTTGTTGCAGATGGCTTTGTAGAAGAATATCGGAAGGCATTAGACCATTTATATGGGGAAGGTTCCTGCCATGTCCTGAAAGTAAGGCCTTTTGGCGGGATCAAAGTATTGCCTTAACATATCAGAAACGAATGAAATGCTTGCATTTTGTTCGTTTCCGCAATTTGCTGCAAACGACCAAATATATTACAAGAACAAGGGAGGAATTCTGATGGTAAACGAAGCAATTAAAAAATTAGTGTGCTATGGGCTGGAACACGGCCTTATTACAGAAGATGACGTGACTTTCACTACCAACCAATTGCTGGAAACACTACAGATGGACGAGTATGAAGAGCCAGAAGGGATATACAAAAATGTAGAATTGGAGTCTGTGTTAAAAGACCTTTTGGACTATGCATATGAGCATGGGGTGTTGGAAGAAAACGGTGTGGTGTACCGGGATTTATTTGACACGAAGTTAATGGCAAAAATGATGCCGCGCCCCAGTGAAGTGATCGGCAGGTTTTGGGATATTTACCATAAGGACGGCCCCAAGGCGGCGACCGATTTTTACTATCAGTTAAGCCAGGACAGTGACTATATCCGGCGTTACCGGATTGCGAAGGATGTGAAATGGAAATCCAAGACCCCATATGGGGAGATGGATATCACCATCAACCTTTCCAAACCAGAAAAAGACCCCAAGGCAATTGCTGCGGCAAAAAACGCTAAGCAGAGCGGCTACCCAAAATGCTTGCTGTGCGTGGAAAATGAAGGGTATGCAGGGCGCATCAACCATCCTGCAAGGCAGAACCACCGGATTATCCCTGTGACTATCCAGGACAGCCCGTGGGGCTTCCAGTATTCTCCCTATGTATATTACAATGAACACTGTATTGTGTTTAATTCCAAGCATATCCCAATGAAGATTGAGCATGGGACTTTCTGCAAGTTGTTTGATTTTGTAAAACAGTTCCCACACTATATCGTGGGGTCCAATGCAGATTTGCCAATCGTTGGGGGGTCTATCTTAAGCCATGACCATTTCCAGGGCGGCAGTTATGAATTTGCCATGGCAAAAGCCCCAGTAGAGCGGGAATTTACAGTGAAAGGCTTTGAGGATGTGAAAGCTGGCATTGTAAAATGGCCGATGTCTGTCATTCGGATTGCCGGGGAAGATACGGGGCGGCTAATTGCTTTGGCAGATAAAATTTTGGCGGCTTGGCGGGGCTATACCGATGAAGACGCGTTTATTTTTGCAGAGACAGACGGGGAGCCGCATAATACCATTACGCCTATAGCCAGAAAACGCGGGGATTTCTATGAGTTGGATTTGGTTTTGCGCAATAATATTACAACAGAGGAGCATCCTCTGGGCGTGTACCATCCCCATGCGGAGCTGCACCATATTAAAAAAGAAAATATTGGCCTGATTGAGGTAATGGGCCTTGCAGTGCTTCCGGCACGTCTGAAAGATGAGATGGAAACATTGGCGGACGCCATTGTAAATAAAAAAGATATCCGCGCAGACGAATCTATTGAAAAGCATGCAGATTGGGTAGAGGAATTCCTTCCCAAATACGATGAGGTGACAAAAGGCAATGTAATGGATATCCTGCATAATGAAATTGCGCTGGTGTTCAGCAAAGTGCTGGAACATGCCGGGGTTTACAAACGGGAGGAAGAAGGGCAGAAAGCGTTTGGCCGGTTTGTGGCGTCGTTGAACCAATAAGGAGCTATCTGAGGCGATAAATTTATAGGATATACAGAAAAAGAATCCTGCTTTGCAGGATTCTTTTTTTACCGAACTAATGGCACTTTTCTGAGCCGCAGCTATGGCTGCCGCAGCCATGTCCATCCTCATGGGAGTGGTGGCTGCAAACCGTGTCAGGGTCATAGGCAAGCTGCCCTTTTAAGAAAGATTCTACCTGGGCGTCTGCATTTCCTGTGGCTCCGGGATACAGCTCAATCCCAGCTTCTGCCAGGGCATTCCTTGCGCCGCCGCCGATGCCGCCGCAAATTAATACATCTATGCCGCCATGGAACAAAAAGCCTGCCAGGGCGCCATGCCCTTGCCCGTTGGTGCTTACAACCTCAGAGGAAACAATAGCGCCGTTTTCCACTTCGTATACTTTAAATTGGCTGGTATGGCCAAAGTGTTGGAATATCTCGCCGTTTTCATAGGTAACTGCAATCTTCATAATATGTTCTCCTTTTATCGTTTTCAGGAAATGGTTCAGGCAGCCTTGCGGGCTGGGGCAGAGCTGGTAGCTGCCGCCAGCAATGGTGAGGGGGAACCCTTCCACCAAAAAACGTGCCAATTTTCGGCGCGCCTGGGTGTACAGCGCCTGGATGGTGGTGCGCCCAGCGCCCATCTGGGCTGCCGCTTCCTGTTGCGTAAGCCCTTGGTAATCCAATAAGCGAACCACCTCATATTCTTCAACACTGAGCAAAAGCCCCTGCCGGCATTGGGGGGAGCCTGTGTGTTCAGCATAAAAATGGGTGCAGGCCGGCATTCGGCATACACGCCTTGGTTTGCTAGGGCGCGCCATAAAGTTTTCCTCCTAAGTCCTGTCTGATAAAAACAGTATAGGACAGTAATTAACATATGTCAATTATTATTTTTAAAAATATTTTAAGGAAGATGTGCTATAATATAAAAAATCGAAATACCAAATCAAAAGATAGGAGAGAGGATTTATGGCGGGACCATTGGAAATAGAAGAAATAAGAGAAAAAGTAATTTTGGTAGGCGTCTGCCTGCAGGATAATGACGATACGAAAGATTCCCTGGCAGAATTGGGGGAATTGGTGGAGACAGCAGGGGCAGAAACAGTTGGCGTTACCGTGCAGAACCGGGATTCCGTCCATCCAGGCACATATGTGGGAAAAGGGAAATTAGAAGAATTAAAGCAGATGGCGTTGGAGTTAGAGGCAGACGGGATTGTCTGCGACGACGAGCTAACCCCGGCACAGCTTCGGAATATGGAAGAAGCGCTGGAATGCAAGGTAATGGACCGTACATTGGTGATTCTGGATATTTTTGCGTCAAGGGCTTCCACAAGCGAAGGGAAAATACAAGTGGAGCTTGCCCAGTTAAAATACAGGATGACCCGCCTGACTGGGCTTGGGATTTCCATGTCAAGGCTTGGCGGCGGCATTGGGACAAGGGGGCCGGGGGAGAAAAAGCTGGAGATGGACCGAAGGCTTATTAAAAGCAGGATTGCCCAGTTAAACCAGGAATTGAGGCAGGTGCAAAGGCATAGGGAAGTCACAAGGGGGCAGCGGGAGCGCAGCAAGGCGAAGGTGGCTGCAATTGTTGGGTACACCAATGCAGGGAAATCCACGCTTTTGAACCATTTGACCAATGCATCTGTGTTGGAAGAGGACAAACTGTTTGCCACGTTAGACCCCACCACCCGAAATTTGAAGCTGGACAGTGGGCAGGAAGTATTGCTTACAGACACCGTTGGGTTTATCCGTAAACTGCCCCACCACTTGATTGAGGCGTTCCGCAGCACATTAGAGGAAGCAAAATATGCAGACATTATTATCCATGTGGTGGATGCGTCTAACCCACAAATGGAAAAACAGATGCATATTGTCTATGAGACGTTAGGGAGCCTGGGTGTGTCTGGGAAGAAAATAATTACATTGTTCAACAAGCAGGATAAAGTGGGAAACGAAGGGCAGGCCATAGATTTCCAGGCGGACAAGATACTGAAAATTTCAGCTAAGACAGGGGAAGGGCTTGACCTTTTGAAAGAATCGCTGGAAGAAATCCTGCGGGAGGACAAACGGCTGTTAGAAGGCATTTTCCCTTATGGCCAGGGGGGGCAGCTTTCGGTTATCCGTAAACATGGGGAACTGTTAGAAGAAGCATACCAAGAAAATGGCATCTATGTAAAGGCGTTCGTCCCAGAAGAATTGTACTGGAACTTGGAGAAAAAGATGGGCGGCGCAGAATAGGCGGGGGAATGGGAGCAATGGTAAAAATCATAATTTCCCCTGCAAAGAAGATGAGGCAGGACACAGATACCATGGAATGCCGTGGGATGCCTGTGTTCCTGCAGGAAACAGATTGCCTAAGGCGGTATATGAAAAGCCTGGATTACCAGGAGGCAAAACGTATCTGGAAATGCAATGATAAGATCGCGGAGTTAAACTATAGGCGGTATGCGCAAATGGATTTGTCTAAAGGGCTGACGCCGGCTTTGCTGGCTTATGAGGGCATCCAGTATCAGTATATGGCTCCAGCAGTGTTTGAGGATCAGTCCTGGGAATATGTGCAGCGCCATCTTTGCATCCTGTCTGGGTTTTACGGCGTGCTAAAGCCATTTGACGGGGTTGTCCCATACCGTCTGGAGATGCAGGCGGGGATACAGATTGGGCGTTATCATAGCCTTTACGGTTTCTGGGGGGATAAAATTTACAAAGAGGCCTGCAGGGGTGCCAAAACAGTGCTGAACCTTGCTTCCAAAGAATACAGCAAATGCATAACGCCGTGGCTTTCACCCAGGGACAGGTTCCTTACCTGCCGTTTTGGGGAGTTAAAGGATGGGAAGGTAATAGAGAAGGGGACCCAGGTAAAAATGGCGCGGGGCGAGATGGTGCGTTACCTGGCCAAACATGCGGTAGAGGAAACAGAGGGGGTCAAAGGGTTTCAAGGCTTGGGCTATAAATATGCGGAGGAATTTTCCGATAAAGATACGTATGTATTTTTAAAATAGAAAAGGGATGGATAAAGAATGATCAAAGTGGATGGCCTGAGAAAAAATTTTGGGGAATTTTGCGCGCTGGATGGCGTGGATATGCATGTGCCGAAAGGGGCGGTTTATGGGCTGGTAGGGCCAAACGGCGCCGGGAAGACCACATTGCTGCGCCATATTATGGGTATTTACCGCCAGGATTCAGGAAAAGTCCTGGTGCAGGGAAGCCCAGTGTTTGAGCATCCTGAAGTAAAGCAGGACATGATTTTTATTTCGGATGACTTGTTCTATTTCCAACAGGCAAATACTCTGGAGATGAAAAAGTTCTACCGTGGGATCTATCCAAGCTTTGATGAGGGGCTATTTGAACGGCTGCGGGAGGCTTTCCAAAACATAGACGTCAAATGCAGAATCCGCAAGCTGTCCAAAGGGATGCAAAAACAGGTGTCTTTTTGGCTGGCATTATGCTGCAGCCCCAAAATACTTATTTTGGATGAGCCAGTCGATGGGCTGGACCCCGTAATGCGCCGCCAGGTATGGAATTTAATCTTTACCCAAAAAAGGGAAAATGGGACAACTATCCTGGTGTCCTCCCATAACCTAAGGGAATTGGAAGATGTATGCGACCATGTGGGGATTATGCATCGGGGAAGGGTTCAGATTGAGCGTTCCTTAAAAGAGCTGCAAGGCTCTGTCTGCAAAATCCAGACAGCTTTTCAGCAGGGGGCGCCAATGCTGCCGGAGCATATACAGGTGCTGCATATGGCAAATACAGGAAGGGTGTATACGCTGATTATAAGGGGGGATTCCAAACAGGCAAGGGCGGAGATGGAAAAGCTGCATCCATTGTTTGTGGACATCCTTCCCTTATCTTTGGAGGAAATCTTTATTTACGAGATGGGAGGGGCAGATTATGCAGTACAGGAAATTTTGCTTTAATACAGCGATATTCCGTAAAAATGCCACCAGCCTGTGGCCGGTTTGGCTGTCCTATACGCTGGTATGCCTGTGGATTCTGCCTATCCGTACATGGCTTCAAATGGGGTCTTATGTTGGGGTTGGGCAAGGGGCGGAGCCGTTGGCGGAAAAGCTTAGGAACGCAATAGACAGCTTAACTTTGGCAATTTCGCCTTTTCCAGTATTTTTCTTTGCAGCGGCCAGCGGGATTGCCGTGTTTTCTTACCTGTTCCAGCCTAGGAGCGCAAATATGGTCCATGCGCTTCCCGTACGGCGGGAGGAATTGTTTTTTACGAATTATATTTCCGGCTTGCTGTTTCTTTTAGCCCCACAATTCCTTGCTTTTTGCATAACGGTGTTTGTATGGTTTGGCAATGGGGCCACCCGAATGGAATATTTGCTCTGGTGGCTGGGCCTTGCCACTGGGGAAGCGCTCCTGTCTTACAGCATGGCAGTGTTTGCCGCAATGCTGTCCGGGCAGGCAGCGATTGCCGCGTTATGTTTTCTATGGCTGAATTACCTTTACAAAGGGATGGTGAGCGTGGCAGACGCGGCTACAGGGATGCTTGTATACGGAGTGGGCAGGGACAGTGGGGGCAATTGGGGAGAGTGGCTTTCCCCAATCCCCTTTTTAAAAGAAAATGTACAGTTGGTGTTTCAGGAGGGGAACCGGGAATTGCTTGTGCCAGAGTTTAGGGGGCTGGAGTGTGTGCCGTGGTATGCCGCTGCCGCCTTGCTGTTTGTGGCTGGAGCTTTGTTCCTTTATAGGAGGCGGCATTTGGAGACAGCTTCTGATATTGTGTCCTTTCCATGGCTGAGGCCAATGTTCCGTTGGTGCGCCGGCATAGGCGCGGCAGGGTTTTGCACGTATGCCTTTTGGGAGAGCCTGTCCCCAGAAAAATATGGGAATATTTTTTCGCTTATCCTGGTATGCGCCGGTATGACGGGCGTGGCAGGGTTCTTCCTATGTGAAATGCTGTTAAGGAAAAAATTCCTGGTGTTTGCCAGGGGCAGGGTTGTGGAAGCAGGGTCATTTCTGGCAATCCTGGTATTGTTTTTGGTATGCCTGGAAACGGATGTAATGGGCCTTGAGGGAAAAATGCCAACAGCAGGCGAGGTCGCAGGGATTTATGTGGACGGGGGCTACCAGAGTTATCTGGAAGAGCCGTCTGAAATTGAGGAATGCTTAAATGCCCATCAGTCTGTGGTTCAGCAAAAGGAGGAGTATGAAGGGTATTTTGGCAATTATGCTGAGCTGGAAACGCCCCCTTATATGGTATGGAAGCTGACCTACCAATTGAAAAATGGGAAATCCTTAAGGCGGAGCTGGTGCCTGCCATTAGACAAATTCCATGTAGAAAATAAGGAAGGGGCTGTCTTTAAACTGTTGGAGTTGGAACATGACCCTGAGAAATATATGGAATACTTTTTTTCCAGCGGCTATGAGGGGGTGGAAATTACAGAAGGCGGCAATTACATCCATGCTGGCAGGGATGGGGAATATAGCTTCCGGGAGTTTTCCAGGGATGAGGCGGAGCAGTTATTCCTTGCGCTGAAAGAAGATATTTTGTCAGGGGCTTACCGCATCTACCCATATGGGCATAGGAAAAGGGAATTGGAAAATTATGCTGACACACTTACCTTTTGCTATAAAGCGCCAAAAGGGTCCAGGCTGTTCCAAAGTGGGGAAGAGGAGGAATATTCTGGAAAATATCCAGAATATGTGACAGTAATCCTGGGGCGCGGATGCAAGGGTACAATAGAAACGCTGCGTAAACTTGGGTATTTGGAGCAGGGGGAAACCCCCATGTCAGAACGGGAATACTCAGATATATTAGAACATAAAAATCAGCAGCAGTAGGCTTAGGCTTACTGCTGCCAGATGCTACCATTTTAATAAAGCGGCTCCCCAGGTAAGCCCGGCCCCGAACCCGGACAGCAAAAGGATGTCCCCTTCAGAAAGTTTCCCTTCTTTATGTACCTCATCAAGAAGGATGGGGATGCTTGCGGCGGAGGTGTTCCCGCACCGCTCCACATTAGAAGGGAATTTTTCAATGGGCAGCTTTAACTTACGTGCAATGGAAGTGATGATCCGGTAATTTGCCTGGTGCAGCAGGTAATAAGTGACATCAGAAGCGCATAGCCCTGTCTGCGCCAAAAGGGATTGGATGCATTCCGGCACTTTTTTCACAGCAAATTTAAATACTTCCTGCCCGTTCATCGAAAGATAGCCTGGGTCTGTGCCTGTGGCGATATAGGGGTTATTATTGGTGCGGTTTTTGCAAATCAGGATATCCCCTCCCGTACCGTCAGAACCTTGGATGGAGGCAACCATCCCTTCCTCAGAAGCTTTGGCGACCACGGCGCCGGCGCCGTCCCCAAACAGGACGCAAGTGGACCGGTCAGACCAGTCGATGATTTTGGAAAGGGTTTCCACACCAATAATTAATGCAGTCTGGCAGGCCCCTGACTGAAAATAAGCGTCCACAGTATTTAAGGCAAACAGGAAACCAGAACATGCCGCGTTGATGTCAAATGCTGTGGCATGGCATGCGCCCAATGCCTTTTGCACCATACATGCAGTGCTTGGGGTGATAAAGTCAGAAGAGACTGTCGCTACCAGAATCAGGTCAAGCTGCGCGGGGAGGATGCCTGCATCTTCTAACGCGGCATTGGCGGCATTGACGGCAAGGGTAAGGGTAGTCTCTTCTTCGGAAGACACCAGATGGCGCTTATGGATCCCGGTCCTGCTGTGGATCCATTGGTCACTGGTGTCCATAATGGTGGAAAGGTAATCATTTGTTGCAGATCTATCCGGAAGGCAGCTTCCGGTTCCAATAATTTTTGCTCTCATAATTCTCCCTGTCCTTAATAGTTTGAAAATCAAAATAATTACATGCTTACTATAACCTCAGACCATGGATTTGTCAATGGAAACTTTTCTGCAGCAGCGCATACAATAAAGGAAAATACCTGTTTGCGCTGTAACACAGTGCAGGAAGGAGAGCCATGGCAGTTACAATTATATTAGATGCAGGGCATGGCGGATAGCTGCCGCGCAAATTAGTAATGGGCATACTTGACGAAAATTATATTAACATGTTATTCTAAATGGTATAAGGGGGAAATTACCATAATAAGAAAAGAAAGGAAGAATTTATGAAACGAGGAAGGATAGCCAGCCTGGCGCTGGCGCTGTTTTTCGCACTGTCATTTGTGTTGGATAGCTTTGGCAGTGATGTGTATGCATCCAGTTTAGGGAATGCAAAAGGGGCTGTTGCCCCTGCAGGTGCAGGGCAGTATTATTATGGGCAGCTTCCAGATGAAGCGAAGGGCTTTTATGAAGCGATGTACAATATGTATACGCAGGGAATTTTTAAAACAGGGACTGGGGACTATGACCTTGTGGCGAATGGGCATGTGACACAGGAACAATTGTCTGGCTACGCCAGCGGCAATATGGCTCTCCTTTCTTATATGGGCGCTGCAAGGGATGCTTTTTATGCAGATTACCCAGAAATTTTTTACGTGGATTTTTCTTACCTGAGCCTTCGGGTGACCCAGAAAGGTTCCACATACTGCGCTTACCTTGGGCCAGGCAGAAGCGATAATTATTTTGTGCAAGGCTTTGCCAGCCAGGGCGAGGTGGAGGCTGCCATCGCAGAATATGAGGCAAGGGTTGCCAGCATAGTGGATGGCGCAAATAACCTGACGGTAGAAGAAGGGAAGGACCTGGAAGAGCAGAAAATAAAATATGCCCATGATGAAATTATATTTAATACTTCCTACCGGATGGAGGATACTTGCACAAAAGAAAATATTGGGCATATTCGGACGGCATATGGCGCTTTGATAAAAGGGGAGAGCCTATGCGAGGGATATGCAAGGGCGGTTAAGTCCGTGTTAGACAAGCTTGGGATTCCCTGTATCCTTGTGCAAGGAGGGTTCCAACGCACGACAGACCGCATAGAGCCGCATATGTGGAATTATGTCCAGGCAGGCGGCGCATGGTATGGGCTTGACGCCACAATGGACGACCCAATTCCCCCTATACAGGAGCCAGGAGACGTTGACGGTTTTGAACGGTCTGACTATTTGTTAGTTGGGAATGACGTGATGGGCAAAAGGCATGTCCCAGACGGAGTGATGTCAGAGGCAAATTTTGAATTTACATACCCAGAGCTGCCAGGGGAAAGTAAGATGTTTAAAGAGGTGGCAAATGAAAATGGCTTAAAGGTCGTATTCAGTGAAGACGCTATAGAGGATGGTGTGCCGACTGGGGTCTATAAGGTAAGCTATCAAGGCATGGGCGCGGCAAAATCAATAGAGAATGGGAAATATCTCCTAATGAAGACAACGAAATTTTATGAGAATACAAATCGTTGGGAACATGGGCCTTGGGGCTATTTGCTGCCAGATGTGTATATGTTTCCGGATACAGAGGCAGAAGCCACCATTAAGCTTGCAAGTGCAGAATATGTTGAATTCGCGGTTACCAATGAAGATCCAGGCGATTATAAGGAAAACAGCATAGAAGGCCTAAAGCGGCTGACGTTCCGCGGCGACCCATTGCTGTTTGAGGCGCATACAGAAGTCTTATATAACCCCAATGGGACTTATGTAGCTCCGCCATATGTAAAGAAGGCGACGCCTGCCCTTACTTCCAAAATACCAATTAAAAAAACACATGTGACCGTGGAGTTTTATGATTCCCTGAAGCTTGTGGAAGGCATGGAGGCAGGCGTTGAGTATTCTGTTAATAGTGAAAACACTTCTGCTATGGAGTACAGCAAAGTGGAGAATTTCAATTGGGATGGCGATAAGACGGTTACGTTTGATTTTACGCCAAGCAGTATGTGGCTGGATGAAAGCGTGACATATACCTTTTGCGTGACAGGTTTGGTTGGCGTAGAAAGCGGGAAGGTGCCAAAAACGTTTAGTTATACAGCTTCCGCTAAAAAAGCAGTATGCGCTTATAGGTCCAGCGGTTATTTCTGGAATATTTACGGCAGGCCGCAGCTTTTGGAGAAATCAGACCTTTCCAAGAAAAATTTCCAGGACTGGAAAACAGAGGATAACAGCCCGGTAACGCCTGAAATGATGACAGGCCTTACCCTTGTGGCAACTTCCCCAACCCATGCCCAGACAGATGTTATGGATAATATGGTGAAGGAAGAGCTTGGGGACCAGGCGCTGAAAAGCGAGACATACAATATTAATATGTTAATCTGCCGCCAAAGCCTTATTACGGTAGGCAGCTCGATCCGTATATCAGTTGGGTTCCCACCAGGATATGGGCCAGACGACGAAGGGGTTACATTTAAAGCGTACCATTTTGCAAGGGACAAAAATGGCGAGATTATAGGGATGGAGGAGATACCATGCACCATTACCCGTTATGGGCTGGTAATTCTGTGTAAATCTTTTAGCCCCTTTGCAATTGTTGCGGCAAAGGATGACGGGACGGCAGCGAAAGCCCCGAAATCCATTATCCTTTCAGACACCTTGGGCGGAAGCATTTCAGGCGGGGAAGATGGGATGCTTACATTGGCGCCGGGGGAAAGCAAAGAGCTGGCTATTCAGGCGGAAGACGGCTATGTTATTGATTCTGTGGTAGTAGGGGGCAAATACCAGAAAGTCACTAATAGCAAAACGATGGCAGTGAAGGCCGATGAGAAATCGTTGATGAATGGCGATGTGATAGAAGCCCAGTTTGTAGCTGAAAGCGTTAAGCAAAAAGAAGAGGCAAGGGGCGAAACGGTAGTTCAGCCTGCCCCAGAACTGGAAGTGAAGCTGAAGAAAAACGCCATAAGCATAAAGGAAAAAGAGGGGCTTACGATTGAATCTGAAGTGAAGGTAAGCCAAGGGGAACTTACCTACCAATGGAAAAAAGATGGCGTGGCATTGCCAGGCAAGACAAGCGATAAGCTGACAATCCCATCGGCATCTGTAAAAGACGCAGGAAAGTACACCTTAGCAGTGTCGGCAGTGTCAGGGATCGCCAGCGTGGATAAGGAAAGCGGCGTCTGCAATGTAACCGTGGCGGCAGGGCAAGCGCCATCCGTAACTCCTGAGCAGCCCCAAACAAGTTTGAAGAAAGTATCTGGGCTTAAGGCTTCCTCAGACAAAACAAACAGGGTAAAATTGCAATGGAACAAGGTTCCAAATGCAGATGGGTATCAAGTGCTTCGCTATAATGCCTCTAAGAAGAAATTTGTGAAGGTAGCGAATGTCGCAAAAACATCTTTTATTGACAAGAAGAGGACTGCTGGCAAGCCGTACCGATATAAGGTTAAGGCATACAAAAAAGTAAATGGCAAATTTTCTTACGGCTCCCTTTCCAAAGAAGCGAAAGTCATTGTGATGCCGAAAACTCCGGCCGGGGTAACAGTAAAACGGTTGTCAAAGACTTCCGTGCAGATAAGCTTTAAGACAGTGAAAGAAGCTAACATGTATTATATATATAAATATAAATACCAAAGCAACTCTGGGAAAATTGCATCTACTTACAGGGTAAAAAATAATAAGTTCTATCGCTACAATACACAGGCCAAGAAATGGGTTTACCTGAATAAGGTTAGTGTGAAGAACGGACGGATGACCTGTAAAGTGACGGGGTTAAATGAAGGCGACAAAAACCAGAAATATGGCGTGAAGTCGGCTGTGTCTAAATCAGGATATAAGCTCCAATATAGTGCAGTAAGCAAAAAAGTTACAGTGAAGTAAACAAAGGCGTGCCTTGCGTAGGGTTCTTTTACAGGTTCCCTGCGTAAGGCACGTTTTTAATCTTATAGGAAAGACTATGCTGCTGTAAAGCGTTAAAGACTATGGCTTTCCTATAAGATTAAAATATGGATGCGCACTCGCACAAGAGGGATATATTGCTTCGCAATTGTGTTCGGCGCTTCAAAGTGTGCAATCCTCTCATGAGTGAGGGGACAGGAGAGTTGAAGTGGGCTTGCCCACTTTGTTCTATTGTAAATTCAAATTTGCGCCTGCTGCACCCAGCACATGGTGGATATGATAACGGGGCTTCTTTTAATGGACGGAAAGAAAAAGATGATACGCTTCAAGTAGCGCTTGCTGTGGGCAAGCGGCTGGAAGATGCAGGTTACAATGTGCTGTATACCAGGACGGAAGATCGGTATGATTCGCCTTTTGAGAAAGCGCAGATTGCCAACCGGTCTGGGGCGGACTATTTTATTTCGTTCCATCGAAATTCCGGGGAGAACCCCAACACTTACAGCGGGACCCAGGCTTTGGTATATGAAGCGAATACAGAGGCGGCAAGGCTTGGGGAAGCAATCAACAAGGAACTGGTGGATTTTGGCTTTAAAGACCTTGGCGTGGTGGAACGCCCTGGGCTTGTGGTTTTGAGGCGGACGCAGATGCCGGCAGTGTTGATGGAACTTGGGTTTATCAACAATGAGGCGGACAATCAGCTTTTTGACCAGCAATTTGACAAGATGGTGGATGCGATTGCCACAGGAGTAGAAAAAGCGCTTCCGTTAAAGCCAAAAGCCAGGAATTATGGCGTGCAGGTTGGGCTGTACCGCTATGAGTCCAATGCAGAATACATGAGGGAGCAGTTAGAGGATCAGGGATACTTTGCTTCCGTACGCTGGGAAGCCCCGTATTATGCAGTGATTGTGGGCAGGGAAAGCAGCTTGGAGGATGCAATGGCGCTCCAGGAACAGCTTCGCCAGGATGGGTACGACACCCTTGTGGTCAGTATGTAATACCTAAAATCTTAAATCTTTATAAAATGGCAAAACACTGTTTACAAATATGGCAGACAATTGTATGATGAATATATCTTTTGTTCAACGTACAATTGTCTTTGTACATATTTCCATAATATACAATAGTTGTGGTTTGTGCCTGTATCGTTTTTAAAGGTATCTGAGGCTGGTCCATCTCCTTTCGGAAGCAACAATTACAAAGGAGAAATTGCAATGAAAATAGCATTTTGGAGTGAGGAAAAACAGGTGGAAACAGCGTTCCACATGGCTTTGGTTGCCTGTACGTCTGTATTGATGTATCCCATAACCGCAGCGGTGGTTTCTGGAGGGTACCAGAATGATAGTTTGGAAAAGAATTTTCTTGGACATAGAAACTCAGTGTTTGGCCAGCAAATAAATCCAGGGTATGGAAGGGATGGGCAAGCCCTTTTGGCGGCGGAGCAGCAGGAATATTTCCTTACAAGTGGGTTGGATTTCTTATTAGGGAAGCAGAAAGAGGCTTTGACAGAGCAAGTCGTGAAAGGGAATATGCATCAAGTGATAAAAGACAAGATGTATTGCCTTCCTGGCAGCCGAAGGGGCGAACAGGAATGGTGGCGGGAGGATGCGCTTTTCACAAAATTAAAGCAGGTGCTGAGCGCTGTGGAAGATTATTTTGATGTGGTTTTTGTGGATTGCGGGGCCAGGAAGGATGATATTGCACGTAACTTGCTGCAAGAAGCCGATGTATGCGTGCTGAATATGGACCAGGAATCAGAATTGATCGGGGACTATTATAGAAACCCGCCAGATATCGGGGGGAAAATATTCTTTCTGGTAGGGAATTATTTTGAGGATGGGCTGTACAGCAGGAAGAATTTGGAACGGATTTACCGGGTAGACGGGCATGTGCTGGGCGCCATACCTTATAATCGCCAGATACGGGAAGCAGGGAGGTTTGGAAGGACAGGGACAGAGGTCACGAACTATATTGGGGATGGGATGAAGGGGAAGGATGTGGGGTTTGAGCGGGAATTAATCCGGTCTGCCAAGTTGATTTTACAGTTGGCGGGAGCCATAGCATAACCGTGCCTGCAGAAACCATATGCCAGGCAGATGTTATAGTCGGCCATAGCATAACCATGCTTGCAAAAACCGTATGCCGGGCTGATTAACTTCGCCGGGCATACGGCCATAAGAGATATCTGGCTATATGTTGATGGATATCATGCAGGCAGCGCCAATTATAGGGCGGTGGGGGATGTATCTAAGGGAATTCCACAGCTTATTGCTGTTTTGCTTCCTGGAAGGATACCTTAATGACATAACCGCCTACGTCATAGGAGCCGCGCATAAAGTTTTCCACCAATGCCGTTGCGTTTGTACGCGCTTTGTCAAATAGCCCTTCTTTTTTGGCCTTTTCTTCCTCGCTGTTTTTTAATTCCGCAAAAGAATCCACCACGTCTGTCACAGAGATAGGGTTAAAAATATTGTTTTTCTCATCATAGAGCTTAAAGCTGTCCTGGTCAACATCAGAACTGATGATTTCAACATCGGGAAGTGTGACGTTTATTACTTTTGCCTTATCGTCTTTCTCAATTTTGATTTTGGTGAAATCAATCCCAACCATGATAGCGCCATCATAGCTGTAGATAAATGTTGAGGTTGTGAAAGGAATGGTATACCCCCTAAGCTCCCGTGAGCTGTCCACCCGTTCTACATGGGTATAGCTGTATTCAGCGGTACATAGCTTCCCAATATTTGCCATGCCAGAGCGGATGGTCTCACCAGAAATTTCGATTTCTTTCTCAATTACTTTTTCAACTTCCTTAATGACCTCTACCGTTTTTACCTGCTTGCTGTAATAGTATTTTGTGGCAAAGAATATACAGCAGCAAACAAATAAAATAACAATGACGTTCCGTGCCTTATCAAAAATATTTTTCATTTGAATACCTCATACCAATGGATTTTGCTAGTCAGTAAATTTGGCTAAGTGGCAAAAAGCTGCCATGGTTATAGCCAGCCAGTGACCAATACTATAAAGTAAAATATTGCAACAATTGCAATCAATGCGCCTATCAGGGTAAACAACTTTTTTTTCATGCCAGCCCTCCATATTCCCCTAACGGGGGGTGATTTGAAATTACGTCCCGTTTTAGGGGCGTAAGGTTATAGTTTTGTAAATTATAACATAAGCGCCCGCTTGCCTCAATGGAATTATTTAAATATTATTCCGGTATTTAACTGTTTTGGGCATGGTTGTTTTTGGAGGGCTTCTGTTTCAAATTCGTTCAATTTGGCTGCCACATCCCCACTCGTTTATGTTATAATGCTTTATATAGAGTTTGTTCCATGGGGCATAATGGGAAGTTTATTCCCGCGAGCAATGAGCCAAGCAGCCGCGCTTGCGCGGATATTTGGATTAAGACTTACGGAGGTTAGGGTATGAAGAAATTTGATGTTCATTTCAAGCTGTTAGAAGGTATGTATCTGGATGGGTATTTCCCCAATTTCCTGGTGGATAAAGTGAAGGGGCAGGTGCAGGGCGTGATTGATTTTTTGGAGGAAGGGGAGAAGGATTTAGACAGGATACAAGAAAAATTTGACCAGATGACATTGGCAATCAATGGGCTGCAGGAGGAATTTGAGGAAAATGGCAGCGAGATAGAGACTAGCGCCCGGGAGAGCATTGGCGAGGCGGTGGAGCATATTTTAAAATGGTTTGGCATTGACATGGATGTGGAAGACGCCATTGGGGAACGGGAATGGTAAGCCTAAATAGGCAGGTGGAAGAAACGAAAGAAAGGGCTAGAGAAGGGAGGCATGGCATATGGACAGCAATGAAAAATGGCTGCAGTGGGCAGTGGAATTGCAAAGCATCGCACAGGCAGGGCTTTTTTATGGGGAAGGGCCCTTTGACTTGGAACGGTATGGGAGGGTCAGGGACATTGCAGCAGAAATGATAGCTTACAAATCAGATATTCCGGTGGGCAAAGTAAAGTCTTTGTTTTGCAATGAAACTGGATACCAGACGCCGAAGCTAGACAGCCGGGCGGCAATTTTCCAGGATGGTAAAATTTTGCTTGTAAAGGAGAGGGATGGCGCATGGTCTTTGCCGGGCGGCTGGGTTGACGTCAATGTATCGGTCAAAGAAAATACCATAAAAGAAGTAAAAGAGGAAGCAGGGCTGGATGTTACGGCTGATATGGTGATTGCAGTCCAAGACAGGGAAAAGCATAATCTGCCTATTTATGCATATAAGATATGCAAAATATTTGTGTTATGCTCTGTGATAGGCGGAGAATTTGAACCCAATATAGAAACGTTAGAAAGCAAATATTTTGGCATGGACGAGCTTCCTGCGCTTGCAGAAGAGAAAAATAATGAAGAGCAAATTAAGATGTGCTTTGAAGCATACCATACAAAAAACTGGAAGACGCTTTTTGATTAGGCAAAGGCACAATATTTACATTTTAACTGCTTCATTTTGCGAAAATGAAGCAGTTAAAGCGATGCATATATGAAACTGGGCGCCTTAGATTTTATCTGGTTCTGGGTATTCCACCCCGAAGCAGTCTACGGTAACGCTTTTTATCACCTGGGCTTCCATTGGCTTGTCAGAATAATCTGTCGCCGTCTCAGCAATACGGTCAACCACATCCATGCCCTCCGTCACTTTGCCAAATGCGGCATATGCGCCGTCCAGGTGTGGGCTGTCTTTATGCATAATGAAGAATTGGGAGCCAGCGGAGTCGGGAGCCATAGTCCTTGCCATGGAAAGCACGCCTGCACTGTGCTTTAAGGCATTGGGGAAGCCATTCTGGGAGAATTCCCCTTTGATGCTGTAGCCTGGGCCGCCAGTCCCAGTCCCTTCCGGGCAGCCGCCTTGGACCATAAACCCCCGAATCACACGGTGGAAGCAAAGCCCGTTATAATACCCTTGGTTTATTAGGCTGATAAAGTTATTCACCGTATTTGGGGCAATTTCAGGGTAGAGTTCTGCCTTTACAATGCCGCCTTGCTCCATTTCAAAAGTTACAATTGGATTTTGAGCCATAATTTTTACCTCTTTTCATTTAGTAGGCATGCAGCGCCTTTTGGCAGCCTGCACACGTAAAATAAGTATACCTTGTATTTTGAATTTCGTAAAGAGTGAATCCTGTCGACAGGAAGTGCGAATATTTTCATGGTTCTAATGGTATCCTTTTAAAAAAATTTATACTTCGTCGATGTGCCATCGATATACGAAAGGGGACTATTACTCATGGCAGATAAAATATTTGAAAACAATCAGGTGACAATTACTGGTGAGGTTGTTTCAGACTTCCAGTACAGCCACGAAGTGTTTGGGGAAGGGTTTTACATGGTGGAAGTGTCAGTAAACCGGTTGAGCAATTTTGCAGACATTATCCCAATGATGATTTCTGAACGCCTGATTGACACCCAATGCAGTTATATAGGGCAGTATATCCGGGTGGATGGGCAGTTCCGCTCTTATAACAGGCATGAGGAGAAGAGGAACCGTCTGGTGCTTTCCGTCTTTGTGAGGGAATTAGAGTTTGTGGAAGAGATTCCTGAAGGGGAGAAGAGCAACCAGATATTTCTGGATGGATATATCTGCAAGGAACCGATATACCGTAAGACGCCCCTTGGGAGGGAGATTGCGGATTTGCTGATTGCCGTCAACCGTTCTTATGGCAAATCAGATTACATACCTTGCATTTGCTGGGGGAGGAACGCCAGGTACGCGTCAGGGTTTGAAGTTGGCGGGCATGTACAGGTCTATGGGAGGATCCAAAGCAGGGAATACGTGAAAAAGCTCTCAGAGACAGAAGTGGAACATAGAATTGCTTATGAAGTGTCTGTAAGCAAAGTGGAATACATGGAATAGAGAGAAAAAGGAATATAATTTCATAAAATAGATAGAATACATATTGTGGGAATCAATATTTCCAAATAAAAAAATGACAAAAATTTGCATTTTCCTAAGGTTTGTGGTATTTTAAGAAAAGGTTCAAGTTGAGAAAGGAAAATGGCATGTGTAAAGAAAAAGTTACTGTTTATTGTGGTGATGGGAAAGGTAAGACTGCAGCGGCCCTTGGGTATGCAGTGCAATCGGCAAGTCAGGGAAACAGTGCAATTATCATTCAGTTCCTAAAAGGGAAAAAAGAAGAAGAGCTGGAATTCTTGCGAAGGCTGGAACCAGAAGTGAAGTTTTTCAGCTTTGCAAGGTTTGAAAAGGACTTTACAGAGCTTTCAGAAGAAGAACAGCAGGAAGAAAGCATGAATATACGCAATGGGTTTAATTTTGCAAAGAAAGTCCTGGTGACGGGAGAGTGCAACCTTTTGGTTTTGGACAGTTTCCTGGAGCTTTTGGATAACAAGATGGTATCCGAAGAGGATCTTGAAATACTGATGAACGCTAAGTCAGAAGATACAGAAATTATGTTTACAGGGAAGCATATAAACGAGGCTCTGCGCAAATATATTGGGAAAATTTACGAAATCCATGCGGAATAGTGAATTTCGCTGTTGACTTTGTAGGTGGAAAATGCTATATTAGCGTTAAGAGCAATGTAATTGGATAGAGGTTGCGTGATTCATGAGTAATTTATCGGATGTGGGCAGGCACAGAGGAAGATAATTGAAAGGGGAGAACGCCGAAAGGATCCTCCTCCTGTAGGGTGGTTCTTGGGCATATAGTGAATAATTATATGACTGTCATCTTAGTATGGATGGGGCGCTATCATGGATTTATATGCAGAGGACACCGTTTTTTGCGAATGTTAGAATCTTTAAGCCGACTTATCCAGTCGGCTTTTTTCTCTTAAATGAGGAAATTCTTTTATGTGTCCGGTTAAGGGAAAACCCTCTGGATAGGAGACGTTTGCTGTGCAAGCCAGCCTAAGGGGAGTTTGCAAGCAGGTTTTTTTGTGCCGCATGCACAAGAATGGGAATGCGCTGCATAAGCAGCCATATGTATTTGTATAAAGGAGGAAACTATATGGCACTTTTTAAAGGAGCTGGTGTTGCGCTTGTTACACCGATGGACGAAAACCTGGAAGTGGATTATGGAAAATTGGCGGAGATTCTGGAAGACCAGATTAAAAATGAGACAGACAGCATCATTATTACTGGCACGACAGGGGAAGCTTCTACCTTAACGCTAGAGGAGCATCTGGAGGTTATCCGGGCTGCAGTTGACATCGTTGGGAAAAGGGTCCCTGTGATTGCAGGCACTGGGTCCAACTGCACTAAGACAGCGGTGGAGCTTTCGCGCCAGGCTCAGCTTGCAGGGGCAGACGGGCTTTTGGTTGTGACGCCTTATTACAATAAAGCAACCCAAAAAGGCTTAATGAGCCATTACATTGAGATTGCAAAGCATGTGGATATCCCAATTATTATGTACAATATCCCAGGCAGGACAGGGTGCCGGATTGAGGCGGCAACCGCGGCTGCGCTGAATAGGGAAGTGGAGCATATTGTTGGGATGAAAGACGCAGTGGGCGACATCTCTTACACACTGAAGCTGATGGAGCAGACCCAAGGGGATTTTGACGTATATTCCGGTGAAGATGGGCAGGTGATACCGCTCCTTGCCTGCGGGGGCATAGGCGTGATTTCTGTGCTGTCTAATGTGGCGCCTAAATTTACCCATGACATGGTGATGAATTATTTGAATGGGAACCAGAAGGAAGCCTTAGATATGCAGATTAAGGCGCTTCCATTGGTGGATGCGCTGTTCTGTGAAGTAAACCCAATCCCAGTAAAGGCAGCAATGAACCTGATGGGATGGAATGTAGGTTCCCTGCGGGCGCCTTTAAGCAGCATGGAGCAGCAGAATGTAGAGAAATTAGCTAAGGCAATGAAAGAATTTGGCATTCCTTTGGCATAGCCGAATACCCTGCGGCAAACGAACGGGGCATGGCCTCGCTTCTTCTTAGCAAGCGTGCTTCAAGGGGCGGGGTATTTGCAGCCACAGGGCTTTACCTCGCGGCAGCAGCCAAATACGGCGCAAGCGCGGCTGATGGCTATTGCCCGCGGGAATAAAACTGTGAGCCTAAACCAGGCGCAAGCATGACAAGCTGCCTTGGAGAAGGGAGAATAAGAGCTGCCCAAACCCAGGGCAGCTTAATTGCATTAGAAGTTACTTAGGAGGAAATGGAAATGGTAAGGATGATTATGCATGGATGTAATGGAAAAATGGGGCGGGCCATTACCGCTATCTGCCAGGAGGATTCTGAGGTTGAGATAGTGGCTGGGGTGGACCCGTATACTGGGATTGACAATCCATATCCGGTATTTTCCAAAATAGAGGACTGCAGCATAGAGGCGGATGTGGTTGTGGACTTTGCGTCGGCATCTGCAGTGGATGGGCTGCTTGATTATTGTGTTTCTAAGAAAACGCCTGTGGTAGTATGCACGACAGGGCTGAGCGAGGGGCAGCTCGCAAAAGTGGAGGAATCCAGCCAAACAATAGCTGTCCTCAAATCTGCCAATATGTCCCTGGGGGTCAATATCGTGGTGGATTTGCTGAAACGGGCGGCAAGGGTGCTTGCGCCTGCGGGGTTTGACATGGAAATTGTGGAAAAGCACCATAACCAGAAAGTGGATGCGCCAAGTGGGACGGCCCTTGCCTTGGCGGATTCCATCAATGAAGCCCTGGGAGGGGGCTATCAATACAAATACGACAGGACGCCAGAAAGGAAGAAACGGGAAAAAAATGAAATTGGGGTCCATGCAGTCCGGGGCGGCAGCATCGTAGGGGAACATGAAGTTATTTTTGCTGGAATGGACGAGGTAATAGAAATCAAGCATACCGCTTACTCCAGGGCAGTGTTTGGAAAAGGCGCTGTGGAGGCGGCAAAATTCCTGGCAGGGAAGCCTGCGGGAAAATATGGTATGGAAGATGTGATAGAAGGGCGTTGAGCCAAAGGCAGAAAGGAAGCGGAGGATGTTTGGTTTTGAGTATTATACCCCTACAAAAGTAGTGTTTGGGAAAGGCGTGGAGTCCCAGGCAGGGGAGTTGGCCAAAAGCTTTGGCGGCTCTAGGGTATTAATCCATTATGGCGCCCAGAGCGCAGTGCGGTCTGGGTTAATTGGGCGCTTGGAAAAGGCGCTGGATGGGGCGGGCATATTCCATGTAAAGCTTGGGGGCGTTGTGCCGAACCCCCATCTGTCTAAAATTCGGGAAGGCATTCAGTTAGGCAGGGAGCATGGGGTGGATTTTGTCCTTGCTGTAGGCGGCGGGTCTGTGATTGACTCTGCAAAGGCAATCGCTTATGGGCTTGCCGATGCAGGGCATGATGTATGGGACCTTTTTGCCCATACCAGGAAAGCTTCGGCATGCCTGCCCATTGGCGTTGTCCTTACCATTGCGGCTGCAGGGAGCGAAATGAGCAATAGCTGCGTGGTTACGGATGAAAAAACAGGAAAGAAACGGTCTTATGGGGATAATTTATCACGCCCGAAATTTGCACTTATGGATCCGGGGCTTACGCTGACATTGCCAGATTACCAGACAGAATCAGGCTGTGCAGACATTATGATGCATACAATGGAACGTTATTTTACCAACGGCGGGAATATGGAGCTTACTGACGCCCTTGCGGAAGGGCTTTTGCGTACGGTTATGAAATGCGCGAAGACGCTCCATAAAGACCCGCAGAATTATGGCGCCAGGGCAGAAGTGATGTGGGCGGGGGCTTTGTCCCATAATGGGCTGACGGGGTGCGGAAGCTCTGGGGGTGATTTTGCCACCCATTCCCTGGAACATGAATTAGGCGGCATGTTTGACGTGACCCATGGCGCCGGGCTTGCGGCAATTTGGGGAAGTTGGGCAAGGTATGTATATAAAGGCTGCCTGCCCAGGTTTGTGAAATTTGCCCAAAATGTGATGGAAGTGGAGCCAGGGGGGACAGAAGAGGAGACGGCCTTAAAAGGAATCGCCGCAATGGAAAGTTTTTACCGCAGCATTGGGATGCCTACCAATCTAGAGGAACTTGGGATTGCCCCGACAGAGGGGCAGATTTTGGAAATGGCGGCTTCCTGCGCAGAGGCGACAGGCGGCAAACGGGGGTCTGCAAAGGTACTGTATCAGGAGGATATGGCGGCAATCTATCGGATGGCGCAGCCACATGGTAAACAGTAAATGCTATTTGTCAAGGAGAGGGAAAATATGGAGACAGCAGATATTAGATATTTAAAAGGGTTGGCGAAACAATACCCGACGATTCCGGCAGCAGCCACAGAGATTGTCAATTTGCAGGCAATCTTAAGCCTGCCTAAGGGTACGGAGCATTTTATTACAGACATCCATGGGGAATATGACCAGTTCCAACATGTGATGAAAAATGGCTCTGGCGCCATTAAGCGAAAAATAGAGTATGAGTTTGGCAATAGCCTGTCCGTAGTGGAGAAAAAGGGGATTGCCATATTGATTTATTATCCAGAATTAAAATTAAAGCAGGTGCTGCGGCAGGAAGATAATATGGAGGATTGGTATAAAGTGACTTTGTACCGTTTAATCCGTATTTGTAAGGGGGCTTCCTCCAAATACACCAGGTCCAAAGTGCGTAAGGCGCTGCCGAAAGATTTTGCTTATGTGATAGAAGAACTTTTAACCGGGCGCCCAGATGTATCCGACCAGGAAGCGTATTATAACGAGATTATCAATTCAGTGATCCGTACGGGAAGGGCATCAGAGCTGGTGGTTGCGTTCTGTAACCTAATCCGGCGGCTGGTGGTGGACCATTTGCATGTAGTGGGGGATATTTACGACAGGGGCCCGCATCCAAATTTGATTATGGATACCTTGATGCAGCACCATTCTGTGGATATCCAGTGGGGGAACCATGACGTGCTGTGGATGGGCGCGGCGGCAGGGAACCCGGCGTGCATTGCGAATGTTATCCGCATTTCCGCCCGATATGGCAATTTGAATACCCTAGAGGACGGGTATGGGATTAATCTGATCCCTTTAGTTCGGTTTGCATTGACCAGATATGAGAATGACCCCTGTGACACATTCCATTTGGATTACAGGGAAGAAGAGTATGACGTGAAAGATGTGCAGTTGGATGAAAAGATGCATAAAGCAATTGCCATTATCCAGTTTAAGCTGGAAGGGCAGCTTATGCAAAAACGCCCAGAATTTGAAATGGCCCATCGCCTGCTGCTGGATAAAATGGATTTGGAGAAAGGCACTGTGACAGTGGAGGGGAAAACTTACCCATTGAAAGACACTTGCTTCCCAACGCTGGACCCAGAGCATCCATATGAATTGTCGGAAGAGGAAGCGGATGTTATGGACCGGCTGACCACCGCATTTATTAACTGTGAGAAACTCCAGAAACATGTCCGGTTCCTCTATACTAAGGGAAGTTTGTATAAGGTATACAATGGGAATTTACTGTACCATGGCTGCGTCCCATTTAATGAGGATGGGAGCTTTAAGAAAGTGCGGGTTTTTGACAAGGAATATAGTGGGAAGGAACTGTATGATATTTTGGAGCATTATGCAAGGAAAGGCTATTATTCCATTGACCCGGCAGAAAAGGAAAAGGGGTTGGATATTCTGTGGTTTATCTGGCAGAACGCCAATTCCCCAGTATTTGGGAAATCCAAAATGACCACATTTGAACGGTATTTCATTGCGGACAAGGAAACCCATAAGGAGCCGAAAAACCCTTATTACCGCCTTTTAGAGCAGGAGGAGATTGTAAATAAAATTTTGCAGGAATTTGGGCTGAAAGGCGAGGATTCCCATATTATCAACGGGCATGTGCCAGTGGAGACAAAACGCGGCGAGTCCCCAGTCAAATGTAACGGGAAGCTGTTGATTATTGACGGCGGGTTTTCCAAAGCATACCAGCCGAAAACCGGGATTGCTGGGTATACCCTGATTTTCAACTCTTATGGTCTGCTGCTGGCGGCGCATGAGCCATTTGAGTCTGTGGAGAAAGCCGTCCAGAATGGAAGCGACATCCATTCCCATATGGTGTTGGTGCAGCATAGCAACTTGAGGAAAACAGTGGCGGACACTGATGTGGGCAAGGAAATAAAAGAAAGCATCAAAGATTTGGAAAAATTGCTGTGTGCATACCGGGAAGGCACGATTGTGGAGCGGCAGTAAAAAGGTTTGTATTGTGCCGGGGCTGCTTAAGTTGGCAGCCCTGGCTTGTTTTTTGGAAGAGCCGTGTTTTGGAAGGGAGGAAGTGGGAAATGGCATTTTTTCATAGAAGCGAGGAATTTGAATTTCGGGATATCCGCCCAGAGGAAGCAAATCAGGCGGCAGAGGTAGAACGCATTTGCTTCCCGCCCAATGAGGCCTGTACAGAAAAAATGATGTTGGAGCGTGTGGCCAGCGCGCCAGAATTGTTCCTGGTGGCAGTAGAAAGGCAGACAGGGAAAATTGCAGGTTTTCTCAATGGGCTTTCCACAGAGGAAGGCAAGTTTCGGGATGAATTTTTTACGGATGCGGGGCTGTACGACCCAAAAGGCAGGAACATTATGCTGCTGGGGCTGGATGTGCTTCCAGAATTCCGGGGGCAGGGGCTTGCACGGGAGATTGTGCGCCAGTATGTCCAAAGGGAGCGGGAAAAAGGCAGGCATATGCTTTTCTTGACCTGCCTGCCAGCAAAGGTAAAGATGTACCAGAAGATGGGCTTCCAGGACCGGGGGCTTGCGGATTCCTCTTGGGGCGGGGAACAGTGGCACGAGATGTATTATAAGATGGAGTGATGGAGGTGGCGGCGATAAAGACAAGGGAAGAGGCGCTGGCTTATGGTTTATCTTTTCCAAATACATACCAGGATGCCCCGTTCCATGATGGGAACTGGCAGCTTGTGCGGCTAAAAGGGAGCAGGAAAGCATTCCTCTGGACTTATTGGCGTAACGGCTATATCAACCTGAATGTGAAGGTTGACCCTGAATGGCGGGATTTCTGGCGGGACGCTTACCCGTCCGTCGTGCCTGGCTGGCACCAGAATAAAGAACATTGGAACACCATTATTTTGGATGGGACGGTGCCAGATAAAGAAATTAAACGGATGATTGCAGAGAGCTATGGGCTTGTGAAGGAGAAATAAGAGTGGGACATTTTATTACGGAAATAGAAATTGATAAATTAAGGCATTTGTCAGGCATTACCATATCATTAAATCCAGAGGCCAGGCAGCACCTTATGGTTACAGGTAAAAATGGTTCTGGGAAAACATCCTTACTGTTGGCGCTCCGAAAATACCTTCAGGCAGTGAATTATGGAAGGTTAACATCTTTAAACACAGATTATGTCCGATGGCTGAGGGACGCAGAGAGAAAGCGTACAGAGGCATTGACGGAGGCTGAGAAGTTTGAAGCTGATAAAAACTATCAGGAAAAATTAGGGTTTGTGCAAAACTATCAGGATGGGGTGAGGGCAGCCTTTTGCCAATCAGAAGACCTAGATGCACTCTATGAAAAGGGAGAGTTTATTATTGCCTTTTTCCCTGCAAACAGAATGGCGAAAATCATCCCCGCCCATGGTGTAGAGAATATTAAGCTGAATACACGGTATAATATTGGCGATAGCCCAGGGGAATTGCTGATGAAATATATGGTGCATTTAAAGACCCAGCAGGCCTATGCGAGGAACGAAGGGGATTTGGGCAATGTGGACAAAATCCAGGCATGGTTCGACCGGTTTACCAATGCGTTAAAAGTTTTATTGGATGATGGGTCCATTGAGATGGCATATGATTACAAGGAATATAATTTTAAAATCCATGAAGATGGAAGGGATCCATTTGGGTTCGATGAACTGTCAGATGGATATTCTTCGGTAATCCATATCGTTTCGGATTTGATTTTAAGGATGGATAAAAATTGGCTTTTAGGGGATAGCCTCAGCCAATATAATACAGAGGGGATTGTGTTGATTGACGAGCTTGAGACACATCTGCATATTGAACTGCAAAAGAAGATTTTACCGTTTTTGGTGGAATTTTTCCCAAGAATCCAATTTATCGTTACAACGCATTCGCCATATATCCTGAATTCTATTCCCAATGCCAAAGCATATGACCTGGAAACATGCATGGAATTGGAAAATACCTTTGTATATTCTTCCGATGGGCTTGCAGAAGCATTTTTTGATGCAGATGAATATTCTGATGAATTAAAGAAAAGTATGGAAAGGTATGAATATTTGAAGGGCCAGGCAGGGCTAAATGAAGAAGAGCGGGCGGAGCGGGCAAGGCTTAGGAGCCTTCTGAAAAATATCCCAAAAGGGTTTTCAAAGGAAGCAAGGGATAAGTTTGAAGAGATAGAAGGTAATTCTGTATGATAAAAATTGAACGCAGGATGACAGACAAAGCACAAAAGGCGATAGAATCCCTACGTCAGGCAAAATTAAAAGGCAGCACTTATAACACCGAAGAAGTGAACGCAGCGCTTGAGGAAGCATTCCACAGTAAATGCTATATTTGCGAAAATAACCAGGCTACATCATACCAAATAGAGCATTTGCATCCCCATCAGGGAGATATGGAGTTGAAGTATGATTGGGAGAACCTGTTTTTGGCCTGCGCCCACTGCAACAATACAAAGCTTGGCCAATATGACCCAATGATAGACTGCACCAAAGAAAATGTAGAAGAGTCAATTGCCTTTCGTAAAAAAGGGTATTTCGGGACAGACGAAGAATTATTGTTTGAAGCATTGAATTCCAGGACTGAAACACTCAATACCCAAAGCCTCTTACAGGACGTATATTATGGTTCCACACCACAAAAGAAGGGGGAATCTAAAATATTGAGGAGATTTTTAAGGAAAGAGCTATCAGAATTTAAAGAATATGTCCGGGAATACCAGGAGGCGGAAGGGGAGGAAAAAGAAGATTTAAGATGTGAATTGAAAAAGCAGCTAAGCGACCGTTCCCCATTTGCAGCCTTTAAGCGGTGGCTAATCAGGGACAACAAAGAAGCGTACCCAGAATTAATGGCATACATAGATAAATAATTCGGCAAATAGGGCGGCGCAAAAAAGCCAACTATTTCCCCTCTTTTTCACAAAGTAATTGAATTTTCCCAGGAAGTATATTAGAATAAACGGATAGGAGGCGGCTGGGGATGCCCCGCTGCTTCCAGGACACGTAGAAGATTAAGTAGGCGGAGGTTTTAGTATGTACCCAATCGTAAAAAAGAGAAAGCTGGCGGATAAGATTTTCCTTATGGATGTAAAAGCGCCCCGTGTGGCCAAATCCTGCCTGCCAGGGCAGTTTGTAATTGTGAAAATGGATGAAGGGGGCGAGAGGATCCCGCTTACCATCTGTGATTATGACAAAGAAGCAGGGACAGTCACCATTGTGTTCCAGATTGTAGGCGCGTCCACGCAGCGGATGGAAGCGTTGGGGGAAGGCGACGCATTCCAGGATTTCGTAGGGCCTTTGGGATGTGCTTCTGAATTGACGGAAACGCCTTTAGAAGAACTGAAAGAGAAAAAAATTGTATTTATTGCAGGGGGCGTGGGGACTGCCCCAGTCTATCCCCAGGTAAAATGGCTCCACAGCCAGGGCGTAAGCTGTGATGTGATTATGGGTTCTAAGACAAAAGACTTGCTGATTCTGGAAGAGGAAATGAAAGAAGTGGCAGGGAACCTCTATGTGACCACGGATGACGGAAGCTATGGCTTCCATGGAATGGGGACGAACCAGTTAGAAGCGCTTGTGGATAACGGGAATACATATGATTTATGCATTGCAATCGGGCCAATGGTTATGATGAAATTTGTCTGCCTCCTTACAAAGAAACTGGAAATCCCAACCGTTGTTTCTTTGAACCCCATTATGGTGGATGGGACTGGCATGTGCGGCGCCTGCCGTGTGACGGTAGGGGGCCAGGTGAAATTTGCCTGTGTGGACGGGCCGGAATTTGACGGCCATCTGGTGGATTTTGACCAGGCGATGAAACGTCAGCAGATGTACAAGACAGAAGAGGGAAGGAGCATGCTGAAGCTTACGGAGGGCGATACCCACCATGGCGGATGCGGCCAGTGCGGAGGTGACAAATAATGGATACATTGAAGAAAGTCCCAGTAAGGGAACAAGACCCACAGGTACGTGCCAAGAATTTCGAGGAAGTGTGCCTTGGATATAATAAAGAAGAAGCTGTAGAAGAAGCAAATAGGTGTTTAAATTGTAAAAATGCCCAGTGTGTAAAAGGATGCCCAGTGGCAATCGACATCCCAGGCTTTATCACTGCAATCAAAGAGGGGAATTTCGAGGACGCCTATCAGGTACTCAGTAAGTCCAGCGCGCTCCCAGCAGTTTGCGGGCGGGTATGCCCTCAGGAGAGCCAGTGTGAGGGGAAATGCGTCCGCGGCGTGAAGGGCGAGCCAGTTTCCATTGGCAAGCTGGAACGGTTTGCTGCCGATTGGGCAAGGGAACATAATATTAAGCCCCAGCCAGCGGCCGAGAAGAAAAACCACAAAGTGGCAGTGGTTGGTTCCGGGCCTGCAGGGCTGACTTGCGCCGGGGACCTGGCAAAAATGGGCTATGACGTGACAATATTTGAAGCCCTGCATGAGCCAGGAGGCGTGCTGATTTACGGGATCCCGGAATTTCGTCTGCCAAAAGGCGAAGTGGTGGCAAAAGAAATTGAAAATGTGAAATCACTTGGCGTTAAGATTGAAACGAATGTTGTAATTGGAAAAGCAGGCACCATCGACCAGTTGATGGAAGAGGAAGGGTTTGAAGCGGTATTTATTGGTTCTGGCGCAGGGCTTCCCAAATTTATGGGGATTCCAGGCGAGCAGGCAAACGGGGTATTTTCCGCTAATGAGTTCCTTACCAGGAATAACCTGATGAAAGCCTTCTTAGAAGAATATGACACCCCGATTATGAAAGGGAAGAAAGTTGCCGTAGTCGGCGGCGGGAATGTGGCCATGGATGCAGCCAGGACTGCCCTGCGTTTAGGCGCGGAGGTGCATGTGGTATACCGCCGGAGCGAAGCGGAGCTTCCAGCCCGTGTGGAGGAAGTGCACCATGCCAAAGAGGAAGGGATTATCTTTGACTTGTTGACGAACCCGACAGAGATTTTGGTAGACGGCAATGGCTGGGTAAAAGGCATGGCCTGCATCCGCATGGAATTGGGCGAGCCAGATGAGTCTGGCAGAAGAAGGCCGGTGGAAATCCCTGGGTCTGAATTCAGCTTGGAGCTGGACACTGTGATTATGTCCCTTGGGACTTCCCCGAACCCCTTAATTTCATCTACAACTAAGGGGCTGGATATAAACCGCTGGAAATGTATTGTGGCGAAAGAGGAGAATGGCGCTACCAGCAAGCCCGGCGTTTTTGCAGGCGGGGACGCAGTGACAGGCGCCGCAACAGTTATCCTTGCTATGGGCGCAGGGAAAGCAGCCGCAAAAGGGATAGACGAATACCTTTCTGGTAAATAAGGCTAGGTTCCCTGAGGGGCGTTTTGCGGCAACTGCCAAGTATGCAGTAAGCAGGCTATTTGGGCTTTGCCTATGGGAATAATTATATTGGGAATGGGGATTGCCAGTTTTCTGGCAGTCTCCATCCTTATGTATGGCATAAGGGATAATTTATATTAAATTTCAGGAGGAAAATAAGAATGAAAGACACAACAATTACAGAGAATATTTTATATATTGGCGCAGATGACAAGGACTTGGATTTATTTGAAAGCCAATATGTGATACCGAATGGGGTATCTTATAATTCCTATGTGATTTTGGACGAGAAAGTGGCGGTTATGGATACCGTGGATGCAAGGCGGCGGGAAGAATGGCTTGCAAACCTGGACAAGGCGTTGGATGGAAGGGCAGTGGATTACCTGGTGGTTTCCCATATGGAGCCAGACCATGCGGCAAATATCCAGGTGCTTGCGGAAAAATACCCAGAAATGAAAGTGGTGGGCAATGCAAAAACCTTCCCAATGCTTGGGCAGTTCTTTTCCATAGATTTGTCGAACCGTTCTGTTGTGGTAAAAGAAGGGGATACCTTAAGCCTGGGGAGCCATGAACTTACATTTGTAATGGCGCCAATGGTGCATTGGCCCGAAGTTATGGTTTCTTATGAGAAATCAGAAAAAATCCTTTTCTCTGCAGATGGGTTTGGAAAATTCGGCGCATTGGATGCAGAGGAAGACTGGGCATGCGAGGCAAGGAGGTATTATTTTAATATTGTTGGGAAATACGGCGCGCAGGTGCAGGCATTGTTAAAGAAAGCGGCAAACTTGGACATTGCGGTTATCTGCCCGCTGCATGGGCCAATTTTAAAAGAAAACCTGGCATATTATATTGAAAAATATGATATTTGGAGCAGCTACCGTCCAGAGGATGAAGGGGTTTTGGTGGCATATGCGTCAATCCATGGGAACACCAAGCAAGCGGCAATCAAAATGAAAGAAATCCTGGAAGCGAAAGGCGCGAAAAAAGTAGCCATCACAGATTTGTCTAGGGACGATATGGCGGAAGCAATCGAGGATGCGTTCCGTTATGATAAAATGGTGCTTGCAGCAGCTACTTATGATGGTGGGATGTTCCCCTGCATGGAAGATTTCTTACACCACTTAAAGAGCAAAAATTTCCAGAAACGCACGGTTGCCTTAATGGAAAATGGCTCTTGGGCCCCTATGGCTGCAAAAAATATGAAGGGGATTTTGGAACAGATGAAAGAGATTGTCCTTTGCGATAAAGTGGTTTCCATCAAATCTGTTATGAAAGAAGCCGATATTGCAGAGATGGAGGTGCTTGCAGAAGAACTCCTTGCAAAATAAGATAGGAGAGCATATGAACATATTTGACATTGTGGGGCCAGTTATGGTAGGGCCATCCAGTTCCCATACCGCAGGTGCAGTGCGCATTGGGCATATCGGCAGGAGGCTTTTGAACGAGCCGGTGGCAAATGCGGATATTTTCCTCCACGGGTCTTTTTGCGCCACAGGAAAAGGGCATGGGACAGACCGCGCGCTGATTGCCGGGCTGTTGGGGATGGGGACGGATGATGCCCGCATCCCAGACAGCTTTGCCTGGGCGGGGAAGATGGGGCTGGAATATTCTTTTGCTGGGATTGAGCTAAGGGATGCGCACCCGAATTCTGTCCTAATGAAGCTGACGGGGAAAAAGGGCAGGCACCTGGAAATTGTAGCCGCCTCTTTAGGGGGAGGCAGGATAAAAGTTTGTGAAATTGACGGGCTGGAGGCAAATTTCTGTGGGGATTACCCTACGTTAATTGTACGCAACCAGGACCAGCCGGGGCATGTGGCGGAAGTGACTTCCATGTTGGCCCACAAATCAGTTAATATTGCCACTATGCAGCTATACCGGGATAAGCGCGGCGGGAGCGCGGTGTTGGTGGTGGAATGCGATAAAGAAGTCCCCAGGGAGTCCATAAAATGGTTAGAGAAATTAGAAGGGATTTATAAGGTCACCTATTTAAGCCTGGAAAAAGATGGAGAAAAGACATGAGTTTTCAATCATTGAAAGAGATTGCGGCGGCTGCCGCAGCGCAGAAAAAGCCTTTTTTTCGCATAATTTTAGAGGACGATATGTCAGAACGCATGGTGTCTGAGGAAGAGTCCTTTGAAGCCATGCAGGCAATGTATGGCACGATGCGCCATGCGGACGAGTCATATGATGGGAAAATGAAATCAGCCAGCGGGCTGGTGGGGAATGATGGGCAGAAGCTAGAGGAAGCCTTGCAGGCAGGAAAGGCCATATCTGGAAGCTTTATGGGGGAAGTGATGGTAAAAGCCCTGAAAATGGGGGAATCCAACGCCTGCATGAAGCGGATTGTGGCGGCGCCTACGGCAGGCTCCTGCGGAGTGATGCCAGCCGTGTTCCTCACATACCAGAAATATTTTTCAGTTTCAGATGCAAAAATGACAGAAGCCATGTTCACGGCTGCCGGGATTGGGGCGGTCATTGCCGAGCGGGCTTTCATTGCAGGGGCCACGGGAGGGTGCCAGGCGGAAATCGGGAGCGCCAGCGCCATGGCGGCTGGAGGCCTTGCCTACCTTATGGGCGGCGGGGAACAAGAAATCCTCCATGCCAGCGCCATTGCCTTAAAAAGCCTGTTGGGCTTGGTATGCGACCCAGTGGCAGGGCTGGTGGAGGTGCCTTGCGTAAAGCGCAATGTGGTTGGCGCAGTAAACGCTGTAACCAGTGCGGATATGGCGCTTGCAGGGATTGTAAGCCGGATACCGCCCGATGAAGTGATAGACGCTATGCGGGCAATTGGCGCATCCCTTCCCTGTTCCTTAAAAGAGACAGGGGAAGGGGGGCTTGCCGCAACCCCTACTGGTGTAGAAATCAGCAGGAAATTGAATTCAAGTTTTTAGCGGCGTTGCCCCGTAGCCTGCTGCGGGGAATTTGGCTGTTCCAAGGCTTGCCCGCGCGCATCCAAACCCCTTATGGCTGGCTAATATCAGATAAGGTTAAATTTTAGATTGAGAAAGCATAATGAAAAAGTTTTTATATATGCCATCATGCCGATAGGAAAAAGATATAGCAGTTCCATGTGGACATAGAGTGAATCCCCAAACCGTAGTAACGTACAGTTTGGGGATTCTTTTTTATCTTATAGGAAAGGCCGCGCTGCTGTAAAGCGTTAAAATCTATGGCTTTCCTATAAGATAAAAATATAGATGCGCATTCGTGCGAATAGAAGATGTCACTGCATGACTACACTCGGCGTTTCAAAGGTTCTAAGCGCCAGTGGCGCTTGTTTAGAACGGACCGAAACGGAGTGTAGACACCAAGCTCCTCAAGATTGAAGGGACAGGGAAGCCCCAATGGGCTTGCCCACTTTGTTCTTATATAGAAGAGTCAAATACCCCGCAGGGCACTTACCCTCGCGGCATTCGCCAAATATCCGCGCAAGCGCGGCTGCTTGGCTCATTGCTCGCGGAAATAAAAATAAAAAGTTGAAGTCAGCCGCGGCGCTAGTTCGTTATAATAAATGAACAGATAGTGAAGCGGTGAAAGGGGGCGGATAAAATCGATAAGGAAGAATATTTTGGTTATCTGTTAGAAACATATGAAAGGCTTGTATATTCCATATGTTTTAAGATGGCAGGGAACCAGTTTGATGCAGAAGATTTGACCCAGGAAACTTTTTTATCCGTTTATAAGAACCTTGCCAGTTTTCAAAGGGATTATGAAAAGGCATGGATTTGCAAAATTGCGACCAACAAAGGGCTTGATTTTCTGAAAAGCGCCAAACGGCGCAGCGAGCCAAAAGAAGATGCGTATTTTGAAGAATTAAAGGATGGCGGCGCAGGCCCGGAGGAAGCCTATTTAAAGCAGGAATCCAAAGAATATGTCTACACTATCTGTCAAAGCTTGAAAAGCCCCTATAAGGAAGTGGCTACCGAACACTTTTGCTATGAGAAGACAGCGCGGGAAATTGCCCAGGAGTCAGAAAAGGGGATAAAGACAATCCAGACCCAGATTTACCGGGCAAAAGCGATGATTCGGAAAATAATGGAAGGGAGGGCGGCGAGATGACGAAAAAGCACAAAGATGAACTTATACAATGTGGCAATACATTGCCATCGGCACATATCACCAAGGATCAGTTCTGCAACTGGCAGGAAGGGAAGCTGGAAGGGGCAAAAGAGGAAGGTTTTTTTGCCCACATCGGAGCTTGCACCTTCTGTGCGGAACAATTTGGGAATTGGATGGAAGAAGGGGTTTTAGACGAGCCGCCAAGTTATCTGAAAGAGGAGGTTATGGATAGGGCCCACCGCTTAGATATACAGGCGTCCATAAAATGGAAAGAGACTTCCAGGCAGGTGCAGCTTGCCCTATACAGCCTGAAGGTGGGGCTTGCCGTTGTAGCTTCCATATTCCTGCTGACTGTCACCGCCAATGTCCAGGATTTGGACTTGGGGCCGTCAGGCAGCCAGCAAGTGGAGCAGTCACAAGATAGGGAGGAAAGCAAGAAAAGGGAAGAAGGCGTGGTGGGGAAATTAAGGCGCCATAGCACAGAGGTCACAGGGCTGCTAAATGACCTTAGCAGAGGAATATTCCGTATAGGGATGGATGGATCTGAAAATGAGAGGAATCAGGAGGTAACAAGATGACAAGAAAGAAAAATGGATTTTTCACCCTTTGCTTTTCTTTGATACCAGGCGCAGGGGAAATGTATATGGGATTTATGAAACAAGGGGTCAGCATTATGTCGCTGTTTTGGGTATTGATTTTCCTTGCGGCATTTTTAAATATGGGGCCGGTGCTTTTCATATTGCCAATTCTGTGGTGCTACAGCTTTTTCAATGTACACAATATCCGTGGGATGGCAGACGAAGAGTTTTACGCGTTAGAAGATGATTACCTGTTCCATTTGAGCAAAATGCTTCCAATGGAACAATGGAACCAGAAGCAGAGCAACCTCCTTGCAGCCGCTTTGATTATTATTGGCGTTGCCATGTTATGGGATTATACAATGGATTATTTACGCTGGTTGATCCCAAATGAAATTTATTGGGATATTATGGACAGTGTGCCACAGGTAGGCGTAAGCGTATTGCTGATTATTGGCGGCTTGCATTTGATCCGGGGCAAGAAACGGGAGCTGGACCAAAAGGAAGATGAGGGGAAGGAGCTGATGAAATGAGGGTCAGAAGGGTAGGAAGCGTAACATGTGGAATTTTGATGATATTTTTTGGAATATTATTTATGGTCCATATGTTCTACCCGCCGCTGTCTTTGGGGGTTATTATGAAATTGTGGCCATTGATTTTAATTTCTTTGGGCGGGGAAATGGTCGCTTCCAATATCAGGCAGGGAGAGGGCGGGGACGAAATCCTCAAATATGACAAAGGCGCAATATTGCTTGTGTTGCTGCTGGCATGCTTTGCAGTGGGTATGGGGGTTTTGGAATACTGTATGGAGTATTATGCCCAATACGGGGTGGTTTATTTCTGAGGGCAATGAGGCAAGCAGCCGTGCACGCGGATATTTGGCGAATGTAAGCGCCCTGTAGGCGCAAATACCCCGCCCCTTGGGGAGGAAAGAACAAGCTAGGCCAGCCCCAGCTTGCTGCGGGGTATTTGGCTAAAACTAGAAAGAGGCAAGGGTTCCTTATGGGAGCCTTTGTTTTTTATTTTATAGGAAATTACTTCGGATTCCCTATAAAATAAAAAACAATTATCACGCTGCGGCGGAAAAGAAATATGCCGCTAAAGCGACCCGCCGCAGGCAAAGAATCCTGCTTCGCAGGATTCTTTGTTCTTCCCATGAGCAATGAGCCAAGCAGCCGCGCTTGCGCGGATATTTGACGAATGTAAGCGCCCTGTAGGTGCAAATACCCCGCCCCTTGGGGAGAAAAGAACAAGCTAGGCCAGCCCCAGCTTGCTGCGGGGTATTTGACTTTAGCGGAAATGCCAGTTACATGAAAGCGTGAAAGTATTTTTCCTATAAGATAAAAATAGGGATGTGCACTAAGTCAGTGCTTTAACTGTCCATATAATCAGTCAAAAAGATATTGCTTTCCCTGTATGAAGAAATAGAACGAAATGGTAGTTGTTTCAAAAGTAAAAGGGAAGAGGTACATTGAGCGAAAAAGCGATACAGGTACTTTCTGGTATCCATATCGCTTTTGGCCGTTAATGGTAAGGGGCGTTTGCGGCAATAGAAATGAATTTTTTTAAAAGAGGGTTTTGTGAGCTTTTCTTAAAAAAGAGGCCATAGGATAAAGGCTCGCTGTCCTTTAAGGGAATAGAACAGATATCCGAGTTTATAAAATTCATTTGTGGAAGGACGGAGCAGCCATAGCCGGCTCTTACAAGAGTAAGAAGTACCTGCAGGTTTTCGCACATATAGGTGGATTCCGGCAAAATGTGTTGTGAAATCTGGTTCTGCATTTCGGCAGCGCTAGAAGGTATCGCATAGGAATTGCAGACAACGACATTCTCCAGATATAATTCCTCCTTTGCAAGTTCAGACCTGGCAGCATAGGGGTGTGTGGCGGAAACGATACAGCATAGCGGTATCCGGAATAATTCTTTGTAGACCGTATCGTTCTTTATTGGGATATCATCCTGGAATCCAAACAGCAGATCCAGTTCTTCCTGGTAGAAGAGATTTAAAATGGATCTGTGGGGGATCACTTTCAAAAAAGGATATAGTTCTGGTATCTGCTCCCTGCAGGATTCCAGTATCTTACAAAGCAGGTCCAGGTTAGCCTCACTCTGGCAGCCTATCGTTAAGACCTGCAGATTCATGCTTTGGTGGCGCTTTAGTTTCTGTTCGGCAATCTTTAGCCTGCCCATAATATTTTTCGCATCTTCCAGAAAACTGATTCCGGCAGGGGTAAGGGTGACTGTTCTGGTGGTGCGGTGGAGAAGTTTTGTCTCAAGTTCATCTTCCAGCGAATGGATCTGCCGGGAAACGGCTGACTGGGTAATCTTTAAAATTTCAGCAGCTCTCGCAAAATTCAGGTTTTCGGCAACCTGGATAAAGCTCTTTAATTGGTCTGTATTCATGGGTTTCACCTCAATTATTGCGTTTTCGTCATTGATAATACCATATTTTCACTTCACTTTCAAGAGCAGTTGTGTTTTAATAGGTATTGCAAAGGTTAGCACTCATGAAAAAAGAGTGCTAACAATAAATAGAAAGGCAGGATAAAGTTTAAAAGAAAGAAGGAATTGAATCATGGCAAAGGAAATTAGTTTTGATATTGCGGCAAGGAAGAAAATGGAAGCAGGCGTAGATAAGCTGGCAGATACGGTAAAGATTACGCTTGGGCCGAAAGGAAGAAATGTGGTGCTGGATAAAACCTACGGCGCACCATTAATCACTAATGACGGCGTGACGATTGCAAAGGAAATCGAACTGGGGGACCGTTACGAAAACATGGGGCGCAGCTTGTGAAGGAGGTTGCTGCCAAAACAAATGATACCGCCGGGGACGGCACTACTACGGCGACGGTGCTGACGCAGGCGTTAGTCCGGGAGGGACTGAAAAATATTGCTGCGGGGGCGTGTGGCAAAGATGGCAGGCGGCGTGGCTGTGATCCGTATCGGGGCAGATACAGAAACAGAATTGTAAAAGCCTGGTGGGAGTTTTGCAAATGGGGTGTTCCCACAATATGACACTTGAAATGATAGGAGAGGCTGCAGACTGCGATGCATTGGAAAATGAATTGGCCGCCTTTTTCTACATCAGTTTAAAGAAAGAGATGTGACCTATGGATGGAAAACAGTGTGCTGGTTCTGTTCTGGGGCTGGCCAATCAGATAAAAAGAGTTTTTGATACGACAACAGGGCGTTGCGGGGCGCAGATCCGAATCTTGAATTTTGTACTGGTGTCATATCCAGACAGGGAGATTTATCAGAAAGATATAGAAGAGGAACTGAACATACGGAGCGCGTCTGTTTCCACACTTTTGAAGAAAATGGAGGCACAGGATTTTATACGCAGGGAAAAGGTTTCCTCTGATAACCGTTTGAAAAGGATACTGCCCACCACACATACGGTGGAAATGAAGGAGCAGGTTGAGAGGCATATTGCTCTGTTGGAAAAAAGACTGACGGCAGGAATTGGGGAAGAAGAATTAAGAATTTTCTCTAATGTGCTGAAAAAAATGCAGGAAAATATGGAATTAACAGAAAGGGGAAACAGATACGGATAGGATTTTATGCTTATGTTCATCATGTGTTTTAAGTTAGGAGGTAAAAATGGATTCAACAGTAACAAAAACAAATCCACTTGGTACAGAACGAATTGAAAAACTGGTACTTACGTTTGCTGTTCCGAGCATCATTTCTATGGTGGTCAACGCACTGTATAACATCGTTGACCAGATTTTTATCGGGCAGGGGGTAGGGTATCTTGGGAACGGCGCTACAAATGTTGTCATGCCGATGACGGTAATCGCTATTGCAGTAAGCCTGCTTATTGGCGATGGCGCTGCAGCGTACCTGAGCCTGAAACTTGGCGAAGGAGACGAAAAATCAGCAGCCAGAGGCGTTGGGTGTTCCATATCTGTCATGGTAATTGCGGGCATTGTTCTCTGTGTCCTGTTTAACCTGTTTTTGGAGCCTTTATGTGTTTTATTTGGCGCGACAGAAGGTATCCTGCCGTATGCAATGGATTATGGACGCATTATTTCCTATGGGATTTTGTTTTCTTCCATTGATTCCGGTATGGCGGGTATGATCCGCGCGGATGGCAGCCCGAAATACAGCATGGCAGGATTGCTTGTGGGATGCATTACCAACATCATCCTTGATCCGATTTTTATTTTTGTTTTCCATTGGGGCGTAAAGGGAGCAGCCTGGGCAACGATTGCGGGACAGATACTGAATGCGTTTCTGTATTTTGCATATATCTGGAAGTTTAAGAGCATCAAGCTGGATAAAGATTGTTTCTGCGTTTCCGGAAAGGTTCTGGCAAAGGCCAGCAGCCTTGGGGTATCCAGTTTTATCACACAGATTTCCATTGTGCTTGTCATGGCGGTTACAAATAACATACTGGTGTCTTATGGAGCAGAATCGAAATATGGGGCAGAGATCCCGCTGACAACCATCGGCATTACCATGAAAGTAAACCAGATTGTTTCCGCTGTACTGCTTGGGCTGGCCACAGGGGCGCAGCCTATCTTCGGGTACAATTATGGAAGCGGGCAGAAGGGCAGGGTGAAGCAGGCATACCGCATTATCTTGACGGTATCTACAATCGTTTTAATCCTGGCATTTGTGGTATTCCAGTTTGCGCCTATGAGCATTGTCCAGCTGTTTGGTTCAGAATCGGAACTGTATAATGAGTTTGCGGTGAAATGTTTTCGTTTTTTCCTTCTGGCGTGTCCGATCAACGGGCTGCAGATGGCAACGGGTGTTTTCTTCCAGGCTATCGGAAAACCAACACAGGCAACTATCCTTTCTTTGTCCCGCCAGATTGTTTATTTGCTCCCAGCGACCTTATTGCTGCCGCTGGTATTAGGGGTGGAAGGGGCATTATGGGCAGGCCCGCTGGCAGACGTGTTGGCTTTTATAACGACTTTGATTATGTTGAAATTATACTGGAAAAAAATTTAGGAGGTACTTATGCAGGCAAAGATTATAAAAGAGCTAGCAGAAAAAGAACCATGTGTGATTGTAGGAAGGTGTGCAGATTATATTTTGCGGGACAAAAAAGGATGTTTTGAATGTCTTTATCCATGCAGATATGAAATTTAAAAAGAGGCACTGTATGGAGAGAAGGCAGTTTTTAGAGGGAAACACAGAAGATTTGATTACAAGGAGGGACAAACTGCGTGCGGACCATTACCGATATTATACAGACCAGAAATGGGGGAATTCGTTTAATTATCATTTATGTCTGGATAGCAGCGTGTTTGGGATTGAAAAATGTGTTTCCATAATAGAAGATGCCTGGAAAAGTATGCATCAGGATTCATAAGGCAGGAAATGTATTTTAGGGATTATTGAAAACAGGAGGCATGTATGTTTAAAACACTTTTGAAACAAATTGGGGATTACAAAAGGGATGCCATCCTCACTCCGATGTTCGTTGTTTTAGAGGTCATTATGGAGGTCATTATTCCTTTGGCGATGGCAGCGATCATAGATTATGGTTTGGCAGGGCAGAATTTAAAACTGGTATGCCTGATTGGGGCAGCAATGATTGTGATGGCTGGATTGGCGTTATTTTTTGGGATAGAATCCGGAAAGACGGCGTCCAGAGCCAGTTCTGGATTTGCCATGAATCTGAGACAGGCTATGTATGAAAGGATACAGACATTCTCCTTTTCCAATATAGACAAGTTTTCAACGGCAGGGCTTGTAACCAGAATGACGACAGACGTGATGAATGTACAGCAGGCATTTCAAATGTCAATCCGCGTCTGCGTGAGGGCGCCAATTATGCTGGTCAGCGCAATGGCAATGACGTTTATGATACATCCTCGTTTCGCTCTGATTTTCCTGGTAGTGATTATCTGTCTGGCAGCGGTGCTTGCCTTGATTTCATCAAAGGCAAATCCGACTTTAAGGAAGGTTTTCCATGAATACGACGAATTGAATGCAAAGGTTCAGGAGAATGTAAACGGAATGCGGGTAGTGAAGTCCTTTGTGCGTGAAGATCATGAGATTGGACGGTTTGAGACGGAAAGCGGGAAAATCCGAAGCCTGTTTGTAAGTGCGGAGAAACTGCTTGCACTGAATTCCCCTGTCATGCAGTTTTCCATGTATTCATGCATCTTGCTGATTTCATGGATGGGCGCAAAAATGATCATTGCGGGGAGTCTGACAGAGGGGCAGCTTATGAGTATGTTTACATACGTTATCAATATCCTCATGAGCCTGATGATGGCATCTATGGTTTTGTGATGCTTATTATGTCAAGGGCGTCGGGTGAGAGGATTTCAGAGGTCCTTACAGAAAGACCGGATTTGTTTAATATACCCCATGCCATCACGGAAGTTGCGGATGGTTCTGTTGATTTTGAACAGGTAAGTTTTGCGTATCCGTCAAATCCCAATAAGGAAGTAATCACTAATTTGAGTGTTCATATCAATGCAGGAGAGACAATCGGTATTCTTGGCGGAACCGGGAGTGCAAAATCTTCTTTTGCTTCATTGATACCCAGACTTTATGATGTCACAAAGGGTGAGGTGCGGGTTGGCGGCGTTCCGGTAAAGGATTATGACATGGCCAGCCTGCGGGACAGTGTGGCGATGGTTCTGCAGAAAAATGTCTTGTTTTCCGGTACGATTAAAGAAAATCTGCGGTGGGGCAAAGAGAATGCAACGGATGTAGAAATGATGAATGCGTGTCGGCTTGCCCAGGCGGATGAATTTATCCGGGATTTTCCGGCAGGGTATGATACCTACATCGAACGGGGCGGGGCAAATGTATCCGGCGGGCAGAAACAGAGGCTCTGCATTGCAAGGGCGCTTTTGAAGAACCCTAAAATTCTGATTCTTGATGACTCCACGAGCGCCGTAGACACAAAAACAGATAGATTGATCCGTAAGGCATTCAGGGAGAAGATACCAGATACTACAAAGATTATCATAGCTCAGAGGATTTCGTCAATCCAGGATGCGGACAGGATTCTGGTATTTGATAACGGCAGGATGGAATCTGTGGGCGCCCATGAAGAACTGTTGGAGAGCAGCCCGATTTACAGAGAAATTTATGAGTCACAGACAAAGGAGGGCGGCGATGATGAAGGCAGGAAATAAAAAGAATATGGGGGCAACCCTAAAACGTTTGACTGCTTATGTCTTAAAAGAATATAAATGGCAGTGTCTGCTGGTGGCGCTATGTATTCTCGTTAGCACCGTTGCAAATATTGGCGGTACTCTGTTCATGAGAAATCTGATTGATGATTACATCCTGCCCTTTGTCAATCAGGTAAAACCAGATCTGGCTCCACTCTTGAGGGCATTGCTTGTGATGGCGGCAGTTTATTATATCGGCGTGTTCTGTACATGGTCTTATAACTACATTATGATTTATGTGTCACAGGGAATGTTAAAGAAAGTAAGGGATGATCTGTTCCGCCACATGGAACGTCTGCCGATCCGCTATTTTGATACAAAATCTCATGGGGATATCATGAGCATTTACACTAACGACACGGATACCTTACGGCAGGTGATCAGCCAGAGTATGCCGCAGACGCTGTCCGCAGTGGTCACGGTTGTTGGTGTTTTTGTATCCATGCTGGTTTTAAGCCGCCCGTTGACAGTGATTACAGTTGTGATGGTAGTCTGCATGGTATTTGCAACGAGAACCATATCCTCTAAGAGCGGACATTATTTTGTGAAGCAGCAGACGGATGTAGGGAATCTGAATGGATACATAGAGGAAATGATGGAAGGCCAGAAGGTAGTGAAGGTATTCTGCCATGAAGATGCCTGCATACAGGATTTTAAGGGGTTGAATGGAAAGCTGCGTGACAGTACGAATCATGCCAACCGTTATGCAAGTATCCTTATGCCGGTTCTTGGCAACCTTGGGTATGTCAGCTATGCGGTGATTGCAATGATTGGAGCTTGCCTGTCTATTTTGGGCGGACAGATGACTCTTGGAACGCTGGCATCCTTCCTACAGTTTTCCCGTTCTTTCAATCAGCCGATTTCACAGCTTTCACAGCAGTTAAATTCTATCATTATGGCGATTGCAGGTGCGGAGAGAATTTTTGGATTATTGGATGAAGAGCCGGAAAAGGATGGCGGATATGTGAAGCTGGTAAATGCACGCTATGATGAAAAAGGAAATCTGACTGAGGTTCCGGACAGAACCGGGATGTGGGCATGGAAGCACTACCATAAAGCAGACCATACGATAACCTATCAGCCAATGAAGGGAGACGTAGTATTTGACCATGTGGACTTTGGCTATACAGAGGGGAAAGAGGTTCTGCATGATATTGAGATTTTTGCAAGGCCGGGACAGAAGGTTGCCTTTGTAGGAGCTACCGGTGCAGGAAAAACAACGATTACCAATCTAATCAACCGTTTTTATGATGTGCAGGACGGCAGGATTCGTTATGACGGTATCAATATCAATAAAATCAGGAAAGATGATCTGCGGCATTCCCTGGGGCTGGTACTGCAGGATACCCATTTATTTACCGGGACTGTAATGGAAAATATCCGGTATGGAAAATTGAATGCAACGCAGGAGGAAATCATTCGGGCGGCAAAATTGGCCAATGCCCATGAGTTTATTATGAAGCTTCCGAATGGGTATCAGACTGTTCTGAAAAGCAGCGGCAGCAGTCTTTCCCAGGGGCAGAGACAACTCCTGGCAATCGCAAGGGTAGCTGTGGCAGACCCTCCAGTGTTGGTTTTAGATGAAGCGACTTCAAGCATTGATACCAGGACGGAGAAAATCGTCCAGGATGGTATGGACCGGCTTATGAAAGGAAGGACGGTATTTGTGATTGCACACAGGCTTTCCACAATTAAAAATTCGGATGTGATTATGGTTTTGGATCATGGGAGGATTGTGGAGAGAGGGAATCACGACAGCCTGTTGGCAAAGAGGGGGATGTATTATCAGCTTTATACCGGGAAACTGGAGCAGGAATAGAATTTTGAAAGGAAGATGGGGAACATGAATATTACTCCGGCGGTTAAATGTCGACGAATTTTACAAAGAATAAATTTCCATCTGCAAGGCGGAAGAATGAGTTGTAGCGAGCGTCACAACGATTGATGACAACGCGGCAGATGGAAATTTAAGCAAGTAAAAACGTCGATATTTAACCGCCGGAGTAATAGTACTGGAGTGATGATATAAACTGTGAAAAGACAACTTTAGACAGAGACCTGATGAGAAAAACTTGGCCATGGCTAGGAAATTAGAAACGGCACAGCCAAACTCCATACTATTTTAAGCAAAGAGAACGGTACTTATTCGGTGCAACTCCCTTATATTCCCGGAATTTTCGTATAAAATAACTAAAATTATCAAATCCAACAGAAAGTGCGATATCAGAAATCGGCACTTTTGATTCTGACAGCATTTCGCAGGCTTTTTCTATTCTATATTCATTAATAAAACTGATCGGTGTCTTTCCAATTTCTTGTTTAAAATAGTGGCAGAAATAATTAGGGCTCATAAAGCATATTTCAGACAATGTCTGCAAAGAGATTGATTCAGGGTAATTGATGTGAACATATTCAATCACTTGCTTTAATTTGTTTAAGGAGTCCTTTCCTTTGGGCGATAACGTATTCTTATAAAAATAATCCGCCTGAAAAAATAATTCAATCATGTGTAATATGTGGAGCTTAATGCTTAAAAGGGCGCAGGTGGGCAATGTGTGGTAAAGTTTTATAATCTCCTGCATATGGAACAGGATTTGTTTATGGTCTTCAGGTGAAAGCGTGGAGCAGAAGGTTGGAAACAGCAGTGTTCCGTTGGTAATCGGCCGGATAAAATTATGCTGGCAGGCATCATACAATGAAAAGTCTAAAAAGCTGGGATTAAATACAACGGCATGGTGCAGGGACTCGCCCACAGATTTAATTTCATGCAGTTCTCCAGAATTGATAAAACAGAATTCCCCTGGGTTCAAGACAAGGGTTTTCCCGTGGATAGTCAAATTAAGGATTCCATATTCTGCATATACCCATTCCAGTTCTTCGTGCCAGTGCTGTGATACAAAATAAAATCCGTCTTTGTCATGGTGAGAATATACCTGTAAAGGAAAAACAGAAGTACCATGGGTTTTATCTTCATGATAAGCTCGTGACATAGCTATCAACTCCTAAATCGTAAATTTGTGTTATTATTGAGTAAAATTATGCAAGAAATCAGGGTTTCTTTTCCAGTATACTAAAATCACCAAAGAAAAACAAGCGAGGTGAAAAGAATGGTGGAAGAAAAGTGGTGGAAAAGCAGTGTTGTATACCAGATATATCCACGAAGCTTCTGTGACAGCAATGGTGATGGAATCGGCGATATTAACGGTATCCGCTCCAAATTGTGGTATCTGGAGGAATTGGGGGTCGACGTGATATGGCTGAGTCCAGTCTATGCCTCTCCCAATGCGGATAATGGCTATGATATATCCGATTATTATGGAATATCACCAGAGTACGGCTCGATGGAAGATATGAAGGCTCTAATCCGAGAATGTGAAAATTGTGGTATTAGAATTATCATGGACCTTGTTGTGAACCATACTTCTGATGAGCATCCGTGGTTTGTGGAGGCGAAAAAATCGAAGGACAGTCCGTACAGGGACTATTATATCTGGAGAGAAGGGGAAAAAGGCAGTCCGCCTAATGAACTGGAATCTTGTTTTGGCGGTAATGCATGGGAATACTCGGAAGAAACGGGAGAGTATTATCTGCACTTCTATCATAAAAAACAACCGGATCTGAACTGGGAGAATGAAGCGATGCGGAAAGAAATCTGGAAAATGATGAATTTCTGGATTGATATGGGCGTTGGCGGTTTCCGGATGGATGTGATTGATGTCATTGGAAAAATCCCGGATCAGGAGATAAAAGAAAACGGGCCAAAGCTGCATGAATACCTCCAGGAAATGAACAGGGAAACTTTCGGGGGAAAAAACCTGATCACGGTAGGAGAATGCTGGGGAGCAGATATTGAGAATGGAAGTTTATATTCTGATCCGGAGCGGAAAGAACTGGATATGATTTTTCAGTTTGAGCAGATGCTGCTGGATCAGGTTCCAGGAGAACAGAAGTGGGATTTAAAGCCCCTTGAATTGAAACAGCTAAAACGGGCGTTTGCGAAATGGCAGAAGGCATTGGAGGGGAAAGGATGGAACAGCCTTTTTTGGAACAGCCATGACCTTCCGAGAATCGTTTCCAGATGGGGGAATGACAAGGAGTACCGGGTGGAATCTGCAAAGATGCTGGCAACCGTGCTTCATGGCATGAAGGGGACGCCTTATATTTACCAAGGCGAAGAAATAGGGATGACTAACTATCCGTTTTCAGGTATTGAGGATTTTTTTGATGTAGAGTCTGTCAATATGTACCGGGAACGGAAGCAGATGGGATATCCCGAAGAAGAAATCATGAAATCCCTTTGCGCTAAGTCAAGGGATAATGCAAGAACACCCATGCAGTGGGACAACGGCCCAGGTGCAGGATTTACGGAAGGGACACCATGGTGCAGGGTAAATCCCAATTATACAAAAATTAATGCAGAAGAGGCATTAAGGGATCAGAATTCTATTTTCTATTATTATAAAAAGCTGATCAGATTCCGAAAAGAAGAGCCTATATTGATTTATGGGACTTTTGAACTGCTCTGCCCGGAGGATGGACATGTATTTGCGTATGCAAGGGAATGGAAGGGAAAAAAGTGGCTGGTGATAGGTAATTTCTATGAGAAATCGGCACGTTTTGATTACCCTAGAAAAGGCAGGGCGCTCCTGTCCAATTATGAACAGGAATCGGAAACCCGGCTTGAACAGATGAGATTGCGCCCCTATGAAGCGGCTATCTATGAAATCATATAATCAAAAGGAGGAAGAAAGAACCATGACAAAGGAAGAACGCTATCAGGCGTCTGCCGAAGAACTTTTGAGGCTGGTTGGCGGCAAAGAAAACATTATCAGCGCCGCTCACTGCGCAACTAGGCTCAGGCTTGTTTTGAAAGATGAGGCAAGGGCAGATGTGGACGGAATCCTGAAGGTGGATCTGGTGAAAGAAGAGATATGATAAAAACGATGGATATTTTACTACCCTCTGTTGATGCAGTGAAAAGTTTTGTAAATGTTGTTGGAAATATGCCTGGGGATGTTACCATAGTCAGTGGCCGTTACGTGATTGACGCAAAGTCAATAATGGGTATTTTTAGCTTGGATTTATCTAAGCCTATGAAGCTGGAGATTGAGGAATGGAAGGATGAGTATATGGATAAGTTAAATTCATTTTTGGATGTTTCTGTGTAAATAAATACGGACAGAAAACTTTAGACTGGGAGTGTAGCAAGGGAGGCAAACGATAGTAATAAAATATAGATTATTTTAAGTTGGATTAGCCTGAACCGGATACGCGGGAAACTGGAGGATGCAGGCTGTACCTCCTGCCGTATTGAAAACATACGCGGCATGGGTTATCGGTTTATTCAGGATATGATATAAAATATAAAAATAGTATAATCTTTGCGGCTATGCCGTTTTTGTCGCGATGCAGGAACTCTCCTGAATATAAAGCTATCCACTATTTGGCAGGGAATCTCCTGAGACGGTTTCCCATCCCTGATATTATTATACGTTTTTACGGGAAATATATCAATAAAAATGAAAAATTCCGATGAAATCATTCTATACTGGATTCCGCATAAAAGCAAGGAAACTTTGTCGAATGTCGAACTGGGTGGGGGAAAGAGGGGTAAAAGCCATCAAAATCTAACAGCGGCTCAGGGGGCTATTTCCAATTGATGCCATAGGAATTTGGGTACTCGCAGGCAAAACCCTTATACAAAACGTTCATCTTACCATATCTTTGTAAAAATCAGATTTTATCATTCAGCACAAAGTTCCACCAGTACAATCTCCGGGCGGTTATTGAAACGAAATGGGATGATGCTGTTCCCAAGCCCGCGGCTGACGACCATGTTTGTACTGCCATCCGTATACAGCCCCGCATCATATTTCGGGAACAGCCCCTGGTTGGGCGCAATCACCCCTCCGATAAATGGCAGACGGAACTGGCCGCCGTGTGCATGGCCGCTTAAGGCAAGGTCAATGCCGCAGCCCGCATAAGTTTCAAACAGCTCTGGGCGGTGGGAGAGCAGGACAGTATAGCCTGTTTCACCGTCAAGCAGGTTTTCCAATTTTGTGCCAGCCATGGAAGGTATTTCCCCAAACATATCCCCCTTTACCGTAAAATCTGGATCGGAAAGCCCGATGAGCGTAACCGTTTCTCCGTCACGGCCTATCTGCACTGACTGGTCTTCAAGCACGGTGACGCCGGCCTCATCCAGTCCAGCCTTAAGCCGTCCATACTCTGGCAGGCGTGCTTCATGGTTGCCCGTCACATAGTATACGGGGGCAATCGCTGCCGCCTCTTTTGCAAAGGCAAGGGCGGTGTCAATGTCTGTATGCGAGGAATCCACCAAATCCCCGGTTATTACGATAATGTCCGGCCTGCTTTCAGCCAGCATCCGCAGCAGCGTGGCATTACCTTCCCCAAATTCGGCATTGTGCAGGTCAGATACCTGTGCGATGCGGAACCCAGAAAACGCAGGCGGGATGCGGCTGCCGGAAATGGTAAAGGTACCTGCCATCAAAGCCGTGTTCCCCCATGCCGTCCATAGGAACAGAATTAACAGCAGTGCGGAAACCGTGCTGAATACGGCAGCCCGTTTCGGAGATAGTTTCTTTTTCATTCCTTGCCCCCTTTTCTGTCTTTATGCCTGTAAACAGGCGGCATCACATCAGATGCGTATCGCTCCAGCTTTTCATATCTTTCAAAATAGGGATGAAACTTTTCCCCAGGCCAGTCAGGGAATACTCCACTTTCGGCGGCGCTTCCTGATAGATATAGCGGGAGATGAAGCCGTCCTGTTCCAGTTCCCGGAGCTGCTTGGTGAGGGTGGACTGCGTGATGTCCCCAAGCCTCCGCCTCAGTTCCCCGAACCGCTGCGCCTCATATTCCGCGATGTACCATAATATCAATATCGTTATCTTCCATTTCCCGCTTAAGATGTTCTGTACCCTGACCATAGCCGCGCATTGGGGCAGCGGCGCTTTCATGTTGCCCATAGGGTGTCCCTCCTTTTAACGTCATTATACTATATCCGTTTTACCTGTTCAAGGTACTATGCTTTTTGATACCGGTATCATTTTCCGCACTATAAACGAAAAAAGACAGTACTTTTCTTTTCCCCTGCCAGTTGCTATCATGTGATTCAGGAAGGAGGCGGACGGGATAAACACATCAGTGGATATAGCGGGCATCAGGTTAAAGAACCCGGTGATGCCCGCGTCCGGGACATTCGGCTCCGGGCAGGGGATAGATATGCTGGAGATTAATATTTCCTGCCCGAACGTGGAGCATGGCGGGATCGCCTTCGGGCATGGGGATTGACGTGAGGAAAAGGGCGGGCTGGAAAAGTACATGGAGGAAAACGGTATCCGGGACTTAAAGGAGATCAGGGGTATCGTCAGTTAGATTTTTACAGACAGGAAGGAGAGATGGTTTATGCATTACACGGGAACGATATGGAGGCCGCCCTATGAG
>CAJUDE010000020.1 GCA_910585295.1 uncultured Lachnospiraceae bacterium | reverse complement strand
AGTTGCCAATACCATTAATATCTGTAAAGACAGGGATGTCCTGAAAGAGTATTTATCTAGCAGGGAAAAGGAGGTTGTTGACATAATGATGACATTGTTTGATGAGGAACAGGTAATGCGCGCTTATGTGGAAAGTGAGAAACAAGAAGCGGCGAAACAAGTAGCAAAAAGGACAATACAAAAAATGTTAGAGAACGGAAAAATAAAAGTGGATGAAATAGGGGATTATTTTCCGTATTTATCAGATGAAGAAATAATGGAAATAAAAAAAGAGATGCTATAGACGATGATATGAGCATAATTAAAAATCAAGAATCAACAAAAAGTGCATGGAAAGTGTGTAGTGGGATTTCATGCACTTTTCATATCAATATTGGATATTTTTGAAACCTATGGATATGGTAAAAATAAAGAGATTTAGTTATCATGTAAGAATCTTTCTTGAAATATTAACAATGTACACTCAATAGTAGAAAATTATTGGCTTCCATATGGTTCCATACCTGAAAGGAGACTATGAAGAAAAGTCTGTAAATAATGTCTTCTATGGTAATGAAAGGCGAAATGCTTGAGTAAAATCAGCTTTTCGCCTTTATCTTATATATTTTTGAGGTTTGTTTCCTTTGCGGTTCTGGTGTTTCTGGTGTTATAGCGGGTTCGGAAGAGTACTTTTCCCAAAATTGCCTTTATTGGGATATCTAACATGATGCCATGAGTGGAGGAATTTTATTGCTTATAATTTCTTAGCAATTATTTTTTAAAAACTTTCGCATCACTATAACGACAAAGTTCTATGCACCTTGCAACCCACAGGACAAGCCATGCAAAAACCCCCGGAGGGCATTCCGGGGGTTTTCTTTTTCTGTTAAGTGTGGAAATTTTAACGGGCATTCCTGCCTTAAAACCATCCGTCCCACTACAGGACTTTCTCAATCTCCTCAATTACAATCTTCAATGCCTTAATCCTTGCATATTTCTTGTCATTGGATTCCAACACATGCCAGGGCGCATAGGTTGTGCTGGTTTTTTTCATCATTTCATTGATTGCCATCTCATACAAATCCCATTTCTCACGGTTGCGCCAATCTTCCTCCGTAATCTTCCATTGCTTCTCTGGCGTATTCTGGCGGTCAGTAAAACGCTCTAACTGCACGTCCTTGTCAATCTGAACCCAGAACTTTATAATAACCGCGCCCCAATCAGACAATTCCTTTTCAAACTCATTGATCTCATTATATGCCCGCTGCCAGTCATTTTCACTGCAAAAGCCTTCCAGGCGCTCTACCATCACACGCCCATACCAGGTACGGTCAAAAATCGCCACATGCCCAGTTTTTGGCAGCCGGTTCCAGAACCGCCACAAGTAATGCCTAGCCTTTTCATGGGGTTCAGGGCTTGCAATTGGATGCACTTCAAATCCCCTTGGGTCTAACGCCCCTGTGATACGCTTGATATTCCCGCCTTTGCCTGCCGCATCCCAGCCTTCATAGGCTATCACCACTGGGATCTTCTTTAAGTACAGCTCATTGTGAAGCATACGCAGCTTCCCTTGCAGCTCATTCAACTGCCGTTTGTATTCTTCATCCGTCAAGGTTTTATCCAGGGAAATATCGGACAGCTTTGGCACCTTTTCCATTGGGAACACATTTTGCAGCAACGGCACTGCCATCGCGCTGTTTTTCAAAGCTGTCTCAATCCCGCTGACCAACGTCTCCAACACCTGCAATTGCGCCCATTTTTTGCTTTTCGCATCTACAATATACCAAGGCGATGTGGACGCATTGGTGTCATTCAAATATTGGCCATACACTTTCAGGCATTTCTCATAATGCTTATTCTGCCAACTGTCATGGGGGCTGACGCGCCAACTTGTATTTTCATCCCTTTCTAACCCCTTTAGACGCTTCTTCTGCTCTTCCTGGCTGATATGGAAGAAAAATTTCATCACAAGGTAGCCATTGTCTGTCAACTGGCGTTCAAAACGCTTCACACTGTCAATCCGCTCCTTATATTTCTTTTCCTTTAACTCGCCATGGAGGCAGCTTCTTGTCACTTCTTCCATCCAGCCAGAATCCAAAAAGCAGAACTTGCCAGCTTCTGGGATCTTCACAAAATAGCGGTACAAAAATGGCTTGCGCCTTTCTTCCTCAGTAGGGACGTCCATGGTGGCAACCTTGAAAAACCTGGGGTCGATCTCCTTAATAATTTTGCCAAGGATGCTGCCCTTGCCTGCCGTCCCCCAGCCTTCAAACAGCACGAACACTGGAAGCTTATGCTCCTTAATCTGCATCTGCTGCACTGCAAGCTTCGCCCTTGCCGCCCTCAGGCGCCCCTCGATTTCCTCTTCCCCTGGCCTCTCTGGCCTGTTCCAATTTTTTAACATAACCTTCTCCTCCTTTTGCCATCAATACCTTACGGAAAATCTCTGCTCTAAAGGCTCTATCTCTATTTTGTCCCTTGTAACCCAGTCAATGCGGATATAGCTGTCCTGCTGCAAAGACTGAATGATTTTATCCAATTCTTCCTCCCTGCCCTGCATTTCTGCTTCTACAGAACCATCATAGTTATTCCGAATCCATCCTGTGACCCCATAATGCTTTGCCAGATGCCCAGCCCGGAACCGGAACCCAACTCCCTGCACCCTTCCTGTAAACACCAAATGTTCCCGAATTTTCTCCATTATTTCAACAGCTTCTCCCATTCTTCTGGCTTAAACCCCGTCGCCACACCCTTCTCTGTCACCAATATGGGGCGTTTCACTAACATTCCATCTGTAGAAAGCAACTCATACTTCTCTTCTAACGACAGCTCTGGCAGGCGGTCTTTTAATTTCTGTTCTTTGTACAGCATGCCGCTTGTGTTAAAGAAGCGCTTAATGTCCAGCCCGCTCCTTTCATGCCATTCCTTCAATTCTTCTTTTTTCGGATTCTGTTCTTTGATATGCCGCCCTTCAAATGGCACTTGATGCTCCTCCAGCCATTTTTTCGCCTTCTGGCAGGTTGTGCATTTGGGATATTCCACAAATAAGCACTCCATGGCCAAGTCCCCCTTCCATATTTATTTCTTCCATTGTAAAACAATCTTCCAGTAAAGTCAAACCAGGATGGCGCTATTATGCGCCATCCTGTCCCTTCTTTTTATCCCCGCGGGTTCTTTGGCTGCCCGCCAAAATCACTGCCACAACCAAGCATACTGCCGCCAAAACCCCATATGCGCATGTATGGAAAAAACAATCCATCCACCCATTATCCAAGTTTGATTTTGGTATCCGCAGCAGCAGCTCCACCGCATCCACTTTCCTTTCCCACAGCGACTCCCAAAAAGAGAATTCCGACCAGCGGGTAGGGATATATTCATCTGGGATTTTCACCTTATCCTTTAAGAACGCCAGCAGCAGCACAGCCATCGCCAAAAAAGCCCCAGCCATCGCCGCCTTCCCAGCAACAGCGTCCTGCCCCCGGTAAAGGCAAAACAGGTACGCACAGAAAAGCACGCACAGAGCCAATGGCGCAAGCAAAGCGCAAAAGCCGCCAACCCCGCGTAAAAGCTCAAGGTCCAAAACCTCCACAGGCATTTGGTAACTGTTTACCCAAGCCGCTTCTAGCTCCTGGATAGACTGCCCTGCTGGTTTCTTTAGGGTAACACGGTTAATAATAGCATCCATATCCATTCCGGCATCGTCCTGCCCCACATCTTTAACCTGAAAAATTCTGCTCACTGGCAGGGCAAGCACCCCTTTCTGACCTGGGACTACGTCCCTTACCAGGAACTTATTATTTCCAAAAGTAACTTCCTTCCCTACTGCCTGCAGGCTGCCACAAAGTTCCCATGCCGCCTTTTCATCAATCAGGCAGCCCTGGCTGTCCCCCATAAGCGGGACCCTGCAGCCCTCAAATAGAAGTTCTGGGCTGCCACAAAAAAAGATCAGGCTTGCCTGCAGGCTTCTGGATAAATTCTCATTGGACGCCACTGCGTCTTCTTCCTGCCCCCACAAGCAGAACTGGAACGGGCCTTCCTGCACTTCCTGCCCTTGATTGGCCCTGTTGGCTATTTCCTTATTCTGGGCTGCCACTGACAGGGCGCCTTCCACGGAAAGGGGGCTTTCAAGATAGAATAGAGCATTGCCCCTGCCCCAGGCAATGCTGCCCCAGGCAGCGGCGGACAAATAACACAAGAAGAACCCCAACAGGGCAATCCCGGCAGACATAGAATATATTTTATATTTTTTCATTGCTCCTTTACCCTAACCCTGCTTCCGTCGTCAATCGGCCTGCTGGAACTGCTGATAATATCCTGTTCCCCAGTCAGCGCCCCATCCTCCAACGCCGCATACATATTATTTTTATCCTGAACCCTTACGTCTAACCGCCTTGCCGTCAATTCCTTCCCCAAAACGCCCTGTTCTTCCTGCATGACAAACACATAATACCCATTCTGTTCCTCATGGAGCGCCTGCAAAGGGATTACAGAAGAGAAATTCCCGGACTTCTGCACAACCTCAACCTCAGCCCTCACGCCTGCTTCTAACACCCCTTCTGGCAATTCAACCACTATATCCAGCAACGCCTTGTCTTCCTTGTTCTCTGCCACGCTTGCCACCGTATACTTGGTGATTGGCTCTTTGCTCCCGAAGGCTGTAATGCTCACCTGGCTCCCCTTGCTTACATACTCCTCATTGGCTTTGTCCACGGAAGCCACCAAACGGTTCCCTTTGGAAGCGTCCGCCAAGAGCATTGCCGTCCCATCCGTGGTAAACTCCCCTGTGGTAATGGCTATTTGGGTAATGACGCCCTTAGCTGGCGCAAGCACCTTGCCCCCAGCTTCTTTCAGCGCCTGCAGCTTACGCAAAGATAATTCCTGCTGCTGCCTGGTTATTTCATTCTGTTTGGAAGTGCTGTCAGAAGCCGGCTGCATAGAGGCGTCCTCCAAAGCCCTAGCCGCTGCCCTTATATTGTCCACCCTGGAAGACAACGCCGCCTCATAGGCGGCTTTTGCCTCTGCCGCCGCCTGCTCTAACTGCCCTTTTTTCGCCTCCCAATCCGAAAGCCCGCCCCCAGCATCAGGGCTTCCATTGTCCCCGGTGGCATCCGGCTTATGCTGCAATAATTCCTGCAAATTACGCTCCGCCTCATCCCAGGCGGCCTTTGCTTTCGCAACATCAGAATTCCCATTATCTACTGCCTGGCTGTAATCCTGGGCTGCCCGGTTTTTTGCCACCGCCCGGTTCCTCTCTTCTACGCTTTTCGCGCTCTGGGCGTCCTGGTTTTGCAATTTTGACTTTTCCATTTCCTGCTGAATTGCCAAAATCTGCTCTTCCAGCTCGCCCATGTCCACCGTAAACAGCAATTCCCCTTCCGCTACATATTGCCCCTCCTGGACGCTGATTTCTTTTACCCGCTGCCCATTTTCTGTATATACGGCAAATTCCTTCCCAGCCTCTACTTTTCCGCTGCCTGTCACTTTATGCTCTATGGCCCCTGTCTTTGCCCTCACCGTCTCAACCCTTGCCAGGGAAGCCCCGGTTACCGCCCTAGACAGCATTGTGAACATAAGCATCACTGCTAAGAAGCCCCCAAATATCCCAATTATTTTCTTTCGATCCATCCGTCCATCCCTTTCGTTATTCTTTCACTGCGCCTGCCATAATTCCCTGTTCCAGGTAATCCTGCCCGCCTAAAAATACCAGCAGGGCAGGCACAAATGTAATGGCTGATGCCGCAAATGCCATGCCGGACTGGCTGACAGATGTAATGTCCGGCAGAAAAATAGACAATGGGAATAGCCTTCTTTCTTTTAGAAATGTCAATGGCTGCTCAATCAGGCTCCAGTACTCCAAAAACCCAAGCGCCATAGCTGCAATCACCCCAGACGACCCGATTGGCAGCCCAATATAAAAAAATAATTGCCATTCCCTGGCGCCATCCAGCCTCGCTGATTCCAGTAAACTGTCTGGAAGCTCCCGAAAAAAGCGATACATAATAAATACCGGAAATGTTGAAAAAATGCCTGGAAGGATAATGCCCCAAAGGTTATCTGTAAGCGCTAGCTTATCCAGCACAAGGTAATTGGAAAGCATCAATACCTGGAAAGGCAAAAGCATCAATATCAGATAGAGTAAGAAAAAACCTTTTTTCCATGGAAACTCATGCTTGGCAAATCCCCATGCCGCCATTGTCCCAACCACAAGCTGCCCTGCCAGCACCCCAAAAGTTATCTTGACGGAGTTCCAGAACATTACGAAAAACCCTGGGGAATCCAAAAAAACCTCCACATAATGGCGCAGGGTAGGGTAAGCTGGCAGCAGCGGGAAATGGGCATACCCATGGCTCCCAGAAATAACCGCGCCCAAATATTCCCCCAGCTCATCTTTCCCCATAAAAGAACCGGAAATCAGGAAAAACACTGGGTACAGAGCTGCAAGCCCAAGCGCCGCCAATATGCCCCAAAGGGCTGCTTTCCCCACATGCGCCCTCCTCAGCCATTTTGTGGGCCATTCTTTTAAAACCTCTATATCCATTATTCCACCCCGCTGTCCCATGCTTTTTGCAATAATAGTATCAACACCAGCAAAACACCACTTTCCAACACCGCGGCAGCCGCCATCTTGTCAAAAGAAAACGCACGGAACCAGTTATTGAACAAATGCTGCATCATATAAATACCCTCATGGGGATAATCCCCCGCCACCAGATAAGCTTCCCGGAATACCTTAAAGGAATTCAAAAAAGACAATACAGTAATTGTGTACAGGGACGGCTTCAAGTTAGGGAGCGTAATCTTCAAAAAGCATTTCCATTCCCCCGCCCCATCTACTTTTGCAGCCTCATAAATATTCTCTGAAATCCCTGAAAGCCCTGCCATCCATAGCACAATGTCATAGCCTAGGTTTTTCCAAATATAGCTGCCCACTAGAATCCAGAACGCCCCTTGGCCATTCATCCAGTCCCTGCCTTCCATCCCAAAATGGCTTATCCAGTAGTTAAACAGCCCCTGGGAATGGAAGAGCAGCCGCCACACCAACGCCACGGAAACGGCTGGCAGCGCCATTGGCATCAAAAAAGCGCTTTTTATCACCCCGCCATACTTGCTCTGGTATAATACCACCGCGCACGCCAATGCCAATAACACCAATGTCGGCACGCAAATTAATGTGAACTTTACCGTATTCTTTACTGCCAGGCGAAACGCCGTGTTTCCCAAAATCGCCTGGTAATTTGCCAGCCCCACGAACTGGTTGTCTACCGCCCCAAAGAAGGAGCGGCGGGCAACATCTGCATATGGGAGAAGATAAAATACAAGCACTCCCAGGAAACTAGGCAGTATCCACAAGGCTCCCCGCCACCTTTTACCGTTCCCATGGTCTTTGGAAGGTGCTTTTTTTAATTTTTCCCTGTAATCCTTTCCTGACCCATGCATTGCTTTTTCCTTTGCCTATTCTGCCAGATAAATATTCACTTTCTGCATAATTGCATCCGTTGCTTCCTCTGGGGACAGCTCCCCCTTCAGGACTTTTGCGCCCTGCTCAACCACAGATTCCTTAATCACATCATCCTGCAGCGCTGGGACACTGAATGACTCCACCATCTTTGTTATCTTCTGAATATCCTCTTCTGGCGTGGGAACCATTTCATAACTAAGCATTTCATCACTGCCCGCTGCAGAGCCGCCTGCCATCAATCTCATGTCGGAATCTCTATTATCGTATTCATGCCCGTCAACCATGCTCCGGAAAGATTCCTTTTCTACTGGGAAGCCCCCTAATTGAGATACTTTCTGGGCTTGTGGGGAAAACAGGTATTTTACAAATGCTTCCGCTGTTTCTGGCTGTGCGGACTTACTGCTGACCCCAATTACCATAGCAGGCACAAACACTCCCTCTGCCTGCCCAGGCATCAGCCCATAATCCCCTTGCCCCAGTTTCTTATTTACCGCATCCAGCATGCCGTAATCCATCCGGCCATACAACCCTACATTTACGTTCACCCTTCCAAATGCCAGGTCGAAATCCCCCCAGCTTAAAGACACTTTCTGAAGCTCGTTCACCGCCCCGCCCTCTGATATGGCTACCGCGGTGGTATCCTCTATAGCGCTGCCATTATATTCCCCATAAGCATTTTTAAGCTGCGACAAAAATTCCGTCACTTTTTCCGCGTCCAGGGTGTTATCTTCTTTCTGCCAGGACGCCCCGCAGCTATACCAGAATTTCTCTACCACAGTCTCCGGCTGCATATTTGCCAGAACGCCCTGCTTACTGGTGAAGGAAGCAAAATCTTCCTCAGGCGTATAATATGCGCCGCCCCCCTGCGCCATAGGGATAAAGAACCTTGCCGGGGCTGCGTACACCTTGCCCTCGCTGTCTTGGTATGCCTTTCGGATATTCTCAAAATAGCTGCCGCTATCTTCTTGGAACAGGGAAGTGATATCCTTTAAAATCCCTTTTTCCATATATGTCTTTATTGGCATCCCATCCAGCAGCATTAAGTCTGGCCCTTTGCCTGCCATAATTTCTGTCGTCAATGTTTTCAATGCGTCTGAAACTGTCATGCCATTCTCCTCTGACATTGCTACCTGGTAATTTACATAGACGTCTGTATGCTCTTTCTGGAACTTGCTGACTGACTGGCGCAATTCCCGGTTATTGTATAAAGAATATACCTTCAATTCTTTATCTGGTTTTGCCGGGGTGTCTGCCGACCAGGTATACCGCAACAGCGTAATCCCGCCCAGCGCGTCTGAATTTAAGTCAGTTGCCGCCACCATGTAATTCTCTTCATCCAGCATGGTCAAGGCGATTGGGTAAAATGCCGGCGCCCCAAGGGTATTCATCGTCCCATCAATCAATTGCTCCATTACGCTCCCGCCAAATTTATAATGGTACAGCCCATTGCCCGTCAGGCAGTATATGCTTTCCCCTGCATCCACGGTATCCACTGCAGTGAGCATCCCGCTTTCGGACACGCTTTTTTGCAGTGCTTCTTCGGTTTGCTGCTGTTCCCCTGTCTCTGTGTCGTAGACCAATACCTCTGTGCTTGTGGCAACCACCAGCTTATTCCCCGCCATATAGATTTGATGGGTGTCCTCTGCACCGCTGAAATCATAGGTATGCGCCACACTTCCATCACCAACATTAATCTGGTAAATAATATCTGAAATATCTTTTAGCAATACCTGCCCAGGGTCTAGGAAACAAAGGTCAAGGACCATGTTTTTCACCATTCCCGCTCCCCCATCGCCCGTTTCTTCCCCATCTTCAAAACTCTTGCTACTCCCCCCTTTTGCATCTGGAAGCTCAAAGGGAACCTGGCTTACCTCCCCGTCCTTGCTAACCAGATACAAGATTTGGGTAATTGCATCATCCTCAATCTTATTATAAGCCCAGATAGACTGCCCATCGGATGAAAGGGCGGCATGGTCTACGTAGCCATCCCCTTGATCCTGAATCTCTGCGGGGACATCAAACGCCTTTTCCCAATTGACCCCAGAATCCTTAGAATCCCAAATAGTCCTGGCGCCATTATCCCCGTTATCCCCTAGAATCCGAATTGTGCCATCTTCTAATTTCTTCATATCATAAACTGTGCTTAACACAATTGGAAGCGTGACGTCTTCTTCCAGAAAACGCCCCATAGCCTGTTTCCCGCCTCCGCTTCCTGCCTGATTGGGGCTGCCTGCGCCGCCGTCCCCTGACTCTTGGGCGCCCCCGCCGCTGCATCCTGCAAGGCTTCCCAGAACCAATGCCATGGACAATACTATCCCTGCCGCACGTTTTAACTTCCTAAACTTCATTTCCCTTACCTCCTTGCCATATCCTTTTATCTGAAGCCTGAAAACAGAATATCACAAAAACCTCTAAACTCCCTCTAAAGCAAGAAGAATTTTTTAGAGATTATTTAGAGATATTTGTGTTAAACTATAGGAAATATCTCTTATGGCAGGAAGGAGGACGTTATGCGCATCTTAATTATAGAAGACGACAAATCCCTGGCGGAAACACTCCGGTTTCAATTAGAGCGCAGCAATTTTGAAGCAGACATATGCTGCGATGGGGAGGAAGGGCTGCACTTTATCGAACAGCAGTCCCACGATTTGATTCTGCTGGACCGGATGCTTCCAGTGCTGGACGGGATTTCTGTGCTGAAAATTGCCCGCGAAAAAAATATATCCACGCCTATTATTTTTGTCACGGCGCTGGGCGCTTTAAATGATAAAATTACTGGGTTAGACTGCGGGGCAGACGATTACCTGGTCAAGCCCTTTGATTTTGAAGAGCTGCTTGCCCGGATACGCTGCATCTTGCGCCGCCCCTCGAAATGGGAGGGCAGCAAGCCATTAGCATTGGGGGATATATCTTATGATATCGGGCAGAAAAAACTTTTCTGCGGGGAGTATACATGTTCCCTTTCCGCCCGGGAAGGGGATTTATTAGAATTTTTCTTGCGCAACCCTGGGCAGACCATTCCCAGAAGTTCCCTGCTTGCCAAAGTATGGGGGCCGGATGCAGAAGTGGAGGACGGCAACCTGGATAATTATATTTATTTCCTGCGCCGAAGGCTAAGGAGCGTCCAAAGCGCCATGCAGCTTAAGACAGTCCGCGGCGTTGGCTACCAATTGGAGGCCCCCTATGTTTAAAAAAATTCAAATCCAGCTTACCCTCCTATGCACGCTGGTTTGCGGCGCAATCCTTGTGGTTATGTCCTTGGTCTGCCTCTCTGTTTCCGAAAAGGAATCCCAGAACCAGAAATTTGCGGAATTCCAAATCAATGTCAATATGCTGGTCAGCTACCTTGGCAGCCAGACCGTAATTTCCCATGCCTGGCTGTCCCAATTCCGTTCAGACACTGGCTTTGAAATTGATATCCAAGACAACGGATTCCAGTTGACGTTTGGGCATACCGCCCCAAACTTTTTGGAGGAAGGGGATTTTGCATCTGTACGCCAAAAAGCGAAAACAGACTACGGCGTTTTGGAAGAAGCGTTCACTGCAGATTCCGTGCTGTCCACGCATACTGAATTTGAGCTGTCCTTAAAAGGGGAGCCTTATTATGGAGCCATGGCATTAATCCCAAAAAATAATGGCATTCTGAATATCGCCATCCTGTTCCCATTAGCCCGCCTGCAAAAGGATATCCTATTACAGCGGCTTCTTTTTGCAGGGGCGGATATTTGCGGCGTCTTACTGTTGGGCGTCTTTTTCTGGTTTTTTACCTGGCGTATGATACAGCCGCTCAAGAAAAACCGCCAAAAGCAGGCCGCATTTATTGCATCCGCCTCCCATGAGCTGCGTTCCCCCTTAACAGTCATGCTCTCCTGCCTGTCAGCCATGCAGCAAGCCTCCCCAGAGGAAGCGAAACATTTCTCCAACACCATAGAATTAGAAGGCAAACGCATGGGGCGGCTGATTGAAGATATGCTGACCCTTTCTAGCACAGACAACTCCCAATTTGATATCTGCAAAACGCCTGTGGAGCTAGATACTTTGCTTCTGACCGCCTATGAGAAGTTTGAGCCGCTGGCACAAAAAAAACATCTCTCCCTGCGCGTTTCCCTGCCGGAAGAGATGGTGCCCCCCTGCCTCTGTGATAAGGGGCGCATGGAACAGGTGCTTTCTATCTTGTTAGACAATGCCGTTAGCTACACGCCGCAAGGAGGGGCGATCTCCCTTTCCCTTAAACTAGAACCAGATAAGGTTCTGTTAGGCGTGTCAGATAACGGGGATGGGATATCAGATGAAGAAAAAGAAGCGGTCTTTGACCGCTTCTACCGATGTGACAAATCCCACAAAGACAAATCCCACTTTGGGCTTGGGCTTTGCATTGCCCATGAAATTGTCCGTATGCATAAAGGGAAGTTGTGGATTGAGGACACCCCGGGCGGGGGCGCCACGTTTATCGTATCTATCAATTTATAGCCCTTATAACTTTACCCAAGCAAAGCCAACAGTTCCTCTTTGGTAAACTTCACCCCTTCAAAGCCTTCATTTCCAAGAAGCTGCTCTGCCAGGGCGCTCTTTTTCTCCTGCAATTTTAATATGCTTTCCTCCACTGTCCCTTTGGCAACCAGCTTGTACACAGTCACAAGGTTCTTCTGCCCAATCCGGTGCGCCCGGTCAGTGGCTTGGTTCTGCACCGCCACATTCCACCATGGGTCATAATGGATGACAATATCCGCCGCCGTCAGGTTCAGCCCTGTCCCTCCAGCTTTTAGGGAAATGCAAAAGACTGGGGCTTCGCCTTGCTGGAACGCCTCTACCAGCCCTGGGCGAAGCTCCTTGCTTGTAGCCCCGGTAAGGCTTAGGTAGGGAATCCCCTCCCGGCTCAGCTCCTCCTGCAATTTTTCCAACATAGAGGTGAACTGGGAGAATAACAAGATTTTATGCCCGCCGTCTAGCGCGTTGTGTATCAGATCCATGCACATCCGCATTTTTGCCGATTCCCCCTGATAATTCCCGTACACCAGCGATGGGTCGCAGCAGATTTGCCGCAGCCTTGTAAGCTCTGCCAAAACCTGTATTTTCTGGGAGGCGAATTCTTCTTCTGTCTGGCTGCCCAGCATTCGCTTGATTCTCTGTACATGGGCGGCGTACAGCCTGCCCTGCTCCCCTTCTAACCGGGCAAACACCGCTTTTTCCATCTTGTCAGGCAGCTCTTTCAGCACATCTTTTTTCAGGCGGCGCAGCACAAAAGGGGCGATCATTTTCCGAAGGCGTTCTGCCACATCTTCCTCCTGCCCCGCCACAACCGGAATCTCTATTTCCTCCCGAAACCTGCTGTAACTGTATAAAAACCCTGGCATCAGGTAATCAAAAATGCTCCATAATTCACTTAAACGGTTCTCAATGGGGGTTCCAGTCAAAGCTGCCCGAAAGCCTGCCCGAATATTCTTCACTGCCCTTGCCGCCTTGGTAGTATGGTTCTTGATATACTGAGCCTCATCAATGATTTCATAGCCAAACGTATGCCCCTGGTATAGCCCTTCATCCCTCCGAAGTAAATCATATGAGGTAATCAGGATATCCCCCTGGCCTGCCGAATCTACCGCCGCTTTGCGTTCCAAAGCCGTCCCTGCCACAAGCACAGCCTTCATCCCTGGCGCAAACCGCCCAATTTCATCCTTCCAGTTATACATCAGGGACGCTGGGCAGACAATCAATGCAAAATTTGTATAACGGCCTAAAACGCCTTCTTCCTGCCCTGACAGCAAAAAGGCAATGGCCTGCAGGGTTTTGCCCAGACCCATATCGTCTGCCAGAATTCCGCCAAAACCATTGGCATGTAATGTTTTCAGCCACAAAAACCCCTGCCTTTGGTATTCCCGCAGCACTTTCCCTAAGGAGCCTGGCGCCTCGAAGTCATTGTCCTCCACAGTCTTCATATTACGGACTAACGCCTTAAAATCCCTGTCCTTGGCTGCATGGAACCGGTTCTGGTCTTTTAACTGCCCGTCCAAAAACAACGCCCGGTACTTGGGAAGGGTGATGCTGCCCTGCCCCCACTGGCTGGCGGGTACCGACAAGCCTTCCTGGATTCTGGAGAGGACAGCCAGCCCATCTTCCTCCATGCTAAGGAAATCCCCGCCCTTTAACCGGAAAAACTTCCGTTTCCGCTGATAGGAGGACAAAATCTCCACCAATTCAGAAAGGGGCATCTCCTCACTGTCCAGCGTAAGTTCCAGCAAATCCCCTTTCAGCGACACGCCCACAGAAACCGAAGGGGACGGGTGGACCTGAATGGTTTTTAGGGCGTCGCTGACAAATACCTGGCCAACCTCCGCCAGGTCATCCATGCCCTCTGTCAGAAGCGCGTACATTTTATCGTCATCCCCAGTAAGGACCATATGCTTTTTGTGGTAATCTATATTCTGGAACCAGGCGCGCACCCGTCCCTGCTGTTTCAGTTCTGCCAGCTCCGCCCTGTTTTCTATAATCCGCGGCTTATCAAAAATATTATAAGCCGTCCCTTCATAACACGCAAACATCTCGCAAGTTATCGTCTGCTTGTCTGGCGCGTCCAGGTAAATTTCATATTCTGGCTCCGGCGGCAGGTACTGCCGTTCGTCAAAATCCTGCCGTTTGATAGAGTAATGCCTCTCCAGCGCCGGAAGAAGCTCCTGGCAAAACGCAGGCAGCTCTGCCTTGGAAACAAAGCACTCGCTGTATTTATAATTGCTGGCATATTCCCAAAAGGGACGGATTTCACGGACACGGTCCAATGGCTCCCGGTGGATTTTCCTGTCTTTCCACAAATACGCAAATTTCCCGCCAAATGTATAGAATATATCTTCTGGCTCCAACAGCGCCCCGTCTTCCTGGCCTTTGATTACCAAACTCGGCTGGCATGGCTCTTCGGAAACACGCCAAGGCTGCCCTGGGTTATAATCCATTTCTACCTGAAATTCCCCATCGCCCAAAGCAAGGAAAAATTCATCCATATTGCCGCTGTGGATTTCAACATAACGGTTCCCGTTTTTGCCATAATGGCTGCCTACCTGTTTGCCCCGGCTTTGGCTGTCCGCCTCCATAAGCAAAAATTCCGCCAATGCCTTCCCCCGTTTTGTAAACACCTCCGGGGTATGGGCAAATTCCAGCTCTTTCCCATAGGAAACAAAATTCCCCCGCCGCATGGCGTCCGCAAACGCAACAATATTTTTTAACACATATTTCTTGTTGGCGCCAATCTTAAATTCCACATGCAGCTGCTGGTAACTAAAAGACAACAACGGAACCAAATCTATGGTTCCGTTCCATCCCATCTGCTGATATGCCAGACGCCCTCTCTCTTTGTATTGGTGAATTAGGCGGGACAGCCCGTAACTGCTGCTCCGCCCTGGCGCAATGCCCCTGCTGGCAGAAGACCCTGTGGCAAGAGCCTTCCCGTTCTTGTCCAGCATATGCTTACACTACCTGTTTTTTTGCCACAAAGATTGGGAATGTGTCTGTTCCCTTTAATTCCCTGCCCTCAGAGACCTTCACTTTCTTGTCTGTGATAATATATTCAGCGTTCACACCTGCCTCAATGACAGTGTCCTGCATTAAAATTGCATTCTTAACCTTTGCCCCTTTGCCGATTTTCACGCCACGGAACAAAATACAGTTCTCAATTTCCCCTTCAATGACGCAACCGTCAGCTACCATAACGTTCTTAGCGGATGAGCCATTGACATAACGGGTCGGGTTGTCGTCACGGATCTTGGTATAGATTGGGTTCTTCCCAAAGAGCGCGTCCAGGTTCTCATTCTCCAGAAGCTTCATGTTCTCGTCAAAATATCCCTTTAGGCTGCCAATACGTGCTGTATACTCTTTATATTCATAACCATTGATTGTCAATGTGCCTAACTGCGGGATTAAAATATCGCGCTCCATATACACGCCGCCGCCCATAAACGCTTCATTTATTAACTTAATCAGCTTCTCACGTTCAAATACATATACGTTCATGGAGAAATTCTGTACGCCTGGCTCCTGTGAATTGATATGTATCTTCTTCACACGGTCGCCTTCCAAATCCAATGTATAGTATCTCCCCTTATTCAGCTCTTCCGAATTCATAATGCTGTCTGGAAGCTCCTCTTTTGTATATGCAATGGTAACGTCCGCCCCGCTGGCAATATGGGTGTCTAACAATGCCTTAAAGTCAAAGTTAAAGGCGATGTTGGTATCTGACATTACCACATATTTTTCTTTTTGTGATTTCAAAAAACTCATTATGGTGGCAATCATGCCAACCCGTCCTGTGTAAACTCTCATATTTTTCTGGGCAAAAGGCGGGAAAATATTCAATCCGCCGTTCTTACGGGTCAAGTCCCATTCACGCCCGGACCCCAAATGGTCCAACAAGGAAAAGTAATTCTCACGGACTAATACGGTAACATTGTCAATTCCGCAATTTGCCATACTGGATAGCACAAAATCAATCATGCGGTAACGGCCTGCAAAGGGAATGGAAGCCATTAGCCGCTCACTGGTCAATTCAGGTACAAGTTCATCATAAGCATTGGGGAAAATAATACCCAGTGCATTGGTGTTGCTGGTATTCATCATTGTTTGTCACCATCCTTTACATTATCACTGATCATGGCGTTTGGCCCAATCACAGCATTATCCCCTACATATACGCCAGGCCCTACAGTAGCTACGCCGGATTCTTCCCCTTCAGGCATCTGCCCGACCACAGCATTCTGCCCAATAATTACATTCTCCGCTATAATGCAGTGTTTTACCTGGGCGCCAGCCTTGATAATGGAATTGCCCATAATCACGGCGTCCTCCACCTGGGCGCCTTCTTCCACCTTAACGCCTGCAAACAAGATAGAATGCTTGATAGCCCCAGAAATATTACACCCATCTGTAATCATGGAATTCTCCACGCTTGCCCCAGCATTAATCTTATGCCCGGTCATGCCGCTGTTACGGCTGTAAATTTTCCATTTCTCGTCAAACAGGTTAATGCCGCTGTTTTCTGGGTCAAGGACTTCCATATTTGCTTCCCATAAGGAAGAAATGGTCCCTACGTCCTTCCAATATCCGCTAAACCGGTAAGCATACATCTTGCGCCCATCTTTTAATAAGTTAGGGATAATGTTATTCCCAAAGTCATTCTCGGATGTTGGGTCTTCTTCATCCTCAACCAGGTATTTCTTAAGGATGTCCCAATTGAAAATATAAATACCCATGGACGCCAGGTTCGATTTCGGCTCCTTGGGCTTTTCCTGGAACTCAGTAATCTTGCCATTCTCATCCGCAACCATTAATCCAAACCTGGAAGCCTCCTCCCATGGCACTTCCATAACCGCTACGGAAAACTCTGCACCCTTCTCCTTATGGAACCGCAGGAAATCACTGTAATCCTGTTTACAAATTTGGTCACCGGAAAGAATAATCACATATTCCGGGTCATAACGCTCAATAAACGAAAGGTTCTGATAGATTGCATTCGCCGTGCCTTTATACCAGTCAGACCCGGAAGCCTGCTGATAAGGCGGAAGCACATGCACGCCTCCATACAAACGGTCCAAATCCCATGGCTGCCCATTTCCAATATACTCATTTAAAACCAACGGCTGGTACTGTGTTAAAATACCTACCGTGTCAATTCCAGAGTTCACGCAGTTTGACAGTGGGAAATCAATTATACGGTATTTGCCGCCAAAGGGAACTGCAGGTTTTGCCAGTTTCTGGGTCAACGCATAGAGGCGGGACCCCTGTCCACCGGCAAGAAGCATAGCTATCATTTCTTTACCCATTTTCTCTCTCCTTTACCTTGTGATAATTATTTTGGCTTATGGCGCCCAATAGAAAACGCCCCAGTTCCAATTGTTATTATTGTACAGGATTATGTTTTTTTTGTAAATAAATTATTGCAATTTTACCATAAAAAATTAATTTGTTTTAAAAAAATTCATATTTGGCTATAATTTCCCTTCCACATTGTATATACTATTCCATAATATATGGTCAGGAGGACAAAATTATGCCTGGATTTACAACCCATTACTTATTTGGATTACATGCTTACAGAAAATTTGCCCCAAGCCCTTTAAAGCAGACGATACAAAAACACCATGCCGCCTACAGCCTGGGGCTGCAAGGGCCGGACTTGTTCTTCTACTTCCTGCCCTCCTATATCATGCATAAAAATAATATTGGCTCTGTAGCGCATACAGAAAAAATAAATACGTTCCTTCGCCATCTGCTGGACAGCCGTAAGCTGTTTGCAGGGCAAAAAGAACGCAAAGCCGCCGAAGCTTATATTGCCGGCTTCCTCGGGCATTATGCCCTGGACGCCCGCTGCCACCCTTATGTTTACTGGAAGACAAAGTTCAAAGAAAAAAACAGCCGGTACCATGGCAGGCATATTGGCTTGGAGACAGAAATCGACCGGGAGCTGCTAAGGCGCAGCAAACACATCCCGCCCTCGTGCTTTTGCCAGGATTCCACCTTACGGCTTTCCAGGCTTCAAAAACAGGTAGCTGCAAAGATTTTGCACTACGTTTACAGCAAAACTTACCCAGAGCTTACTATGTCCCCCGCCATAGCGCATGCCTCTATTACTTCCATACAAATGGGGGCAAAATTTGTCCATGACCCTTCTGGCAGGAAAAAAGCAGTAATCGGGGCAATGGAAAAACTACTGCTTGGGCATCCATTGTTATCCACATTGATCCCAAGCAACACAATAACAGTCCACACAGACCCATTGAACCTGCGCCATCGGCAGTGGGAAAATCCCTGGGAAAAATCCCTAACATCCACCGATTCTTTTTTAGGGCGGATGGGGCAGGCACAGGGGGAATACCTAAAAACCCTCTCCAGCCTGGACGCTCTGTTTCTCCTCAGGCCCCACACTGCTGGGGAAGCTGCCGCCTCCGCCAAGCTTCTGGCAAAACTGGGCAACAGCTCCTACCACAGTGGGATTGACGCCTCCATCCCTAGCTAAAGGCATGGAAAGGTTCCAAAAACCTATAGCTGGAAACGGAAAACTTCTAACAGCCTGTCGCGCCGTCCCACTCAGGCTTTAGTCCCTATTTCAAAAAACTCTTTCACCTGGCCCAGGATCGTTTCCATTAAACGCTTCCTTGCCTCCACGCTCGCCCATGCGATATGGGGCGTAATCAACAGCCTGTCGCTGTCTTTGATTTCCCTTAGCGGGTTCTCAGGCTGCATAGGCTCCACAGACAGCACATCCAGCGCCGCCCCGCGGATTTCCCCTGCATTTAATGCGTCCGCCAAATCCTGCTCTGAAACAATCGGCCCCCTTCCAAGGTTCAAAAAGATAGCGGACTGTTTCATTTTTGCAAATGCTGTTTTATCCATCAGCCCTTCGGTTTCCGGGGTCAGCGGCGCATGGACGGACACAATATCTGAAGTTTCCAGCAATTCGTCCAATTCCACCCTTTGGTAGCCTGGCTGGTTATTTTTCCCAGTAGTGGAATAGTAAACCACCTTGCAGCCAAACAGCTTGGCAATTTCCGCTACCCTCCTGCCGATAGCGCCCAGCCCAATGATGCCCCATGTCTTGCCGTCTATCTCTGAAAATTTGCGGTCAAAATGGGTGAACATGCGGTCCCCCACATATTTTTCCGATTTTACATATTCATCATAATAGGGCAGATGCTCCAACAGATAAAACAACATCGCAAATGTATGCTGGGTCACGCACTCTGTGGAATAGCCTGCCACATTGCGCCACGCAATCCCCCTTTTGTCCAAATACTCCTTGTCCAGGTTATTGGTCCCAGTTGCCGTCACGCAAACCAGCTTGAGTTTTTTTGCCGTGCCAATGCTCTGTTCATTCACTGGCACCTTATTTAAAATTACCACATCTGCATCGGCTACCCGCTCACTTGCCTCCTGCGGGGTGGAAAAATCATATTTCACCACTTCCCCTAACGCTTCATAACCAGATAAATCAATATCCTCCCCTATGGTTTTTGCATCTAAAAACACGATTTTCATACAATATCCTCCACTATTTTGATTTTCATTCCTTCGATTTCCAATAAATATCCACAGCCATTTGCCACCTGATATTCATAATACCCTTTTTGAGGCCGGCAAAACCTTTCCATAACTGCCATAATTGTCCCTCCATGGACCAAAGCCCCCACCTGTTCCCAGCGGCTCTCACTGGCTTTCTGCAGGCATCGCAGGAACGCCTCCTGGCAGCGGGATTGAAACGCTTCTAGCCCCTCCCCTCCTGGAAACCCCGCCTTTCCGCCGCTGTCTATAAAGTTCTGGTAGTCTGGATTTTCACTTAATTCCTGATAATTCTTGTATTCAAATTCCCCGAAATCCATTTCCCGCAGCCCTTCCACCACCTCTACGGGGCATTGCCCTTTGGCTTCCTGAAAAGAATTGCAAAAAAAAGCTTTTGCCGTCTGCCGGCACCGCAGGTAAGGGCTTACAAAAATGCCGTCCAATCGGGGAATTGCGCGCCCTCTCTCCCTAAGCCGCCCCTTTTCAGATTCCAGGATCCCTTCATCGGTACGCCCCACATAACGGTGTTCCAGGTTCCCCTGGGTAGCGCCATGGCGTATTAGGTACATCCTCATAGGCTCACCCTGTTTTCATTTACAAACATGCCATGGAACCGCTCTACCCCAAACCGCCTGGAAAACATATCGCATTTACATAAGAACAGGTAATAAATATTTTTTCCACAGCCATGCATGGACTCAAAGTTCCCCTGCCCTTTGGAAATAATGATATCTGCAGAATCCAGAAGCCCTTTTACCTCTTCGGTAAGCTTTGAAAAAACCACCCCTTGGATGGAGGTATTGTTAGTGACCACCGGGACTTCCTCAGTAAGCCCTACCATCTTAGCATCTTCCATCGTAACGTCATTCACTGCGTCCTGCCCACGGACCATCGCTGTAATATGAAGTTTTGGATAACGCTTTTTCAATTCACAAACCACTAACTTATCTAAGACAACCTCCCCGCAGTTATCCATAATATACACCAGCTCAGAGGCATGTTCAAGTTCCTCCAGCAAATGTATATATTCCACCTCATCCAACGAATCCTTCTCATTGTGGAACAGCCCCATAAACTCTTCTTTGGCCACATTCTCCACGGCTGAGAAATCAATATAATTCCCTATCCTGGCAAAACGTATGGCCTCTTTCAGCTTGTCTTCGCTTTGCTCTAGCTTTTGTTCCAGTTCCCCTTCCATTTGAAGGAGGAGCTGGTTAAACTCCCGCTTCTTCTCCAAGGTTCCCTGGTCTTTTCCATAGTATTTCTCCCGAAGCTCTGTGAGCAGCGCCCCCAGCCAAGGGGAGTTGTGTTCGGGGCCGCTGCCCCCAATCAGAGCCATGGCTTCTTTTATAAAAGCCACTTTTTTCCCATCTTCCTCAAAGTCCTCAAGAAAACGCTCCTGCTGCCTAATTAGGCAGCTAAGGCAGCTTGAGAATAACATCATGGCTGGTTTCCTCCTTTGTAAATATTCCTCTTTGCATACACTTCTTTCCACTCCACATCCACGTTTTTTCCAATGCTGTGGTAATAGGCAAGGAACAAAAATATCACAGCAAGCCCTGCATACCTGCGCACTATCCCGCCCCCTTTTGCCCATGCAATCAGGCGGTAAACAATTTCCTCCTTCTTTTCTTTGGAAATCCCATGCTCCCCTTCAAAATACAGCAGCAGGTAGCCGAACCCTGCAATCATGGCAGCAGTTGCATAAATTTTTACCTGGGCGCCTCCCCCAGTCTTTGGCTCGCCCCCAATTGGTTTCCCTGGCTGGGATGGATTCCCAGGATCCCCAAAATCCCCAGTTTCCAGGATGGCGCCTTCCATGTCATGTTCCTCTTTCTCAGCCAGGTTCTGCCCATCCATCTCTTCCTTCCCCTGGATTGTCAGGGATATTTGCTGCGTGTTCCCATTCCCTGCATTGTCCTCGGCTTGGACTTTGACTGTATGCTTCCCTTCCCCGGACAAGTTCAGGGTGAAGTGGTAGGATTCCACCATCCCTCCCTGGAAATCTTCTTCTGGGAGCTTTACAACTTCTTCCTGGTCAATCTGGTAGCCCACTTCTGCTATGCCGCCGGAAACCTCCCCGTTTTTGCTGTCCTCCACCAAAACGTCAATGTCCACGGTCTCGTCGGCCATCCTGTCCTGGGTGCTAGAGAAGGTAATGGTTGGCGCGTTGTCCTCCACAACCACCCCGCCTCCCATAGCAGTCAAGGTTTTTGTGGCTGATACGTTTCCCGCATTGTCTATGCAGGTAAGCCGTACCTTCCCCTTAAAGTCCTCGTCTATGGTGACTGCCGCATAATACCTGCCTGCCTCTGCCTCACCCTGCAGGGCACGCAGCACCGATGCGCCGCTGCCATACGCCATGGATTGGCTGGACAGCCCATGCTGCTCTGTAACCTGAGCCTCCCCGCTCTTTTCCTCCCCTTGTTCCGGGACAAGCATGTATTCTGCCCGATTCATCCCGCTTCCCTCTTCCAGGACTGGCACGGTGATTACAAGGTTTTCTTTTTTTATCAGCCAGTTCAGGAAGTCTTTACGCTCTGTGCCAAAAGCCGCCTCACCCATCTGGGGCGCCAGCTCATCCGCCCATTTGGCGTATAGGGTTGTCTCCAAAGAAGCTGTGTTGGCTTCCACTGGGCTTGTAAAGTCCCAAAGCCCGCCGTCTAAGCCATTGTCCTCCAGATGCCAGCCCTTGAAGCTATAACCAGCCTTTACCGGCTCTTCCACGCCCTTCACCAGCCCCCCATAACGGACTTTCTGGGTATCAGGATTTGTGCCATAGCCGCCGTTTAAATCAAAATCTACGGTATAAACGTCCCTGTCATAATACACCTGCAGCACAAGTTCCCCATCCCCTTGAAGCTTGCCAGAAAGGGCATTGGAGGGGTGGCGTTATTAAAGTGGAACCCTGCATACTCCTTTGGCGACGCTTCCACTTCCTTGCCTTTCATCCCGGACAATACCTCCGTGTCTGTATCTTCCTTTGTGTAGCCGTCCCCTTCTAAGTCCTGTTTATAATGCTCCACTTGATAGGTGTCAGCCCGTTCATCCTCTTCCCATATAGCATACAGCACAGTATCTTGCCCATAACTCTGGACGCTTCCTATTGGCGCGTCCTCCCCGCCCCCATCGGGCAATGTGTTCCATCCCTGGAAGAGATAGCCTGGGCGGGAAGGGGTGGACGCGATGGTGAATTCTGGTATCTGGTATGCAACTTCCTCATGGACATTTGCAAGGCATAGCCCGAGGTCCGGCTCGATTTTCCCTTCCGCCCCATTTAGGTCGTAAAATAGCTGGATACCCTTTTTATATACCCCATAATACTCCTGCAACGGCTCTGTCAGGGCAAGGGCTGTGCCTGGGCTGACGTCCCCTGCATAACTGTCTGTGTTGGCGTCCCAGCCCACAGGCTCCCAGCCCTCCATCTCTTTTAACTCTGGCGCTGTAATTTCTACGCTTAAAGCGCTCTCCTCCACCAGCTCAAACAGCCTCTCCTTGCTGCCCGCGCCGCCAGAATAAAAGTCTGCGGCAAAAACTTTCTTCTGTGTGTACCTTGCATATAGCGTGGTGTCCTCCGTGAAATTTTCTACACTTCCTTCTGTGTAAGTATTCCCATTTCCATCTGGGTCTGTGTTCCAGCCCACAAAGGTATAGCCTTCCAGTTGGGGTCCTTGGGCTATGGTAAACTCCGGTTCCTGATAACTGATTTCTTCATGCACATTAGCAAGGTATGGCTTAACCTCACTCCCCGGCGTTTGCTCCACGCCCTCTGCCACATAGGACAAAGTGACGTCCTTCTTATAAACTGCATAGAAATTTGTCTCCTCTTTTGTCAAAGTCACTTCCTGCCCTGGCTTTATTTCCCCAATATAGCCTGATGGGTTCTCCTCCTCCCAGCCTACAAATGTAAAGCCCTCCAGTTCCTTTGGCTCTAAAGCCATAACTTTTCCATCGCTTTCTAATTCTTCCAGTTCCACAGAAACCGTTGCTTTCTCGCACTCACTGCTGGAATAGAAGCTTGCGACCAACACCTTCTTTTTACTGTACTGGGCGTACACTGTGGTGTCTTCCGTAAACCTGGCAGCGCCGCCCTCTGTATAATCGACCCCGCCCCTATCCGGCTCTGTGTTCCAAGTGGCAAAAATATACCCTTTCTTCTCCGGCCCCTTTGCCATTGTAAACTCTGGCTCCTGGTACCCAATTTCCTGATGGACATTGGCAACATAAGGCTTCGTCTCACTCTCTGGAACCTGCCCTGCGCCCTCTGCCACATAAGACAGGGTTACATCTTTCTGGTAAACTGCATAGAAGTCCGTCTCTTCTTTTGTCAATGTAGCCTCCTGGCCTGGCTTTAACTCCCCTGTATAGCCCGAAGGGTTTTCCTCCTCCCAGCCTACAAATGTAAAGCCCTCCAACTCTTTTGGCTCCGGGATTTCTACTGCCCCACTGATTTCCGACTCTCCCAAAAGAATGGGCACGGTTTCCTTCTCACATCCGTTGCCAGAATAGAAATTAGCCCTAAATATTTTCTTTTCATTCTCCTCAAAGATAGCGTATAAATCAGTATCCCCTTCAATGTTAAGGTTTTCCCCTGGCTGGTAGCCTTTCCCGCTTCCATCCGGTTCTGTATTCCATTCCAGGAATGTATGGCCTTCCCACTGCAAAGAATCCGCCGCCTTTACCTGGGTAATGTCCCCAATCTGGTACCTGCCGTTATCTACCACCGTTCCTTGGGCGCCGTTGCTGATGTAATAGACATAATAGCCATAACCTGGGTCATTTTCTGATATTTTTACCTGGTTTGTTTTCTCATCCAACACCGCATACCACTTTTTCCCAGAACCGCTAATATCTACAAAATTTATTTTCTTCATATCACGCTCATGGAGCAAGATATAGTCGTTGATCCCTTCTGCAATTACATATCCTTCAATTGGTTTGACATATACTTTTAAAGGATAGCTTAAAGTATTGCTGATCATCAACTTTCTGGGCATATTGTTCCGTGAATCTAGGTAAATGCCGTCTACCCCAGAATCTGTCCCATCCCCACAAAAATGGACATTACCAGATATATCCAAAATATTTGCCTCATTGGCTATAGAAGAATGCCAAATTGCGCCGCTTCCTGCATATGGCTCCCAACTGGAAGTATTTCCCTGAAATACACCTCCATAAATATGTGTTTCTGTTGCTGAATATCCATTATGGTAAATTGCACCTCCTCGTGCAATTGTGCTATTACTAATAAAATTACCACCATATATATATAACTTTGAAGAAGCATTAAATAAAAATCCACCTCCACATGCGCTGTCTTCATATCTCATCTTTGTAGTTTTATTATTTCTGTAGGTTCCCCCATTTATTTTTACAACACTATTAAGAAAATAAATACCCCCTCCAAGATAGCTTGACGAACAATTTTCAATGACAGCATTATTTAATTCTGCTGTCCCTTCTGATATAAAAATTGCACCTCCCATTGCTGCAATGTCATCATTTCTACAATTTATAATCTTAGCCCCATCATTCAGTTTTAGATTACCTCTGACATTTAACATGGTATAATAAGATTGCATATCTTTCCCATCTATTGTAATATCCTGAATTATCAAAGTTTTACCTGAATAAACGTTTATGATTACGTTAGAATTGCCCCTCACAATTGTCCCGCCGCCCCGAATCGTAACGCTTCCACTAATATTTAAAATCCCATTCAATGTCAGCGTAACCCCAGGCTCCACAATAAGCTCACCATTTGTCAACGTCCCGCTTTCCCAAGTGGTATCCTCGCTAATTGTTCCACAGCTTGGCGTTGTTTTTGCGGCATACAATTCCTGCCACTCCTCCTGGACTTCTTCCAGTTTATCCAAAGATTCTTTTTCATCCTTTGCCTTCTTCCCTGCAAAGTTCTGCTCTTTTCCCTCTTCTTTTTCTATTCCCCTGGAAAGCTCCCCATCCCTCACTGCCACGTTGATTTTCGGCAATTCCAAACCTTCTGCAAGGGTATACTGTTCCGGCAGGATTGGCGTAAAGACATAAACCCCTTCCATTTTGCCGCTATATTCTGGGCTGCTTTCCCAAGTTACCTCTTCGATAATAGTCGGCTCTGGGCCGCCTATTTGCTGCACTGCGTCAGACGGGGATATAGCACTCGCTTCCTCAATCTGGCGGCATGTCACAGCCAATTTATTTGGAAGCCCTAACTCCTCCAATGGCGTCCCCAATTCTACGTTTTGCACCTTTACATCCTGAGCCAATTCCTCAAATACTATAATTTCCTGCTTTTGCGCTGCCAATACCAATCCTGTCCCATATCCCATTGGCATTGACGCAACCATCAGGCAAATGCATAAAAAACCTGCCAGTAATTTCTGCCTGAGGGGGTGCTTCCTTACTTTCAATGGCTTTTCCAATAAATACTTATCTTCCTTTTCCATCTTCCACACTCCTTGTATTCTTCCGCTTCCTTGCTTTATAGTCCTAACCACCCCGTATTTTATACCCTATATCAATTTATATTATTATACCTGATAAAAATAGCAATTTCTATAAAAATTTAAGTAAAATGCATTTTATTTTTATCAAAATAAAAACTTTTCTTGGTTAATTTAACACAGATATGGTAAACTATTCACAAAAATAAGGATGTGATTGTATGCCGTTTCCTCAGAAACTTGGTTACACTTCCATGGATTATTGGAACCTTCCAGAAGGGAGCCGGGCAGAGCTAATCGACGGGCAGCTCTATGATATGGCTCCTCCAGATTTTATGCACCAAAAATTAGTGAGTGTCTTGCATTATACGATTTTTGATTATATAAAGACAAAAAAAGGGACATGTGAAGTGATTCCATCCCCTTTTGCCATCAACTTAAATGCAGACGACAAGACATGGGTGGAACCTGATATTTCTGTTATTTGTGACAACAATAAAATAAACAGCCGTGGATGCGAGGAGCCTCCTGATTGGATTATTGAAATTGTTTCCCCAAGCAGCACAAAAACAGACTATATCATAAAACTATTCCAATACCGCAGTGCAGGAGTACGTGAATATTGGATTATAAATCCAATGAAACAAGTTGTCCAGACCTATTATTTTGGACCAGACGAGGATTCCAACTTGTTTTCTTTTCAAGACACCATTCCCGTCCATATTTCTCCTGACCTGGCAATCTGTATCTCTGAACTGCTAGAATAGGTTTGAAATGCATTTTCTGTAAACTGAAACGATAAATTGTAAGAACATAAATATTGCTTTCTGTAAATTGAACCAATGAATTGTAGAAATAGTTTTTTAGGCGTTCCCTAAGATAACAACAGGGCTGTTGCAGCATATAAGAATCCTCCTAATCCCTATATTGCAACAGCCCTTACAACTTATTATTCTTCCTCTTCTTCTTTATCAGCTTCCGCCCGCTCCAGAAGTTCTTTTAACAATTCTTCATCTGTCTCCATGCTATCTGCCGGGGCTTTCAGCTTCCTTGCCGCCTCCTTAGCCTTTGCAGCGCTTAATTTTTCTTCTTCCTCTGTCAGAAGCTCCCCAGGGTCGGCAATTTCCATCAATGACCTGTCTTCCCTTACTTTTGCAATGCTTGCAACCGTAATATCTTCCTCTAAATTCATCAGCTTCACGCCGGAAGTCACACGCCCAAGGACCGAAATGCCTTCCACCTTCATGCGGATAATAATCCCGCCTGTGGTAATCATCAAGATTTCATTTTCCTGGTTTACAGCCTTAACCCCTACAATATTCCCTGTCTTTTCTGTAATCTTATAGCACTTCACGCCTTTGCCGCCACGGTTCTGAGGGGTGAACTCTTCCATCCGGGTCAATTTCCCTAACCCTTTTTCAGAAGCAGTCAGCAGGTATTCCCCCTGGGTATTCATCTGCATCCCAACCACTTCATCCCGGTCGGATAAATTCATGCCAATTACGCCCATAGAATTCCTTCCTGTGCTTCTTACATCTGTCTCATGGAACCGGATGCACTGTCCATACTTCGTAACTAATATCATATCCTTAGTGCTGTCTGTCATCTTGACTTCAATCAATTCATCCTCTTCCCGCAAATTAATTGCTGCCAAACCTTTCTTCCTTACATTGGCATAATCTGTCACAGGCGTTTTCTTCACAATCCCATTTTTCGTCGCCATAAACAGGAAATGGTCATCCTTATATTCTTTAATAGGAATTACCGCCGTAATTTTTTCCCCTGGCTGAAGCTGCAGCAAATTGATAATTGCCGTCCCCCTGGCGGTCCTTCCTGCCTCTGGTATCTCATAAGCCTTCATGCGGTATACTTTCCCAGTACTGGTAAAAAACATCAGGTAATGGTGGGTGGTAGTCATCAAAAGCTCTTCTATGTAGTCGTCTTCAATCGTCTCCATTCCCTTGATGCCTTTGCCGCCGCGGTTCTGGCTTCGGAAATTATCTACGCTCATGCGCTTGATATACCCCAATTTAGTCATAGTAATCACAGTATTGGAAACAGGAATTAAGTCTTCCATGGATATATCATATTCATCAAATCCAATAGAAGTCCTGCGGTCATCCCCAAATTTATTGGAAATTGCCATAATTTCTTCACGGATCACACCCAGAAGCTTTTTCTCATCTGCAAGGATTGCCTGCAATTCCTCAATCAAAGCCTTTAGCTGGTTATATTCCGCTTCCAGCTTGCCGCGTTCCAAACCAGTCAATGCACGCAAGCGCATATCTACAATTGCCTGGGCCTGGGCGTCAGAAAATGCAAACCGTTCCATTAACCTTGCTTTTGCTAACTGCACATTTTCACTATTTCGGATGATATTGATCACTTCGTCAATATGGTCTAAAGCAACCAGCAGCCCTTCTAAAATATGTGCGCGTTCCTGCGCCTTATTTAATTCATATTTGGTCCTTCTGGTGACAACCTCTTCCTGATGCCTTAGGTAATGCCTTAGCATATCTTTTAGGTTTAGGACCTTCGGCTCATTATTCACCAATGCAAGCATAATCACGCCAAAGGTATCCTGCAATTGAGTATGCTTATATAACTGGTTTAAAATAACATTTGGGTTCACATCACGGCGTAACTCAATGCAGATGCGCATCCCTTCACGGTTTGATTCGTCCCGAAGGTCCGTAATGCCATCCACTTTTTTATCCCGTACAAGGTCTGCAATTTTTTCTATCAGCCTTGCCTTGTTTACCATATAGGGAAGCTCTGTAACCACAATCCTGTTCTTGCCATTGGGCATAGCCTCAATATCAGAAACAGCCCGCACCTTGATTTTGCCCCGTCCAGTCCGGTATGCCTGGTCAATCCCAGAAGTGCCAAGCACCATGCCGCCGGTTGGGAAATCCGGCCCTTTGACCACTTTCAAAAGCTCTTCAATTTCGGTATCCCTATCTTCTTCAATACGGTTGTCTATAATCTTCACCACCGCGCCAATCACTTCACGAAGGTTATGGGGCGGGATATTGGTTGCCATCCCAACTGCAATCCCAGTGGTGCCATTTACCAAAAGATTTGGGAAACGGGATGGAAGCACCAAAGGCTCTTTTTCTGTTTCATCAAAGTTAGGGCCGAAGTCAACCGTGTCTTTATTGATGTCTGCAAGCATTTCCATAGAAATTTTGCTTAGGCGGGCCTCAGTATAACGCATTGCGGCCGCGCCATCGCCATCTACAGACCCGAAATTTCCATGGCCATCCACCAGCATATATCGGGTAGACCATTCTTGCGCCATATTGACAAGGGCGCCATAAATAGAGCTATCGCCGTGGGGATGGTACTTACCCATTGTATCCCCAACAATACGGGCGCATTTCCGGTGTGGCTTATCCGGCCCGTTGTTCAATTCTATCATAGAATACAGGATACGCCGCTGCACTGGCTTAAGCCCATCCCTCACATCTGGAAGCGCACGGGAAGCAATGACGCTCATGGCATAATCTATATAAGATTTTTCCATTGTTTTTTTTAAGTCAATATCATCAATCCGATCGAATATCTTGTCATCCATCTATTTCCCTCCATTATGCTTCCGTTACACATCCAGATTTTGTACATATTTCGCATTTGCCTCAATAAATTCACGCCTTGGCTCTACCTTATCCCCCATTAGGGTTGTAAATGTCAAGTCAATTTCTGAGGCAGTCTCATCGTTAATGGTCACCCGCTCCAAAATCCTAGTTTCTGGATCCATAGTAGTCTCCCACAACTGTTCTGCATCCATTTCCCCAAGCCCTTTGTAACGTTGGATCTTATTGTTCCCATCCCTCCCAATCTCTTTTAAAATACTGTCCAGTTCCAGTTCGTCATAGGCGTACCAGATTTTTTTATTTTTCTCTATCTTAAATAAAGGCGGCTTCGCCAAGTACACGTAACCCTGGCGGATTAGCTCTGGCATAAAACGGTACATAAACGTTAGCATCAATGTGCTGATATGGGCGCCGTCCACGTCCGCGTCCGTCATAATAATAATTTTATGGTACCTCAGTTTGGAAATATCAAAATCATCATGGATTCCGGTGCCAAACGCCGTAATCATGGCTTTGATTTCCGCATTCCCATAAATTTTATCAAGCCTTGCCTTCTCCACATTTAAAATCTTACCGCGTAAGGGCAAAATCGCCTGGGTGGCACGGCTGCGCGCCGTCTTTGCAGAGCCGCCTGCAGAATCACCCTCCACAATAAATATCTCACAATTTTTCGGGTCTTTGTCGGAACAGTCCGCCAATTTCCCTGGCAGGGACGTATTTTCCAATGCCGTCTTCCTCCTGGTCAAGTCCCTTGCTTTCCTTGCAGCCTCCCTGGCGCGCTGCGCCAACAAGGACTTCTCACAAATTGTTTTTGCAACCGCTGGGTTCTGTTCCAGGAAATAGGTAAGCTGCTCGCTGACCACGTTATCCACGGCTCCCCTTGCCTCGCTGTTGCCAAGTTTTTGTTTTGTCTGCCCCTCAAACTGCGGCTCCTGTATCTTTACGCTGATAATTGCAGTCATCCCTTCCCTGATATCATCGCCAGAAAGGGCTGAATCATTATCTTTTAAAATCTTATTTGCTTTTGCATAGGAATTAAATGTTTTTGTTAATGCGTTTCTAAAACCTGCCAGATGCGTCCCGCCTTCTGGCGTGGTGATATTATTTACAAAACTGTAAGTGGCGTCATTATAGGAATCATTATGCTGCATTGCAACCTCTACATAAACCCCATCCTTCTCGCCCTCACAATAAATCACATCTTCGTAGAGCGCTTCCTTGCTGCGGTTTAAGTAAGTGACAAATTCTTTAATGCCGCCTTCATAATAAAATTCCTTTTCCTGCCCTATCCCTTCCCTTTCATCAATCAGGCGGATTTTAATCCCTTTTGTTAGGAAAGCCATCTCCCGCAAACGCTGTTTTAAGGTATCGTAGTCAAATATGGTGTCTTCAAAAATACTGCCGTCTGGAGAAAAAGTAACCTGGGTGCCTGTTTTTCCTGTTTCACATTCCCCAATTACTTTCAGAGGGTACTTGCTGTTCCCCCTCTCATACCGCTGCTTATAAATTTTCCCCTCATGGAAAATCTCTACCTCCAGCCAGTTAGAAAGGGCATTCACCACAGAAGCCCCAACTCCGTGCAGCCCGCCAGATACTTTGTATCCCCCGCCGCCAAATTTCCCTCCAGCATGCAGCACAGTAAATACGACTTCTACGGCAGGAAGCCCCGCTTTGTGGTTAATCCCTACCGGAATGCCGCGGCCATTGTCTGTTACCCGGATAATATCACCTTCCATAATCCGAACATCTATGGTATCGCAATACCCCGCCAGGGCCTCGTCCACCGAATTGTCTACAATCTCATAAACCAGGTGGTGAAGCCCCCGCAGGGATGTGCTTCCAATATACATACCAGGCCTTTTGCGTACAGCTTCCAGCCCTTCTAGGATTTGAATTTGGTCTGCCCCGTATTCCGCATTCGTATTTGTACTTGTACCCATTTAATTCCTCCAATTCCTAAAAACCGTTCTCAGCTTTTACCATTCCATTTTTCACTTTAAAAACTTTGTTAACCTCAAATCTGTTTTTCACAAACTCATCAAGCCCCGTGCATGTAATAATTGTCTGAATGTCATGAATGCTGTTTAACAGAAAATTCTGGCGGCTGCTATCCAATTCTGACAGCACGTCATCCAAAATCAAAACAGGCGTATCCTGTATGGATGACTTCACCAGCTCTATCTCTGAGAGTTTTAAAGAAAGCGCGCAGCTCCGCTGCTGTCCCTGAGAACCAAACCTGCGGATGTCTATTCCATGGATTAAAAAACACATATCATCCCTATGGGGACCCACAGATGTCATGCCAAATTTCAAATCCTTTTCCTGATTCCTTAATAATTCCACCTCCAACTGCCCTTCTTCTACATCCGGCTCATAGCTCACTAACAGCTCTTCCTTCCCGCCGGAGATTTTCTTATGCATCCCATATATAATTTCATTTAACTGAGTAATAAATTCTTTGCGTGCAGCTATAATCTTTGTTCCATAACTTACTAATTGCGCATCCCAAACCGGTAAGGTGTCTTTCAATTCCGGCCTGAAATTCACATCTTTTAAAAGCTTATTCCTTTGACTTAAAATTTTATTGTAATTTGTCAGATGGAACATATATATTTTATCAAGTTGACATAACTCAAAATCCAGAAACCTCCTCCGTTCCGAAGGGCCATTCTTTATAATATTCAAATCCTCTGGAGAAAAAAACACTATATTTAAGATGCCAAATAATTCGGACGCCTTCCTGATTGGAATTTTATTAATGGCAATCCCTTTGGAGCGGTTCTTCTTAAGGTGCATATCTATCTGGTAAGGCTTCCCTTTTCTTTCTACCATTGTACGGATATGCGCTTCCTCTTGCCCAAACTGTATCAATTCCTTGTCTTTGCTTCCTTTATGGGACCTGGTGGTCCCACTGACATACACAGATTCTAAAACGTTTGTCTTCCCCTGGGCATTGTCCCCATATAGAATATTTGTCCCTTGGTCAAATTCCAGATATAAATCCCTGTAATTTCGGAAATGGCTCAAGGCAACGGATTTTAAAATCATTTCACAATTTTAATTGTCTCCCCCTGAAAAGAAACAATATCTCCATCTACCAGTTTTTTGCCACGCCGCAATTCTGTAGCCCCATTTACGGACACAAGGCCGTCCTGCACCACAATTTTAGCCATAACGCCTGACTCCACAAGGTTAGCAGCCTTTAATGCCTGGCCAAGCTTGATATAATCATCCCTTAATTTTAATTCTTCCATACCATCCTATTCCTTTCCCTTCAAACGCTTAATTCGACGCTGCATTGAAATTTACTGGCAGGATCAAATAAATAAATGTTTCATTGTCGTCTTTAATAAAGCAGGGGGCTTTGGGGTTCACCATATAAAGCGTAATTTCCTCTTCATCAATCACCCGCAAGGCGTCAATAAAAAATTTAGGGTTAAAGCCAATTAGGATATCCTTCCCACTTTTTTGAATGCCTATATTTTCTTTCATGGAACCAATAAAAGAATTGATTTTCAGCTCCATATTCCCATCTTGAATATTCATAATAATTGGCTTTTTGTCCCCTTCTTTTACAAGGGGCGTAGTCCTGTCAATACAGTCCAAAAGCTCACGTTTATTTATTTTGATTTTTGTTTCGTAATCAGAAGACAGCATTTGCTCAATCCTGAAATATTCCCCTTCAATTAAACGGGACACTACTGTGGTCTTATCAAATTCAAAGACTACATGGTTATCGGTAAAGAACATATTTACATAATCATTGATATCCCCAGATAGGATTTTACTTATTTCCTGAAGCGTTTTTCCAGGGACAATCACTTTATAATGCCCATAAGCGTCCTTGAGCGTAATATTTCGGATAGAGATGCGATGCCCATCTAAAGAAACCACTTTTAACTGGTTCTCATTTACTTCAAATAACTCTCCGGTCATTAATTTATTGTTGTCGTTATCTGAAATAGAAAAAATGGTCTGCCTTACAACTTCCTTTAATGTAAATTGTGATAAGGCGATTGGCTGGTTCCGTTCTATATAGGGAAGGTAAGAAAAATCTTCTCCTGATTTACCAATAATGTCGTATTTTGCATTTTCACAAGTTATGGCTGTCTTAAAGGAATCATCGGTTTCAATGGTGACGTCATTATCAGAAAACCTTCTGACAATATCAGAAAATATTTTTGCATCTAATGCTATTACGCCGCGTTCAATAATTTCACCTTCAATAATTGTCTCGATGCCTAATTCCATGTCATTTGCTGTTAATTTAATTTCATTTGTAGAAGCATCTATTAAGATACATTCCAGGATAGCCATAGTTGTCCTGGAAGGCACTGCTTTTAATACTGTATTTACTCCATGTAATAAGTTTGGCTTGGGGCAGATAATTTTCATATTGTGAATAACTCCTTCCTGAACTTAAAGATAAATTTATATTAAGAGATTCGTCTTAATCGTCATAGGGGTTGTGTATATGTGCATAAAAGCCTGAGGCTTGAAGTTTAGGGGTGTACAAGGTTTTTTTTATTCTTTCAACCTTGTGTATTCCACCTTGAAATGGTATGGACATGCTGTGAATAAAAATAACGTCAAAAAAATAAGGTTTCAACGGCATGGTAGCTTAAGTGGATGGATATGCACGTTATCCTTCTGTTTCAACAGATTTCCCGGAAAGTTATCCACAAATGTTAGATGCCTTTGAAAAAGTGATTAATTTGGGTTAATCTTTTTCTTAATTGTCTCAATCATATGATGGAAATTCTCATCTTTCTTGTATTCTTCCGTTATTTTCTTGATTCCGTGAATAATAGTGGAATGGTCCCTGCCCCCTAAAAGGGCGCCGATTGTCTCTAATTGGGCCGATGTCATATTTTTGCATAGGTACATAGCAATTTGCCTTGGCTTTGCTATTTCGCTGCTGCGGTTTTTTGAGATCATCTGGTCTGTTGATATATTGAAATGCTCTGCAACAATCTCTATGACAAGCTGAGGCGTTATTTCTTTAGGCTTGTCTGGGGAAATAATATTCTGCAGCTCATGGACTGCGATGTCCATGGTGATTTCCGTATGCTCTAGGTTTGAGAAGGCAATTAGTTTGTTTAAGGCGCCTTCTAATTCCCGGATATTTGATTTAATGTTAATTGCAATATAATCAAGAACTTCATCGTCGAGATGAAATCCGTCTATTTCTTCTTTCCTTCTTAAAATAGCCATTCGTGTTTCGTAATCTGGGTACCCGATGTCTGCCAACAAGCCCCATTCAAACCGGGAACGGATGCGTTCTTCCAATGTCTCCATTTCTTTTGGAGGCTTATCGGAAGATAGGATAATTTGTTTCCTGGCAGAATGCAGGACGTTGAATGTATGGAAGAATTCTTCCTGCGTGCTTTCTTTGCCAATAATAAATTGCACGTCATCGACCATCAGTACGTCCACGGTACGGTATTTATCCCGTAATTTAGTCATTGCTGAGGCATTCCCGTTACGGATAGAGTCAATCACTTCATTGGTAAATTCCTCTGAAGTTACATAGATTACTTTTTTCTCAGGCTGCTGCTGTAAAATAAAATGCCCAATGGATTGCATTAGGTGGGTTTTGCCAAGCCCCGGGCCTCCATAGATATAGAGAGGGTTATAAACTTCTCCTGGAGATTCTGCTACGGCGAGGCTTGCAGCATGGGCGAATTTATTATTGTTGCCAACTACGAATGATTCAAAGGTATAGTTGGGGTTAAGATTACTTTTTTCAGTGCCGGAAGCAAAACCAGAAGCTTTGCTTTTAAAAGATTTGAATTTATCAACTTGTTCCGGCAGGATAAATTCTATTTCATAGTCAATCCCTGTAATCTCCGCAATGGCTACTTTAATAGGAAGTTTATACTTTTTTGTAATATAGTTGATTCCCATTTGTTCCGATGGAACAAGAATATAAAGTTTTGAGCCTTCAATATTGCAAACACTTAATGGTTTCAGCCAGGCATTAAAGGAAATATCTGTAAGTTCATGCTCTTCCTTTACAGTTCTAAGAATTTCTTCCCATTTTTCTAAAATTAGCTCCATATTGTTCTCCAAAATTCCTCTTTTTAAATTCATAGTCTTCCACATTCTATAATAACGTAAATCGCCCAAATAATCAATTAAAATTTTATACAGGTATAGGGGATTGTTAAAACGTTATAAACTTATCTACACGGGGGAAAAACTTATTTTATAAGGAAAATGAATAGAAATGGAAAAATATGCACAAACTGTCAAAAAGTTTTCCACAAGTTATCCACAAAATATGGATAACTTTTTTCAATGTGGAAAATGTGGAAAACTTGTGGATAAGTTTTATTTCTACCTTATTATAATGTGTTGTGTATATCTCCGATTGTTAAGGTGTGAATAGTGTTGAAAATAAAATTTTTCAAAATTTTCATAAAAAAAGTATCAACAATTGCATTTTCCCAATAAATATGGTAAAATAGCTTGACTAAAGGAGATTTTTTGATATAATGAGACATGATGTTTTTAACACAGAGGAGGTGGATGACCCGTGAAGATGACATATCAGCCTAAAAAAAGATCCAGGAAAAAAGTCCATGGATTTAGGAAAAGGATGAGTACAAAAGGTGGAAGAAGAGTTTTAGCCGCAAGAAGATTAAAAGGAAGAAAGAGATTGTCAGCTTAGGCCACAGCAATTGTGGTCTTTCTTCTTAACTTTTGAAAAGTACCAGAGGAGCAGCAATATTAGTATGAAATTTTCAGAATCATTGAAAAAGAACAGTTATTTCCAGAATGTATATAAACATGGGAAATCTTATGCAAACCGTTTTTTTGTCATGTATGTTCTGGAAAATTGTATGGAGACAAATAGGTTAGGAATATCAGCCAGTAAAAAAGTAGGGAACAGTGTTATAAGACATCATATTACCAGGTTAGTACGGGAGGCCTATAGATTACAGGAAGAAAGGTTCAGGAGTGGTTTGGATATTGTGGTTATCGTAAGGGTGGCAGCAAAGGACATCACTTACCATGAAACAGAAAAAGCTTTGCTGCATCTTGGGGGCCTTCATCATATTTTAAGAAAAGAAGATGGAATATTTTGAAACAATTGTTAATTGCCTTAATTAACCTATATAGAAAATATATGTCACCCTTTAAGACAACAAAATGCCCTTATTACCCTACTTGTTCCGCTTATGGGCTTGAGGCTATTCAGAAACATGGAGCATTGAAAGGGTCGCTTTTGGCTGCCTGGAGGATTATAAGGTGCAATCCTTTTTCAAAAGGCGGGTATGACCCAGTTCCATAATTTAGGAGGTTACTATATTGACAGAAATAATTTTGACCCAATATTCTGGTTCAATTTTGGGTCCAATTGCGAAGATAATTGGTTACATTATGAATGGCCTGTATATGTTTTTAAATAATGTATTTGGCATACAGAATATTGCGTTATGTATTATTCTGTTCACATTCATCATTTATCTTTTAATGATGCCGTTGACCTATAAACAGCAGAAATTTTCCAGGCTCCAACAGGAAATGAGTCCGGAAATTAATGCAATCAGGGAAAAGTACAAAAATAAAAAAGACCAGGCGTCTGTACAGAAGATGAACGAAGAGACCCAGATGGTATACCAGAAATATGGCGTTTCTACCATGGGAAGCTGCTTGCAAATGTTGATTAACCTCCCTATTTTGCTTGCTATGTATCAGGTTATCCGTAATGTGCCTGCATATGTCAGCAGTGTGAAAGATGTATATACCCCATTGGTAGAAAAAATAATGGGCGTTGATGGGTATCAGAAAATTATGTCTTCTTTCCTGAAAGAGGCAGGGGTAGGCCCTGTGAAGTTAAATTACGAAACTGCCACAACTACGGCAAATTCTATGATTGACGTACTTTACGCATTGCCGGAGCAGGGTTGGGAGACTTTAAAAGACAGCTTTTCAGGATTGACAGATATTATCAGTTCTACAGAAGCGGCTGTGGCGCATTTTAATGATTTTTTTGGTATTAATATTGCCAATTCCCCAATGAATTTGATGGGGACTGGATGGGGTACGAAGGATTTTGTTTTAATTTTTGGGGCTATTTTAATTCCATTGGCTTCCTATGCTTCTCAGGTAATAAGCATTAAGCTGATGTCGAATGCAAGTAATGCTGCAACTGGGGACAATGACGCCTTAGCGAAACAAATGAAGACTATGAACACGGTTATGCCATTATTTTCTTTGGTTATGGTATTTTCTGTTCCGGTCGGGCTGGGCATTTATTGGATTGCAGGTTCCGCCATTCGATGCATTCAGCAGTTCTTCTTAAATAAATATATGAAGAACCTGGATTTGGAAGCCATTATTGAAAAAAATAAGGAGAAGGCTAAGAAAAAGAAGGAAAAACAGGGTATCTACGAGAAGCAAATAGCAAATGCTGCTAGAATCAACACCAGGAAAATTGCAGAGCCTGTTAGTACTGCGGAAAAAGAAGAGAAAATTCGCAAGACGGAGGAATATGCAAGAAATGCCAGAAAAGGCAGCCTTTTGGAAAAGGCAAACATGGTAAAAGAGTTTAACGAACGCAACAACAAGTGATGTAACAGGGGGAATTTGAATGGATTTTATTGAAGTATCAGCAAAAACCGTAGATGACGCTATCACAGAAAGCCTTGTAAAACTTGGTACTACCAGCGATAAGATTGAATACGAAGTGGTCGAAAAGGGAAGTTCCGGTTTTCTTGGGATCGGGAGCAGGCCAGCGGTAATTAAAGTACGCAAGAAATCTGAGATAGAAGATTATGTATATGATTTTCTTCATAGCGTGTTTTTGGCAATGGATATGGATGTGGAGATTTTTATTAATAAAAGCGAAGATGGCAAGAATGTTGATGTAGAGTTAAAAGGAGCAGAGATGGGCGTCCTAATTGGGAAACGAGGACAAACCTTAGACTCATTACAATATCTAACTAACCTTGCAGTTGGGAAACAAGTAAGTGAATTTGTTAAGGTGAAGATTGATACAGAGGATTACCGTAAGAGGAGAAGGGAAACTTTGGAAAATCTTGCAAAGAATATCGCTTACAAAGTAAAGAGGACGAAACGCCCAGTTTCACTGGAACCCATGAATCCATTTGAGAGGCGCGTCATCCATTCAGCATTACAAAACGACCGTTATGTAAATACCCACAGTGAGGGCGAAGAACCTTACAGGCATGTGGTAGTAACTCTGAAAAGATATAATAGTTAGGCATTGTGTCCTATATTATAATAGGACGGGTGTGTTACGTTTACAGGTGGCCAGCACACGAATATGCTCCATAAGAAGGCTTTCTCAAAATGTATTTTTTATTGAGAAAGCCTTTCAGTCATTTAGAAGAAGAATATAGATAGAGGGAAATAGTATGGAAACAGACACGATTGCAGCTATTGCCACTGCTATGACAAATTCTGGAATTGGGATTGTGCGTATCAGTGGGGAGCAGTCCTTTCAGATTATAGATAAAATTTACCGTTCCAAAAAAAGTAAGAAAAAATTATCAGAAGCCAAGAGCCATACCATACACTATGGTTATATTTGTGATGGGGAAAAAGTGATAGATGAAGTGGTGGTGTTAATTTTCAAAGCGCCAAACAGTTATACAATGGAAGATACTGTGGAGATTGATTGCCATGGCGGTACATTGGTTATGCGGCGCATTCTGGAAACTGTGATAAAATATGGAGCAAGGCCCGCACAACCAGGTGAATTTACAAAACGTGCGTTTTTAAATGGACGGATTGATTTATCACAGGCTGAATCTGTGGCGGACTTAATTAATGCAAAAAATGATTTTGCATTGGAATCTTCTGTCCACCAGCTTCAGGGAAGCATTAAGGAAAAAGTCAAAGAAGCACGGAAAATAATTTTACATGAAATTGCTTTTATAGAGTCTGCACTGGATGACCCAGAACATATTTCGCTTGATGGGTATGGAGGGCAGTTAATGGATGCAGTAGATTCACTGTCTTTGGAACTGGAAAATTTAATTCGCTCCTCTGAAAACGGCGAGTTATTGAAAGAGGGGATCCATACAGTGATTACAGGGAAGCCAAATGCAGGGAAATCTTCCCTTATGAATGTATTGATAGGGAAAGAGCGCGCTATTGTCACAGAAGTTGCTGGGACTACCCGGGATATTTTAGAAGGCCAGGTAAATTTGGATGGGATTACTTTAAATCTGATAGATACTGCAGGAATCCATGAGGCTCAGGATGCAGTAGAAAAAATCGGCATAGAGAAGGCCAGGAATTCTTTAGACCGTGCAGATTTAGTGGTTTTTGTGGTAGACGCTTCCACAGAGTTTGATAGGGATGACAAAGAGGTCTTAAGCCTTTTAGGGAATAAGAATGTAATTTTTTTATTAAATAAATGTGATTTGGTACAGGTAACGACAGAGGGAAAAATCCGAAGTATTATAAATGAGAAGGGGATGGCTTGCCCAGTGATTGCCGTTTCGGCGAAAGAGGGGACAGGCATAGATGAATTAAGCAGGCAAATAAAAGAAATGTTTTTTGAAGGGGAAGTTTCTTTTAATGACCAAGTATTCATTACAAATGTAAGGCAGAAATCTGCCCTTTTGAGTGCGATAGACAGCCTTTCCATGGTAAAGGATAGTATTTCCGATGGGATGCCTGAGGATTTTTATTCTATCGACCTTATTGAAGCATGCAATGCTTTGGGCAAGATTACAGGCGAGACAGTAGGGGAAGATTTGGTAAATGAAATTTTTTCAAAGTTTTGCCTGGGGAAATAAGGTTGGTTTTACTTGTGGAACATAGATAAAATGATATATGCTGAGAGAAAGGAGAATGTTATGCCGCATGTTACAGAAAAATACGACGTATGCGTGGTAGGGGCGGGCCATGCTGGATGCGAGGCGGCGCTTGCCTGCGCAAGGCTTGGTTTTTCTACTATTGTGTTTACGGTCAGTGTGGATAGCATTGCATTGATGCCTTGCAACCCAAATATTGGGGGGACTTCCAAAGGGCATTTGGTACGGGAAATTGACGCCCTTGGGGGACAGATGGGCATTAATATAGATAAGACATTTATTCAGTCAAAAATGTTGAATGTTTCCAAAGGGCCGGCAGTCCATTCCCTTCGAGCGCAAGCAGATAAATCAGAATACAGCCGCAGGATGCGTATGACTTTGGAAAATACAGAAGGTTTAGTTGTCCGTCAGGCAGAAGTAACTGAATTAATAGTAGAAGATGGGGCAGTAAAAGGGGTAAAGACATTTTCTGGTGCAGTTTATTATAGCAAAGCAGTAGTGCTTTGCACTGGCACTTATTTGAAGTCCAGATGCCTGTATGGGGATGTTGTCCACAATACTGGACCTAATGGTTTGCAGTCAGCGAATTTTTTATCGGAGTCTTTAAAAGAACATGGCATAGAGTTATATCGTTTTAAAACTGGAACCCCTGCAAGGGTTGACAGGCGTTCCATTGATTTTAACAAAATGCAGGAGCAAAAGGGGGACGAGAGGGTGGTGCCTTTTTCTTTTACAACCAACCCAGAAGATGTTCAAATTGACCAAGCCTCTTGCTGGCTGACATACACCAATGGGGCTACCCATGAAATTATCCGGGAGAACTTGGACCGTTCCCCACTTTATTCTGGAATGATTGAGGGGACGGGCCCAAGGTACTGCCCATCTATTGAAGACAAAGTTGTTAAATTTGCTGATAAGGAACGCCATCAGGTATTTATTGAGCCGGAAGGGCTGTATACAAATGAAATGTATGTGGGCGGTATGTCCAGTTCTTTGCCAGAGGATGTGCAGTACCGTATGTACCGCAGCGTTGCAGGGTTAGAGCATGTGAAGATTGTCCGGAATGCCTATGCGATTGAATATGACTGTATCAATCCAAGGCAGCTTTCCCCTTCTTTGGAATTTAAAAATATAAAAGGGCTTTTTTCAGGAGGGCAGTTTAATGGGAGTTCAGGTTATGAGGAAGCGGCAGCCCAAGGATTGGTGGCGGGCATTAATGCTGCTATGTATTTGAGTGGAAAGGAACCCTTAATCTTGGACCGATCTACTTCTTATATTGGCGTTTTGATTGACGACCTTGTGACAAAAGAGAACCATGAGCCTTACCGCATGATGACTTCAAGGGCAGAGTACCGTTTACTTTTAAGGCAAGATAATGCTGATTTGCGCCTTTCTAAAATAGGGTATCGAATTGGATTAATAAATCAGGAAAGATATAATTGGGTTGTGGAAAAAGAGCAATTAATTCAGAAAGAAGTGGATAGGGTCCAACATGTGAAGATAGGAGCCAATGCTGCAGTTCAAAATCTTTTGGAGCAATACCATACCGCGCCATTAAAGACTGGAACCACCCTTGCAGAATTAATACGGAGGCCCGAGCTATCCTATGAGGCTTTGGCAGAAATTGATCTGGACAGGGAACCGCTTCCACACGATGTGGCAGAGCAGGTAAACATCAATATAAAATATGATGGATATATCAAGAGACAGGTAAAGCAGGTAAAGGAATTTAAAAAATTAGAAAAAAAGAAACTGCCAGAAAATTTTGATTACGGGCAAGTGAAAAGCCTGAGGATTGAAGCAAGGCAAAAATTAAATCTATACCAGCCAATCAATGTAGGGCAGGCTTCCAGAATTTCCGGTGTGTCGCCAGCAGATATTTCTGTTCTGCTGATATATTTAGAACAAATGTACCGTAGGGTTTAGAAGAAAAGGAAGATATTATGTTAGGTCAAGAATATAGCGTAACAAACCATACATTGGGTCAGTATCACTTAGAAAAACTTTATTCTGGGATGGAGCAGATGGGAATATCCTGTTCTCCGTCAGAAATAGAGAAATTATTGATATTTTATGAAATGCTTATTGAAAAAAATAAAGTTATGAATTTGACAGCAATTACAGAATTTGACGATGTGTTGGAAAAACATTTTTTAGATTCATTAAGCCTGGTAAGGAATATTAATCTAAGGCAGAGCTTGAAGGTGTTAGATTTAGGCACTGGGGCAGGATTTCCCGGCATACCCTTAAAGATTGTATTTCCAGAATTGGAACTCGTGTTGGTAGACTCTCTAAATAAACGTATCCAATTTTTGAAAGAAGTGATTGAGAAACTTGGGTTATCTGGAATTACTGCAGTGCATGGCAGGGCAGAAGAGTTAGCAATAAAAGCAGAATACAGGGAAAAGTTTGACCTCTGTGTATCCAGGGCTGTGGCAAATTTATCTTCCTTAAGCGAATACTGTATTCCTTTTGTAAAAATAGGAGGATATTTTATTTCCTATAAATCTGGTGAAATTGAGGAAGAAGTAAAAGCTGCAAAAAAAGCAATTGCGGTTCTTGGAGGGAAGGGAGTGGAGGTAGAGAAATTTACTTTAGCTGGAACCGATATTTCCAGGTCTTTTGTTAAAATTGAAAAGAAAAAAAGCACGCCAAACTTCTATCCAAGAAAGGCTGGCACGCCTTCGAGAGACCCAATCCATTAAGTTATTAAATATATATAATTTATAAGCTGCCTGCAATTAATAAAAAATTGCAGGCAGCATTGTTTGTAGTAAAAAATTTTTCTCTTACAGGGCTACACTTCTAATAGGTAAGGCGTTTCTTTTATATTCTGCGCCTTAACTGTGCAGGTACAAATTTAGAATTTCCAAAAGTTTATCTGGAACTTCAAGCTGAGGCAGATATTTAGATTCTTGCAAATAAGAAGCTTCAATGGACGGATTGTAGGAAATATATGAGTGAATGGTTTCTTCAATGTTTGGGTTCCCTTTACTTCCAATTAAATAAATGCTGTTATTAATTTTTTTCAGCGCATGGATAATATTTATATTGGTATAATGTGATTTGATGCTTGACAGCAAATATTTTCCCTGCCCATTTTCTGTATGTGCTGCCTCATAATAAGTATCTATCACTTTGCTAGGAACTAAGTGGCTCTTGTAATAATAGTTTTTATAAAATGTCCGGCGTATGCTTCTTGATGTGTATGCCAGGTTATAAATCAATGTGCCGAATATAGGAAGGTCTATAAAGAACTTAAGCGTATTCTTCCGTTTATTCGGAGTTTTGCTTAATTCTTCTAATGGGGCTGGGTTAATAATTATTATTTTCTTGAAATGATCTGGTTCCATATTGCAAGCCATGAGTGCAAAAGAAGTGGAATCGCCAGTGGCAATAATATCTGGTTTTGCCCCAATAATAGTTTTGGTGAAATCAGTAATTAATTGGACAAAAAGATAATTGCTGTAAGTCATATTGGGCTTATTGCTCCTTCCACACCCCAATAGGTCAAGGCTATAAACAGTGTGGCGTTTTGCAAGGTGCTTTGATATTTTTTCCCATTCGTATGAAGACGCAGCAGAATTTAAATCATGGATAAGCAGAACAGGGCTTCCTTTTCCCTGTTTGGTATAAAAGACATTCCCATATCTCCAATTGAAAAAATTGCCTTTATCAGTTTTTAATAAATTTTTTAGAGTAGATGAAATACTGATGGCTTTGTTGATGCCGTAAATGCTGATCGTTGTCAATGTGCTTAAGAGTAAAAAATTACGAACCTGTTTTTTCATTACAGCAGACTCCCTTCCATGGTTTATCCAATAACTGTTTTAAATTTACAGTTACATTTCTATTACTATTATAGACGAAATAGTCTGGATATACAAACAAAATATAGGAAAAAAATAAAAAATTAAAAAAGTCTCTTTTCATATATGACATTTTGATATAAAATAAATATGATTACCATTAATTTTTTGATACTCAAATAAATCATTTTTTACATTGATAAAATGTGTCAGAATGTGAAAATGGTAAATTATGAAACGTATGTTCTTAAAGGTAAGGTTATGGTAGTAGATTATTTAAAAAGATTACATCATGAGATGTATGAGCAGAAATTAAATTTGGAAAGGGAATTGTATCGAAAAGAGATTCTTATCCATGATAACAATAAATTTATTCAAGCTTTGGAAAGCTCATTAGATGAAAATTTTGAATCATTTTCCCCACGTGCATTAGACCAGGAGAGCCATTTAAAAATTGAGGCTTTATTAAATGACCAAAAAATAATTGAGTTAGAAATTAATGACTTACAGGAAGAAATTTCAAAGGTAGATGTCCATTTAGATGAATTGGAAGTAGTGCTGAAAGATGCACGAGAACATGTGAAATCATCTTTGAAAGAAGAAGCTGTTAAGAAAAAGAAAAAGGTAAACCAAAGAAAAATATTTGAGATCCAGGAAATGGAACGTCAGCGTGTGGCAAGGAATTTGCATGATTCTGTAATACAAAGCCTTACCAATATGATTCATAAAATAGAGATTAGTACAAAACTTATAGATGTAGATTCTGTTCGATGTAAATTGGAACTTCTTGCTATTTCAAAAAATGTGAGGGATATTATTCAAGACATGAGGTATATTATTTATAACTTAAGGCCAATGTCATTGGATGATATTACATTAGATAATATGATTGAAAAAGAAGTTTCAAAAATTAAAAAAAATGAAATTTTGAATGTTTCTTATGAAACATTAGGTGAACCCATAAATATTTCTCCAATGATATCCCTAAATATTTTCCGTGTAGTCCAAGAAGCCTGTAATAATATTTTAAACCATGCGAAGGCAAAAAATGTATTAATACAAGTAGAGTATTCGGAAGATGATGTTGAAATTTTAATTGAGGATGACGGAGTAGGGTTTACTATAAATGATATTCAAAATTTGAAAGGAGAGGAAGGTTCAGGATTTGGAATATCAGTGATGCGAGAGCGTGTCTATCTTTTCTCTGGGAGATTAGATGTGAATTCTGAGCCGGGGAAGGGAACCAGGATATTTGTGAAAGTACCAATTGATAAGGAGGATGCGTAATGTCAGCGAAGGTTGTAATTGTAGATGATCATTCTATGGTACGGGAAGGGTTAAGGCAATTGCTGGAACTGGATGGTGATGTGGAAGTAATAGGAGAAGCTAGTGATGGAGTGGAATGTTTGGATCTCCTGCAGGAAATTCTTCCTCAAGTATTGTTGTTAGACATCAACATGCCAAATATGAATGGATTGGAGGTTTTAGAAAAATTAAAAGAAGACAATGTAAATGTAAAAGTTATTATATTGACAGTCCATAATGAGATTGAGTTTTTAATGAGAGCAGTAGAGATTGGAATAAATGGATATTTATTAAAAGAGTCGGATTCAACAGAATTGAAAAGGGCTATCTTCCGTGTAATCAATGGAGAGACATATATACAACCAAGTATGATCCCCTTGTTGAATTCAAAGATGATTGAAAGGGATATTGAAAAAATAAAAATCAAAGCATTGACGAAAAGAGAATTAGAAGTATTAAAATTATTATCTATTGGTTTATATAATAAAGAAATAGGAGAAAGACTAAGTATTAGTGAGAGAACTGTAAAGAACCATATTTCCAGTATCTTTAAAAAAATAGAGGTGACAGACCGGACTCAGGCGGCAGTATTTTCCATTCGTAATAAAATTGTAAATGTATTTTAAGAAAGATTGAAATAAGGGGAATGTTTCACGTGAAACATTCCTCTTATTTTATTTTAATAGGATAGATCTTGGCTATTTTTTATTCCCGCGAGCAATGAGCCAAGCAGCCGCCTCGCGCGGATATTTGGTGAATGCCGCGTGAGGCGCTGTGTGCCGGCAGCAGACGTTCAGCGCCGACCGAAATGGAGTGCAGACCAAATACTCCGCCCCTTGGAGCCAAAAGAACAAGCTAAGTTATGCCCCGTAGTTTGCTGCGAGGTATTTGACTCTTATAGACAACAATCAGACATCTAAAATTTACGCGGATATTTAGTGACAGTCATGAGGGTTCAACTCTAAATTAATGATGCGAAAAAATTACACGCTTTTAGTTTTAGTGCTGTTTTGACTATCGGATAGAAAGTTTTTTTGGATTTCTTATAAGTATTAGGATGTTAGAAGCAGTATGGCACTATGCTCATACCATAATATATTATTATTTTGAATTAATTTAAATATTAAGAGTATATATAATTTTTCTATTATACGATAAAGCCTTGTAACAATGACTACTTATAGATACATAAAACATTGTTATAAGATCTGTTAAAATAGATGAAAGATCTGTGACTATATTAAATTTAAGAAACCTTGCAATGCCAATATATATATAGGATTTGTGTGAAACATAACACTGTTTTTTGAACATAAAATAATGTTTCACGTGAAACATGACACTTTCTATTGAAAGAAAATAATGTTTCACGTGAAACATTTTGTTGCATATTTACTATAGTAATAGGGAAAAAAAGGTGCTATAATGAACTCAACATGGAGAGGAAAGGAAAAAAATATGGGAAGAATTATCGCTATAGCCAATCAGAAAGGCGGAGTAGGCAAAACAACTACAGCAATAAATTTATCTGCCTGTCTTGTGGAAGAAGGTAAAAAGGTCTTAACCATTGATATGGATCCTCAAGGAAATACAACAAGCGGACTTGGCGTGGAAAAAGATGAATTGAAATATACGGTCTATGAACTTATGCTGGACGAGTGTACAATTAGGGAGAGTATGGTTCAGACAGAAATTGAAAATCTTTTTCTATTGCCATCTAATGTAAACCTTTCTGGAGCAGAAATTGAGTTATTAGGTATTGATGAGAAAGAGTATGTGTTAAAAAATGCAGTAGACTACATAAAAGAAGATTTTGATTTTATTATTATTGACTGTCCTCCTTCTTTAAGCATGTTGACTGTAAATGCAATGACTACCGCAGATACAATTTTAGTTCCAATTCAATGCGAGTATTACGCATTGGAAGGATTGAGCCAATTAATATATACTATTAATTTGGTGCAGAAAAGGTTAAATCCGACCCTTCAAATGGAAGGTGTGGTATTTACCATGTATGATGCAAGAACAAATTTATCTTTACAAGTTGTGGAAAATGTAAAAAGTAATTTGACCACAAATATATACAAAACAATTATTCCAAGGAATATACGGTTGGCAGAAGCCCCAAGCCATGGATTGCCTATAAATTTATATGATGCAAAGTCTACTGGTGCAGAAAGTTACCGCTTGTTGGCGAAAGAAGTTATAGAAAGAGAGGAATTGTAAAGATGGCATCAGCAAAAAGAGGTGGATTAGGAAAGGGTTTGGATAGCCTTATCGCAAATAAGGTTGGAGCCATTGAAAACGTAGAAGCGACAAGAAAACCGGAGCCAGATAAAGAAGTTACCTTTGTAAAAATTACAAAAGTTGAACCAAATAGGGAGCAGCCAAGAAAAAAATTTGATGAGGACTCATTGCTGGAATTATCGGAATCCTTAAAGCAGTACGGAATTCTACAGCCATTGCTGGTGCAGGATAAAAAAGACTATTTTGAAATTATAGCTGGAGAAAGAAGATGGAGGGCTGCAAAAATGGCAGGGCTGAAAGAAATCCCTGTAATTATAAAAGAATTGTCTGATCGGGAAACAGTGGAAATATCCCTTATTGAAAATATACAAAGAGAGAATCTGAATCCGATTGAAGAAGCTATGGCTTTTAAAAGATTATTAGAGGAATTCCATTTAAAACAGGACGAAGTGGCAGAACGCGTCTCAAAGTCCAGAACGGCGGTCACGAATTCTATGCGCCTTTTAAAATTAGATGACAGGGTACAACAAATGGTAGTGGATGATTTACTTACTACTGGCCATGCTAGGGCATTGCTTGCGATCCCAGATAATGACAAGCAATATAATCTTGCACAGCAGATATTTGATGAGAAATTAAGCGTAAGGGAAACAGAGAAGCTTGTGAAGAAGATACAAAGCCAGAAGCCAGAGCTTCCAAAAACGCAAAATGATAAAATGTCAGTGTTTTATGAGGATATGGAAGAAAAATTAAAGGCAATTATGGGAACCAAAGTTGCGATCCATTATAAGGGAAATAAGAAAGGGAAAATTGAAATTGAGTATTATTCCAGCGATGAATTGGAAAGGATTATAGATTTATTTCAATCAATCCATTGATTATATTTGATATGTTACATTTGTTATTGGGCAATAGATAATTTAATAAAGAAGAAAGGACAATTGCAAACACAGATTTTTTGGAGGGTTGTGTTTGTGCTTCAAAGGAATATGCAAGCAGTTCACTTTGAAGGGTAGGTGTAAGGTTTATGAAGTCAGATTTGATAGGCTTATATTTTACAGTAGATGATTTTTTACTGACTTTTACAGTTATGGCCGCGATAATGCTAATATTATTTATCCTGTTGATTGTGAATATTGCAAAGACAGGAAGGCTAAGGAAAAAGTATGAAGCGTTTATGATGGGTAAAAATGCTGAATCTTTGGAAGATACATTAGTAAAGAGAATTCAGCAGGTGGACGAGCTTCTGATTTCCGAAAGTGAGAACCGGGAAAATATTGAAAAAATCTTTAATAGTTTAAAATTTACATTCCAAAAAGTTGGGATGGTGAAATACGATGCTTTTCACGAAATGGGTGGAAAATTAAGTTTCTCTCTGGCATTGCTGGACCACAAAAACGATGGGTTTATTATAAATGCAGTGCATAGCAGAGAGGGATGTTATACTTACATCAAAGAAATAGTAAGTGGAAATTCCATTATTGTACTTGCGGATGAGGAAAAAGAAGCATTAGATATTGCTATGGGGATAAAGAAGTCAATTATACCGACAGAAGATTAGGGGTATTAATTCCTCAATTCAAGTCGTTGCCTTGAATAGGGCGGAAGATATCAGGGGTACAATAAATGAGAGAATACAAAGTATCTGAATTAACAGGGAATGAAGTTTTGGCAAAGCCTGTGTGCTTAGAAAATGGAAGCATTATTCTTGAGATTGGCACAGTTTTAAAAGTGAGCTATAAGGAATCCTTAGCCGCGCTAAATGTAAGGAAAATATTTATTGAGGATCCTTTTGAAAAATATGAGAAGGCAAACTTTTTCTTTGAGCAAAAAGTATTCCTTGAATTTGAAAACGACTTGAAAGAAATATTATCCCATCATATATATCACGAAAATACCAGTTTAAAAAAATTAGCAAACTTGGGAAGGGAACTGGTAAAAGTATTTGAGGCAACAAAGGAAAAACGTGCATTAGATGTATGGAACAGAACCCCTGATATGTATGAGCATACAATTTTTATTACAATACTTGTGATGATATTAGGGAAGGAATATGGATTTTCTAGGAAACGGATGGAACATGCAGTTCTGGGCTGCCTACTCCATGATTTGGGATATCGGTATATTGATGCCGATTTCCAGAACTGCAATTTTAAAACATTGTCTCCTTCCAAAGAGTATGAATTAAAAAAACATACAATTTTAGGGTATTCAGCTTTGGAAAAAGAGGAGTGGGTGCCTGAGATTGCAAAATTAATGGTTCTTTCCCATCATGAACGAATGGATGGGAGCGGATATCCCCTTAGGCAGAGGAATAGTCAGAAAGAATGCCGTATGATACAAATTTGTGATGCCTTTGATTGTGCGGTTTCTGGTATGGAGTGCAAGAAGAAAACAATTTGTGATGCTTTTGAAATTATTTCGGATAAGGAAAAATACGAAAGCAGGATGGAAAAGATACTGGAAAAGAAAATTGGCATTTATCCTGCAGGCACATATGTCAAGACAGAAGATGGTAAGAAGGCTGTTGTGATTTCCCAAACAGAAAATGCAAAGGCGCCCGTTATTTTGTATACAAATGAAGCAGGTAGAAATAATATAATAACAGAAAATTTAAACAGTGACCAAGCGCCGAAAATAACCAGCATTATTTCATAGAAACAAATTGCAAAACAGAAATTATTATTATATAATAGCTTAAGGATGGTAAAAAAGGAGGGAGGGGAAGACATGCATAATTATTTGAGAAGTATTGGTTTTAAAAATCTAAAAAATAAGAATGAAATTGATTTGCTGATAGAAGATATTATTGATCATCCAGATAAGAAAATTATCACAGAAGACAGCCAGGGAAATGTATTTGCAGAACTGAGTAAAGAGTTTGGGGAATTTATTGGAATTGCTGTCCGTGGATTTTATGTTGGGAATGATGAATTTCATATAGAATATTATTTTCCGTATTTTGTTGGAAGCGGGATTACTACAGAGGAACGGATTGAGATAGAAAAAAGGTCGGATAGGGAAGCCTATGCAGGCGTTTGCGATGAAATGAGGATAGGAGTCACCCTAATTTTCCATTTACAAAATGTTTTGGAATATCTTCAGGAATGCAGGACAAAAAATGCAAAGAGGATAGTTATGAACACCACTTTGTCAGCATTGTCTGTTAAAGGGAAAATAATCCTCCCAGTTTTTAAAAATGAAAATCAGATTAAAAGTGGGGAAAAATATAATAATAACAGGAACCATTTGATGGCTGCCGCGCGGGATGGCGATGAAGAAGCAATGGAAAGCCTAACATTGGAGGATATTGATACATATTCCATGATTTCTAGAAGGATTATGACAGAAGATATCCTCTCTATTGTGGATACTTATTTTATGCCCTATGGAATTGAAAGCGACCATTATTCTATTTTGGGAGAAATTTTGGATTATTACAAAATAGAAAATAGAAGGACCGATGAAAGGCTGTACGTTTTGACCTTAAATAGCAATAACCTTGTATTTGATGTCTGTATCAATGAAGAAGATTTATTTGGGGAGCCTGCAGTTGGGCGGAGGTTTAAAGGTATTGTATGGCTACAAGGAAAAATTCACTATCAAATGTAAAAAAGATATTGACAAATCTATAAAAAACAATTAAAATATAATAGGTCTTTAAATTGTCGCTATAGCTCAGCTGGATAGAGCGACCGCCTCCTAAGCGGTAGGCCGGAGGTTCAAATCCTCTTAGCGACGCTGAAAACATCGCCGAAAACATTGATTTTTCAAGGTTTTCGGCGTTTCTCATTTTCCAAATAAATTTGAACTCATAGCAATGTGCGATTAGCAGAAGCGGTTTTTGCTAATCAAAATGCCTTTCCTGCTAATTGTAGCAAAAATCATGATAAAAAGTCTGCTAATTGAAAAGGTAAAAGTTACTCGTTCAAAGAGCTTTTTTCTGGTGTTATATAATCCCTGTACATTTGAAGATACTGCTGTCTGCTTATATAATGAAAATAAAAAAGGATGGTAATATATGAGAGAAAAGAAAAATCATTTGTATGTGGATAGCAATGAGCGAAGCATTTTATTACATAGCCTTGTGGAGCTGAAAAATCAGCTAATACAGTAGGGCAGATATACAGATTGTGTTGATGAACTTATTTTCAAAGTTATCCATATCTCAAAGGAATTGTAATAGCCTATTATAATAAAGAATTGAACTATGTTATTTGCTCCGATTTTGACAAGCCCAATTACTGTATGCTTACAGGAAACAACCGTTTTCCACAGTTTAATATATGTGAGTATATTGCAACCTATAGAAATGAGTTTTTTTATTGTTTCTTCGGATATAGAGAATTGAAACTATTTGAAAGAGAGTTTTCAAAATTTTCGACAGGGAGAAAAAGCATCGCTTATAATAAGGAATTTAAAAAGCTACTTAATAAGCTAAAGCTACAAAGTGTTTCGGAGGTTGAAAGCAGAAAAGAAAAAGACATTTATACAGCGTTTAATGAAGCATGGGACTTTTATAGTTTTGGAAAAAAGCAGAACTTGAAAGAGTATCATGAGAACGATATAGCCAAATATAAGAAAATTTATGAAAATAATTTTTCCTACCTAAAAGTATTGTCTGAAATAAATTATACGAAAAATAATCAGAGACTTATGATACTTACCATTATCATTTCGATTGCAGCGATATTCATTAGTTTTTTGACTGCTTAAAAATACAGGAGAGATGAGATTATAGCTATCCCCATAGAAAAATGTGTGATATACTGTAAAAGCAAACAATAAGCGTACATAAAACTTGGTATTCCGATTTAGAATTTCAAGTTTTATGCAAAGAAGCAGAACTTGAAGTCGCAAATTGTGATTTCAAGTTACTCATAGTTTTGAAATTTCAATCTGGCATTTCAAAATAGAAAGGGCGATAAATATGGCTGATACAGAACAAACAGCTCTGACAAAGGCAAATAATGATACCCAAGAAATAAGTATTGAATCAGCAGAGTCCGATATAAAAAGCATGATATATGTTATCCGCAATCAGCAGGTTATGATAGACAGCGATTTAGCGATGTTGTATCAAGTAGAAACAAAGCGATTAAATGAAGCGGCAAAACGTAACATCTCAAGATTTCCAGAAAGATTCCGATTCCAACTGACGAAAGAGGAGTATGAAATCTTGAAGTCGCAAATTGCGACTTCAAGTTCGGAGGATGATAATGGATATGGCGGGCGTAGGAAACTGCCATTTGTTTTTACAGAACAAGGAATTGCAATGCTTTCTGCTGTTTTGCGTAGTGATGTTGCTATCCGAGTAAGCATTAGGATTATGGACACTTTTGTGGAGATGCGGAAGTATATGGCAAATACCTCTTTGTTGTATGAGCGGTTAAATGCAATGGAGGTTCGCCAGATAAATTACCAAGCGGAAACAGATGAGCGTTTTGAGAGAGTTTTTGAGTACATATCCGAACATGAGGAATCCAGTCAAAAGGTATTTTTTGACGGACAGATTTACGATGCGTTCAGTCTGATAGTAAGCCTAATTCATAAAGCAAAGAAAGAAATCACTCTGATAGACGGATATGTGGATGTTGGGACATTGAATCTGCTTTCAAAGAAAAAGTCTGATGTTGCAGTTACAATTTATACGCAGAAACAGACGAAACGAACGAAAGCCGATGTTAAGAATTTTAATGCACAGTACTCGACATTGAAAATAAAATATACCAAAGTATTCCATGACAGGTTTTTGATTCTTGACCGAACGACATCCTATCATATAGGAGCGTCTTTGAAAGATGCAGGAAAAAAGTGTTTTGGAATCAATCTAATTCAAGATGCAGGCATTATCAAAGACATCCTGCAAAGGTTGGAACTGGAAACGGAGAAATAAGAAGTTCTTTGAGGTCACAATTTGTGACCTTAGAAAAAGGCAAAGAGGAATGCGAAACTCTTTGAGGTCGCAATTTGCGACCTTAGAAAAATGCAAACAGCTTAAACTATTCTGGGATTCGTTGTGAAATGCAGGTATCAATCGGGAAAGGTTTTAAAGTGTAACATTTCCATAAATGCAAGTCTCTTGCTAATCGCCTGCTAAAAGGAGCATCTAAAACGCCTTAAAACTAGCAGCCACAGGTCGGTACGAGATAACATTCTGAATCCGTGACAAACAAGGAAATAAAGGGATTAGATAACACTAAGAGGGAGCTGCCTACTAGCAAATGGTTCTACTCCTAAGCGGTAGGCCGGAGGTTCAAATCCTCTTAGCGACGCTGAAAACATCGCCGAAAACATTGATTTTTCAAGGTTTT
>CAJUDE010000019.1 GCA_910585295.1 uncultured Lachnospiraceae bacterium | reverse complement strand
GCACAGCGCATTCTCCGCGCGCGAGCGGATTGCGTAGCAATAAATCCCCTCTCCGCGAGCTGCGCATAATTTTTTTATCTTATAGGAAATTTATACACTTTAACACTTCACAGTAACACGGTATTTCCTATAAGATAAAAAACGCCGGGCATCCAATCCCCCTAGGGACCGGATATCCGGCGGTACCACCCTGATTAACAGCATGTATGCTATTCTCTCAATCGCCTTAACGCGGCTAGACGTCGTATTTTCATACGCGGCTCCAAGGCAGGTTCCAGGCATTGGTATGGGAAATCTCTCACCATTGACTTCTTCTCTGTTCATCTTCCTGTCTGTACTAACCCTTTTCTTCGCCAGTTTCCATGATATTCTTATTGATAATGGTTATTTTAAGCCAAACGGCTTAAATTGTCAAGAAATTTATCCTATGCGCTTCCCCATTTTACAATTCATAGCGCCAAAAGGCTTCCATCACAAAGTGATGGAAACACTTTGCACATAAAAGCGCTATGGAAAGCTAGCTTTTCAGACGCTTTTTGTGCAAAATGCCTATGCTGCCAAAGGCAGCAAGGCCTTTTAGCGCTATTATCAGCTTTTATAAAAAATGGGGAAATTCAAAATTTATCCACGTTTATATTACATAATAAATCTCTTTGATCAAAATATAAGTAAGCGGCCCAAGGGCGAAGCCCCACAGCCCATACACCTCCAACCCTACATACATGCTCACCACCACTGCCAATGGATGCATCCCCAGCTTATTGCCCAGAAGTTTTGGTTCCAGTATCTCGCGCATCAAGCTGCAGATTGTATATATTATTGTATAAATTGCAGCCAGCATATACCTGCCCTGGAGCATTTCCAGAATAGCCCATGGCACAAAGACTGTGCCTGTCCCAAGGAACGGCATGGCATCGCAAATCCCAATCCCACAACCAGCCAGCAATGCATATTCGTTGCCAGAAAAATACAAACCTGCCACACATACCATTGTAATAAGGACCATAATAACAATCTGGGATTTGATATATGCCCCTCCTGCATCATATGCCCTGCGGCAAACCTGCAATACCATGCCCCCAACCGGATGCCCCTCCAAGGAAGCGCGCATCTTCTTATAATCCTTTAATATCAAGATTGTGCTGATAACCACCACAAAACATACGCCCACAAATACAAACATATTTTTTGCATATAGGATTGTGCCATTCATCACAGTAGGGATCATATTAGATTTTGCACGGCCCATGAACTCTGGTATCTGCTTTTCCACCCCATTTTGGATTAATTCTGCCTTTATTCCAGTAATGTTCTCAATCTGGCAGCAACATTCCTGCCAAAACGCGCCTGCCTGCTGTTTGTATAAATCCAGGTTATCAACCACATTTTTGATTTGCCCCACCAGCGTTTTCAGGAAAAAAAACAGCGCCACGCCCAAAAGAAGCAGTAAGGCCCCTACCAGTATGGAAGACCATACGCTTCGTTTTAATTTTAATTTGCCCTCTAATCTGTCTACCAGCGGATGCAGCAGCTTTGCCAGCAAAAAAGCGGCAAAAAAAGGGATTACCAGTGGAAACAGCCAACGGATGCTGGCATATACCACAACGGTAATCCCCAAAACCTTCCCGACGCTCCGCATGCTCTCTTTTGCTTCTCTTTTCATGGAATCAGTATGCGGTGTTTTTGACTTATTATGCGGAAAAAAACAACCTGGTTTAATGTTCCATAAACCTATATTCACATGCATCCGCCAGCAGCTTCCCCTTTGGCTTTACGCAAAATTCCATGCGTTTGCCCGTTGTGGGGTGACAGAACACAGTCCTGGTGGAACACAAGCCAATTGGCATATAGCCAGAAGGGCAGCCTTTATTATATTTCTTATCCCCGACAAGCGGATGGCCTGCATGCGCCATCTGTACCCTTATCTGGTGGTGGCGCCCAGTATCCAGACGGATATTCAAAAGGCTTGCAACCCCATTGGCGCACGCGCCTGCAAGGACGCCTCCTTGGCCTTCCACCTCGGAAATTTCTTTCTTCACTTCATAAAAGAGCTTTGCATGCTTGGCGCCCTTTGTCCCTTTTGGCACCGCCTTGGAAGTATTGGCACGCCCGTCACGCAAAAGGTAACCTTCCAATGTCCCAGCTTGCTCCATAAACCTTCCCTCCACCAACGCAAGGTACTCTTTTTCTACCGTTTTTTCCTGAACCTGGCGGCTTAACTGTGCTGCCGCCGATTGGTTCTTTGCAAATACCATAATGCCTTCCACCGGCTGATCCAAGCGCCTGATGGCATAAACCCCTGCCTGCTCCTTTTTATCTGCAAAGTAATTTTGCAGCATGCTTACCATGTCTGGAAGCCCCGCTTTTGCAGTCTGCACTGGAACCCCAGGCATTTTATGGCAAACGATAATGTGGTTATCCTCATAAATAATATCTATCATAAATATTATACCTTAAAGCGGTAGCCTACCCCCCAGATTGTCTCAATATACTGGGGCTTTGTCGTGCTGAGTTCTATTTTCTCACGGATTTTCTTAATATGGACGGTGACTGTTGCAATATCCCCCACCGACTCCAAGTCCCAGATTTGGCTGAACAGCTCTTCTTTAGAAAATACCCGGTTCGGGTTCTGGGCAAGGAATGTCAGCAGGTCAAATTCCTTTGTGGTAAATTGCTTCTCTTCTTCATTGACCCACACGCGCCTGGCAGTTTTGTCAATTTTCAAGCCCCGTATCTCAATTACGTCATTTTCCTGCACGCTGCTGTTGATTAGCCGCTCATAGCGGGAAAGGTGCGCCTTCACCCTTGCCACAAGCTCACTTGGGGAAAAAGGCTTCGTGATATAGTCGTCGGCGCCAAGACCGAGGCCCCGGATTTTATCTATATCATCTTTCTTTGCTGATACCATCAGGATTGGCGTATTCTTATTTTCCCGGATTTTTTTGCAAATCTCAAAACCGTCTGCTCCCGGCAGCATCAAATCCAGGATAAACATATCAAATTCCTCACTCAACGCCCTTACAAGCCCCTGGCTCCCATTATTTTCAATCTCCACGTGGAAGCCGCTTAACTCCAAATAATCTTTCTCTAAATCAGCAATTGCCACTTCATCCTCGATAATCAATACTTTGCTCAATTTATTACCTCCTGGTATTTCCGGATTACAAAATACATAATGGTTCCGGTTTCTTCCTTACTGTTTGCCCAAATCTTCCCTCCATGGTCCTCTATAATCTTCTTCACAATGGACAGCCCAATGCCGCTTCCGCCAGTTGCAGAATTCCGGGAAGAGTCGGTACGGTAAAACCGGTCAAAAATAAAAGGCAGGTCTTTGGCTGCAATCCCTCTTCCGTTGTCTTCAATCTCAACTTGTATGAAATCCCCTACATCACGGATACGGAGGCTGATAAAGCCCTGTTCCTTATCCAGGTATTTCACAGAATTCCCAATAATATTATTTATCACACGCCGAAGCTGTTCCGGGTCAGCTATAATCAGCACATCCTTATCTGCATAATTAATATAAGTGAGCTTAATATTCTTAGCGTCCAAATCCAGGCCAACTTCTTCCACACAGTCGTCAAAATAATCCGCCACATTAATCCGGTTAAAGTTATAAGGGATACGGTTAGTGTCAATCTTAGAATATAAGGTTAATTCATTAATCAGCATATCCATCTCATTTGCTTTGTTGTAAATGGTGCGGATATACTTATCCTGCTTCTCCGGGGTGTCCGCCACACCGTCCATAATCCCTTCCACATATCCCTTAATGGCTGTAATGGGGGTTTTTAAATCATGGGAAATATTACTGATTAACACCTTATTTTCCTTCTCACCCGCCACCTTCTCTTCTTCCGACTCTTTCAGGCGGAACCGCATTTCCTCAAAATTCCTGCACAATTCGCCGATTTCATCTTTCCCATAAATGTCTATGGTGAAATCCAGGTTGCCCGCTTTGATATTCTGCGCTGCCACCTCTAGCTTACGGATAGGGTTTATAATCCCCTGGTAAATCCAGACGGTGAGCATCCCCGCCGTAAAAACCAGGATTAATAGAATAGAGACCATTAAGTCCAACAGCACGCCCTTAATATCTGGCAGGATGCGCTTCATGGATGTGACAATAAATACGCTCCCATCCCCTCCATCCCGAAAAGTAAAATCTATCTGCTTAATCAGCGCCTGCTCTTCCCCTTCTATATAGAACCCGGAAGCTGCGCTTTGAATGGCGTCGTTATCATATTCCGGCAGGTCTCCTTCTAAGATCGTATTGCTGCCATTGTCCCCATTGTATAGCAAATCCTGCCCTTTACGCACAATCAGGTAAGAATATTTCTCTGCAAGCCGCTGGTTGGCCCCATCCAGATACATCCTATCCTCAAGCTTCTCCGGCTCGTCCTTTGCCACATCCTGCAGTTGTTCATAATCTGACTTGGTAAAATGGCTTAACACTTTAAAAGAATTCACAAAATAATCATAGGCGTTGCCGTCTATGTTATAGATTTGGCGCACCGCTTTCATCTGGTACTGCCCAAACCCCCAGATTGTAGCCACCGCCAACAGCACTGGCACAAATATAATAATGCAAAATGAGATAATTAGCCTTGTCCTTAACTTCATAATATTTGCTGTAACCTCCAACAGCTTATATTATAACAGTTTTTGTTAAAATTCATATGCAAATTTTCTAAAAATTTATAAAATTTGTATAAATTCCCTTTCCCCCAAGCCTGCATATGCAAAAACTTTGGTTATCTGTTTCAGGTTGGCTCCCCCTCCGTCAAAATACTTCTGGCTTTTTCATATTTTATGCGCCACAGCTCCTTTTTCTTTTCTGAAACAGAAGATCCCCCTTCCAACCGGCTCCTGTCAGAATTGTGTGCCAAATCTGCCAGTTTGATTAATTTTGCCCTATCATTGTCCCGAATCCGCCGTATATAATCGAAATAATCTTCCTTAGGGTCGTGGGTTAAAAGCGCCACCAGGCTTGTCACCTCTTTGGGAAATTCCTGCTGCAGCAGCTCAAGCGTAACTTCCGTGTCCTCCACCACATCATGGAGCAATGCCGCGCATACAGTAATTTCCTCCTGCATCTGCTCCGCCACATGGATGGCATGGAACACATAGGGAACGCCGCCGGCATCCCTCTGCCCGTGGTGTGCCTGATAGGCAATTTCCATGGCTTTTTTTGTTAATGGTGTATAGATCAAGGCAGGTCCCCCCTTCACGCCAGTGCAAATTATTTTCTAAATTATACCATCCGCGCCATTTCTTTTCAACAAAAAGCTGAGCAGCCCCGCATATTACAGGCTGCCCAGCTTCACTTTTAAAATTCTCCTTAAAGACTCTTCCAAGCGCTCTAGGGTAATCGTGCCATTTTCCACAGCATCCAATACGCCTTGGTATGCTCCCTTAAAATCCAACGGCATTAAAACCATGTCATTCCCAGCCAAAATTGCTTGCACCGCTGCCTGGGACGATGTATACTGGCCTGCAACCGCCTCCATATTCAAAGCGTCTGTCAGCACAATCCCATGATACCCCATTTCCTCCCGCAGCAATCCCCCTACCACAGAAGGGGATAGGGATGCTGGGACTTCGTTCCCAGTAACCTGCGGAAGGGAAATATGCCCTACCATAACAAAATCAACGCCCCAGGAAATACTCTCCTGAAAAGGGACTGCGTCTGCGCCTTTCAATTCTTCCCAGCTTTTGTCTGTATAGGAATATCCCTCATGGGTGTCCCCCAAAGTTGCCCCATGCCCTGGAAAATGTTTGACGCACCCATAGACCTGGTGCTGCTTTAGCCCCTTTAGGTTCCCTATTACCATTTCCGCAACCATCTGGGGGTCGCTGCCATAGGAACGCCGCTTCACCACAGTATTGTCCGGGTTTGTCAGCACATCCGCCACGGGGGCGAAATCCAGGTTAAAACCCATGCGGCTTAAATATGCCCCCACAGCTTCCCCCAGCCTGTAAGCCTGCCCCGCATCCTGGGAAGCGCCAATCTCCGATATGTCTGGGAAGGTTTCCACCTCTATCCCAGGCGCGGAAGCGACCCTTGTAACCTGCCCGCCTTCCTCATCAATGGACAGAAACAAGGGAAGCCCTATCCGCTCCCTGCTGTATGCCTGCTGCTTTTCTAACATCTCTGACACCTGCTGCTCTGACTGGATATTCTCCCCAAAGAAAATCAGCCCGCCTACCGGGTACCTGCCAAAGGCTTCACGGGTGGCCTCCCCGGCTTGAGTGACCGCAGGGCTTCCCGTTAAAGCCTCTGGGGTAATGATAAAAAGCTGCGCCACTTTTTCTTCCAGTGACATAGATGCAATTTTTTCCTGCACCTGCCCTTCCAAAACCGCTTCTCCTGATAGTTCGCCCTGGCTGGTTCCCAAATCGCCCTGAACCGCTGCAGGGCTGCTTTGCCACTTATCTGCTTGCCCGTCTGGAAGGGATTCTGCCCCCTTAGGCGGCTGGTTCCCAGAGCTTTCCTCAAAGTTTCCCGCTTCCTGGCTTTGCGGGTTTACTGAGCCGCCTATAGGTTCCCCGTCGCTGGAACCTGGCTGCCGCCCTTGCGTTTGGGCAAACTCTTTCGTTCCCTGCCCGTTTTTGCCCGCCCCTTGGGCTGCGCCCTGCCCTTCCCTAGCAATTTCTTCCCTCTGCCCCAGCCCATCCAAACGGCTGTCTTTTGACAGGTACATTGCCCCCAAAAGAGCCAAAAACACGAGCAGCAGAACGCCGTTGGCAGCCATTATATATCTTGTTTTCTTCCTTGCCTTATTCCATTTCGTTTTCATTCCACCTACTCGTCAAATTCACAAATATACCCAGTCTTCCCTGGATAGTACACGGTAATATCTGCAGGCACGTCATTCAGCACCCAATTTTCTTGGTAGTGTACCAGGTTCATATACAATTCCATGTCGCCTTCTGACGTAAAGCTAGGTTCATTTTCCATCCAATGCCCTGCGGCCCAAGACTGCCCTTCTGGATTCAGCGGTTCTCCCACAAAACTGTCCCAGGCGTCCACCCAATAATATTCCTGGCTGTAGGCATCGCGCCTGCCGCCCAAATAAAAGTGGACATTCTGCATGCCTTCCTCTTCAATCAAAGCCGTTACCGCGTCATATTCTTCTTCTGAGTTAATCTGCGCCAGAAAGCCGCCCCGGCTTACACAGTCAGAAAAAGCTTCCTGCCAGCTCACATCATCCCGGATTAGCTGGTAGCGGTGGGCGCCAGGCGACGCGCCTTCCCCAAAAGCTTGCTGCTTCACCTCCACGCCCACTGCCTGTATGGAAAAATCCCCTGCAATGTCTGCAGCTAACTTCCCTTTTATCACTACCTTACTTCCAAGATACTCTTCCATGCCGTCCCCGTCAAGCTCGAATGCGCCCACACTTTCTTTTTGGGCAATCTTATCCTCTGCATCATAAGCGCATACGGAAGCTGGCTTTTCTAATTTCAGCACAAGTATGCCGTTTTCCTTAGCCACGGTACCTGCCACCTGCACATACGCATTGTCTACCCCATTGATTTGCGCGTCCGCATAATCCTCTTTTGCCTCTTTCCCCTTTTGGCTTCCTTCTGGTTCCTGCCCTTCGTCTTGCTCCTTTTTCCCTTCTTTCTCTGTGGCTGTTTGGCTCGAATCCTTCTTTTCTTCTGAACCTTCCCCTTCCACAGGGCTTTCCTCACCCTGTTGGGATGTTTTTTTCACCCCGTCCTCTTTACTGCTGAACGGCAGCTTAGCCCAAAACAGGAACAGCAAAGCAACCAAAACGATGGCGGCAGCTACCGGGATTAGGTAAATCAGTGGATGCATGGCGTTCTTTTTTTCTGGAGCCGGAAAATTATCTTGCATATCCTGGCTTTGTATCTGCGGCGTCAGCCTTGCGCCGCATGTTTCACAAAACATATTGTCATCGGTATATTTCCTACCGCATCTCTGGCATATTTTCATTGTTCCCTCCCAAAGCGCATGGCATTATTTCCTTAGTATATATCCCCAAAAACCTCCTGCACCAGATCCTTCCAGGACAAATCGCCCATATTTTTTAACGCCGTGCGCATTAAGTCTGGCAAATATAATGTCCAAGCCCTTGACAAGGTAAATGCAGCAATAAATATCACTAGTAAAATCACAATGCTGACCATCAATACAAATGTATTCATTTTCGCTGGCTCAACAAATGCGGACATTGCAACAATCATTGCGGAAAACCCCCAGATATTGACCAGGACAAACAAGGTTATTCCCATTCCTGTAAATAACTCAAAGACTAGGATTGACAAAAGGATTGCCGGGACCAGCACTGCGCTGCGAATGCTTGCTGCGGAAAGCATCTGCTGGAAAGATACCGGGATTTGCAAAACCATATGCCCAAGCATCAACAGCAGGGCCAGCACGCATGCAAGCCCAAGGGACAGCAGCACAGTCACTACAAAAATTCGGAAATAGGGCATTGCCATCACCCCAGCGACAACGTTCCCCATCCCAGCAGAAAATCGATCGGCAATGCCGGAAGCCGCCTTAATATAGGAGGACAATTTCCCTGCCACCGCCATAGCAAAAAACGCGCTGAAAATGCCCTGGAACACAATCAGCAGCAGTGCCGCCTTTACATCTGCCTCCATAATCAATTTTTTCCCTGCTGTAACCGGGCATTTTACCAAGCCCAACACTTTTTGAAAGAAATTCTGGGCAAATGCAGAGGCTTGCGCCTTATATTGCTGCCCATTTGGCTGCTGGTTATAAAACTGCTGGCCTCCATATGGCTGGTTTGGGTATGGCTGCCGCCCCGTTTGCTGGTTCGGGTACGGCTGCTGCCCACCTGGCTGCTGGTTTGGGTACGGCTGCTGCCCTGTTTGCTGGTTTGGGTACGGCTGCTGCCCCGTTTGATGGTTCGGGTATGGCTGGCTGCCTGGCTGCTGCCCGCCTGCCGCCGGGTTTCCCGCTTTCAACTGGCAGGCGCAGATTCCACCTTCCGGTATTGGTTTTCCACATTTCGTACAAAATTTACTCATTTCCAATTCTCCTTTTATCCTGTTGTATTGCAATCAACTTAACGTTAGTAATATAAAGGCTCACACCCCAAGTTTGTTTGAACCCAATTGCCATCCTCTTTCACAAATTGGAACGCCCATTGATCCTCCCCTTTATAATTTCCAACCTCCCATTCTTCGTCCCACCAGTCCTCATACCTGTAGTCCAAATCATAGTCAAAACTCATCTCCACCTCACTGCCATACACATCCCCGGTAATATTTTGGAAGTTGGCTTTGGTAGGTTGGGAACTGCCTTCATTTAAGTCTGTCAGCAGGTTTTCATAAGAATCCTTAATGCCTTTACGGGCTTCCTCACTAGAAGTAAAGAGGTTTTCCACTGTTTTAAACCCCTTCCCCGCCATAGCGGCGCTATAAATCTTTTGCATATTCTCCCCGGCTTTCTGCGCCAATGTGTCAAGGACTTCCTCTTTTACCTTCATGGTTTCCTTATAGTATTGGGAACTGCCATAATCAATTTGGAATGTTTCTATAACGTCCTCCATGTCTTCCATCGTAATCTTTATTTCGTGGGTTCCATAAAAAATCTGGGGAATTTGATAGCCGTCCATAAATTCTCCTCCATCCTCATATTTCCCTTCAGGAAGCTTGTATTTATCCTTCAAGGAAATCCCATCCAGCTCCACGCCCGCGCCTTTCGGGACATACACGCAATAGTCTTTATAAATAAGCCCAGAAGCCCCAATTTTCCATCCGGCAGGGGTTTTGTTCAAAACTGCCAGGTAAGTATTGTTCTCTGTATCGCCTTTTATGCGGTAATCAATCTTTACAAATTGCTCCAAGGAAGAGCCTTCTTCCTGGTTTAAGTATTCCCCCAGCCCAAGGTCCTCTACAAGCCCCGAAAGCTCACTAGTCAGCTCATTTATGGCTTTATTGTTCTGGGAGCTTAACTGGTAATTGGACACAATGCCAAGGGACTCCTGTGCCTGCGCTTTTTCAAACAATTCCGCATTGATAAACTCAGAACCTTCCACATCCAATTGCCCATATGCCTTTTCCCAATCACCGTTGGCGATATGTACAAAATAATTCTCTGCTGCCCGTTCTGGGCTGCCGCCCTTTTTCAAAACCCCCGTCAGCCCATAGACGCAAAGCGCCAGCGCCGCAATCTCTGCCACAAGGATTGGCGCCCATTTTGGTATTGGCTTTTTATGTGCCGGCTGTGACATCATGCCATACCCATTATCTACATTGTAATTCTGGTTTGGGGCCGTCTGCCCTATCAGCCCATTATTGTTTTGCACAGGGTTTGTGCCTGGGGCATAGTTTGGCCCTGCTGCCTGTAGGCCTGTCCCACAGTTTTCACAGAATTGTGCATCGTCCATATTCACTGTCCCACAGTTCGGGCAAACCTTACTTAATCTTTCCACAAATTTCTCCTCCCTTATGCGTCAATCACTCTTCTATATAGGGCGACAAAAACTCTACATTTGCCCGCTCTGTGCTTGTCATTTCCTGAATCACGCTATCCATTTCTGCGTTCCTTGTGGGGATGGCTTGGTACCATTGTTTCTGGTCAAAATACTCCTGAATCACTTCATTCCCAAACTGATACCCATTTTTGGCATAAATTTCATTTACCACCATACGGATAATGCCCATGCCTTGGGGCAGCCCTTCGTAAGTCCCTTGTTTCAATTCCTGGACGTCGGCTTCTGTCATAAGGCGGTCTGAGCTGTAACTGCACAAATAATCTGCCCCTGCGCTTACTGGCGCCCCTTCCTGGGCAGCAGCGCCCCCTTCTGCCGTGCCTTGCGCCTGGCCCGCCCCTGCGCTTGTTACCTGGAACGCCGTTATCGCTTTGGCATGCCCCTCATAGCCCTCTTCTGCTTCTGCCTCATCCTGGCCCTGGCTCTCTTTTTTTGCTTTCTCTGCCGCTTCCACGGTCTCCTTCATTTTGTCCTGGGATAACTCCGCTGGCCTGTTTGTTACTGCCAGCACAGCTAATGCCGCCGCACAAATTACAGCCAGCACGCCTAAAATAATTGTGGCTGTTTTTCCTGTGTTATTCATTTGGCCTCTCCTGCTTTATATTTATATAAAAAACCTATCTGTCATTTTCTGTTTTTATCCGCAACTGCAAAGGCAGGTACCCCGCCCCTAAAGGGCGGGATTATAAAAAAATGAAGCTCTGCCCTGCAGGCTGCTGTTTTGCATTTGCCTTAGAAAGTCTTAGAAAACGCTCCTTCATACCTTTTCTTTCCAATCTGTTTGTACGCCCTGATGCGGAAGGTATGGGTGTCATAGTATTTCCTCGATACCTTAAAGCTCTTATTTTTAGAGCCTTTTATCGTCTTATATTTTTTCCAGGAACCTCGCTTTGTTTTTGCCTGCACCTCATATCCTGTTACGCCGCTCTGGGACTTAATGTTTATTTTCTTACCAGATTTTATATTCTTTATAGAAGAAACCTTTGCTTTTGCAGGGACCACCGTCACTTTACAAGAAGCCTGTTTCTTCGACCCATCCTGGGCATAGCAGGTAACGGACGCCTGCCCATAACCCTTAGCCGTCACTTTCCCAGACTTTACAGAAACTACTTTGGAATTGTCTGACTTCCATGTCACTGCGCAATTGACTGGCTCCATTAATGCTGTTAACTGATATTTGTCCCCTTTTACAAGCTTCAGGCTTTTTTTGCTCAGTTTCAGGGAGGTCAGCTCTCCCTTGCCCAGGCTGAACTCATAAGTCCCAGTCCAATCGCTCCTTCTGCTTACTTCCATATAATATGTCCCTGCAGACAACGTTACAGTATAGGAATCTTTTCTGGAATTGCTGTTTTCACTCCACCCGGAATAGTAATCCGGATATTGGGTCCACACGCTCTTCCCTGCCGTGTCGTACATTTTAATTGTATATGTCCTCATATTAGAACGGAAGGAAATAGGGATGTTCCTGCCGGCCGCCACGGAAAATTTATAGGTGTCATAGTCGTCGTTTAAAGAAAGCTGCCCCTTGTAAGTCGAGCCAAAGCCAATGGGCCTGGCATTTACCGCGCTGTTATCGTCCCCGCTGAACGTAGTCTGGGAACTTACAAAGCTTGCGCTCAATTTATAAATTCCCGTCCCTCCATAATAGTCTTTATAAGTTACAATATAATAAGTCCCCGCTTCCAGATACAAGCCATAGGAGTCCTGCCGCACCGTGGCATTCTCATCCAGACGCCCATAGGCATCCCAAATGCGTTTTTGCCCACTGTCATAAATTGCAATATCATAGCGGCTCATATAAGAGGCCATATTTAACGTAAGCTTTCCTGCGGAGCCAAGCGCCACCTTATAGTAATCTTCCTTATCGTTCCATGATATCTGCCCGGTTACAGCAACGCCCAGCCCCAGGGATTTCGCCTGTTCAAAAGAATTATTCGGTTCCCCATCGTTTGTACCTGAACTGGCAAACTGGAAACCACAAGTGTAACTTCCGGTATGGTAATCCCCCCAATTCAAGTCCCCCCTTCCAGTCAGGCATATATAATATGTACCCGGCTCCAGATAAGTAGGGGATTTATAATCCAGCAGCTTCAGGTTTTCATTCCACCAGATATCATCTTCATACACATAACTTTCCCCAGTTTCATCGTAACATATGGCGTAAGAAAAACATGGCACCTCGGTAGACCTCATATGGAGCGTAAGGGCGCCTGCGGATGGAAGGGTCACCTTATAATAATTTGCAATACGGTTATCCGTAAACATATCTGAAATTGTAGCTCCCAGGGCAACGGTCCTGGCTTCCGACAGGCCGTCCTCCCATCTGCCCTTTACCGTTTCCTGTACCTCCATCCCTGAAAGGCCTAAGTTCCCCTCTGCCTTTTCCTGCCCTTCTGGATTTGCTTGCCTGATTCCCTCTGGCTCTGTATCCATTGTCTCATCTGCAGCTTCCTCCCCAGAAGTTTCTTGCTGAACCTTTCCCTGTTCCCCCAATTCAGACCCATGCTGTTCTTTTTCCTCTTCTGGCTCCGCTATCTCCAAACCTTCAAGATCTGGTTCTGCCCACTCGCTAGAAATTGCTTTTCTTGTTGGCTCTGCCGTTTCCGTATATTCTTCCATCTCAATGGGAACAGACGCCGCTTGCGCCAACGTCCCTTCGCCGCCTGCTGCAACGGCAACTGCAAGTAAGATTGCAATTATCCTTTTCTTCATAATATTTCCTCCTTTTCCAAAAATCTATTATATTCTCTATCATAAAACCTGCACGGCCAAACCATCCTTGCCAACACATACGCCCCTCAGCTCGCATGTGTTACTCCCTTTACTTTAGCAAGAACTCATTCCCGCTTTCTGCAATCACGATTATCGTCCCTGCGTTGCAAGCCACCGGCTGATTTTGCGGGAACCTCTGCCCATTTTTATAATAAACACCATTGGAGGAATAATCAGTCACGATATAGGACCCGGTCTGTGGGTCATAGCTAATGCCACAATGCTTCCTGCTGATTTCCGCCCCTTTAATTACAATATGGGAGCATGTCTCATCCCTGCCGATAATAACCTCGCCGTCAATTGGGATTATGGTGCCCTCATAAGCCCCCCGGCAGCATTCCATGCTTCCGCCCTGAGGAATCTGGCTTTGATCTGGCTTCCATTCTTCCACTGGCATGGTATAGTCGTCCCCGTTTGACGTGAGGTAATTCTGCCCTGGATGCTGCCCGGAAAATCCATAGCCCTGCTGTGGGTTCCCCTGATTATAGGCATGTGCAAGCGCATTCATATTTTTAATTAAGATATTGATTGCAATGAAAGGCCCGACGCCGCACAGCAACGCGCCAAAAAGATGCCACAACAGCACGGTTGTGCCGTTCTCCTGGAAATTCATCCCATATCGGGGCGCATTCCCCGCCAGCCTGTTTGCAAGGCTGTACTCCCAATAAATCCCATAAAAGCCGCACGTAATTATCGTCAGTAAGATAAATGCAAGCAGTCCTGGCGTTTTTTTCCCATCCTCCTGGCACATGGTATTGGAGTCCTGCGCCATGGTATAAATAAAATACCATGAGTAAATCCCGCATGTGCAAATTGACAGTAAAATATACATCCCTAAACTACGATCCTCTTTTATCACGTTCTTTCCCTCCTTACTGCACGGTGAAACGGCGCCATAACTTGGCAGCCATCCCCTCTTCTATCTGTATGCTGACCACCTGATGGTCGGAATACAAAAGCCGCGCGACATAGACACCGGCAAAACACGCCGCCACTGCCCAAACCAGATACTTCCCTGCCCGTTTCGGCACCCGTCCCCAAGCCAAGTATAGGAACATACAAATGGGAACCATCCAAAACAATGGGTGGTAATAAAAAGCTTTGCCAAACTGAAACCTGAGGGCGCAAAAGATTGCCCTTGTCATACCACATCCAGCACAGCTAACCCCAACCGCCCACTTTATAGGGCAGCCGACCCCGCTGAAGCGGTACAGCAGGCAGACGCCCCCAAGCCCCGCCAAAAGCAGCAGCGTTTCCTTTGCCTTTTTTCTTTTCTCCAATTTAACGCCCGTCTTTCGCCACACCCCTCAGCAGTACCGCAGTGAGGATAAAGCATATCGCTACCATCCCTGCCAGTATTGCCCAATTTGTCAGCAAGTGCTTTTTGGCAAACTCAAAAATCTCCTGGAACTCATGCTCAATGCCTGGGATCTCCTCCTGCATTTTCATGGTCAGGCTGTTTAAGTCCGCAATGCTGCCAAGGCTTTCCACTGACCATTTGCTTATGGTTGCATAAGCAATCTTGCTCCCGGCGCCTTTCAATTCAAACAGGATGCCGGAAAAGAGAAGCTGGATAATCAGCACAAACGGCGCGCAGGCCATCGCCTTATCCCCGCTTTTCACAAAGGCAGAAATAATAAAACCAAGAGCCATGGACGCCGTAATGGTCAGCCAGATTGTGGCAAACATTTCCAAAAAGCTATTGTCCAGCAGAATGCCTTTTTCCGGCATCCCTACCACAACCCCAAACACTGCGGTAATGACCGCTGCCTGAAGCAGCCCCACAACCATTTGGATGGTAAATTTAGACAATGTATAGGACCAAAGCTTCATATTCCCCATATACTCACGCTTTAATACCGCACGTTCCTTACAAATTTCCTGTATAGAATTAAACAGCCCAATCCAAATCCCAGCGCAGCTTAGCGCAAACAAAATAGATTTTGTGCTTTCATAAATCTCAAATACCCGGTCGTCCGCCACAACCCCTAACAGCAGCGCAATCAGCACAGGCTGCAAAAACAGCAGCGCAAGCCTGGGCAGGTCATTTTTCATAATCTCTGCATAGCGCATAGTCAAAATGCCAAATTGGCGGATGCCTGAGAATTTTTTCTTTTTGGGGGCTTCTTTGCCTTCCCCAAACCCTATTGGCTCTAACGGCACGCATCCCGCATACTGGGCGGCCCACTCTGCAGGCTGGGCAGCCATCTCATTATAAATATCCACCAGGTTATCCGTATCAAAAAACATTTTCGCCTCGTCGCATGTCCCGCAAAAGCAAACCCTTCCGCCCTGACCCATAAATATGACTTTATCGCATAAATCCAGGCTTTGGGTGGTATGCGTTACCATAATAATTGTTTTGCCTTGGGATTTTGCCAGGCGGCTTAACGTCCCCATCAGCTTTTTTTCTGTCCCTGGGTCTAAGCCAGAGGTAGGCTCGTCCAGGAAGAACAGGCTTGGGTCTGCCAAAAGCTCCACTGCAATGCTGGCACGCTTTTTCTGGCCGCCAGAAAGTTTACGGATATAGGTGTTCTGATGTTCCGAAAGCTCAACCATCTCCAAAACATCATGGATCCTATTTTGTATCTCCTGCTTGGAAGTGTCTTTTGGCATTTTCAGCTTTGCCGTATACAAAAGCATACGGTTTAAGGTAAGGTTTTCATAAATAATATCCTGCTGCGGCACATACCCGATTAAGCTCTTCAAAACAGAAAAATTCTCATCCAGGTTTAAGCCGGAAAACAGGACAGTCCCTTCCCGCTTCTTGTCAAAGCCGCTAATTGCGTTCATTAATGTAGATTTCCCTGCGCCAGAGCCGCCGACAATGGCTACAAATTCATTGCTGTCAATATCCACGCACACATCATGCAGAATCTGCTTGCCTTTCCCCACAATTTTATTCATATTGCGGACCCTCAGGCTCACGCCCTGCAAGGAACTCTTGTAGTAAATCCCATTTTGTGTAAAAATCAATATGCTGTTTAAAATCCGAATGACATCTTTATCTTTCAGCCTGCGTTTCCCAATTAAAACGCTGTCATTTACCAAAACCCCATTGGTGCTTTGGCAGTCTGAAACATAATAGCAATCCCCCTGGCGCTCAATTTGCGCATGGCGTCTGGAAATCCCCATATGCTGCAGCACAATGTCATTTTCATTCCCGCGCCCAATCGAAACCGTTGGGGCTGACATTACATATTTCTGCCATTTCCCTTCCTGGGCATGTTCCGTATACAGCAAAAGGATGGATTCCCCCTGCCCTTCGCTTGGCGGCTGCACCCGCAGCATATCCCCTTCCCGCAGGCAGACATACCCGCTGTCTTTCTGGATAAAATGCCTGCCTGCGGCATTTTCCAAAAACGTCCCATTGGTGCTTCCTGTATCTGCATAAAACAATCCCTGGGGGGTTATTTTAAATTTCCCATGCATCCTGGATATCATAGGCGACGCCGTGGCAATGTCGTTCCTCTCTACATCCCTTCCCCACAAAATCCGGTCTTTATGCAAGGAATCCAAAGAAATCTCTTGCACCTTCCCTTCACCATCCAAGATGGTGAGGCGTCTGTTGATTTGTCCTATCTCATTCACATTCCATTCCCCCGTCCATCTATTTTAGTAAAAATTCATTTCCGCTCTTTGCAATTACAAGGGTTGTCCCAGGGCTGCAAGCCACAGGGATATTTTGGGGGAATTCATCCCCATCCTGGTTAAAGACCCCATTAGAAGAGTAATTTGTCACCATGTAGACCCCATCCTCGCCGTTATAGCTTATTTTGCAGTGTTTCCTGCTGACATCCGGCCTTTTGACTACCACCTGGCACTCTCTCCCATCCCTGCCAATCATCAGTTCCCCCTCAACGGGTATCACAGCGTCCTTATATTCCCCCCGGCGCCCTTGCAAATAACCTGCCTTTCCCTGTTTCGGCTTCCACGCGCTTTTTGCATCTGGCATCCACTCATCCACTGGCATCGTATAGCCCTCCTGGATGGAAGGGGCTGGCTGTCCCATACCCTGGGAAAATCCGCCGCCCTCTTCTTGCGCCCTCTGGAGTAAGCTGCGGCCCTCTTTTTGCTGCATCATTGGGCTTGGGGCATACCCACCGCCCTGCTGCATATTGTATGCGCCTGCAAGGGCGTTTACATCTTTCATAAAAACCGCCCGGTTCACCACATCCAAAGACCAAAGGAGGGCCATCAGCACAGCCGCTGCAAGGATAACCATTGGGTTCCTGACAAAATAGAGCGGGTCTGTGCGTATTTTATACACCATAACCCCAATCCCCCAGATAGGGACAGAAGCCAGCAAAGCCAGCGCCATATGGAAGCCCCCGCTTCCAATGACCGGAGCCTGGTACGCCCCCTCTGCTTCCTTTAGCCGTTTGCCCTGCTGGAAGGACCAGTAAATATAATAAATATTCAAGGTAACTGACGACAACAATACGACAACAATATAATTCAAGCTGCTGCCAAGGTTGTGCTTCCCGCAAATAACGTTCATGTCCCTGCAGATTCCCCAAAACAGCACAATCACATAAATCCCGTAAGCGATGCATGCCGCCCAGACAAGAATTGCAAAAACCACCACACTCCCCAAAATATCCGCTACAATCTTCTCAGGACCATCCCCAAAAAGCCCCAAAAAGGCGAATGCGGACAAGCTGGAAATTTCAGAATAGCAGCGCGCAGCCACAAAGCCCACCAAAAAAGCTGGCAAAAAAGCCGCAACCATGGTCAATGTGATATACAGCCCAACGCTTCTGTTTGTTTTTAAAGCCGCCATGCTTTATCCCTCTTCCTTTTTAAAATCGTCCCAGCTAAAGTCCTCGCCGCAGCACGGGAAAAACATCAGGCGTGTATTCCCAATTGTCAGGATATCATGCTGCTTCAACCGCACTGGGTTCAGCACAACTTCTTCATTTAGGTAGAACAATTCCCTAGACTCCCCTGCCTGCGCAATAAATTCCCTCCGTTTTGGCTCATAAAGGATAATTGCATGTTTTTCCCTGGAAATGCTGTTATCCCCTTTCAGCACTATATCCATACTTGCCGCGCGCCCAATAAAGTTCCTGCCGCCCTTAAGCGTGAAGCTATTGCCAAAGTCGCTCCCCTCAATGCATACCAACCACCCTGTAACAGGGTCTGTATTTGTCTTTAATTGGTAAAGGCTTACCGTCTTCTCTTCCTCATGCATATCCACAGGCACAATGGTCGCCCGGTTGACCGCGTCCTGCAAAGACATTCCCCCTGTCCCCTGGGGCGCCCCTGGAACCGCAACTGGCGCAGGCGCTGGTATAGGTTCAGGCGCCGCCTGCTGGTTTTCTGCCGGCGTATACATAGGCATGGTCACAGGCTCCGTCACGGCTGTGTCAAACCCTCCCCCTGCATCTGCATACGGTGCGGTAAGCTGTGCGTTCCCACCGCCGACCGCCGCGCAGTGGGGGCATGACTGAAATTTATCCCCATCGTAAAAATGCCCATTATCACATCTCTTTAAATTCATATATAATTCCCTCCTGCATTTTCTTTTTTTGCTTTCTTGTTCCCTGGCAGGCAATACCGCATCAATATGACAGAGGTGTTATCCTGCCCTGATTTCTTTTCCCCTAGCGCGGTCGACGTCAGCATATCCGCCGCGCATTGCATGTCGTCCCCATACTCTTTTACCAAATATAAAATCTCCTCTTCTGACAGGCTTCGGTACAAGCCGTCGCTGCTCAGCAGCACAATATCCCCATCTTCCAATAAGAACGGCTGCCGGTTTAAATCCATCAAAGACACATTCCCCATGCCAAGGTAGCTGATCAAGGCTTCTGCACGGTATTCCTCCGCAGCGTATTCTTCCGGGGTAAGCTCCCCTTTCTCTAACTGCTGGTCTAGCGTCAGCCTATAATTATGCTCCCGGCACACAGACAAAATCTCTTTGCCCCGGATAATATAGACCTTGCTGTCGCCTACAGACAGCCAGTAAAGTTCATTTTGCCGGATAATGGCAGCCACAATCGTAGTCCCTGCCCGAATCCTTTCCCCCTTCTCGTTTTTCTGCTGGAACACCCTTTCATCTGCTTTTACCGCCTCTTCTTCTAAAAACCCTGGGATGTCCAATACTTCCTTTCTGGCAAACCAGGCGTCCGCCAGGCTTTCCGCCGCCGCCTTGCTTGCAATCTCACCCCCTGCAAGCCCGCCCATGCCATCGCAGACCAGGGCAATGGCTTCCTGCCCCTGCTGATAGCCAAATATGGTATCCTCCTGGCTCTCCCTGGTCCCAATTATGCTGGACATCCCAAGCTCCACTTCCATGCATTTGGGGAGGATTTGCAGCGTCACGACATCTTTTTCCATTTCAGCCATCTTTCCACCCCACTTCCAAATCGCAGATATGGTTGCCTAAAGAAAACTGCTGCCCGCTTAGCAAAATATAGGTTTTCCCTTTCTCTAGCCTCCTGCTTCCAATAAATGTCCCATTTGTGGAATGGTCCACAATATAAAACCTTTTTTCAATGCTGTCACAAAATATCTCACAATGTTTCTTGCTGACTTTCCCATCGCTGGTTGGCACGATATCCGCAAGCTCCCCAGACCGTCCAATCATTACAAGCTGGTTTTCTGGGATATCCCAGGAATACCCGCTGGTATTCCCTGCCAGCTTTAAGTACGGCACCGCATGGGCAGGAGGCTGGCACTGGGAAAATGCCTGGACAAATTCTGCCGCGGAGGACGTGCGCATCTTCCCATTCAGCACCAGGGCGCGGTCCACCGCCTCTGACACCTCTATGCTGACGGACGGCTCGATTTTATGCAGCGCACAGTATTCATCGCCGTTAAAACGGTCTGGCGCGTTTGGAACCATAACGCCTGTCACAATGTAATAAAACGTTACAGCCAGCGAATACACGTCCGTATAGCTGCCCTGGCTGCTGGTACTGGAATACTGCTCTGGCGGCGCATACCCATGCTTTAATATTACAGACAATGTTTGGCTTTTCTTGCCAATAATGTGCTTGGCATTCCCAAAGTCAATCAACTTCACCCGGTTATCCTTGGTCACCATAATATTGTCTGGGCTGATATCCCGGTGGAATATCCCCTCCCTCCGATGCACCTGGTCTAACGCAGACCCAACCTGCTGGATAATCATCATTGCGTCTTTTAAAGGGATTTTACCGCCGAAAGCCGCCATTAATTGCTTTAAGGTCGCCCCTTCTAAGTATTCCATCACAAAATATGCTGTATTGTTCTCCATGAAATAGTCCATAATCTGCACAACTTCCGCAACGTCCGTCAGCTTTTTTAAGACCCCGGCTTCCTGCATAAACCGATTTTTCCCATGTTCAAAATCCTCCAGGTTGGCTTTTGAGGATACCGTAACCTGAAATCCCCCTTCCCTTCTTGCCACAACCCCTATCGGGACAAATTCCTTTACGGCGCAATAGCATTGGTTTAACAGGTCAAAGGCTTTATATGTAATCCCAAACCCCCCGCTGCCCAATATCCGCCCAATGATATAGCGGTTTGCCAGCAAAAACTGCTCCGGCAGCCGCAGGGGGTTATGTTTCTCCTCCATCCTGTCAAATCCGCAAAGCGCGCACTTCCCTGTGCTTATGTCCCCTTGGAAGCAATTGGGACACCTATGTCCTTCGTTCATAACTTACCACCTCACCGTCATTGCAACGTCCCCCACCTGAATCCTGTCTCCCGACGCAAGCTGCCTGGGTACGGCAATTCTCTGCCCATTTACTATTGTTCCGTTTGTTGTATGCAAATCTTCTATAAAAAATACCCCGCCCCTGTCTGTAATGGCAAAATGCTGCCGGGACATTTTTTCGTCCTCTATGGAAACGTCACAGCTTCTAGACCTCCCTACAATAATGCTCTGCACAATATCTACGGTTATGTCCCTTCTGCCCCCAACCATGCCTTCTAAACAGAACTGTACCTGCCTCCTTGGGACTTCCCGTTTCTTCACCTCCACATGATGCTTTTTCTCAAGGTTTGACTTAAGCACCGCTTTCCCTTCCACCATAACAATGCCCTTGCGTTTCTTCACCATCTGCCAGCCAATGGCCCAGGCGGCAAGCCCAACCAAAAGAATCGCTGCGCCTGCGATATACACCTGGTACTGGGAAAGGTAATCCTTAACCCCTGGCTTCCAGCCATCCTTAACCTTCACGCTGCACCTTTTGTCCAGGACATTCGCTTCCATAGAGTCATCTGTGACCCCATGGAACTTAATCTCATATTTCCCATTTTTCAATTCATCCTCAAATGTAATTACCACTGCGGCATTCCCATTGGTATAGCGCACCATAAACCCATCGGTAATCCGCTCGCCTTCCCATTTTATCTCATATGCGGAAAGCTGGTCCGCCCCCCGCACTGGCTCGCTGAATGTGACCTTTAATGCAAATTTGGAATATTTTTTGACAGAAGCCACGGGCGGCTGGCTATCCTCCTGATAATAAGAAACATTGTACTCTAACGTCTTTGCCTTCCCACTGGAAAATGTAATTGCCAGCGGTTTCTTTTGGTAATCTACCATATTGGTTTTTGCCCTTGCCGGTATCACAAAAGCTTCCCCAAATATTTGATGGAGTTTCTGCAAACCCGCAACCGCCGTACCCGCCTCAAAAACCTCCATCAGCCCGCCCGATTCCCGTACAAATGCGCCCATGCTGTCCAAATAGGGGTTTTCACCGCCCTGTTTCTCCTGCTTTGCCGCCATGGCGTAGAGTGGGATCATTTTTTCTTTTAACGTTGCAAGGGCTTCTTCTTTTGTAGAAGTGTTTTCTGAGAAATCCTCCCCATCGGTAAATGCCACGGCAATCTTACGGACGCCTGCTTCCTGTTTGGCGTCCGCAAGCTTTGCCGCCTTGTCAATGGCTTCAAACATGCAAGTGGACTGGTCTGTATTTGTAAGGGCGTTCACTGCCTCTGAAATATCATCCGCCACCGTCTTGTCCTGAAAAACCACCTGAACCTGATCCCCAAAAGTAATCAGCGTTATTTTATCCTGCGGAGCCATATGCTGCCAAAAATCCAGGATGCTCTGTTTCATCCCTGCAAAATATTCCTGGCTTAAGGAAGCTGAAACATCCAACAGCATATAATAATCGCTGCCCGCCCCCGTCTGGGCATAGGGAAGGGCCTGGCTGACCATAAGCTCTTCCCCTCCATAAGTGACTTTCACCCCATCCAGAAGCCCTGGCTGCTGGGGATAGCAGTAGATGCTCATATCCGGCATATTTGCCGCCGCGCCTTCCACCCGGACTTCCTCTAGCTGCTCGTCTATGCTGGAAGCAAAGGCTTCCTCCATTCCCGCCAGGAACAGGCAGCAAACTGCCAGCAGCAAAACAGATATCTTTTTTATCCCTTTTTGGCCCATCTCTTTTCTCCCTTGCAAAATGCCACGAACTCCAACTTTGTCCCGCCTATGGTAATCACTTCCCCGCTGGCGACCTCCTGTGCCTGCTCTACCATCTCATCTCCGGCATAGACAAGGTTCCCATCTTTCGGGAACACATAGAACACGTTTTTCTTCTCTTCGTAAATCACAGAGCAATGCTCTTCCCTGGACACTTGCGGGTCATCCAGCACAATATCGTTGCTGTGGCTGCGGCCAATCCGGTTAAACCCTGCATATATGGGGAAATCTTTCCCATACGCTTCCCCCTCCACACAGACCAGCCACCCGGCGATACACCGGGACACGCCTTTTTTCTGATAGATGCTGATGGTTTTTTCTTCCTCTGCGTCACGCCGCGCCGTTGGGTTTGGCAATGGCGCCTGGGCATTTTTCTTAACATATTCTACTGCATAATTTTCTACCTGACGGGATTCGTGCGCCAACGCCACGGTAAGGGATTCCTTCTCCCCGCCCCCTGCCTGCGCCGCCATGGCGCAGTGGGGGCATTCACTGAATTTCTCGTTATCATAATAATGGCCTGCTCCACATTGTATAATTGCCATGCCCTTCCCTCCTTAGCCTAGAAACACTGCAATGGCGGAATAATTATCCATGCCTTTTCCGGTTCCGTTTTTCAATATAACCTTCTGCATCTGCGCAATCCATTCTGCAGGCGTAGAGGCTTTCTTCAATGCCGCCTGCATTGGCTTTTCTTCAATCCATTCCCAGAACCCATCCGAACACAGCAAAAAGGTTTCCTGCCCACTGCGTTCCATTGGCTCCGCCAGCTTATACCTGGGCTGGTCCCATTCTGACCCCATCACGCGCAGCAGGCGGTTGCGGTCCGCATGGCCCCTAATCTCTTCTTCCTTGATTTCCCCTGCCGCCACTAACATTTGGGGGACGCTATGGTCCAACGTCCGTCCCAAGAGCTTTTTATTTTTATAATAGTAAAGCCTGGAATCCCCGATATGCCCCCACCATACGGTAGAATGGCTTACCAGAAGCGCCACCAACGTAGTCTTCATCTCAAAGGCCCTGCCCTGGCGTTCCTGCTCTTCCATCAAAAGCTTCTGGCTTTCTTCAAAGCATTTTTTCAGGTACCCTTCCGATACTTCCCCGCATTTTTCAAAATCGTTTAAAATATACTCCGACACCATCCGGGACGCCTCGTCTCCGCCGCCATGCCCGCCAAGGCCGTCTGCAAGGACAAAGCACCAGTCTTCCCCGTGCTGCTTTGCCCCTGCATAATCCTCATTGTATTCCCGTTCTCCTGGTTCAGATAAAATCTCATATGTAACCATGGTTCCCTCCGTTTCTAGTTGCTTCCTGCTTAATCTTCTATTACTCCGCCGCCGTCATCTTCTATTACCCCGCCGCCGTCATCCTCTATCACCCCGCCGCCTGGCTGCGGGTCTGGCGGTGGCGCCTGGGTAGGCTGGGGGGCTTGCGGCACTTGGGTAGGCTGGGGCGCCTGGGGAGCTTGCGGCGCCTGAGTCTGCTGGGGCGCCCGGGTAGGCTGCTTGGTCTGTTGGGGCGCTTCCCCAAGGCTTACCACAATCGTAATAACCGTCCCCTTCCCTGCCTTGCTATTGCCTTCCTGGCTCTGGCTGACCACCAACCCTTTCGAGACTTTAGAACTATATTCTTCCTGCACCTCGGCTTTTAGCCCTGCTTCCTCAAGCAATTTCACTGCCTCTTCCTTCGTCTTATACAACAGGTCTGGCACCTGAACCATTTGGGGGCCTTTGCTGATTACCAAGGTAATTGGCTCATTTGTCCGCACTTTTTTTCCTGGCTCAAGCCCCTGGCTGATAATCTTTCCTTTTTCCACCTCTGTGCTATGTTCTTTTTTCACTTTCCCAAGGGAATAGGTAAACCCAGTTTCCTCCTTTAACTGCGCCAGCTTTTCCAACGCCCCTTCTTTTGTCAGGCCGGCCAAGTCTGGCACCGTCAACACAGCCGTTTCCTCTGAAAGGCTTCCTAAAGAAACTATTAAGGTAATTTCTGTCTGGACTGCAATCCGCTCCTCTGGATCAATATTCTGGGAAACCACCCTCCCCTTTTCCACAAAGTCATTGTATTCTTCTGTCACCCCATCCTTTTTTAGCAGCAGGTTTTGGGCTTCCACCAGGCTCTTTGCCTCCTCATACTCCATTCCAGCCAAGTCTGGCATCATCACTTCCTGGTTTCCGCCGCTCATAATCACGTATATGGTTTCCTCTGCCGCCGCCTTCGCGCCGTCTGCCGGGTTCTGGCTTAAGATTTTATTTTTCTCAATGCTCTCACTATAATTCATCCCATTGATGACAACGGTTAAGTTCTTTTCCTCTAACACTTTTTCCGCTTCTTCATAACTCATCCCTGACACATTCGGCACATAGCGTTCATTTTCATTTAATGCCTGGGCGCCTTCGCCGCTGTCAATTTCTTTTTTAGTGAAGCTGATTTTCCCTGTGGCAATCAGTATTACGCAAGCGCAGGCAAGTACTCCTGCCGCTACGCCCGCCCACTTCATCCAGCCTGGTATTTTTGTGGCTTCCTGAACCTGCACTGGAACAGGGATAGGCTCCACTTTCTCCTCGCTGCCCAATTCCTCATAGAAGGTTTTGGCGTCCTGGGTCCGGTATTCTTTTTTTACATTCAGGCTGTTCATTAGGGCAATTTCCATATTGGGGTCTATTTCGACGCCCAAGGCAGAAGGCGGCTTTAAATTATCCTCTGCCATCCGCTCAATGGATTCTTCTGGGCGGATTCCCGTAATCATGCGGTACAAAGTTGCGCCCATTGCGTAGACATCTGTCCAAGGCCCTTGCTCCCCCCTGCTGCGGTACTGCTCTTCCGGCGCATAGCCAGGCTTTAACACTACTGAAAGGCTTCTGGACTGAACCGCCGTTGCATACCTTGCCGCGCCAAAGTCCAGCAGTTTGACCTCTCCTTTTTTATTGATAAAAATATTATCCGGCGCAATGTCCCGGTGGATAATCCCTTCCTTATGTACCTCGGAAAGCCCGCGCAGCACTGCCAGCGCTATCCTATGGGCTTCTTTTACTGGAATGCGCTCCTGCTCTTTTAGCATCTCTTTTACCGTAACGCCTTCCAGATATTCCATAATAATATAGCCGGTGCCATTTTCCACAAAACAGTCGTATATGTCCACAATCTCTGGTATCCGGTTAAATTTTGCCAGCCTCTTTGCCTCTGAGATAAAGCTGTTTAAGCCTGCCTCAAACTGCACCGTCGCCTCGCCGGAAAATACGGTCAACAGTTCTGTCCCATAACTTCTGGTGGCAAAATCGCTGGGCAGGTACTCCTTTACCGCCACCTTTCGGCGCAGTGTGTTGTCCCAGCCAATATAGGTGACGCCAAAGCCGCCATATCCCAATACCTTCCCTATCATATATTTGCCGCCTACTACTTTTCCTGGCAGCAGGTAATAGGCTTCTTTTACATCTGTCCCCTGCTGATAGCCGCAATGCCTGCAGATCCCCTCGCCTTCTGGAATCTCTTCCATACAGCCCATGCATCGAATCATTTGCCTTTCCCTCCAATTTCCTCCTGCAAAATTCCACCCATTCCATCACCTTCCAATAGCTCTATGCCCTCTAAGTCATATGACCTTAAGAATGCCAGGTATGTGGTCATTTTATTTTCTTTATAATGTTCAAGCACGTTCCGGTTCAAGGGGACGCCTTCCCCATTCTCCATAAAAGCCACGCTTTGCATTCCATCGCTGAATAAAAGGGACAGCAGGAACATCCCGGCTTGCCGCTTCCCTTTATCCCCATTTTTATTTACGCCATACGGCCGTTCCATCGTCCCCATAAGCTTTCCATTTTTCAATATAGGGGAGACAAAGAAGTCGGTAGGCGGTATCATTTCCACGGTTACCTCCTTCACCTGCTCCATATCAGACAGATCCCCTGCAACCCTAGAAACAGAAGAATCTTTATCCTGGAATTCTTTCCATACATCGCCCTCTTGTGCAAATCCCAAAATTTCCTTCTGCCCAGACAATTCCTCTATATCTATGGATTCTGGGAAAGCTGTTTCTTTTTCCCCGCTTCCATAGACAACGCCTATCTGCATGGCTGTAGGAAGCTCGTATACCCCCTTTTTCCCAATCCTTTCCAAATGTAAATAGGAAGATAATTTCATGGTATTCAACAGCTCAGTAAGGTCTGCGCAATATTCTTGGGCCTCTATGCCTTCTGTACAGAATACATCCGGCAGCTCCTGGTCTTTTGCCGCTTGTGTTACCTTTGTTAAATATTCCTCCTGCCCCATCACTTCCACATGGATATCCAACTGAGGGCATTCCTGTTCCACACTTTCCAAAAGTAATTCTGTAAGCGCTTCCCCTGTCTCTTTATCATCTTCCGCTAACCAGATTTCCAATTCCTCTTTTGGAATCTTTGCCACATCAATTTTCCCCTTGCCTGAAAAATAAGTCTGGCTTAGCAATAAAACCCCGCCCACAGCAAAAAACGCTGCCGCTAATCCAGCCATCATAATCTGTTTCCTTCTCCGAAGCTTGCGCACGATTTCTACTGGAGTCTGCACATCTTTCTGTTCAATAATTGCATTTTTGAACTGCTCTGCCGTCTGGAAACGATACTCAGGCTTTAGTGCCAGCGCTTTTACTATCACATGCTCTAACCATTTTTCTATTTCGACGCCAAATTCACTTGGCTTTTTCAGCCCGTCCTCCACCGAACGGTCCGGCGCCTCCATAGGCTTTTCCCCAGTGACCATCTCATAGAACACGGCTCCCGCCGCATAGATATCCATAAACGCGCCCTGGGTATTTTTAGAGCGGTACTGCTCCGGCGGGGTATACCCCGCCTTCACCACTACATTTACCGTACGTTCTGTTTCTGTCCCCTGGAATTTGGCGGCCCCAAAGTCAAAGATTTTGACCCCATCCTCACCTAGCAAAAATATATTGTCTGGGCTGATGTCTTTATGTATAATGCCATGGTAATGGACTTTTGACAGCGCGTCCAAAAGCGCCAGCATATACCGTTTTGCTTCTTCCACTGAGAATTTTCCCTGCTCCTGAAGCTTTGTCTTTAGCAGCGGGGCGTCCACATACTCCATAATAATGTATGCCGTCTGGTTTTCCTCAAAGTAATCAAACACATTGATAATGTCTTTTTCCTTGGAAAAAATAGCCATATTCCTGGCTTCTTCCAGGAAGCGGTTTAACTGCCGCTTAAATTCCTCTTCCTTATCCCCGGAAAAAATGCCTACCTTCACTTCCCCTTCGCCCCGGTTCACCATGCCTGCCGGGTAGAATTCCTTCACCGCCACAACAATGCTGAGTACCGTGTCAAAGGCCTTGTAGGTAATGCCAAAACCGCCAAACCCAATGCTGACCCCTATAATATACCTGCCCCGCAGGACAGTGCCAGGAGCAAGCTGGTAGGCTTGGGCCGCCCCTGCATCCTCCTGGTACCCACAGTGCGGGCAGACGTCATAATCGCCCTTTATCTTAAAACATTGAAAACATAACTGATTTTCCATTTTTCCTCTTTTCACTTATAGGACAATTCCTAAACCTTTAGAATATCCACTGTAGATTTTTACATTATTCTTCGTGTAGTACGCCCTGATTTGGTAAAAATAATTATGCCCCCTGGTATAATTTTTATAGGAATAAGTAGCCTTTCTTTTATTCGCAGATACTGTCTTCCATTTCCTATATTTCCCTTTTCGGTCTACTTTACGCCAAATTTCTATTTTTTGGGCATTTTTCACTTTATTCCAGGATATTGTAAATTTCTGTTCTGCATTATGCCTGTCAAGCTTCATCTTAGGTGTGGAAGGCTTTGCTGGAGCCGCCATCCACTTTTTCGCAGACATGGAACTTATCTTTTTCCCCTTGTATGCCGCAACCCGATAACCGTACTTTGTGCCGCTTTTTATTTTTTTATCCGTATAGGACAACCCTTTCACAGACTTTATCTTTTTAAATGTCCTGCCATTTGTCGTACGGTATATATAATATCCAGCCGCCCCTTTTACTTTATTCCACGTTATTTTCACTGCATTGGCAGAAGAAAGCTTTACCTTCACTTTCGGTGTTGACAGGTTTGGCTCTGTCACTTTCACCGTGCAAGTTGCCTGTTTGCCGCCAACAGAAGCGGTAATGGTTGTAGTCCCAGCCTTCACTGCCTTAACCGTTGCCTTATTGCCATTTTTCACCACAGTTGCAACCTTGCTGTTGCTGGTTTTCCATGCCACTTGGCTGGCAAAGCTGGTGGGGCGGACCGTAGCCGTCAATTCCCCGATAGCGCCTTCCTTTAAGGATAACGATGCCTTATTTAAAGTGATTACTGAAACTCCAGTTGTTGTTCCAGGTACCCCCCATGTGCCTGTATTCCCGCCGCTTCCTCCAGGGGATGGCGTTGGCATCGGTGTTGGTGTTGGCGTTGCTGTTGGCTTATCTGGAAATGACGTTGGTGTCGGCGTTGGCGTTACCTCTCCCTCCGCATCCCCTTCCCCGGAAACCAGTTCCAGTATTGCCCTTGGGCTTTCTACCTGGTATTTCCCGCTGATTACCAGACAGTAATAGTAGCCTTTTCCAATGGTAGACCCTGGCGCTACATCTCCCGTCACATTCCCCGATGCAAAATCCTCTTCCTGGATGTCGGCTTCCACATGGTCCCTGCCTACACGATATATGGTGTAGCTGGAAGATGTCTCCCCCTCCAATTTACGCCCTTCCCCATCTACAGTAGGGGCATAATACCATTGATAAGTATATCCAGACGGATGCCCTCCGCTGGCTTCAACAGAAAAGGTTACTGTATCCCCTTCATTTACCTGAAAGCCTTCGTTGATCGCCACTTCCAAAGGCTTAGCCTCATCTTCCACATCCTCATTGGCGTCCGTCCAGCAGTCTGACTCAATATCAAGCTGAATTACTGGCACAACGCCAAAATCGCTGCTATTCACAGAAGCCATAAGGTCGGCTTCCCCATATATGCTTACATATGGAACAGAACAATCGGCCTTATCGGAACGCAATAGCCATTGGGCAATCCTATTACCCCCATCTGTGCCGACCCCCATCCGGTACGCATAATCAGTTACCCGAAATTTACGGGAAAAAGACTCCTTTAAGGCATCGTCACAAAATCCGTACGCTGGCTTTATCACTTCCTCCAGGGACAGCAAACAGACGTTATCCATTATCCCACTACCTGCATATTCTGTATTCCCTAAATTTTGCGGTATCATTGAACCTTGCTCCCTGGAATCAAACGCAGTATTATAAAACGTCTCATTCAGCCAACCCCTGAGGCTGCTGCCTTCCCATGTAACGCTGGCATATTCATTGTGATATAGTTGGCTGTCAAGAGCCTGATTGGCTATTACAAGCAGGGTGGAACCGTCATCCTTTAATACCTTCCACTTAATTGGCTCCCATTTATAATAGTGATAGGCCACAGCAGTTTGGACCCTGTTATATTTCACTCCATCAATTGTAATATTCCCACTGCCGTCATATATGCCATTTTCCAATTCGTCAGCCAACGTTATATCTGACTCCAGATCCACTTCTGTCTGTGGATAGCTGCCAAACTCAATATACTTCCACTCTGTATCATCTATGCCAGCATTATATTTGGGGTTCCTAGAACTCCCTGTTTCTTTTGTGCTTAACTGCAATGCAGGAACCACTGTGCCGCTATCGCTGCTTACGCTGTTCCCAATTGTGTCAATCTGCCCATTCTGGTACACGCGCGCTACATTGCCGTTTTCCTTGCCTGGGGAGCGCAGCCACCACCAACAATTGCCCTCTATCCCTGCCTGGCTGCTGGTATAGCTGCCCATCGCCTTGGCATACTCGCTTACCTTCCATTGGCGGCTTAAGGATTGCTGGCTGTAATCACTGCAATATCCGTACTCAGGCGTCTCCATTTCCTGCATGGACAGTAAATATACATTGTCTAATGTATCCTCGCTATACCCTATTCCTTGATATGGGTTCCCACTGTTCTCCACTTGCCGCTGTATAATAGAATCCCGCTCGCTTCTGTCAAACGCAAGGCTATAAAAGGTTCCATTCAACCAACTCCTAAGGCTAGAAGATTGCCATGGATTTGTGGCGGACGAATATGCCTGGCAGTCCAAACCCTGGTCTGCCACAAGGGACAATATATCATTCCCAGAATCATATTCCATCACACGCCATTTGATCGGCTCCCATTTATAATAGTGGTATTCTGTCCCATACCCACTTTCGCTCTCCTGGGAAACCCTGCGGTACCGGATTCCATCCACCCAAGCGTCTGCGATCTCCCAACTATCTTCTGCATATTCATATTCCGCATCAGAAATTCTGTCTATCATGCCACTATCAAGAACCTCCGACTGCGGGTAACTTCCAAAATTAATATAGCTCCATTCTGTTGTATCTGACCAAGCGTCATATACGGGGTTTTTCCATGTCCCTGACATGCCGTCCAATGCTTCCCTTCCTTCTTGCGGGCTTCCGCCTGATTCCGCAAATGCCGGGATTCCCTGCGACGTCAACAAAACTGCCGCTGCCAACAGCACCGACAACAGTTTTTTCCCTGTTCCTGCTTTTTTCTCCATGATAATCTCCTTTCATAAATTTCATAAGCTGGTAAAAACTTACGATCCCTCCCTAAAAATGGATACGACTTTTACCACATAATGAAAATTATGTGGTTTTTCTAGATTATACCATTCATATTGGGGTATTTCAACCAAAAAATTAATTTCAACTTAAAGGGACTCAAATACATAATTTGCAAAATAGGAGATAGATTCAAGATTAGATAGGATGGAT
>CAJUDE010000018.1 GCA_910585295.1 uncultured Lachnospiraceae bacterium | reverse complement strand
GATATTTAGTGAAATCGCGCAGGATATTTGTTCATCTGCAAGGCGGATTTTCGACGGCGTAGCGGTGGCTACGGCTAGAAAATCTAACACGGCAGATGGGCAAATAGACAAGTGAGTTTGGCTAATTATCAACGAGACAAGGCACTAGTATTGTTGAAGATAATGAAATAGATATATTGGTTATGGCAGAGTATAATGCGGATGAAAGTGAATTATACGCATTATTTAGAGAAAATCAACAAAATTTGATTAAATGTTTTACAGAAGGATGTGATAGGATTTGTGTATGGAGTAATTATATAAATATAGAACCTGGAAGTCAAGAGGATTACTACTCAATTCAGATACTTTTGGATAAATATGTATTGTGTTGCGTTCATCTCATTTCAGATATACATGGTGACCGGAGTGAAGAAAGGTTAGAGGATATACAAGAAATTATGTATGATATACAGAAAACGGAGGAGGATATAAACTCACAAAAAACGATTATTATAGGAGATTTTAATGAAATGCCATATGGGAGAATTTGTTTGAATGCGAATGGGTTTCATGGGCTACCTGAATTAAAGATTACGGATAAGCCAACAAGGTCTGTACATAAGAAAGAGTACCGAAAGTTTTATAATCCTATGTGGAGTCTTATGGGCGATTTTTCTTATCCAGCAGGAACATATTTTTTGAATCAATCAAAGCTAAATTCACCAATGTGGTATATGCATGATCAAGTAATTATAAGCCAGGAAGTTTTGCCAATATTTATAAAAGAAAAGTTAAAAATAATTACGACATGTAGTTATGCTGATTTGAAAAATATAAATCAACATCCTAATAAGAAAATCAGCGATCATTTTCCTATCATGTGTGAAATAAGAGATTAGAAGGGAGAATTTATAAATGAATACAGAAACATTTTCGTTTGAGTTGGTAGATAAGGATAAACCAGAAATTGTTATTAAAAATTCTTTACGGCAAATTGATGAAGCGACACGAGGTTATGTAAAGGGAAATATTGAAAAATATGATGGACAAATACGAAGCTACAAGAAAAATCTTGGCCTTGTTATACCCACATTACAGAAGGAAGTCACTATTGATATACAAAAAGATTTAGGGGAACAGAATAATGAAGATTATAAATTTGAAGTTTTCTTGACTGTAAAGGGTTTAGAACATTACAAATATAGAATGATGTTTGTTAATCATGGAACATTATCTTACCCAGTTACGATAATAATGAATGATAGCTTAGCGGTAGAATATTCAGGTGGCCAAATGAAAGATATATTTTGGATTGAATCAATGAAGGAATTAGAAGAGTTAATGAGTAGAGTTATTAATTCTGATACAATGGAATCCCTTATACAAAAGCTTATAAATGAATCCCTTAGACAAGAAATTAAAAATGAAAATATTGCCGTTTTATAGATGTGAGAAATTTCAGTAAAAAATCTTTCGATGTGCGATTGTAACAATGGTAGTGCATTGTTACAATCGCACACCGAAGAAAAATAGGAAGATATTTTCCCTATAAGATAAAAATAATAAATAAAGATAGGGCTTAAATGTTAAATTCAATCAATTGCTGAATTTATATGTATCTGTTTCTTAAGCCTTGCTTTAAGGCTATGCAGGAATTTTTCATTCCCCAAAACAGTAATCATAGGCCCAAAGGACAACACTTCAATCAATAGTTCTGTTTCCATGCTCTGGTTATAATAAATTAGGCATTCATAAGTATCTTCACTTAGTTTTCTAGTATTTTTTTCATAATTGGCAAAATGGAGCATGGCCCGTTCCAGGGCGTTGCGTTTATTAAGAATATGGATCTTTATGGGTTCTTTATAATAAGAGCCTTGGATTATGGCATTTAAGTTTTCTGTGGAAGTAAACGTGTTTTCTGTAAGGTTAATACGTTCCATGCGGCTAACATTAAGGATCTCCAGCCGCATATTATTATTTTTAGAAGCTTTTAAAGCCAGAAGCCGAAACTTATCATTTTTTACAGAATATTCCAAGCGGGCAGGCACATAATAGTGGTGTATTCGGTGTCCAGTAGGAGAATTATAGTCAATGTCAACATACTTTTTTTCTTTTATGGCTTGGAGGAGAGTACGAAAATGGCTTCGGTATGTAGGGTCTGTAAAGGGATCCCCATCTGTGAATTGGTCAAAATAGGAAAACTGCCCCTGTTTCCAAAGAGGAGTTACAGAGGAAAGCATTTGCTGCAAAGTTTCTGTTTGTGCTGAGTTAAGGAACAGCCCGATACGGGGATCCAAAAGTAAGGCTTTCAGATAGGACTTTTCTAAATGGGAAAGGGGCATAAGGAAGGAGGGGGACAGTTTAGAAAAGTAAAGTTCCCCATCCCTCCTAAATAAATTCCAGGCGCCGCTTTCTAGTTTGGGAATGATGGAAAGCAAACTTTCACCAAACCCTTCCTCACAGATTTGGCGGCGGATTTTGTCTATTGTAAGGGGGGCTTGGCTACATAGTAGGTGCCTTAATACCTGATAATAGCAATTATATATTTCTGAAAACAGTTCCATTTCCTTACATGCCCCCTTAAGTATTTTCTTCTATCTGGTATATCTGGTACATTGTGTGCAAATCCTGATAAAAACGTTTCTCTATGGATTTTGCTGTACATTTTAATGACAAAATCCTTCCAGTAAAGGTACGGACCCAAGGCATCATTTCATTGCAGTCAAAGGTTTCTTTTTGATATTGGTATACATCCTTGCCAATTTGAGTGACAGTTCCGCCCCTGCCTTCCCTCTGCAGCCTCTCTGCAATATAATGTTCTTCTGGAAGGATTTGTAAGGTCATAGTTAAAGTGTCCAGGTGGTGGCGTTCTGGCCCCTGAAAGGAAACACCCCAGAGGTATTGGCGGTTTTTGTCTAGTTTCTCTTGCAGTTCTTCATATTCTTCAGATGGTTCCCGTAGCATAACAGACTTGATAGTATCTAGCCGGAAACAAGTAAAGCGTTTTGTTTTTTCTATATATGCGCAGAGAAAACGCCTGCCGCTTCGGGAACTGACAAAAATTTGCAAGGGAACGCAAGTTACGGCGCTTTCCATATTGCGTTTGGAGCTTTTTAAGGTAAGAAAGGCATGTAATTGCTGGTTCATTGCTTCTAGAAGGGAGAGAAGTATTTCATCTTCTAATGTATGTACAAAAAAACTGTGTTTTACCCGGAATGTTTGGTTCTGGAAGTCCAATTGCCCTGACAATTCATTCCCTATAATTCCAAGGATGCCTGCCATTTGATAAAATGCCAAAGCATCCAAAATATTTTCGTTTAGCTTCATCCACACTGCAAGAGAATTATCAAGAGAGAAAACCAATGTTTTTCCGGCTTTTTCTTTGTTCAGAAGCCCTTCCTTTTCATAAGCATTGCATTTTCGCCGCACGGTTTGGATATCAAAAAGAGTTTCATATTCTGCAAGGAGCAGGTCAGTAATTTCCTCAACCGTCAATTTTTTCCCATCCTGCAGCATATCCAGTATCAGAAAATGGAGTACAATGTCATTGTCTGTGAAACTTTTTGTTTTCCAGACCTGGAACAGCGGGTTCGTATCTAACAGGTTGCTGTCAATTGCAAGGGAAATATTGGAGCCGTTGGAAACATAATCTTTCCGTACATAAGGGCTAAGCCAGCTTTCTAGGCGCCTGCGCTCATTGTCGTAGGTTCTGGGGCTTTTATCTTTAAATTCATTTCTGGTTTTAAATCCATATACAAAGAAATCACGGACATATTCCCGGGTTTTTGGAAAGCTCCGTATCAATTCTTGGAAATCAGACATTGTTGTATTCACTCCTTTTTATTCACGCAGGCAATGGGCTATGCAGCCGCGCTTGCGTGGATGTTTGGCAAATGCACTTGTTGGCATGTATATTATTTTGCTTTATTATAACACATATATGCTGGATGGATGCATTGGTTTAAAATTAAGTTCGCAACTTTTTTGAAATGATAAATTGCCAATTTCTGTTTATAATAAAAACCAATCAAAGAGTTCACGAATATAAGGGACAGTTAGCCAAATACTGTTTGTTATTTAAAGTAAGGAAGGATGGTGTGCAATGTTTGTAATTTATAACAATGATACAAGGTTTCCGGTAAAAGTATGGCTGGAAGATATAGGGCAGTTGGAGGAAAATTGCCTAGAACAAGCATACCACTTGTCACAACTTCCATTTATCCACAAATGGGTCTGCCTTATGCCAGATACCCATGCAGGAAAGGGTATGCCCATCGGCGGGGTAATTGCCGCCAAAGATGTAGTTATCCCAAATGCAGTGGGTGTAGATATTGGCTGCGGCATGGATTTTATCCCAACCAATGTGCATATGGACGAGATTCGGGAAATTCAGACTGGGAATGGGACAATAATACAATCTATCATTGGAAATATTATGCGTACAATCCCGTTAAACACTGAACGGTATAAGGTTGTGCAAAAATCAGAAATCCTTGACCGTGCAAAATTAGGGATGGATGGCTTTCGCAATAACCCTGAATTGCTTCCATTGATTGAGGATGGGTATTATCAGGTGGGGAGCCTAGGCGGGGGAAACCATTTTATTGAGCTTCAGCAAGACCAGGAGGGGTATCTGTGCATTATGATCCATTCTGGAAGCCGCCATCTTGGAAAAGCGATTTGTGATTACTTCCATAATATGGCCAGGGAGTTGAATTTGAAATGGTACAGTGAAGTGAAAGAGGAATACCGTTTGGCGTTTCTTCCAGTCTGTTCTGAGGAAGGGCAGCAATATATCCGTTGGATGAACCTGGCTATGGATTATGCGTATGAAAACCGCGCCCGTATGCTGGAGGTCACCTGTGGCATTGTAAAAGAAGTAATTCAGAAGCATACAGGGCTGAACGTAGAATTTGGTGAGGAGATTAATTGCCATCACAATTATGCAGCATTGGAAAACCACTATGGCGCCGACGTATGGGTACACCGCAAAGGGGCTACCAGGGTTCAGGAAGGGGAACTGGCAGTGATACCAGGGGCTATGGGTTCCTATAGCTATGTGGTGGAAGGAAAGGGGAACAAAGAGGCTTTTTGCACATCCTCCCATGGGGCAGGCAGAAATTATTCCAGGTCGGGAGCTATGAAAGCGTTTTCCGTGGAGAAGGTTATGGTGGATTTAAAAGAACAAGGGATTGTCCTTGGTAAACGCAAAAAAAACGATGTGGCAGAAGAATGCCGCTTTGCTTATAAAGATATTGACCAGGTAATGGCGCAGCAGTCCGACCTGGTAACGCCAATTCGGAAGTTAAAGACAGTTGGCGTTGTGAAAGGATAGCCAAATATCTGCCCAAACGCGGCTGCTTGGCTTATTGCTGGCGGCAATAGAATAAATTACGGAAATACTTATTTATGCTTGGGCATTGGAAATTATTTCCTGCCCGGCGGCGCCTGCAGCGTGCTGTTAGGCATACCATAAATATTTCATAAACTTAACGTGGGGTTAAGGAAAATATGTGTTGTCAAGGGTTCAAATCCCTTCCGTGCAAACGGTAACTCAGTGGGTAGAGTACACAGTAAAATGGAAAGGCTCATCAAGCCCGCGGTTCGATTCCGCACAAAAAATGCTTTTATCCTAAGTTCAGGCATGGACGGTATTCAGAAGGATACAAAACATGCAGCCCAACCAGCAGCCTGGATGCTGGTGATACCGCTGGGGGAACAGGGGGACAGCGGCTTGCAGAGGATATTTGCCAATAGGCTAGGGCAGTGCAGGCAGAATGTTTGCCAGCCTGGCTTTCCAATGCCATGGCAAATATAAATAAGCAGAGCCGCCCTTCCTTTGGGATGCCTGCAAAACCAGCATTCCGCTTAAGGTTGGGGAATAAGGGATGAAAGTATTGAACAATAGGAGGTGCAAGGATATGAAGTATACAATTAAAGATAACCAGGCAGGGTTTGTGCTGAAAAATGGCGTGTTCCAGAAGATGGTTGGTTCCGGGACATACCATTTCCCTAAAATGCTGGGTTATCAAGTAGAGATAGAGGAAATGGCGGGGGAGTTGGACTATCTGGACGTGCCATATCAAGTCCTTTCTAAAGACCCAATGTTCCTTTCCTCTACCATACATATGGAGATACCAGATGGCTTTTTGGGGCTTCTCTACATTAACGGGAAGCTTACTTCTTTTGCACACCGCAAAGAATATACATTTTGGAATGTTTTTGATAAATGTGAGATAAAAATAATTTCAATGGAAGAGACAGTGATTGGGGAGGGCGTCACAAAACAGATGCTTTCTTTTGTCCCAACCAAATTCTATACGGAAATTTCTGTGGGGGAGGGGGAAACGGGGCTGGTGTATTATGACAATATGCTGCACCAACAGCTTCCGAAAGGAATTTACCGGTACTGGAATTATAAATATAATATTTCCTATCAGGTGATTGACATGAAACAGAGGGAGCTTGATATTGTAGGGCAGGAAATCCTTACCAGGGATAAAATTGGTATTCGGATGAACATTGCCTGCATGTATAAAATAAGGGATGCGGTGGAATTTGCCGCTACAGTTTCGGACTTAAAAGGGCAGCTTTATTCCACAGCCCAGCTAGCAATTCGGGAAATTGTTGGGAATTACAGGCTGGATGAAATCCTGGAAAAAAAGGAACAGGCCTCGAAAGAAATTTATGCAGTTTTAAAAGGGAGGGAAGACATGTTCTGCATCAATTTCCTGTCTGCAGGGATTAAGGATATTATATTGCCAGGCGAGATTCGGGAAATTATGAATTCCGTGCTTGTTGCAGAAAAAACGGCGCAGGCAAATGTGATTTCTAGGAGGGAAGAAGTGGCTTCTACCAGGTCATTGCTCAATACGGCAAAACTTATGGACGAGAACCAGACGTTATACAAACTGAAAGAGTTGGAATATTTAGAGAAAATTTGCCAAAAGGTGGGTGAGATATCTGTCGATGGAACTATGGGGGTTGTGGAGCAGTTAGGGAAAATGATTGGATTCCGGCAGGCTGGATAGGCCTGCCGGCCCATTGCAAAATATTCCTTTTATTTATTAAAAAAATACTTGCAAAATATGCAAAGTTATGCTAGAATTCTATTTGTTGTTGGCAAAACTAAGGCTCCTTGGTCAAGCGGTTAAGACATCGCCCTTTCACGGCGGTAACACGGGTTCGATTCCCGTAGGAGTCATTTTATAAAATATTGCTCTTGACGAATATTTTATCATCTGTTATAATATAATATGTTAAGGCATGAAATAGTTAGATTAAGGCGCAGTAGCCAAGTGGTAAGGCGTGGGTCTGCAACACCCTGATTCACCGGTTCAAATCCGGTCTGCGCCTCTTAGATGATCCCTATAAACATTTTGTTTGTAGGGATTTTTTCTTGTCCTATAGGAAAGGCCTTGTCATGGGAAAGCATGGAAATATTTTCTTATAAGGTTAAGACGATTATGCGCAGAGACTGCTTCAGCAAAGTTAGAGTACTCGCATAAGGGGTAAGGAGAAGCGGTTTGGATGGTTAAAGGTGTATAAATTTGGGAATAATGTAAGGGATACAGTGGAAGGGGCGGGATGATGTACCATATAGATAAACAGGGCAAAAAGCCGTTGGGCGCCCGGATAGAAGACGAATTGATGAAATATATTTTGCAGGAGCCTGTGGAGCCAGGGCAGAAAATCCCAAATGAATTTGAGCTTGCAAAACAATTTGGGGTTGGGCGCAGCACGATTCGGGAAGCGGTAAAAGGGCTGGTGACCAGAGGGGTCTTAGAGGTGCGCAGGGGGTCTGGCACATATGTGATTAATACCAATTCTTTTGAGGAGGACCCGCTGGGCTTTGGCAAAATAGAAGATAAGTATAAAATGGCTTTGGACTTATTTGAAGTGCGCCTTATGATAGAGCCTGAGATCGCCGCCATGGCATGTAAAAATGCATTAGGGGAGGATTTAAAGAGGTTAAAAAGGCTGTGTGATGAAACAGAACAGTTGTACCGGGGAGGGCATAACCACATTAACAAAGATATAGAATTCCATACGTGTATTGCCCATTGCAGTAAAAACCAAGTGGTAGAGACTTTAATTCCAGTTATCAATACTGCTGTTTATACGTTCGCCAATTTAACCCATCGGCTTTTAATAAAAGAAACATTAGAAACACACCGGGCAATTACAGATGCAATCTTAGGCAGGGATTCCATGGGGGCAAAATGCGCCATGATGATGCATCTGACCTATAACCGCCAGACAATTATGAAGCTTTTGGAAGAGCGGGAGAAAGAAGGGGAATACATCAGACAAATATAACGGAATACAAACGCCTTTTCTAAGCCTATAGATACTTTATACAAAAAAGATGACTTTTATATGGAAAATATGTCGTCTTTTTTTGTGCAAAAAAGAGAAAGCGAAATATATACATCAGATGTATTGAAAAAAGATCAACAAAATAGTAGGATATAACCACTATAACATAGGACGTCATATGTTAGTGGCAAATGTGAAAAACAAATTTTAGAGGAGGTATAGGTTATGGCTGGTGAAGCGATGACATTAGACCCAACTAGATTGGTGATAGCTGCAATTGTGGGTCTGGCGGTATTACTTTTATTAATTATTAAATTTAAGGTGCAGGCTATGGTTGCCATTCTGGTAGGGGCAATTGTGATAGGGCTTGGGGCAGGGATGCCTTTTGAGAACATTGTAACGGCTGTGAATGATGGGATTGGGAACACATTAAAAGGAATTGCGCTGCTGGTAGGGCTTGGCTCTATGTTTGGAGCCATATTGGAGGCGTCCGGCGGCGCCCAAACATTGGCGGTAAGCATGGTAAAATGGTTTGGGGATAAAAAAGCGGCATGGGCCCTTGGGATTACTGGACTTGTGATTGCAATGCCTGTATTCTTTGATGCTGGGCTGATTATTTTAATCCCGCTTGCATTTTCCCTTGCGAAAAGGACAAACCGTTCTGCATTATTTTATGCGATCCCGCTCCTTGCCGGGCTTGCAGTTGGGCATGCGTTTATCCCGCCTACACCAGGCCCAGTTTTGGTTGCGACTATGTTAAACGTAGAACTTGGATGGGTAATTTTGGTAGGTATTTTCTGCGGGATTTGCTCCATGGTTGTTGCTGGCCCTGTGTGGGGAGCAATTTGTGGGAATAAATATATGGTCCCGGTTCCAGAGCACGTGGCGCAGCAGGAGGATTTTGATGAGTCAAAGCTGCCAAACTTTTGGACAATTGTGGGGATTATCTTAATTCCGCTGGTGTTAATTATCCTGGATTCTGTCGCAGGGGTTGTCCCAGCATTAAGCGGGCTTGCGCCAATTTTCGGATTCCTTGGGGAACCTTTTGTGGCGCTTTTGATTGCGACAATTGCGGCAATGTTGATACTTGGCTTAAGGCATGGATACAATATGGAAGAGTTGGAGAAAATTATGACAAAATCCTTAGAGCCTACAGGGTTGATCCTGCTGGTTACGGCATGCGGCGGCGTGCTTCGGTATATGCTCCAATATTCCGGGCTTGGTGATTTAATTGGGAATGCAGTGTCTTCTGCAAACCTCCCAATTGTAATAGTGGCATTTGTGGTGGCGGCGCTGGTAAGGGTTTGCGTTGGGTCGGCAACGGTTGCCATGACCATGGCGGCAGGGATAATAGCCGCAATGCCAGGGATTGCAGATTTGTCCCCTTTGTATTTGGCTTGCACGACTGCAGCGGTTGCAGGCGGGGCTACGGTATGTTCCCACTTTAATGACTCTGGTTTCTGGCTAGTGAAATCATTGGTGGGGATGGATGAAGTGACAACTTTAAAGACCTGGACCATTATGGAGACATTGGTTGGAGGGACAGGCTTTGTTGTAGCATTGATTATCTCATTTTTTGCGTAAAGGTTAAATCAGAACAGGAAGGAGAAGATAGGGAATGGAATTAAACAGCCAAAAAATGCGTAAATTGGCGCCAGAATTAGATCCATTGCGGATTGGGACAGGCTGGAAGCCAGAAGATTTGTCAAAACCTCAGGTTATCATTGAAAGCACTTATGGGGACAGCCATCCAGGAAGCGGCCATCTGAATATTTTAGTGGAAGAAGTGCGGAAAGGGGTGGAAGGAGCCGGGGGCTATGGCGCACGTTATTATTGTACGGATATCTGCGACGGGGAAAGCCAGGGGACGGACGGAATTAATTACAGCCTGGCAAGCCGCGAGATGATAGCCAATATGATTGAAATCCATGCAAATGCAACGCCCTTTGACGCCGGGGTATATCTGGCGAGCTGTGATAAAGGGATGCCAGGGAATTTGATGGGCCTGGCCAGGGCAAACGTCCCATCCGTTGTAGTGCCAGGCGGCACAATGAATGCAGGCTCTGAAATGCTGACGCTGGAGCAGCTTGGCATGTACAGCGCAAAATACCAGCGCGGGGAAATAGATGAAGAGAAGCTGAATTGGGCAAAATGCAATGCCTGCCCAAGCTGCGGCGCATGTTCCTTTATCGGCACGGCGTCCACGATGCAGATTATGGCGGAGGCTTTGGGCCTTGCCTTGCCTGGAAGCGCATTGATGCCGGCCACAAGCCCTGATTTGCTGGAATTTGCCAGGAAAGCAGGGGAGCAGGCAGTGAAACTTGCGACAATGCCCAATATGCGCCCGAGCGACATTATTACAATGGACAGTTTTGAAAATGCAATCCTTGTCCATGCCGCAATTTCCGGCAGTACAAACTGCCTGCTGCATATCCCGGCAATTGCCCATGAGTTCGGGCTTGAGGTGACAGGGGATACCTTTGACAGGCTCCACAGGAACGCAAGGTACTTATTGGATGTACGCCCGGCAGGCCGCTGGCCGGCAGAATGCTTCTATTATGCAGGGGGCGTGCCGGCGATTATGGAAGAAATCCGTCAGCACCTGCATTTGGACGCCCTGACAGTCACAGGGAAGAGCCTTGGGGAAAATTTGGATGAACTTAAGCAGAATGGCTTTTACGAAAGGTGCGGGAAATGGCTGGAAGATTTTAACCAGCGTTATAACGTCTCCCTAAAGAGGGAAGATATTATACGCCCATATGAAAATGCAATTGGCACAGATGGCAGTATCGCCATCCTAAGGGGGAACCTTGCGCCGGAAGGGGCAGTGATTAAGCATACTGCATGCCCGAAAGAAATGTTTCGGGCAGTACTGAATGCAAGGCCCTTTGACAGTGAAGAGGAATGCCTGGATGCAGTGCTAAAGCATAAGGTCAAAAAAGGTGACGCTGTGTTTATCCGCTATGAAGGGCCAAAAGGCAGCGGGATGCCAGAGATGTTCTATACCTCAGAGGCGATTAGCAGTGATAAAGAGCTTGGGAAAAGCATTGCGTTGATTACAGACGGGCGGTTTTCCGGCGCGTCCACAGGCCCAGTCATTGGGCATTGCAGCCCGGAGGCAGTGGACTGCGGGCCGATTGCCCTGGTTGAAGAAGGGGACTTGATTGAAATAGATGTGGAGGGGCGTAAACTTAATATTGTCGGTATTGCAGGGGAGCGCAAGGACATGGAGGAAGTGGCTGCAGTCCTTGAGGAACGTAAAAAGAATTGGAAACCCCAGGAGCCAAAATATAAAAAAGGCGTCCTACGGCTGTTCAGCGAGCATGCCGCAAGCCCTATGAAAGGCGCCTATCTGGAATATTAAGGAAGTTCGTGTATAAGCAGGAGGAATTGCCATGGAACATGGAAATCCAATTTTAAAGGAAAATAGCAGCCCCCATAAATTTATCACAATCGGGGAGATTATGCTTCGCCTAACCCCGCCAAATTATGAGAAAATCAGGATGGCGTCCAGTTTTGAGGCAAGCTATGGGGGCAGTGAGGCAAATATCGCGCTGGCTTTGGCGAACCTGGGGATAGACAGCACATTCTTTACAGTCGTGCCGAATAACAGCCTGGGGAAAAGTGCCATCCGCCTCCTTAGGAGCAATGACGTACACTGCACGCCAGTTATTTTAAGCACGCCCGCGCAGACCCCATCCCACCGCCTGGGGACGTATTACCTGGAAGCAGGGTATGGGATACGTGCCAGCAAGGTAATTTATGACCGCAAAAACAGTGCAATTACAGAATACGACTTCTCCTCTTACGACTTTGGCGAGTTATTGGACGGATTTACCTGGCTCCATTTAAGCGGGATTACGCCGGCGCTTGGGGAAAATTGCAGGGAAATGGTTTTAAAATGCCTGAAAACTGCCAAAGAAAAAAATATTACCACAAGTTTTGATGGAAATTTCCGTAGCACGCTCTGGGCATGGGAAGAAGCGAGGGAATTTTGCACGGCATGCCTGCCGTATGTGGATGTGCTGTTTGGGATTGAGCCGTACCATTTGTGGAAAAATGAAAATGACCATAGCCAAGGGGACTGGAAGGACGCCATCCCCTTTCAGCCAGACATGCCGCAGCAGGATATGGTGTTCCAAAAATTTGTGGAAAAATACCCGAACCTGAGGTGCATTGCCCGCCATGTGCGTTATGCACACAGCGGAAGCGAGAACAGCCTGAAAGCATATATGTGGCATAAAGGGCGTACAGTTGAGAGCAAATTGTTCACGTTTAATATCCTTGACCGCGTGGGTGGCGGGGACGCATTTGCAAGCGGGCTGATTTATGCTATAATGAATCATTATAGTCCGATGGATATGGTGAATTTTGCAGTGGCTAGCAGCGCGTTGAAGCATACAATCCGCGGCGACGCCAATATAACGGATGATGTGGCTGCAATACAGAACCTTATGAATATGAACTATGACATTAAAAGGTAAAGGAGATTATTAGCATGAAAACAATCGAAGAAAAATTTCAGGAATATGCAGTGGTCCCAGTCGTTGTGCTGGAGGATGCGAAGGATGCGCTCCCATTGGCAAAAGCTTTAATCGAAGGGGGGCTTCCCTGCGCAGAGGTGACATTCCGTACAGAGGCAGCGGAAGAATCTATCCGCGCCATCAGTGAAAAATATCCAGAAATGCTTGTCGGGGCAGGGACTGTGCTGACCATTGAGCAGGTGGACCGCGCCACAAAAGCTGGGGCAAAATTTATTGTCAGCCCAGGCTTTGACCCGGAAATAGTGGATTACTGCTTAGAAAAGGGAATGCCGGTATTCCCTGGCTGCATCACCCCTTCCGAGGTGGCTCAGGCGGCAAAACGCGGGATGAAGACTATTAAATTCTTCCCGGCGGAACAGGCTGGCGGGATTGCCAGGATTAAAGCGATGGCAGCCCCCTATACCATGATGAAATTTATGCCCACAGGCGGCATCAGCGTGGACAACCTGAAAGATTACCTTTCCTTTGATAAAATCCTTTGCTGCGGCGGGAGCTGGATGGTAAAAAGCAACCTGATTAAAAATGGTGAATTTGATAAAATATGCGACCTGACCAAACAGGCAGTGGAGTTGGCGGCTTCCATCCGAAGCTAAAAAATGTATGGCATTAGGGTAAAGTACACACAGGAGGGAATTATGGAATTAAATTTAAAGCCAGAAAAGGAATGTAAATATGACGCGCTGTCATTAGGCGAAGTGATGTTAAGGCTGGACCCAGGCGAAGGCCGGATACGGACTGCAAGGAGCTTCCGTGCATGGGAAGGCGGCGGGGAATACAATGTTGTCCGTGGGCTGCGCAGGTGCTTTGGGATGAAAACAGGCGTGATTACCGCTTTTGCGCAAAACGAAGTTGGTATGCTGATGGAGGACTTTATCCTTCAAGGAGGCGTGGACACTTCTTTAATCAAATGGATGGAAACTGACGGGATTGGAAGGGTCTGCCGCAATGGGCTGAATTTTACGGAGCGGGGCTTTGGCATCCGCGGGGCCGTTGGCTGTTCTGACCGTGCAAATACAGCTATTTCCAAAGCAAAGCCCGAAGATTTTGATTTTGAGTATATTTTTGGCACACTGGGCGCGCGCTGGCTGCATACAGGCGGGATTTATGCCGCATTGTCTGAGCAGGCTTGTGAGACGGTGATTGCAGCCATTAAAGCGGCAAAGAAATATGGCACAGTGGTGTCTTACGACTTAAATTACAGGCCTTCTATGTGGAGCGCTATCGGAGGGCTTTCCAAGGCTCAGGAAGTCAATAAGGAAATTGCAAAATATGTGGATGTGATGATTGGGAATGAAGAAGACTTTACAGCATGCCTTGGGTTTGAAATTGAAGGCAACGACAAGAATTTAAAGGAACTGAACCTGGATGGCTACAAGAAAATGATTAACCATGCAGCAGAGGCTTACCCGAATTTTAAGGTGGTTGCCACAACCTTGCGGGAGGTGAAGACTGCCACAGTGAATGACTGGAGCGCAATCTGCTGGGCTGACGGGGAAATCTATAAAGCAAAAGATTACAAAGGGTTAGAGATTATGGACCGTGTGGGCGGCGGGGATTCCTTTGCCTCCGGCTTGATTTATGGGCTGATGTCTACAGAGGACGCTGAACTGGCAGTCAACTATGGCGCGGCGCACGGCGCGTTGGCAATGACAACCCCGGGCGACACCACTATGGCGAGCAAAAAAGAAGTAGAAGCCATTATGGGCGGCGCTGGGGCGAGGGTGCAGCGATAAAAGAAAAAGACTCAGCCTTTGCGGGCGGCAGAAGGCGTGCATCCATAAATTTGCTTAAAAGTTTTATGGAATAATTTTTGGTTGGTAAACCCATTTGCCTCCATAACTTCGGTTATGGGGGCGTCTGTATTTTGCAGTTCTTGATAGATATGGGTAATCCGTACCTCATTTACATATTGCAGGAAGGAAATCCCCATATGCTTTTTAAAAAATCGGCAGAAATATTCTTTGTTAAAACCCAGCAGGGCAGAGGCTTCTGATAGGGTTATGGGTTCCTGGAAATGTTCCCCTACATAAGTGATGATGTCACGCAGCTTTTGCCGGGCCTGTATGTCAGAGGAAGATAATACAGGCGTTCCCTGTGTGGAAAAATGCCGTATCAGACGGGCCACAAGCTGTAAGATAATGCCTTCCGATTCCAGGAGTGAGGCAGGGAGGTTTTCAATATATAGGCGGGTCAGCCCCTCCGCCATCTGGCAAAGGTGAAGGTATTCTGGAAACTGTGCATCAGAAATTTCATCTGGGATGCAATGGACCTCAAAAGATTCAATATCTGGCATATAACGCTTCATCAAGTGTTTTGAAATATGGATGCATAGGCACATCAGCCTGTCACTGTATGTGTTTGTGCTATGTACCTGCTGGGATTCAATCGCAAGGAGCTGCCGGCGCCTGAGCTGGTAAGTTTTGCCAGAAATGGTAACTGTGGCGTCCCCATTGAGTGGGAAAAGAAGCTCTAATTCCTCATGCCAATGCAAAGGATGGTACCCGCCGGGGCTGGTGTGGTATGCAAGCTGTATGCCAAGCTCGTTGATTTCATGGAACACTTCATAATAAGGTTCTGCCATATGCGTATGCCTCCAAATCGTATGGTTTTCTGGCTGAAATTATATAAAAAATACTTTAAAAAGTCAATATCGACGTAGAATAAGTCAAAATACCGCCTATCTTTTCGGATAAAAGGATAGTATGATAGTCAGCGTAAAGAGAAAACAAACAATCGAAAAGGAGAAAACATTATGAAGAAAATTCAGTATGCAGTAAAAAAATACATGGAAAAATATGGCGCACAGTTTGCAGCGGCAGCTTTGATGATGGGCGGGAACCTTAACGTGGAAATGATTAAGAACCTTTCTGAAAGAGCATAGGTGCCTGCAGATGGGGCTACAAAAGAATAAGGAGAAAACAAGGGTAATTTATGGAATGGAACCATAGGTTATCCTTGTTTTTTGATATAAAAATAATATGCGCTCTCGTGGGAAGGGTGGAAGAAATATGGCATTGGGCAGCAAGGGCAGACGCCCCTTTGTGGCATTTTCACTCGGAAATACCTTGTTGGCGCCAACACACAGTGATATAATGGCACTATAACATAATGAAAAATGGTAGATAAGGAGTGGTGAAATGATTATTACAATCGGCAGGGAGTTTGGGAGTTATGGTCATGTAATAGGGCGTGAGCTGGCAAAAAAGTTAGGAATAAAATACTACGACAAAGAATCTTTGGCATTAGAGGCAAAGAAGTCAGACAAATATGAGGAGCTTCGGGATTTTTATGAGGAGCAGCCCATAAACGGCTTATTATACGTGATTGCAACGGACAGCCGTTCCAATGGGCAGCGGAAAGTGCCTTTTGAGTTTATTCGCAGGGTAGCCGAAAAAGAAGATTGTGTAATTGTGGGCAGATGTGGGAACTATATTTTAAAGGGACATCCTGAAATGACAAGCGTGTTTGTGCATGCGCCCAAGGAATACCGTATCGATAAGACTGCAGCAGACCGCAAAATCAGCGCAGAGAAAGCAAAACGGCTGGTGGAGAAAGAGGATAAGGAAAGGGAGGGGTTCCATACTTATTTTGCAGACGAAAAATGGAATGAGGCAGATGGGTACCAGCTTACCATAGACAGCAGCGTAATCAGCATAGAAGACGCGGTGGACCTTATTATAGATTTTGTACAGAAAAAAGAGAACAGGAAGAATTAAAAGGGAAAAATTATGGCAATGGCGAAAAAGGATAAAAAAGCGGATTTAGGCAAAGACCCATTGGGGAAGCTTTTGCTGAAGCTTGCATTACCGGCAATATTGGCGCAGGTAGTCAATATGCTGTATAATATTGTAGACCGTATCTATATTGGGCATATCCCAGTAACAGGGGCGCTTGCGCTGACAGGGATTGGGCTGTGCCTGCCTGTTATATTAATAATTATGGCATTCAGCGCTTTGGTTGGGGTTGGCGGGGCGCCGAGGGCAGCCATTTATATGGGCAAGCAGGATATGGAAAGTGCAAGGAAAACCCTTGGCGCAAGCACGGTAATGCTGGTTGGGCTTGCAGCTTTCCTTACACTATTTTTTCTATTTGCAGGGCGGCAATTGCTGTTTTTGTTCGGGGCAAGTGAAAATACAATCCCCTATGCATGGGGATACTTGCGGATTTATATCTGCGGGACAATTTTTGTTATGGTTTCGATAGGGCTGAACAGCTTTATCACAACCCAGGGCTTTTCTATGGAAGGCATGGGGACAATTTTGATTGGCGCTGTGCTGAATATTATTTTGGATCCAATTTTTATTTTTGGCTTCCATATGGGGGTGGCGGGGGCGGCCCTTGCCACAATTATTTCCCAGGCTGTATCTGCAATATGGGTATTGCGGTTTTTGCGCGGCAGAAAGACAAAACTGAGGATAGAGAGGAAGTATTTGCAGCTGAAGAAAGAATATGTGCTTCCTGTGCTTGCCCTTGGGGTCTCCCCTTTTGTGATGCAGAGTACGGAAAGCCTGATTAATATATCTTTTAATACATCATTGTATAAATATGGAGGGGATATTGCAGTTTCTTCTATCACAATCCTCGGAAGCGTGATGCAAATGATATTTTTGCCTTTAAGCGGGCTGACGCAAGGCGCACAGCCGATTATCAGCTACAATTATGGGGCGAAAAATGATGCCCGGGTCCGCAAGACATTCCGGCTGCTGCTGTGCTGCTGCATTGTGTTTGCCACATCTGCCTGGGCGTTGGTTATGGCTGTGCCAGGCATGTTTGTGCGTGTGTTTAACAATAGCTCCCAAGAATTGTATGATATGGCAAGCTGGGGCATGCGGTTTTATATTGCAGGCGCTTTTGCCATGGGCGCGCAGATGGCATGCCAGCAAACATTCCTTGCGCTGGGCCAGGCCAAGGCGTCCTTGTTTTTTGCCTGCTTCCGTAAACTGATATTGATGATCCCATTGATTTTTATCCTGCCGTTGTTTTTTGAAAATAAGCTGATGGCTGTATTTTTAGCTGAGGCGGTTTCAGATTTCTTGGCTGGGATAGCCACAACTGCCACGTTCCTTGTGCTGTTCCCAAAAATTTTGCAGCGGGGGCGCTGATAAAGTTATAGCCTTTTGTGCAATTTTATAATTTTTCTGTTGTTTTATTTATAAGATTGTGCTATAATAACCACAGATATGTATTTGGCAGGAGTTAGGGTTCATGAAATTATAAGCGGTTGGCAGTTTAGCTTATTTTTTGGTGGCAGAGGCCTGCGGTGGGACGGAGTATACTGGTTGCCGGGGAAAGGAAGAAGATATTATGGAAATACTTGATTTAATTGACAAAGAGAAATTACAGAGAATTCAAGATTTGTTTTCGACGGCGACAGGGGTAGCTGCCTGCATTATAGATACAGAGGGGAATCATGTTACAGAGGACAGTAATTTTTTGGATTTCTGTATAAAATACACAAGGGGCACTGAAATTGGCCTGAAGCGTTGCCAGAAATGCGATATGGAAGGGGTAGGCACTTATTTCTGCCATGCTGGATTAATGGACTTTGCAGCAGATATCGTAGTGGAAGGCGAGAAACTGGGTACAATTGTAGGAGGGCAGGTATTGCCAGCCCCGCCGGATTTTGACAAATTCCGTAAGGTTGCCGAGGAAATTGGCGTCGACCCGGATGAATACATAGAAGCTTTGAAGAAAGTGCCGATTAAGACAGAAGAGACGATCCGCGCATCAGCAGATTTAATGACAGAGATTGTCAATATGCTGGCGAATTCAGAACATATCCGTTATAGGGATAAGAATAAAATTGGGATCATTGACCAGGAAATCGCAGTGACTACTAAGAATGTGGAACAGATTGAAGGGATGGTTCAGGATTTAACTAAAGTATCCAGGAAGCAGAATATCCTCGCATTGAACGCTTCTATTGAAGCGGCAAGGGCTGGGGAGGCAGGAAGAGGGTTTAATATTGTGGCTGGGGAGATGGGCAAGCTGTCTTCTATGGCAACAGAAAAGTATTCTGCAATTATTGCGAAGGCAGGAGAAATTGATGAATCCTTGAAGAAAATTAATGAGGCGTTTAGTAAGAAAGTGGATAATGGGTCGGACGGCTCAAATTAGTTTTTAATTTTATTTCCGCGCGCAATGAGCCAAGCTGCCGCGTTTGTGCGGATATTTGGCGAATGCCGCGAGGCTCAGATACCTTGCCCTTTGGGTTTCAAAGAACAAGCTAGGCTATGTCCCGTAGCTTGTTATGGGGTATTTGACTTTCATAGTGGTTATACTCTCCATTTATCGGGGGTCGATATTTATTCGGCTCCCGAGTTTTTTATTCTGTAGGAAAGACCTTGCCATGCTAAAGCGTGAAACTGCCTTCCTATGGTATAAAATAGGAACCACTTCCCAAAAGATTCTTTTTGGGAAAAGCGGTATCGGATTTTGTAAAAGTGTGTTATGATGTGGAAAGATAAAGATAAAGGAGAATATTTATGGATTACAGGACATATTTAAGGAATTACCCCAATAAAGAAGGGCGTTTTGGCGAATATGGGGGCGCTTACCTTTCAGAAGAGTTAATGCCGGCATTTGAGGAAATAACAGAAGCTTACCAGACGATTTGCCATTCCTCCCAATTTATCAACGAGCTTCGGAGGATCCGAAGGGAATTTCAAGGAAGGCCAACCCCAGTGTACCATTGTGAAAGGCTTTCTAGGAAGATTGGCAATTGCCAGATTTATTTAAAAAGGGAGGACTTGAACCATACTGGCGCACACAAACTCAACCATTGTATGGGGGAAGGGCTTTTGGCAAAATTTATGGGGAAAAAGAGGCTGATTGCGGAGACAGGCGCAGGGCAGCATGGGGTGGCATTGGCGACTGCAGCGGCATATTTTGGTTTGGAATGCGAGATCCACATGGGTGAGGTGGATATTGCTAAGCAGGCTCCAAATGTAACGCGGATGAAAATACTTGGCGCTAAAGTGGTGCCGGTAAGCCATGGGTTAAAGACCTTGAAAGAAGCTGTGGATTCTGCCTTTGACTCATATGCAAAAAATTATAGGGACTCTATCTATTGCATAGGGTCCGCATTAGGCCCGCATCCATTTCCATTGATGGTGCGCGATTTCCAGTCAGTGGTTGGGTACGAGGCGCGTGACCAGTTCCATGAAATGACAGGCATAGACCCAGATGTGGTATGCGCGTGCGTGGGCGGCGGAAGCAATTCCATTGGAATGTTTATTCCATTTATCAATGACCCTGTGGACATTGTAGGCGTGGAGCCTTTAGGGCGCGGGGAAAAATTGGGAGACCATGCCGCTTCCATGAAGTATGGGGAAAAGGGCGTGATGCACGGGTTTGAGAGCATTATGCTGAAAGATGGGAATGGGGAGCCAGCCCCGGTGTATTCAATTGCCAGTGGTTTGGATTACCCTTCTGTAGGGCCGGAGCATGCGTTTTTGCATGATATTGGCAGGATAGAATATGAGACGATAGGGGATGAAGATGCCATGGAGGCATTTTTCAAATTATCACGCTATGAGGGGATTATCCCAGCAATTGAAAGCTCCCATGCAGTCGCTTATGCGATGAAGAAAGCAAAGGAGATGGGGCAGGGTTCTATTTTAGTATGTTTAAGCGGAAGAGGGGATAAAGACATAGACTATGTAGTGGAGCATTATGGGTATGGGGAGCAATTCCTTCAAAGATAGGTGAAATGGTGAGATAGAATGATTTCAGACAAATTGTATGGGTTAGCATTTGAGTTTAAAAAGACGAAGCTGTGGAAAGTTTTGCATAGTTTAGAGATGTTTGCCCTTACGCTTGCAGATGGCAGGGTTGGGTATGTCAGCATTGTGCAAGACCGCGAAAGCCATTGCGCCCTGGGGCTGTATATTGGGGAGATAGGGCTTAACAGTTTCCGGTCCATGATGAAAGCAGATGAATTGCATATGAGCCTGTTTGAATACCAGGAAACGATTTTAAAGCAGGATTGCCTGCAATGCGCCTTTGAGGGGAAGGGCAGCTTGACAGAGGAAGAGCGTGAGGAAGCAAGGGAATATGCAAGGAGCCATGGGATAAAGATATCAGGGAAAAATGCTTACCCTCGTTTTCTGAACTATCATCCTGGCTGCTGCCCATGGCTTTTGCAGGCAGGGCAAGAGCAGGAAGACCTTTGCGAGGCATTGGCGGCAGGCGTCGAAATGGCAAGGCTTCTAGAGGGCAAGGCTCCTATGGAGCTTGGGTTTTGTGAGGTATTGGATGGTGAATGCGAGATTCCCTTGTTGGGGAAAAAAGATGGCGTATATGCGCTGGGCAGGATAAAACTGCCTCAGTGGGTGGAAGAGCCATGGCCTGTCCCGGCTGGATGCAATGAGATTGGGCTTGCGAATTTAAAGAAAATTGGAAAATCAGGGATATGGGAATGCGGGATTGTCCAATATCCAGAACCAGTGCAGGATAGCCCAGAAGGGATACCATTCTTCCCTTATGTGCTTTTGGCAGTGGAAGTGGATAGGGACTATATTTTGCCTGTGGACCCAGTGCCAAGTTACCAGGATGCGCCCCAAAACCTGCTGAACCTGTTTATTGAAGCGCTTTTAAGGGAAGGGCTTTGCCCAAGGAAGGTGAAGGCACGGGATGAACGTACTTACTATTTTGCAAAAGAGTTCTGTGATAAATTGAGGATTCCTATCAGTATAGAGCGGGAGCTTCCAGTCTTGGATCAGGTAGAGTATGACCTATTAAGGCATTTTTCCATGACTGAAGAGGAAGAAGTTGGGGAAATGCTTGATATGATAACAGGCATTATGGAGGAAGGCGGCATGGAAATGGAAAGCCTCCCTACAGAACTGCTAAGCCAATTGGAAACTGTTTTGCATAAAGGGGGCTTGCCTGCAGAATTGGAACAAAAAGTGGAGAATTTCCTCTACCCTAACCGGGGCAGGCTGAAAAAATCAGATTTTAGGACGGTGAAAACTAGCCGGAGCCAGTCTTATGTAATCAGCGTTTCCCTTGGGACGGGCTGTTACCGCCATATCCAGATATCTGCCAGCAGCACCTTGCGGGGGCTGCACAGCGCAATCCTGGATGCGTTTGCATTTGATGACGGGCATGCCCATGCATTTTTTATGGACAATATTTGTTGGAGTGGGCAGGATTGTTATTATATGGATGGCATAAAAGAGGAGTGCCGGACTACGGGAGCCTGCAGCCTGAACCAGGCAGGCGTGTGTAAAGGGAAACAATTTAAGTACCTGTTTGATTTTGGGGACGAATGGTTATTTCAGTGTAAGGTGCTTCGGGTGCTGGATGGGGACACAGAGGCTCCTAGGATTGTGAAAAGCAAAGGGGACGCGCCAGCGCAGTACCCAATGTGGGACGGCGAATAGGAAACTTTGGATATTTATGCGGGGGATAGGGGAAGCCTGTAAGTTTTTCGGAAAATGATTTTTGAAGAAGTTTGCGGGCTTTCCTTCAATTGTAAGAATGCAGTATAGGTAAGTTATTATAGGCGAGCGGTATTTTTAGGGAATAATTGGCAATATTCTTACATATGGAAACTTAAGGTGATTTTAGGAGAGATATAACCATAGTTGGGATAAGGAATGAGGTTGGTAAAGTGAGAGTAGGCTGGATAGAATTTGAGAATTTGAAAACAGGGCTAAAGATTGAAAGAATTGATTTTTTTGAGGATATTACATTGTTAGTTGGAATATCTGGCATAGGGAAAAGCCAGATTTTAAATGTTGTGGAATACTCATTAAATTAAGCGGTCAATAAAGATATTCATTTAAAACCTTATTCTAGCAGATATACAAGATGTAAACGAAAATAACTATGTGTTGCAGAGTGGGCAGGGTGTGGCACAGCTAGTCACAAAAGCGCTGTTTGATACTATTGACACTATTTTGTGCTATCCAGGAAAGATAGATGAGTTGGTTGTTATTTTGGATGCAGAGGAATTAGAGTGTGAATCCAGGAAGAGACAGGTTCTTGCTAAGGTAAATGAAAAGTATATGTTAGGGGAATTGCTATTTCATTTAGAAATATTGGTATGTAACCATTGTTTTGAAACTTGGCTTTTGGGATGGAAAGGTTTATATCCTAAGGAGCTTGTACCAAGTGAGTCTTTTTTTATCCATATTATAACCATTTTAATATTGAAAATAGAGACCCTGAAATTATGGGTGTGCCAGTGGGAGCCAATGAAACAATTGGCAAATATCATTTCATATTAGGAGGATGGACATGACGCACAACGAAAAACTGGTATTTTTAATTGAGGAACTATTGGCGGAGTCCTCTCAGTATAAGGGGATGCCGATCCCTCTTGAAACAGGGAAGCAGAAACGCCTATTGCGGACGCTTATGAATATCCGCACCCCCGCCCCAATCAGCGAGGAATTCTTAAAGGTGCAGGATGAATACCTAAGTGAGGAAGTGCAGGAAAAAGGGATTGTGGATGGAAAGGGTTTGTTGCCGTCCCCAGTAGACAGCCGCCTTGTGCTTTGGAAAGGGGATATTACCGCGCTCAAAGTAGATGCAATTGTCAATGCGGCTAACAGCGCATTGCTGGGATGTTTTGTCCCATGCCACTCTTGCGTGGACAATATCATACATAGTGTCAGCGGCATACAGCTTCGGCTGGCCTGTGACAGCCTTATGAAAGAGCAGGGGCATGAGGAACCAGCAGGCAAGGCTAAGATTACGCCAGCCTTCAACCTTCCCTGTAAATATGTGCTGCATACCGTAGGGCCTGTGGTATCGGGCAGGCTTACAGAAACCCATTGCGCCCAGCTTGCAGAGTGCTACCATTCTTGCCTTGCCCTTGCATCAGGGCAGAAATTAAAGAGCGTTGCGTTCTGCTGCATTTCCACAGGGCAGTTCCATTTTCCGCATGACAGGGCGGCAGAGATTGCAGTGAAGTCGGTGCAGGAATTCCTAGATAACGATATACAGATAGAACGGGTAATTTTTAATGTGTATCAGGAAGAAGATTATGAAATTTATAAAAAAATCCTAGAACCGTAAGGGCAGCAGGCGCGCCCTTACGGAATGGGTGCGCGGGTGTTTGCCATAGAGTTCCGGTAAGCCCTTGCAGACATGCCGCAGCTTTTCAGGAAGCATTGGGAGAAATAGCTTTGGGAGGAAAAACCAGAAAGCCTAGCGATTTCTGCTATTTTATAGTCGGTGGTGGCAAGGAGTTCCTTACAGTTTTCGATCCTCTTCTCGTTTAGGTAATTCATAGGGGAAGTGCCATATGTTTCCGTAAAGGCATGGGCAAGGTAATACTTATTCAGATGCACAAGGGATGCAAGGGTGTCCAGGTGGAGTTCCTCTGCGTAATTGGCGTCGATATACCGTTTCACTAGGCTGCATTCCCGGTTAATTCTCCGGGGAGATGCGATGACGTCAATTTGGGCATTGCTGTAGCGCATTAAGTGGACAATCAGTATTTCTAAAAGGTTTTTGCAGACCAGTTCATAATGCTTCCCTTTTGTTTCCATTTCCTGCAGCATGGCAGTGAAGTAATTCATCAAATGCCTTTTGTTGGCCCTGCAGTGAAAGATAGCGTATTCTTTCTGGTTCCCAAAAGAAAACTGGATGCCCTCAACGCCCAGGATAATGTATTCCATAGGGGTGCCGTCCAGCGAAGTTTCAGTGTGCCAAGTCTGTGGGTTGACAATTGCAAGGTCATCTTTTTGCAATGGGATGGCCTCACCCTCTGCAAGGAGCGTCCCCTGTCCCTCCTGAACGTAGAAAAGTTCTGTAAAATAATGGGTATGCCCTAGGCTTTCCCAATCTTTTCCATAGCGGGAAGAACTTACATACAGCAGCTTAATGGGAAGGGAGTCAGAGGATTCCTCTGTAAATGTATAACGTGTATTTCCCATAATGGATCCTTTCTTACATAAGATTAGTATTTAACTATAATATCGGATAAAAAGCAAGGATCCTAAAATTATAAGCAAGATCTGAATTGAAAAATAGGGCGGTTTTCCATATCCTAAATGAAAGGGCAAGATAATATGGAATGCAAAACAAGGAGGGCCTTATGGGTAAGGAAAAAGGACGGGTAACAATACCGACAGATTTAGATGTGATCCCACAGACATTAGAGCTGATGGGGCGGTGGGGGGCAGACGCGGTCCGGGACTGCGATGGGACAGATTTTCCCAAGGAGCTGCAGGATGTGGATGCAAAAATTTACTCCACATATTACACCACCAGGAAAGATAATGAATGGGCGAATGCACATCCAGAAGAAGTGCAGCAGATGTATGTGATGACGCCTTTTTATATGGCGGAGGGCGGTACGTTGAAAATCCCTCTGATGAAAGGGTTATATCCTGATATGTTAAAGCCTAACAGCCGGGATGACATTACCCGCTGGTGGGAGGTAATAGACCGCACCACCGGGCAGGTTGTGCCGGCAGGCCAGTGGAGCTATGAGGAAAAGGCTGGGGAGGTGTCTGTGCAGGCTGTGCCATTCCATGACTATACCGTAAGCTTCCTTGCCTATATAATTTGGGATCCAGTGCATATGTACAATGCAGTGACCAATGGGTGGGAGGATGTGGAGCATCAAATGACTTTTGATGTACGCCAGCCCAAAACCCATGAATTTACTATGAGGCGGCTGCGGGAATTTATTGAGGGGCATCCCTATGTAAATGTATTGCGGTTCACCACATTTTTCCACCAATTCACTCTAATTTTTGATGAGATGGCAAGGGAAAAATATGTGGACTGGTATGGGTATTCTGCATCCGTCAGCCCCTATATCCTAGAGCAGTTTGAACAGGAAGTGGGCTATAAGTTCCGTCCAGAATATATTATAGACCAAGGGTATTACAATGGGCAGTACCGGATCCCATCAAAGGAATTTAAAGATTTTCAGGCGTTCCAGCGCAGGGAAGTGGCAAAAATTGCAAAAGAGATGGTGGATATCACCCATGAATGTGGCAAAGAAGCCATGATGTTTCTGGGCGACCATTGGATTGGCACCGAGCCATTCTTGGAGGAATTTGCCTCTATTGGGCTGGATGCCGTGGTAGGCAGCGTTGGGAATGGCTCAACCTTACGGCTGATTAGCGATATTGAAGGGGTGGACTATACCGAGGGGCGGCTGCTGCCTTATTTTTTCCCAGATACCTTCTGCGAAGGCGGCGACCCAGTAAAGGAAGCAAAAGTGAACTGGGTGACAGCAAGGCGCGCCATTTTAAGGAAACCAATTGACCGTATCGGCTATGGCGGGTACTTGAAGCTTGCGCTGGAGTTCCCGGAATTTGTCTCCTATGTGGAAAGCGTTTGTGAGGAATTCCGCGTGCTTTATGAAAACGTAAAAGGCTGCGTGCCATATTGCGTGAAAAAAGTCGCTGTGCTAAACTGCTGGGGGAAAATGCGTGCCTGGGGCTGCCATATGGTACACCATGCACTGTACCAGAAACAAAATTATTCCTATGCAGGCGTGATCGAGGCATTGTCTGGCGCGCCCTTTGACGTGGCGTTCCTCAGCTTTGAGGACATTAAAAATAACCTGGCAGCTTTAGATGGCGTGGATGTCTTAATTAATGTCGGCGGAGCAGACACAGCCCATACCGGAGGGGAATGGTGGTGTGATGAAAAAGTGGTTTGCGCCATTAAGAAGTTTGTATATGGGGGCGGCGGGATCATTGGAGTGGGGGAACCCAGCGCCCATCAGGCAAATGGAAGGTTCTTCCAACTTGCCAGCGTATTTGGCGTGGAAGAGGAACGTGGGTTTACCCTGGGCTATGACAAATATAATTGGGACAGCCATGCCCATTTTATTACAAAGGATTGTAAAGGCGAAATTGACTTTGGGGAAGGGCAGAAAAATATTTATGCATTGGAAGGAGCCAAAATCCTTGTGGAGCATGGGAAAGAAGTCCAGCTTGCGGTCAATGAATTTGGGAAAGGCAGGGCAGTCTATATCAGCGGCTTGCCGTATAGCTTTGAAAATAGCCGCCTGCTATACCGTTCCATCCTTTGGGGCGCCCATGGGGAAGGGGACTTAAACCGCTGGTTCAGCAGCAACTATAATGTGGAAGTCCATGCTTATCCCGCAAATGGCAAATACTGTGTGGTGAACAACACATATGAGCCGCAGGAAACCACAGTCTATAAAGGGGATGGGGAAAGCTTCTCCTTGAAGTTAAAGGAAAATGAAATTATTTGGTATCAAATGTAAGAAGATAGCCTGGAAACAATAGAACCCTTCTTAAAAAGGAACCTTTTTACCATATTGTTATGGAAAAGGTTCCTTTTTGCTGATATAATAGTATATAATGGATTGAAGAACAGGAGAATGCATCATGAAGAAAATAATTTTAGTGGTAGATGATAGCAGGCTGAACCTTGTCATTGCACGGGACCTCCTGTCAGAAGAATACGATGTGCAGACGGTAGATTCTGGGGAAGGGGCATTTCAGTTCTTAGAGGAAAAGGAGCCGGATTTGGTGCTTTTGGATATACAGATGCCCAAAATGGACGGGTTTGAGGTGATGCGCCGCTTGCAGGGCCATAAGGCATGGCGCAAAATCCCAGTAATTTTCCTTACTGCAGACCGAACCGAAAAAACAGAGGAAACCTGCTTCCAGATGGGGGCTATGGATTATATTGGCAAGCCTTTTGTGCCGGCTATTATGATGCAGCGGGTACGCAGGACATTGGAGCTGCAAGGCTATCGGAAGAGCCTGGAGCAAATGGTGGAGCAGCAGCTTCAGCGGATTACCCAGCTTCAGCAGGATATCATTATTACCATGGCAAATTTAATTGAAAGCCGGGATGGCACCACAGGCGAGCATGTAAAGCGGACAAGCGCTTATGTGGAGCTTTTGGTAGGAAAAATGCAGGAAAAGGGCATATATCGGGAGATTTTAACGCCCCGCTACATAGATTATTTGAAAAAAGCGTCACCGCTCCATGATATTGGCAAAATCACAGTCCCAGACAGGATTTTGCAGAAGCCAGGAGCATTGACGCAAGAAGAGTACGACTTGATAAAGCTCCATGCGAAGGCGGGGAGCCGTTTGATTTCAGAAAATATGGACCGCATTGTAGACAAAGAATTTGTGGAAATCGCACGTGACCTGGCAGCCTACCACCATGAAAAATGGAATGGGGGAGGGTACCCAGGGAACTTAAAGGGAGAACAAATCCCTCTTGCAGCAAGGATTTTGGCAATTGCCGATGTATTTGACGCGTTGGTGTCAGAACGGCAGTACAAGAAAGGAATGACATTAGAGCAAGCATTTGGGATTATGGAGAAAGAAAGGGGCAACAGCTTTGAGCCTGTGCTTCTGGATACATTTCTGGAGTCAGGGGAAGAGCTGCGCCAATTAATGGAAGAATTGTCATGATTGCATGGATAGGGAATGGATAGAGCGTGTTGGAAAATTGTTTTCCTACACGCTCTATCCATTCCCGCGAGCAATGAGCCAAGCAGCCGCTCCCTCACGCATATTTGGCGAATGCCGCGAGGCGCTGTGTGTCGGCGGCACACGTTTAGCGCCGACCGAAACGGAGCGTAGACCAAATGCCCCGCCCCTTGGGGTGGGAAGAACAAGCTAGGCCATGCCCCGTAGCTTGCTGCGGGGTATTTGACTGCCGTAGAAATCCTTATAATAAGATTTTTCGGAAGTTTTTCTTCCCTTTTTTCAATACAGCCCCATTGGAAAAGGCATCCGTCCCATATGCGGCCTTTATGTCTGAGACTTTTTCCCCATCTAAGGACACGCCGCCCTGCTCCACTGCCCTGCGGGCGTCCGAACGGGAGGAAGCCAGGGAGGATTTCACCAAAAGGCTCAGGATGTCAATGGAGCCGTCTGCAAAATCACTGTCGCTTAAAGTTACCGAAGGCATATTTTCTGCATTTCCACTGGAAAACAGGGCTTTTGCCGCATCCTGCGCTTTCTGTGCCTCTTCTTCCCCATGCACCATCTTAGTCAGCTCAAAGGCAAGGATTTCCTTTGCAGCGTTAAGCTGCGCGCCTTCCCACTGGTCCATTGTGTCAATTTCTTCTAGTGGGAGGAAGGTCAGCATGCGGACGCATTTCAGCACGTCGTCATCCGCAACATTCCTCCAATATTGATAGAAGTCGAAGGGGGAAGTTTTCTTTGGGTCAAGCCAGACTGCCCCAGACTGTGTTTTGCCCATTTTTTTGCCTTCTGAATTCAGGAGCAGGTTAATGGTCATGGCATAAGCGTCCTTGCCTAATTTACGCCGGATTAATTCTGTGCCGCCCAGCATATTGCTCCACTGGTCGTCTCCGCCAAACTGCATATTGCAGCCATATTTCTGGAATAATGCATAGAAATCGTAGCTTTGCATAATCATGTAGTTAAATTCCAGGAAGCTCAGCCCTTTTTCCATACGCTGCTTGTAGCATTCTGCAGTCAGCATGCGGTTGACAGAAAAATGCGCGCCAACTTCCCGCAGCACGTCAATGTAATTTAAATCCATCAGCCAGTCCGCATTGTTAACCATTATGGCTTTCCCTTCGGAGAAGTCTATAAATTTGCTCATCTGTTCCTTGAAACAGTCGCAATTGTGCTGTATGGTTTCTTTTGTCATCATTTGGCGCATATCGCTCCGGCCGGATGGGTCCCCAATCATTGCAGTGCCGCCGCCGATTAAGGCGATAGGTTTATTCCCCGCCATTTGAAGGCGCTTCATAAGGCACAAAGCCATAAAATGCCCCACATGGAGGCTGTCCGCCGTTGGGTCAAAGCCAATGTAAAATACGGCTTTCCCAGTATTTACCAGTTCCTTAATTTCCTCTTCGTCGGTTACCTGGGCAATCAGCCCACGGGCAACCAGTTCGTCATAGACTGCCATAAAATTCCCTCCTAATATAGATTCAAAGGAAATGTGGATTCGTTTCCCTTGAGATAAAAAAAGCCCCGCCCTGGAAAAGGACGAGGTAATTACCCGTGTTACCACCTTAATTTACAGCCTGTTTGCACAGCCTGCCTTTGTAAGCGCCAGCCAGCGCTTTTGCAAGGTAACGGATGCATTGCCGTCACAGCCTACTAACAAGTGTGCGTTCGGTGTGAAGCTCGGGGATGTATTCACAAAAAGGGTTTCCTGCGCCTCTCAGCTTCCGGCTGCTCTCTGTAGGGGTTCCTTGCTGTTACTTCTTCCCGTCATAGCTTTTGGTAAAGTTTTGGTTTATGCCAATTATAGGCGTGGCGTGTGGATTTGTCAAGGGGAATATACACATCATATGCGGTTCCACAACTATCTTCCATTTCATGCAAAAAGGACGCTGATTTTAAAAATGCACTTGGAAAACATTCAGAAATATAGTAACATTGCAATAATAATGTAAAGGAGGAAGGCAATGGATCTGAATAAAGACAATGTAAAAAAGATTTTAGGTATAATCACATTTACATTGGTACTGCTGGCAGTGCTGATGAATATGGGTGCGGTTGGGGCCTATTTAGGGTTCCTTTGGGGGATTTTATTCCCGTTTGTGATGGGAGGGGCAATTGCATTTATCCTGAATATCCCCATGACAGCCATAGAAAAGAAACTATTTTCTAAAAATGGGAAATTGGCTAGGCCGTTAAGCCTAGTGTTGTCTATTTTGCTGGTGCTTGCCATTGTGGCGGTGGTATTTGTGGTAGTCATCCCCCAGTTAGGCAAAACGTTTGACAGCATAAGCGCCGGGATGGTGGTGTTTTTGCCAAAACTGCAGGCATGGCTGGAAGATATCTTTGGCGATTGGGAAGAAATTGTGAATTTTATTGAATCTATGGAGTTTAACTGGCAGGGAATGTTAGAGGGCGTCAAAGACTTTGCGTTAAGCGGCGCGGGCAGCGTGTTCTCCTATACCATGTCTGCTACAATGATGGTTATTAACGGCGTAATGACATTTTTTATTGCGTTTGTATTTGGCATTTATATTTTAATCCAGAAAGAAAATCTGGGCAGGCAGTTTATGAAAGTCGCCCATGCCTTTTTCCCGCAAAAGGCAGTGGACAAAATTTCCCATGTCTGCAGTCTGTCCCACAGGACTTTTTCAAAGTTTATTACAGGGCAGTGCATGGAAGCGCTGATTTTGGGCGCAATGTTTTTTGTATCCATGTCTGTGTTACGTTTGCCCTATGCGCTGTTGATTGGCGTGCTGATTGCATTCACAGCGCTTATCCCTATGGTGGGCGCGTTTATTGGGTGCATGGTGGGCGCGTTTTTAATCTTAATGCTGAACCCGATGCAGGCATTGATTTTCATTATCCTATTTTTGGTCCTGCAGCAGATTGAGGGGAACCTGATTTATCCCCATGTGGTAGGGAACTCTGTAGGGCTGCCTTCCATTTGGGTGCTGTTTGCAGTGACGGTAGGCGGGAAATTGATGGGGATAGCCGGGATGCTGATTTTTATCCCGTTGATGTCGGTGCTGTATGCCTTGTTCCGGGAATGGGTAAATACAAAAGTGTAATAGATTAGGTTCTATTTTACACAAATTTTACGCAGATTATGTATCCCATTTACAGAAAGCGTATAGAATAACCCTACGTAAAGAGTTGTAGATTATTTTTACGCAGGAGGATTGGAAATGGATATATTTGGGATTCTGTCATTGGTTGGCGGCCTTGCCTTGTTTTTGTACGGCATGAATGTGATGGGCGGCGGTTTAGAGAAACTTTCTGGCGGAAAATTAGAACGGGTGTTGGAAAAGCTAACTTCAAACCCTTTAAAAGCGGTATTGTTGGGGGCGGGCGTGACGGCGGTCATCCAGTCTTCCTCAGCTACCACGGTAATGTTAGTAGGCTTTGTCAATTCCGGGATTATGAAGCTGTCCCAGGCAGTTGGCATTATTATGGGCGCAAATATTGGGACGACCATCACCTCATGGCTTTTGAGCCTGACTGGGATTGAAAGTGGGAATATCTTTATCAAGCTGTTAAAGCCATCTTCTTTTTCCCCTGTCCTTGCATTGATTGGCATTATTTTAATGATGGGGGCAAAAAGCAGCAAGAAAAAAGACATATCAGAAATTTTCCTGGGGTTTGCAGTGCTGATGTTTGGGATGGAAACTATGAGCGATGCCGTGAAGCCGCTGGCGGACGTGCCGGAATTTACCGGGATTTTGACAAAATTCAGCAACCCTTTGCTGGGGGTGCTTGTGGGGGCTTTGCTGACAGCAGTCATACAAAGTTCCTCTGCATCCGTTGGTATCCTGCAGGCGCTGTCTGTCACAGGGGCGTTTACCTATGGTTCCGTGATCCCAATTATTATGGGGCAGAATATAGGGACCTGCGTGACGGCAATGGTTTCGGCAGTGGGGGCGAACAAAGGGGCAAGGCGCACGGCCTTTGTGCATCTATATTTTAATGTGATAGGGTCCGTGGTGTTTTTGATAATTTATGGCATATTGAATACGGCCTTCCAATTTGAATTTACCCAAATGACAGTAGGGGCTGCCGGGATTGCGGCAATCCATACGATTTTCAACCTATTTGCAACATTGGTGCTTCTGCCGTTTACCAAAGGGCTGGAAAAGCTGGCATACCTTACAATTCCAGTGACTGCAGAGGAGCTTCAAGCTTCTGGCAGGGAGGATGAATTTAAAGTGCTGGATGAACGCTTCCTATCCACGCCAGGGTATGCCATCGAGCAGTGTATTTCCCTGGCAAAGAAAATGGCAGGGCTGTCGGAAACCATTATGAGTGAGGCAATGGGCTTATTTGAACATTATTCTGTGCAGCAGGCCAAGCTGGTGGAAGAGCAGGAAGAGGCTCTGGACAAATATGAGGATAAGCTGGGCGCATACTTGACGAGGTTAAGCAGCCAAGACCTAACGGAACAGGAAGGGCAGGGCGTGTCTGCTTTGATGCATAGCATCAATGACTTTGAGCGCATTGGCGACCATGCGCTGAACCTTATGGAAATTGCCGGGGAAATGAAGAAAAAAAAGATGGAGTTTTCAAAGAAGGCGAAACATGAAATGCAGGTGTTTGGCAGTGCAGTGGAAGATATTTTAAACCGTTCCATACAGGCATTTATTAAAAACGACATAGACCTTGCCATGTCTGTGGAGCCTTTGGAAGAAGTGATTGATGGGTTGGATAAAGAAGTGAAGAAACGCCATATCAAGCGTTTGCGGAAAGGGAAATGCACCATTGAGACGGGGCTTGCGCTGTCTGACATTGCCGTAAATTATGAGAGGGTGGCTGACCATTGCTCCAACCTTGCAGTATATATGATACAGATGGAGGACAATACGGTGGAAGCCCATGATTATGTCAATAACCTTTCTAATGAGACCAGGGTGCATTTTGAAGAAATGCAGGCAATGTATAAGAGGAAATACCATCTTGGCTCAAAGAAAAATGCGGAGGAGGAATAAAGTTGCCGTTGGTTTATATTGTGGAGGATGATAGGAACATACGGGAAATCCAGCAATATGCGCTGAAAAACAGTGGGTTTGAGGCGTTGGGGTTTGAAACTGGGAAAGAATTGCGCCAGGCTTTGGAGAAAAAAATTCCAAGCCTGGTGCTTCTGGATATTATGCTTCCAGATGAGGATGGGCTGGATATTTTAACAGATTTGCGGCGCAATAGGGCAACTGCCCAGGTTCCAGTGATTATGGTTACTGCAAAGTCTACGGAGCTGGATAAAGTAAAGGGCCTGGATTTAGGCGCGGATGATTATATGGCCAAGCCTTTTGGGATAATGGAGCTGATTTCCAGGGTCAAGGCCCTGCTGCGCAGGTCGGAAGGGTTTGGGGAATCTTCCCTGCTTACAAATGGCTGCATTGAAGTCGATACAGACAAGCGCAGCGTTGCCGTGGATGGGCAGGATTGTGAACTGACTTATAAAGAGTTTGAGCTGTTAAAGATGCTGCTGGTGAACCAGGGGATTGTCTTGTCTAGGGATAAGATTATGGATCAAGTCTGGGGTTTTGACTATGAAGGGGAGAGCAGGACGGTTGATATGCATATCAAAACATTGCGGCAGAAATTGGGCAGCGGCGGCAGCGCTATTAAGACAGTGCGGAATGTAGGGTATGTCCTTGGCCATGCCGGGCAATAGCAGATGCCATGAAAAAGAAAATTAATATTCAGTTTATTACAGTGTCTTCTTTTGCGGTGCTTGCCACGGCAGTGGCGGCAATGGCATTATTTTATAATATTTTTAAAAATCAGGTATATGACGACATCAAAGGCTATACTCATATAATACAGGCATTAGGCCAGGGGTTTTGGGAATCGGAAGAAGATAAAGCGCAATTGAGGGAAGACGGCATTCGGGTCACTTTGGTGAAAAAGGACGGCAGCGTGGCGTATGACAGCAGCGCAGCGCAAAATGTAATGCCTAACCATAAGGATCGGCCAGAAATTAAGGAAGCGATGAGGCATGGGGAAGGGGCGACCGTGCGCTCGTCAGCCACTAGTTCCCTGCACACATTTTATTATGCAACACGGCTGGAAAATGGCGATATTTTACGGGTGGCGAAGGATTCAGAGAACATTTCCCTGATTTTGGGCAATATGGTTGCGCTTATTGTTATTTTGTCCCTTGCAATTTTAGCCTTATGCGGAAGCTTGTCCAGATACCTTACAAAGCGCTTGCTGTCCCCAATAGAGAAGCTGGCCTCCAATCCAGATGGAACAAGCCAGAGCCATATCTACCATGAGATTACGCCGTTTATCCAAAAGATTAAGGAGCAGCATGTCAATATTTTGGACCATGCCAGGATGCGCCAGGAATTTACAGCAAATGTTTCCCATGAGCTTAAGACGCCATTAACGGCAATTTCTGGCTATGCGGAACTGATTGAAAGCGGGATGGCAGGGCAGGAAGATACAAAGCATTTTGCCAGCGAGATACACAAAAGCTCTAACCGTCTCCTGACTTTGATTAACGATATCCTAAAGCTGTCGGAACTGGATGATAAGGAGCAGGAGTTCCAGTTTGAGCAGATGGATTTGTACCAGGCGGCAAGGAGCTGCCTTGATATGATGGATGTGCAGGCTGCGAAACAAGAAGTGGAGCTTTGCCTGCGGGGGGTCCCTTGTGTGGTTTTTGCCAACCGGAACCTGATGGATGAGCTGTTGTATAACTTATGCAGCAATGGGATAAGGTATAATAATCAGGGAGGGAGGGTGGTGGTCGAGGTATCCCCTTTCCATGGCAGGGTCTTGCTGTCTGTGAAGGATACTGGCATTGGGATACCAAAAGAACATCAAGAGAGGGTTTTTGAAAGGTTTTACCGCGTAGATAAGGGGCGTTCCAAACAAACTGGGGGAACAGGCCTGGGGCTTGCGATTGTAAAACATATAGTAGCGCAGCACAATGCAGAAATTTTATTGGAAAGTGAACCAGGAAAAGGGACGGAGGTTAAAATTCTGTTTTAGCTGGTTGGTAGGAGGGCAGGATGCTTGATTATTTATTTTTGGCAGTGGGTTTTGCATTACTGATAAAAGGGGCGGACTTTTTTGTGGACGGCAGCGCTAGTGTGGCCAAGAAGCTGCGGGTCCCTGGTATAATAATAGGGATGACGATAGTGGCAATGGGGACCAGCGCCCCAGAATGTGCTGTCAGCATCGCGGCAGCTTTAAAGGGGAGCAACACAATGGCAATCAGCAACGTGGTTGGCTCCAATATTTTTAATTTAATGGTTGTTTGCGGCGCTTGCGCCGTATGCGCGCCCCTTCCTGTAAAAAATTCCACATTAAAGCAGGAGTTTCCGCTTTCCATTTTAGCGGCTGCCCTGTTTTTGGCAATGGGGAAAAACAGCATGTCGGTGGGGCGGGTGGATGGGGTTATCCTCCTCGCTGTATTTGCGGTTTTCTTAATATGGATGGTTTTGGAAGCAAAAAAGGCTCGAGGCAGTGTACAGGAAGAGGGCATAGCAGCATTGAAAGGATGGCAGTGCCTGGCATATATTTTGGTGGGCTTGGGGGCGATAATAGCCGGCGGGGATTTCGTTGTGGATTCTGCCTCTGCCATTGCAGAAAGCTTTGGGCTAAGCCCCACGCTAATTGGGTTGACGGTTGTGGCGTTTGGCACGTCGCTGCCAGAACTTGTCACATCCCTGGTGGCGGCAAGAAAAGGCGAGGCCGATATGGCGCTTGGGAATGTGATTGGCTCCAATATTTTTAATATTTTGTTGGTGCTTGGGGCTGCCGGGGCAGTCAGCCCAATGGAAGTCTTGAAGGAAAACCTGATTGATGATATAATTTTAATTGTAATGAGCGCAATTGTATGGATTTTTGCATGGCGCAGAAAACAAATTGGCCGTTTGCATGGATGGATTATGCTTGCAATGTATGCCGGGTATATGGGATATATCTGTACGCGTTAACAGGCACAGCGGCAGCCTAAGGAGGAAAAGTTATGACATTTTTTACAAAATTAGGGGAGACAATTTCAGCAACTGGTAAAGATGTATCTCAGAAGGCAAAGGAATTGACAGAGATTGCCAAACTGAACATGGATGTTAAAACAAAAGAAGATTTTGTGGTGAAACAATATATGGAGATTGGGAAGCAGTATTTTGAACTCCATAAAGATGATGAGGAACCTTTTTTTGAGGAGATCGGCCTGATAAAGGACGCTCTGTCTGAAATTGACCAATTGAAGGCGGAGATTGCGGAATTGAAAGGAAAGAAAAAATGCTCGCAGTGTGGCGCGGTTGTGGAGCAGGATTCCATATACTGCAGTAAATGCGGTGTGAAATGCGAATCCATCTTTGAGGAAGAGGCAGTAAAGCCCATGCCGCAAGAGGAAGAAGTGGAAGAGACGATTGAGCCAGAAGATGCAAAGGAAGATTAGTGCCCTATCTATCATGGCCAAATGCATATAGGGCTTGGTAAGCCAGTGAAGCGAGGGTACGGCACGGTTTTTTAAAGAAAATATAGTGTTTCGGCTGTATTCGGCGCGGGAGCCTGGCTTGCCAGGCTCTTTGCTGTTTCAATAGGGAAGGACTTGCCATGCGAAAACGTGAAAATGACTTCCTAAATTAGAATAAAAATAATATGCACACTTGTGAGAGGGGAAGATGTCGCGAAAGCGGCCCGCCGTAGTCAGGGCAATTTACTGGCAAGGCATGTTAATCCTGTATGGTTTATTCTGGCGGGTGATGGGGCAGTAACTGCGCTTGCGCCTATATTTAACTATGCTAAAGTAGGTAGTTGAGAAATTTTTCAAATTTTTTTGTAAATTAATGTTGACAGACGTAGCGTAACGTGGTATTATCTAACTCGGTCACGCGATAAGAGATAATGTGATCAAAAAGAAATTCAAAAGAATTTAAAAAAATCCAAAAAAGCCATTGACAAAAGGCGGCAGGCATGGTAGTATATACGAGTTGCCGCACAGGGCGGTGGCAAGCACCTTGACAGCAGAACAGTGGAATGACCTTGAAAGTTCAAAGATTTGAGCGCCATGCCCCT
>CAJUDE010000017.1 GCA_910585295.1 uncultured Lachnospiraceae bacterium | reverse complement strand
CCATAAGGCGGGCGGTTCTGCCGTCAGACAGTCCATTTTGCCGAGTTGCTTATCGGAGGCAGTTTGTTGGCTGTTTGATATGGGTGAGCTGCTTTAGCTGGGAGTTTCCTTCCAATACAGGTTATGGCAGATGTGGTTTTATATTTCTGCTTGCCTGTTCTGGGAGGGGACTCTTTTTTGTTTTATGAGTTGGGGCGGACGCTTTCTTTAAAATATATGGGGTTGTTTTAAGGCAGCCCCGCCGATAGTATCCTGCACTGCAGATTCCTTCCAAACTGGCAGCAGCGTTATTTTTGAAGGAGGCCTTGGCTATGGCATGAGAAGGGCGAATGGCTCAGGGAATGTTGTTAAGATGAAAGGAAACAGGCGCAAGCCCAGGCGCGCGCGTGACTGTGGTGTGGGCGGAAGATGGGAAGCAGATTTTGAAAAATATCGGTTATTTCGAGTCGCGGAAGGAAGCGGACAAGGCTCTGGCTGATTACCTGAGCTGCCCCTATGACCTGACGGCGACCCAGATGACATTCAAAGAGCTGTATGAGGTATGGTTTGAAGAGTGCCGGGAGAAATTAAGCGGGGTATCCTCTGAGTGGACAATCAGGCCTGCGTTCAGATGTTGCAGCTCCCTATACCAGATGAAAGTCAGGGACATCCGCAGCTACCATCTGGAGGAATGCATGAGGGCGGGGGAAGCCCTTGCCGCAAGGGGGGAGACAAGGGGAGCATGCGTAAGGCTTCGGCGGGAACCCAAGCCAGGATGAAATCTTTGTTTAACCTGATGTTTGACTATGCCTATAAGCGTGAGCTGGTGGACAGGTACTATGCGAGGGCGTTTGAGGTGGGCAGGGAGGTTAAGGAGCAGCGTCAGAAAGAGAAGCGGGAGAACTACATTTTCAGCAGTGTGGGGGAGCATGGATTGCCTGCCCCGCGTTATTCGGGCGCATTTTTGGGCGTCCGTGTCCGTCTTTCTGGGCGGGTTCCAAGGGTTGCATACGCCCCCAGAAGAGTTAAGATAGCACAGCCAGAGGGTTTTGCCAGGTGCAGAAGAAAGGGAGGCGGTGTGTTTTATGGGAATTGTAAGGGTTGGCTTGAATCCCAGGGAATTGCCCAGGGCATGGGCAAAGCAGGACGCCCTTATGGCAATGCCCCTATGGAGCGGTTTTATAAAACATTTAAACATGAACTGGTATATAGGCATCATTTTTATGAATGCAAAAGCATTGGATGGTGCGGTAGCGCAATATGTATTTGCTTGGCACAGCCATGCCAGGCCGCATTCGTACAACAACTGGACGGCGCCATTTGAAGCACGAAACATGTAGTGAATTTCTCGGGCAAAGTGTCACAAAAATGCTTGACTACTACAAGATGCTTTGCAATCTGGACTACCTAAAACAGCACCGTAAAGTTACATACACGAATCTTCTCGCAAGCGGCAGGCTGAATACATACCTTGCAGACATCGACAGACAGGCGCAGGAACGCTTTGTAAGGCTCATAGAGGGCATGAAACAGGTAAATGGAAAACGGAACGCCTAAAGGAAGAAAACGCCTTAGAATGGACGGGGCGGCTAAGTAACATAAGGGCGTGTGCGAGAGGGATTGTGAATGAGGAAATCATTTATGCATAAGTGGCAAAGCGGCAGGGTGTAAAAGCCCTGTTGTTTTTATAAAATAGAAGTATAGGCAAAAAGATGATACATTCATAGGTAGACGCTTATGTATAAAAAATCAAAAACAAAAATGAAGAAATATTGAAAAATCCACGTAATCTCCATTTTTGAGTGCTAAAATTGAGAAGAATATATGTCTTGTGAGGTGCATGGTTATGGACGAGAAAATATTAATTGTTGAGGATGACTTTGATATTCAGTCAATATTGAAAAACTATCTGGAAGATGCGGGTTATCAGTTGGTTTTTGCGGCAGATGGCGTAGAAGGAATTGCACGGTTTAACGAAAAAATAAGTCTGGTTATTTTGGACATTATGCTTCCTAAAATTGACGGGTTTGGTGTCTGTGAGGTAATACGGAATAAATCAGATGTGCCAATCATCATGCTTACGGCATTGGCAGATGAAAAAAGCCAGTTAAAGGGGTTTGCGGGAAAAATTGACGATTATATCCCGAAGCCATTTTCGGCTAAAATATTGCTTTGTAAAATGGAGGCCATTTTGCGGCGCAGACGTATTTCGGATGAAGGGGAGGAATTGATTTATAAAAATTTGATAATGGATTTGACTGGCCATCATGTATTTTGTGGTGGAACGGAGGTTACTTTGACACAAAAAGAATTTGAGCTGCTGAAAATCATGCTTGAAAACAAAGGCAAGGTATTCACCCGCCAAATGCTGTTAGACAGGATATGGGGGATTGACGCCTATGTGGAGGAACGGATTGTGGACAGCCATCTGAAAAACCTAAGAAAGAAATTGAGCGGCAGTTATATCAAAACAATAAGGGGAGTGGGGTATCGGATTG
>CAJUDE010000016.1 GCA_910585295.1 uncultured Lachnospiraceae bacterium | reverse complement strand
TGTGGGCATACCATAAATGGTGGGCGTTTACCAGAAGCAGGTTCGGGGACTCCAAGAAATTCCTTTGGATCCGGAACAATGGCTCCACGCTGGTATCCCAGCTTCTAAACACAGTCCTGTTTACATGGGGCGCATTTTTGGGAACCTATGATACAAAGACAATGGTTTCCATTGCTATCGCCAGCTATATTATTTTTGTGGCCACAAGCATTGCGGACACGCCCTTCGTGTATCTGGCACGGTACCTGCACCAGAAAAAACAGGCGGTTCCCACTTACGCAAAAAGCCACTGATTTGCATTTGCGGAATAGAATATCGGAAAATCCATTCTTCTACCCGTTAAACCGGAAACAGAACATGGAATTCTGACCATCGGAAAAGAACACGCTTAAGAGTTGCAATAGATGATTGGTACTTTCTTTAGGATTTCATGGTTCCTTAGATACCCATGAAATCCTAAGAATGTAAAATGAAAAATAGTACACAAGTGAATGTTCTGCCCATAACTTTTTCTAACACACAATCCGGTGAAAAGCTCTCTACTCGGTCTGACTGTCCGTTACCTAAAAAATCAATCAAAATTGCCCTAAGTTTTTCCCACCTATATTCAAGGCATATAGGAAAAACCCTCTGGTACAAACAGTAAAATAATGAAGAGATATGAAAGGCTGCCAACTCTAAATTTCGGTAAACTTATCCGCTCCACAACAAATTGTTTTTCCTTTAACTTGATTCGCGAAAATGAAATACCCTGTTGCCTGCAGCATGTATTTGACCGCCGAAGGCCATATGGATTTTATTCCAGCGAGAATGTCGCCATCTCATCTGAGCTTCCAAGGGCTTCCTCCCAACCATTCAAACCCTCAACATGCCTCTACCTTCATATTCATTACAGCCTCCTCTGCTCCATTTTGGATATCTGTTTCTATGCCAGCCGTTTCACTCATTTCCGTTTCCGGTACTGTTTCCCCATCCCCCGTATCTGCTGCTGATTCTGCCATGTTTTCTTCCTCATCGGAAATCCCTGCATAAATACAGTCTGCCACAGGCGATTGGCCCAACAAAAAAAGAATATAACAAGGAACCTGCTCCCTGCTACATTCTTTTTGCTTCTGTCTGCCCAAACTTTAATGCTGCAGCATATTCTCTATAAAAATCCCATACCCTTTTGAGGCGTCCTGCACAAACACATGGGTGACCGCCCCAATGACTTTCCCGTTCTGGATAATGGGGCTTCCGCTCATCCCCTGCACAATCCCACCTGTAAGGCTTAACAGTTCTGGGTCTGTCACTTGGAACAAAATTCCCTTATTCTCACTGTTATAATCCATATCTGTGATTACAATAGAATACTCTTTGCGCTCCCCAGAAACTGTTGAGATAATTGTGGCTTCCCCCTCTTCCATTTCCTGTTTCAGCCCAATGGGGAAATAATTTTCCTGCCCAACCTTTGGAGGCGCCTTTTCCAGGCTTCCATAAATGCCTACATTGGTATTTTCTTCCACTGTCCCAAGGCGGTATTGGTCTAAATAAGTGATTACGCCTGCAATCTCCCCAGGGCTTCCCTTTTCCCCCTTTGTAATCCCTGCCACCTCCGCCTCATACAGCGTCCCTTCCCCCATATTCACTTTTTCCCCTGTATCCAAATCGCTGACCGGATGCCCTAACGCGCCGTACCCTCCCTGGCCGTCATAAAACGTCAAGGTGCCAACGCCGGCAAGGTCGTCCCTGACCCAAATGCCCAGCTTATATTCTTCTTCGGAAACCTGCACTGGCTGCAGCTTTAACTGAATATATTCTTCCTCGCGCAAAACGCCCAGAATCACAGGCTCCCCATGGGACTCATTCACTTTTTCTATCAAGCCTTCTTTGTCGTCCACTACCTGCCCATCCACCGTCTTGACATAATCGCCGCTCTTCAGCAAATTTTCCGCTGGCTCATAGTCCATGCCATCGCTCCCTGTTATAGTGCCGGTCCCTATCACCAAAATCCCATCTGTTTTTACATAAATCCCAACTGGAACCCCGCACGGGACCACCTGGGTTTCCTCCACCACTTCGACGGCGACCTCTTTAATATGGAACAGCCCAAACAGCTTACAACTGATAGAATAGCTTCCCTGCTCCTGGGACTTCAAAGAAAAACTTTCATTTAAATCCAGCTTGATTTTATCTTTCTCCACTGCTGGGGACTGGTTCCCAAACACTTCCAGCCCTTCCTGCCCCACCTCTCCAGTGGCAGGCAAGTGGAAATTGAAATTCCCTTCCTTGCCTTTCTCTATCCAGATTTTATCTGGGATAGCCTCTTCTATATAAGCAAAGGAGAAAAAAAGCACCCAGCACATGCCTGCTGCCAAGCTTCCCCTTGCCATCCATTTCTGAAACCTTACCAGCCGTTTTCCCTTCATTCTTTCACATCCTTCAAGTTGAAATCCCCTTTAGTATGTGAAATTTTCATCTTTTTAAATCTGGGATTTTTTAACTATTCGCGCAAGTTCTTTCATTTCCTGGGCGCTTTCCATTACTTTATCTGTAATTTTCACGCCGCCCAGCATACGCCCCAGCTCTGTAATGCTTTCTTGCTCCCCTAATAGGGAAATGCTTGAAACTGTCACGTTGCCCACCACATCCTTTTGGATAAGGAAATGGGAATCTGCCATGGCCGCTATCTGAGGAAGGTGGGTAATGCAAATCACCTGATGCCCCTTTCCTATCAGGTTCATTTTTTCCGCTACCATTTGTGCAGTCCTCCCGCTGATTCCGGCATCTATTTCATCAAAAATCAATGTCCCGATTTGGTCGCTCTCTGCCAAAATTGTCTTGATGGCAAGCATAATCCTGCTTAATTCCCCGCCAGAGGCAATCTTTCCAAGAGGTTTTAATGGCTCCCCTGGATTCGTGGAAATCAAAAATTCCGCCTCATCCCTTCCATTGGCAGTATAAGACTTCGCCTCTTTAAACTCCATGGTAAATGTGACATCCAGAAAATTCAGGTCTACCAGCGCCTCCTGCACCTGTTTTGTCAACTCTGTTGCATATGTTTTGCGGATTTTGGAAACTTCATCCGAACTCTTTTTTAACAATGCCTCTGATTTTTCCAGTTGTTTTTCCAACTGCTCCAAATAAGACTCGTAGTCCTTTAACCTGCCGTATCTCTGCTTCTTTTCCTCCAGCTCCTTTTGGACTGCCTCAATGCTCCCGCCAAACTTCCCCTTTAAATGGTTGACTTCATCCAAACGTTTTTCCACCTGGAAAAATGTTTCTTCGTCAAATTCTTCTTCGGAAATGTAACTTGACAATTCACGGTTAAAATCATTTAGCAGGCTGTCCAACTCTTCCAGCTGCCCGCACAGCATCCCTAACTTTGGGTCATAATCCGCAACTGCCTGGAGTTCCCGCAGCGCCCGCCCAAGCTGCTCGGTGGCGCTTCCGCTGCCGCCTGTCATCTCATAGGATATCCCTGCCGCCTCCATAATTTTGCGGTTATTGGCCATTTTCCGGTAAGACGCTTCCAGCTCTTCATCCTCTCCAGGGGTTAAGCACGCTCCCTCAATTTCTTGAATTTCGTACTCCAAAAAAGACAGTTCCCGTTCCCTGCCCTCCCCGTCTGCAAGCGCTTTTTTCTTTTCTTCCTGGATTTTTTGGAATTCCTGGTAACGCTGCTTTAAAATTTTCTTTTTTTCCTCTAATTTGCCCTTGCCATATTCATCCAGTATTTCTAGGTGCTTTTTCTTTTGCAGCAGGGATTGGTGTTCATGCTGCCCATGGATGTCAATTAAAAGCGCAGCCGCCCGCTTCATGCAAGAAGCGGACACCGTTTCTGAATTTATTCTCCCCACGCTTCGGGAGGATGTAATTTTCCTGGACATAATGACCTCGCCATCCTCTGGGTAAATATCCATTTCCGCCAACAGCCGTTCCTGTTCCTTATCCTCCACCCGGAAAATCAATTCCACCAACGCGTATTCTGCATGCTCCCGAAGCATTTCTTTTGGGACTTTCTCCCCCAAGGCAAGGTTGATAGAGCCAATAATAATGGATTTCCCAGCTCCGGTTTCCCCAGTAAGGATATTCAGCCCATTACCAAATTCCACCTCCGCTTCCTCCATCAACGCCAGATTTTTCACATGCAGACTTACCAACATACCAGTTCTCCCTTTCCATTCCTTTTGCGGCAGCTCATCCCTCTGTCACCTTCCGCAGCCTTTTCATTAAAATTTCTGTATCCTCCACCGTGCGTACCGCACACATAATCGTATCATCCCCTGCGATGCTCCCTACAATCTCATGGCAGTCCATAGCATCCAAGGCTGCCGCCACTGCCATCGCCATGCCCGAAACAGTGCGGATCACCAAAATATTCTGAGCCATGTCCATGGAAACAAAGCCATCCCGGAACACCCGGATATATTTCTCGCTCAAATCCGCCTGGCTTTCCATAAGCGGGATATATTTCTGGCGCCCAGCGCCGTCCGCCACTTTTGTCAGCTTTAGCTCCCGGATATCCCTAGAGACAGTCGCCTGGGTCACATGGAACCCTTCCTGCTCCAAACGGTCAGAAAGCTCTTCTTGCGTCTCAATATTGTGTTTTGAAATAATCTCCAATACCTTTGCCTGGCGCTTAGATTTCATTTTTCCCTCCTGTACGGATTTGTCAGGTATAGCCCTGCAGCTTTTTCCGAAGCCTTTCTAAAAAGCTTAACTGGCTCAATTTTAAAATCCTGGTGCAGACTTTTGCCTTTTTGACAATAATCCTTTCACCAGCCCCCAAAATCCCCACATGGCCGCCGTCAAAACTGACTTCCAGCTTCTCCTCCTGCTCCTCATTCCTCTTCGCCACTTCTATGGTGATTTCATCCTCCGCATCCAACACAATGCTTTTTGCATTCAAGGTATGAGGGCTAATGGGGGTGACCAAAAGGAGGTTAGCCTTGGGGTCCACAATCGGCCCCCCGGCAGACATGCTATAACCAGTAGAGCCAGTAGGCGTTGCAATAATCATGCCGTCTGCACTATAAGTATTCAAGTACTCCCCATTGACGGAAATAATCAAATCCACTACCTGCAGCCGTCCGCTGCGGTGGATGACGATATCATTCAATGCCGTCCGCTCTTTCCCTTTCCCTTCCCTGGTAATGCAGCAGCCTGCCAGAAGCATCCTGTTTTCTATGGCATAGCCCCCTCCATCCAGCAGGTGCTTCACCCCATGGGCCACGGTGTCCGCCTCCAGCTCACAAAGGTACCCCACATGCCCGGTATTCACGCCAATCAACGGGATATTCCGTTCTGCCATATTCCGCGCCGCGCCTAACAGCGTTCCATCCCCGCCAACAACCAGGACGCATTCCGTCCCGTCTGGGATTCGCTTAATATCAAAAGACACGCCCTCTTGCTCACGGTTTTCCTGATAGCCGCATACGCCGCCGTTCTCTATAATAAATTGATGAATTTCCTTTGTCAGCCCTAGCTGAAAATCCTTTCCAGGATTTGCAATAATATAAAAATGCTTCATTTTCTTATGTCAGTGTCCCATGCGCCTGTGCAACCACAGCCGCCACATCCACCTGCTCCTTTTGACTTTCCATGCCTTTTTGAATATGTACCAAATACTCAATATTCCCCTCTGGCCCTTTGATAGGGGAAAATTCCAGGTTCCGTGCCACGAAGCCCTGCTCTGAGGCAAACACAAGGATTTTTTCAATCACTTCCTGATGCACTTTTGGGTCTCGGACCACCCCTTTCTTCCCTACTTTTTCCCTGCCCGCCTCAAACTGGGGCTTAATCAGGCATACCATCTCCCCATCCCCACGCAATAGCTCCTTTGCCACTGGAAGGACTTTGGTTAAGGAGATAAAGGAAACGTCCACCGACGCAAAATCCAACACATCTGCAATATCTCCTGGCGCCACATAACGGATATTTGTCTTTTCCATGCAGACCACCCGCCTATCCTGCCGCAGCTTCCAAGCGAATTGTCCATACCCTACGTCCACAGCATACACTTTCTTGGCCCCATTCTGCAGCATGCAGTCGGTGAACCCGCCAGTGGAAGCCCCGATATCCATACAGACTTTGCCTGTAAGGCTGATAGCAAAATTTTCCAATGCCTTCTCCAGCTTTAACCCGCCCCGGCTTACATATTTCAGGGTATTGCCGCGAACCTCTATCTTGGCTTCCCCATCAAAAGAAGCCCCAGGCTTATCCTCCCTTTGCCCTCCCACAAATACATTCCCTTCCATAATCATGGCCTTTGCTTTTTCCCTGGATGGGGCAAAGCCCCGCTGCACCAGCAATACGTCCAATCTCTCTTTCATGATGCTGCCTCTCTTTTTTAGATTTCGTCAAATTCCTGCATCAAATCCACAATCCGGTTCACCACTGACTCACTGTCAATCCCAAGCTCCTGTTTTAAAATATCTACATTCCCATGCTCCACATAACCATCTGGGATTGCAATATGCAATAACTTAAACCCGGGGATTTGCCCTATTGTTTCATTGAGGTAACGTCCCACATGTTCCCCAAAACCGCCGTTTAAGACATTTTCTTCCATTGTGACCAGCAACTGGTGGCTCTTTGCAAGCTCCCCTAACAATTCTGTATCCAATGGCTTAACAAACCGTGCGTTGACCAGCGTGCAGCAATAGCCCAGCCCTTTTAGGCGGTGGTATACGGCTTCTGCCGTCTTAACCATGCTTCCTACGGCCACCAGCGCGACCTGGCTCTCCATATAGATTGTTTCACTTTTCCCATATATGATGTTATCCCTGTGTTCCTTTAACCCAGCATAAGCTTCCCCCCTTGGGTAGCGTATTGCAATCGGACGCCCGAAATCTACCGCAAATTTCACCATATCAGAAAGTTCCCATTTGTTTTTGGGCGCCATAACATTCATATTTGGGATAGAGGTAAGATAAGACAGATCAAATATCCCCTGATGCGTCTCCCCATCGCTGCCTACAATCCCTGCCCTGTCTATGGCAAAGGTGACTGGCAGCTCCTGTATGCACACATCATGCAGCATTTGGTCATATGCCCTTTGAAGAAATGAAGAATATACCGCCACAACAGGCTTCAGCCCTGCCGCGGCAAGCCCTGCCGCAAAGGTCACTGCATGGCCTTCTGCAATCCCCACATCAAAAAAACGGTCTGGAAACATATTATGGAACCGTTTCAGCCCAGTCCCATCTTCCATTGCCGCTGTTATGGCTACGACTTTGGGGTCACGGCCGCCTAACTTTCGCATCACTGTGGAAAAGACGTCTGTATAGTTCGCCACAGTCCTTTTTCTCAACGGCAGCCCTGTCTCAATGTCAAATGCCTCTGTGCCGTGGAACCTTGCCGGGTGGCGTTCCGCTGGAAGATAGCCCCTTCCTTTTTCTGTAATCACATGGACCAGCACCGCCCCATTCACTTTGGAAGCTTTCTGGAACACATCCAGCATGGCGTGGATATTATGCCCGTCCACCGGCCCAAGGTAGGTAAGCCCCATATTCTCAAATAGCATCCCCTGTATAAAAAGCTGCTTGATTCCGCTTTTTGTGCGGCGTATCTGCTCTACCATACGCTCGCCATACACTGGGATTTTATTTAATGAATTGGTAATGCCCATCTTTAAGTCCTGGTAAGCCTCGGCGGTACGCAGGCTGCCTAAATGCCTGGAAAGCCCCCCGACATTTTCTGAAATAGACATTTTGTTATCATTCAGCACAATTATAAAATTAGCTTCCAATAAGGAAGCGTTGTTTAACGCCTCCCATGCCATCCCCCCGGTTAAGGCGCCGTCCCCTATCACAGAAACCACCTGGTAGCTGTCCCCAGTAACTTCCCTCGCGGCCGCATACCCAAGCCCTGCAGAAATAGAGGTAGAGCTATGGCCCGTATCAAAACTGTCGCAGCCGCTTTCTTTCCGTTTGGGGAACCCGCTCATGCCCTTGAATTTCCGTAAAGAGCCAAACCCTTCCCGGCGCCCAGTCAGCAGCTTATGGGTATAGGACTGATGCCCCACATCCCAAATAATCTTATCCTCTGGAAGTTGAAAACATAGGTGCAGCGCCATGGTAAGCTCGACCACCCCTAGGTTGGAAGCCAAATGCCCCCCATGCTCTGCAATCCTCTGGATTAAAAATTCCCTGATTTCTTCTGCCAGCGCCGGAAGCTCCTGCATGTCCAATTTTTTGATATCATTGGGTCCCTCTATTTTGTCCAAAACCATGGATAATCCCCTTCCTTCTCCTGTTCTTCCCTGCCAGCACTGGCATTTTATCTGTCCCGCTGCATCAGTTCCAACATCAAACGTGTTAAAAACTCGTTTTTCACCACCAAGGCGTCCATCAATGCCACGCTGTGCTTAGAAAGCCTCTCCACTTCCTGCTTTGCCTGCCCAACTCCCCCTAAGGCAACCCAGGTGGCCTTGTGGTTTTTCTCATCGCTGCCTGTCGGTTTCCCCAAAACTTCTATGGTGCTGGTGACATCCAAAATATCATCTTGTATTTGAAATGCAAGCCCTAATTCCCCTGCTGCCTGCTCAATTTGCCTTTGCTCATTCCCAGTGGCTCCTGCAAGGATTGCGCCAATCAGCATGGAGCTTTCTAACAGCGCCCCAGTTTTCAGATGGTAGATCACTGTCAGAAGCTCTTTTGTAACTTCTTTCCCCTCTGCTTCCAAGTCCACGCACTGCCCTCCCAGCATCCCGTGGACGCCCGCCTTTTTTGCAAGCACCTGCAGCGCTTTGCCGATATTGGCGTTGCCTGGCTCTATTTCAAATGCTTTCACCGCCGTCTCAAAGGCATAATTTAATAGCCCGTCCCCAGCCAGGATGCCCATGGCCTCCCCATATTGGGCATGGGTTGTTTTCTTCCCCCTGCGGTATTCGTCATTATCCATCGCCGGCAAATCGTCATGGACCAGGGAGTACGTGTGTATCATTTCTATTGCTGCCATAAATGGCTCAATCACTTTGGACCTTCCTCCAAACATCCGGTAAGTTTCCCACATAAGCATGGGGCGCAGCCTTTTCCCTCCTGCCTTCACACTGTAATTCATCGCCTCTACCACAGTCTTTTGATACCCTTCTTCTTTTGGCAGATATCCGGCGATGACAGCCTCTATACGCTCTGCCCTGGCTGCAATTTCTGACCTTATGTCCATAGCTGCCCCATCCTTTCTTCTGTTTCTTTATGTGTTTTTCGCTGCCCCTCCCAAAGGCTCTAATTCCCCCTGCCCATTTAAAAGGAGCATTTTCTTTTCTACATGGTCTATTTTCTGGTTGCACAGCCTTAGTTTACAAATCCCCTGCTCATACAGGGCGAAAGATTCTTCCAATGTAACTTCCCTCTGCTGCATCCTTTCAATAATCCCTTCCAATTCCTGGAATGCCTCTTCTAAGGTTGGCTCCTTGCCGCCCTCTGTTTGGCTGCTTTCTGCCTGGCTCATACTACCTCCTGCTCAATCCCTGTCACTTCTACTGATACTTTTCCATTCAGCATATGGATGTCCAACCCATCCCCGACCTGCAGCCTGGACGCGTCTGAAACACCCCTGCCCTCTTTGTCCGCCACAAAGGCATAGCCCTGGCTTAATTTTTTCACTGGGGACAATGCCTCTAGCCGCTCTGCCAGCAATTCCAGCGCATGCTTCTTTTGCACAAGCTGCTGTTCCATCCGAATACGGAGTTTATCCTCTAAATCTGCTACAACCTGGCGCTTTTCATTCAATTGGTTCTGGGGGCTTAACAGCCTAAGCCTGCCCTCATACTGGCGGATTTGCTCCTCAGCGCGCTCCAGCTTCCCGTTAAAAGCCCTGTTCAGCTCCAATTGGAACGATAAAAGCGCCCCTTCCAATTCCCGGATGTCATAGACTGCTAACTCTGCCGCGGCAGAAGGCGTAGGCGCCCGAAGGTCTGCCACATAATCTGCAATGGTGGTGTCTGTCTCATGGCCAACAGCGGAAATAATAGGGACGGAACATTCAAAAATTGCCCTTGCCACTATCTCCTCATTAAACGCCCACAAATCTTCCATGGACCCGCCGCCGCGCCCTACTATTATTACGTCCACGCCAAGGCGTTCCAGTGCATAGATCCCATTTACAATGCTTTGGGCCGCCCCATCCCCCTGCACCAGGGCAGGGTATAAGATTGCCTGCACATAAGGGTTCCTTCTGCCGCTGATATTCTGGATATCACGGATCGCCGCCCCAGTAGGCGCGGTCACAATCCCAAGCCTTCGGATATATTTTGGGATAGGCTGCTTATATTCTGGGGCAAACATGCCCATCTCCTCCAATTCTTTTTTTAACTGTTGGAAACGCTGGTACAAAAGCCCTTCCCCATCCGGCAGGATTTCCCTAGCGTAAAGCTGGTATTTCCCATCCCGCTCGTATACGGAAACTGAGCCTAATACAATTACATTATCCCCATTTTTCATGGTAAACCCAAGCCCTTTGCGGTTCCCTGCAAACAGGACCGCAGGCAAGGACCCGGTTGCGTCCTTCAATGTAAAATAAATATGCCCAGACGTATGGTATTTGCAATTGGACACTTCTCCCTTCACATAAATGCGGCTCATCATAAAATCCTGCTGGAACATATTTTTGATGTAGGAGTTTACCTGACCTACCGTATACACATTCTTCATCATGCCAGCTTTGCAAGGATCCCATTCACAAAGGAAGAAGAGCCGTCCGTCCCATAACTCTTTGCAAGCTCCACTGCCTCATTGATTGCCACCCCGGTTGGGATCTCTTCCTCAAACTTAATTTCATACACCGCCAGCCGAATCAAGGTCAAGTCCACCTTCCCCATCCTGGAAGTTTTCCATCCCTGGGCTACCCCATTGACCATACTGTCAATCTCAGGCAGGCGTGCCAAAATCTGCTCCACCTTCTCCCGGATATAAATGGTATCTTTATTCTCCGCCTGGTCCAGCTCCTCAAAAAATAACTGCAATTGCTCCGGCAATTCCCCCTCTTCGTAGAATTCTGCCCGGAACAACAGTTTAAATATCTGCTCTCTTACTTCTCTTCTGCTCATATGCATCCTTTCAAAGTGGTTATATTTACGAAAAGGCTGTCAAAAATGACAGCCTATCTACGATACAGAACAAAAATGCGCTTCCTCTATTTGTGCTTTTCCATATCCACGCTGGCAATGCGTACATTCACGCTGCTCACTTCCAGCCCAGTCATATTTTCGATGGCGGACTTCACCCGTTCCTGCACTTTTAATGACACTTCTGGAATCGCATAGCCAAAACGGATATTTAATGCCACGTCTGCCCTCACAACATTTTCTTTGATATCCACCTTAATCCCTTTAGAAAGGTTCTTCATCCCCAGCTTGCTCACCAATTCATTGGTGATATTCCCTGCCATGGAGCTTACGCCTTCCACCTCTGTAGCAGCAAGGCCTGCAATAATCGCAATCACCTCGTCCGCAATACGAACTTCCCCAAGGTTGTCATCTTTTATCATATATGCTTTCCTATCTTCAGCCATTATCTGCGCCTCCTAAACTTATTCATTTTCCTATTATAGCAGAATTCCCATAATTTGCAAAGCGATTCTGCTGGTTTTCTATATATTTTCATCACGCGAAAGCATCTGGCCGCATCGTTACATGCTTATGCATCTGTATGTTTCATAGGCACTGTGGTGTATTCATACGGCGTTGCCTGGTATACATAGTAGTTTAACCAATTTGTATACAAAGTATTTGCATGGGCGCGCCATTGCAGGTTCGGGCGGATGGTACAGTCATCCCCCTTATAATAATTTTTAGGGAGCTGAATATCAAGCCCTTTCTCCTTATCCCGTATGTATTCCGTGTGGAGGGTAACACGGTCATACTCAGGATGGCCCATAACAAATATTTTCTTCCCAGTGGTGTCCATAATCAAATAAGCCCCGGCTTCTTCTGATTCCGCCAAAATTGTAAGTTCCGGCTCCCGTTCAATATCCTCTTTCCTCACCTGGGTATGCCTAGAATGAGGCGCCAAGAAATAATCATCAAAGCCCCGAACCAATGGGATCTTACGGTTTTGCACTTTATGCTCAAACAGCCCGAACATCTTATGCCCCAGCATTTCCTTTGGGATCCCATAGTGGTAGTACAGCCCAGCCTGCGCCCCCCAGCAAAGGTGCATGGTAGAAGTCACATTTGTTTTCGTCCATTCAAAAATCTGTTCTAATTCTTCCCAATAGTCCACGTCCTCATATTCTATTTTCTCCACTGGCGCCCCGGTAATAATAAACCCATCAAATTTCCGCCCCCTGATTTCTTCAAAGGTATGGTAAAATTTGTTCAGGTGGCTGCTGGAAGTATTGCGGGACTCATGGCTGCCTGCCACTACAAATGCCACATCTACCTGCAGCGGCGTATTAGAAAGCTCCCGGAGGATTTGCAGCTCTGTTTCCTCTTTTAATGGCATTAAATTCAAAATCCCTACTTCAATTGGGCGGATATCCTGATGGAGCGCCCTGTTTTCATCCATAGTAAATACATTTTCCCGCTCTAGTGTTTCTTTGGCCGGCAAATCACTCTGCACCTTAATTGGCATAAATTTTCCCTTCTTTCTCCTGGCAAATCCCTATAGCATCCCGTATATCCTATGGGCAGCTATCCATAAATGGCAAGGACAGCCCCCAAACCCGCGCCCATGTATGGACTGAGTTACCTTTCCAACATGGCGAGCAATTCTTCCTCTGAAATAATTTTCACGCCAAGCTCCTGCGCCTTTATAAGCTTGCTCCCGGCATTTTCCCCTGCCAGGACCATTGTGGTCTTTTTGGAAACTGAGCCAGACACTTTGCCGCCCTGCTGCTCGATTATTGCAGAGGCCTCTTTGCGCTCCATGCCCTTGAGCGTCCCTGTGACTACAAAAGTCATTCCCTGGAATTTAGTCCCCCTAGGCTGCTCTTTTGATTCCATGTTTACCCCATATTGCTCCATCCGCCCCACTATTTTTTGGTTTTTGGGGTCTTTAAAAAATTCCAGAATGCAATTGGCGCTGACTTCCCCAATATCATTCACATTCTTTAATGCTTCCGCATCTGCCTCCCTCAAATTCTGAATGCTTTTAAATTCCCTCAAAATAGATTTGGCCGCGGCTTTCCCCACATTCGGGATCCCAAATCCAGTCAATAGCTGATAGGCGTCATTTTCTTTGGATTTTTCTATGGCGTCCAGCAGCTTATCGGTGTTCTTTTCCTTTCCAATGACCCCCTGCGCAATCAAGTCGTCCCTATGTTCTTTTAACACATAGATATCTGCAATATCTTCCAGGTACCCAAGGCGTACCAATTCTTCTACGTACACTGTCCCAAACCCTTTGATGTCCATGGCATCCCGCCCAACAAAATTTATAATATGGCGTTCCCGTTGGGCCGGGCAATTGGGGGACGTGCATTTTAAGTCTGCATTATCCTTTTCCCTCTGAGCCTTCGCGCCACATACAGGGCAATGCCCTGGCAGTTGGTACGGCTCGGCATGGGCTGGGCGTTTTTCTTTTAAAACCCTTCGGATTTTAGGGATAATTTCCCCCGATTTATAGACCATAATCCGGTCGCCAATGTGGACATCGAGTTCATCAATAAAATCCTGGTTATGGAGGGTCGCCCGGGATACGCTGGTGCCGCACAGCCGCACCGGCTCAAACACTGCGGTAGGGGTGATCCTTCCTGTACGCCCCACTGACAGCTCCACATCCAGCAAAGTCGTTTCCTTTTCCTCTGGGGGATATTTATAAGCGACTGCCCAGCGCGGCACTTTGGAAGTTGCCCCTAATTTCTCCCGGTCTGCCAGAGAATTAATTTTCACCACTGCACCGTCTATATCATACCCTAAGCCGCCCCGGCTTTCCCCAATAAAAGAAATGGCTTCCCAAACTTCTTCTTTGCTTTGGCAGACGCGGTATCCGTCAATCACAGGGATCCCATTTTTCTTTAAATACTCGTACCCCTGCGTATGGGTTTCCAATTCCATCCCGCGGATTTGCTGAATGTTAAATACAAACATGGATAAGCCGCGCTCTTTTGTTACTTTGCTGTCTAACTGGCGCAATGTGCCTGCCGCGCAATTCCTCGGATTGGCAAAAGGTTTTTTCCCATTTAATTCCTGCATCTCATTGACCCGCTCAAAGTCCTTATTCTTCATATATACCTCGCCGCGGATTTCCAGATATTCTACTGGGGCTTTCAGTTTCTTCTTAACATCAGAAATCACTTTTGCATTGGCTGTCACATCTTCCCCAAAATTCACCCCGTCCCCACGGGTGACTGCCGTTTTGAGCGCCCCCTCTTCGTACCGGAGCGCCATGGACAGGCCGTCAATTTTATACTCTACCACAAATTCCGGATTTTCAAGCTGCTCTTGCATCTCTTCCACAAATTCCTCAACTTCTTCTTTGGAAAATACGTCCTGCAGGCTTAACATGGGGACATTATGCCGTACCAGCACGCCCGCCTCCCGTTTTGCCGTCCCCCCTACTTTTTGTGTGGGGGAGGTTTCTATCACCAGGTCAGGGAATTCCTTTTCCAGCGACTTTAATTCCTGCATCATGGTATCATATTCATAATCGCTGATTTCTGGGGTGTCCATATTATAATATAGATTGATATGGCGCTCCAACTCTTCCCGAAGGTTCTGTATCCTTGCTTCCGCCTGATTCCTGTCCATAATCCCTATCCTTTCAACTGTTCCTGCAATTCCTTTAATTCCTGTCCGGCAACCTCCCGGTACGCGCCTTCCTTTAGGTCCCCCAGCCGGATATTCATCACCCGCACCCTTTTTAAGTCCACCACGCGGTACCCGAAATATTCGCACATACGCCTAATCTGACGGTTCATCCCCTGAGTTAAAATAATGCGGAAAGCGCGCCTCCCTACTTTTTCCACCTGGCATGGCCTGGTAGACGCCTCCAGTTCTTCTAAGTAGACGCCATGGGACAATCCCCTTAAAAATTCCCCTGTCACGTCATGGTTCACTTTCACAATATATTCCTTTTCATGGAAATTCCTGCTGCGCATAATCTGGTCTGCCAATCCCCCCTGGTTCGTCATTAAAATCAGCCCATGGGAACTTTTGTCCAGCCTGCCAATGGGATAGATCCGTTTTGGATAGCCTATAAAATCCACAATATTGTCTTTCTCCCGTTTCTCGGATGTACAGACAATCCCCACTGGCTTATTCACGGCAAGGAGCACCGCCTGTTCCTCCATAGACACTTTCCTGTTCCCATATATTACAATATCCCCTGGGTATACTTTGTCCCCCATAAGGGCTGCCCTTCCATTGATTGTAATGTTCCCTTTTTCAATTTGCCGGTCTGCTTCCCTTCTGGAACAAACCCCTGCCTCACTGAGATATTTATTAATTCTGACTGATTCTAACATTTGTAACCCTCACACCTTTATAAAAACCTTTTTAGCCTCTCAATATTTTCTTCTTCAAAATCCATCAATTCCTCTGCCAATTCATTGGCAAAGCTCCCTGTATTTTTATTGTTATGTTTTACTTTCATAAGCTCTGCAATCCCTCTGGTATTTCCCTGTATCATCATGTCCGCCACATGCGGAGTGCTGATATTCAACATCGTATTTGCCTGTATAGCCCCCCACAACATGGCTTTATCCAGAATAGCTTTCCGTGCCATCAACCCATGCTGCCACAAGCCTGCCTCCGCTTTGCGTTCAAATTCCTGAAATCGGTTTTTCTGGGAAGCCAGCTCATATGCAAATTCCTGGTTATAAACTTTGCCCATCAACGCATCAATCGCATTTACCGCCATGGAAGCGTTCCTTCTGGTCTCCTTTAGTACATTGATCTCCTGATAATTATGCATAATCTCCTCCTAATGTGTTTTCCTATTAGGGTGGGACATTTTACATTTTTTATACTAGGAATACTAGGGCAAAGCGGGCAATGCCTTTCCTATAAGATGAAAAAGAATGCGTACAGCGCATTCTCCGCGCGCGAGCGGATTGCGCAGCAATAAATTCCCTCTCCGCGAGCTGCGCATAATTTTTTTATCTTATAGGAAATTTATACACTTTAACACTTCATAGTAACACGGTATTTCCTATAAGATAAAAAGAGAACTGCCTTTTCAGGCAATTCTCCTCTCTATGTTCTGAAAAGATTAATTATTCAAGAGCAAGTCTGTTCTGATATATCCTGTCAGCCCGTTCCACTCTACCTTGGTCCATCCCTCTGCATAGCTCAAGATAACTTTGATGCTGTCTCCCTCTGCGGTAGTCCCAATTAACTCTGCAGACTCATTCATGGACTTACGCACGTTATAACTGCTGCTGGCGGTAAGGACTTTGCCTTCCGGCACATAATTGATTCCAGAAGAAGTGTCTTCTGAAGAAGTATCTTCTGGTGGCGCTTCTTCCTCTTTCGGGGCTTCAGGCGTATCTTCCTGGTTCTCCCCTGACCCATCATTCTGCTCTTCGGACCCATCATCCTTCTGTTCTGTATCTTCTTTTTTATCCTTTTTATCTTTTTTCTTCTTATTCTTGGTATCCTTCTTATCCTTCTTATCCTTCTTATCCTCTTTGCCTTCCTCTTCTTCCTTTTCTTCCGGCGTATAAGAACTTGACCAATCCCTGATGGCGTCCTTCACCTTATCTGCCATTTCCTTCAGCTTCTCGTCTGCTTCCAACGCTTTCTCATACTTGTCCTGGAATTCTGCACGGAGCTTCTGCACATCATCTCCGCCCTCAAATTCCTTAATCAAATCGTCAATCTCTTTCGCTGTCTCCTGCTCTCCCACTTCACGGTTGAAAGAACTGTAGAGGTTATCAATATAAAGGCCTTTTTCCCCTGTCTTAATATAGAAGAAATCCATTCCTGGAAGTCCGCCCTCCACATCGCTGAAATTCATGTCAAAAGTTACGGACACCAGATAAGACCCTTCTTCCAGCCCTTCTTTGGTATAGCATTTGATGTCGCTGTGGCTCTCCACATATTCATTCAGCATCTTGATATAGCTTTTTTCCATATCAGAAAGAGACTCCGTAATGGAATCCAATTTCTTTACATCCCCTGCATCATAGGCATTGTAATATGTGGATATCAGCTCTTTTACCTCAGGCTGCACTTCCACTTCGTACTCGTCATCCTTTACCTCAGGCTGTTCTGTCGGCTCTTGTGTGGCTTCTGGCGTTGGCTGCTGCGCATCCTGCCCTTTTTTGCCGTTCTCTTCATTACAGCCAGTCAACATTAAGACTGCTGCCAATGCAAACACCATTGCGCCCTTGGAAATATACCGCATATTCCTCTTTAAAAAATCTGTAATCCTATCTATTATGATTCCACGCTCAAATCCCTGACTATCTTTATTATCTCTATAATTCATTCTTGCTCCTTAATATTCTATCAACCATTACTCTATTCCTAATTATCTGCTCCAACCAAATCCCCTGCAACAAGCTGCAGGGCATGGCCTAACTTGTCCTTTTGGACCCCAAAGGCAGTCCTCGCGGCATTCGCCAAATATCCGCATGGGCACGGCTGCTTGGCTAAGTTCCGCGGAAATAAAACAATAACTTTAAAAACTTAATGCACCCAGAGGGAATCGAACCCCCAGCCCCAGAACCGGAATCTGGTATTTTATCCGTTAAACTATGGGTGCTTTTTCCAATTATTTTTTACAACGCTAAAATTATACCACACTTTTTTTGAAAAATCAAAAGATTTTTAATGTTTTTACAACTTTGTGCAAATTGCACCTGAAACCTCGATTTCAGGTGCAATTTATATATATTTTCTCACTTTATGTATGCTTGGAAAAGCTCTGTGTCCACAATCTTTTCAATTTCATCATATACTTCCTGGGACGCTTCCCGCAGCTCTTCCCGCATTGGCCCGCTTAATGTGACAATCTCAGTGCCGCTTGCCTCTATATCTTTTACCTTATCTTCTATTCGCCCATCAGAGGCCTTCCTTGCTTCCTCACTTGCAAATTTTGCGGCTTTTACCAAAATCTCCTGTTTTTCCAAAGGAAGCCCCTGGAAAAAGCTGTCACTGACAATCAAAGAAATGAGATGGGGCAGGTGGTTCGTCTCTACCACATAATCCTGCTGCTCGTACAGCCTGTTCGACACTATAACCTCATAAGGGTTTTCTTGGGCGTCAATCGTCCCCTGCTGCAGCCCGATATACACTTCACTGAACGTCATAGGCGTAGGGGCCGCTGACAAGGCTTTCCAGAAATCTATATGGTAGGAATTTTCCATGGTACGGATTTTCTGCCCTTTGAAATCCTCAAATGCATGGATATTTTTATTGGTAGACATCACGCGGAAGCCCTGGTCCGCATAGCCCAGAAGCTTGTACCCCCCATCTTGGTAAACCCCTTCAATCAAACTATAAAAATCCGCGCTATCTATTTTTTCCCGAACTTCCTCAATGTTGTCGAAGACACAGGGCATGTCAAAGACCGCCAGGTTCTGCATAAAGGATACCTGGGGCGCGGTATTCTGGATAACAAACGGGATATCCCCATCCCGGCAAGTCTCCAGCAATTCCCTGTCCCCGCCTAATACACTGTTTGGGTACACCTGGATTTTTATTTTTCCACCGCTTAGCCGTCCCACTTCCTCTGCAAACTTTTCTGCATAAATCTGTGTCACGGTATCCTCTGGGCTGGCAGTCCCAAGAGGCCAGGCATACCTTTGCGCCTCTTGCGGCTCTGCCCCTTCCTTCCCACAGCCAGCAGCCCCAAAGGCTGCAGCAGCTGCCATGCAAACCATAAGCACAGCCATTGCTTTCTTCATTTTCTTCATTTTTACGCCCCCTTTATAGAAATGCAATGCTAATTGCAGGGATAAATGTTAAAAGGAGCAAGGCAATCAAAAAATACGCAACCATAGGCATTGCCTTCCCTGCAATTTTCATAACTGGGATATCTGTCAGGGAACTGGCCACAAATAAATTCACGCCGATTGGAGGGGTAACAAACCCAATTGCCAGGTTCACCACCATCATAACCCCAAAATGGACCGGATGCATCCCTACCGCTTCCACAATTGGCAAAAGGATCGGGGTCAAAATCAATATTGCCGGAGTGGTATCCATCACCATCCCAACAATCAGCAGGAAAACGTTTATCACAAGAAGCAACGCAACCTTATTGGTAAAATGGGCAAGGATAAACCCGCTGACCGCCTGAGGGACCTGCATCAACGTCAACACCCTGGAAAAAGCCACCGAAGTGGCAAGGATAAACATAATTGGCGCATAAGTTCGGACAGCTTCTACCATAATCCCCCAAATATCCCTAAATTGAATGGATTTATAGATAAATAAGCTCACAACCAGCGCATAAAATACAGAAATAACCGCCGCTTCCGTTGGGGAGGCAATCCCTGCATAGATACACCCTAAAATAATCACTGGGCTAAGCAGGGCAAAAAAGCTGTCCTTCAACACTGCCAAAAGGCCTTTTTCATGGAGTTCCCCCACAACAGCCTCTATCTTTTCTTTGTCCTCCCCATTCTTTTTGCAATAATAAACCGCATACAGCATCAATAACCCGCCTATTAATAGGCCTGGAATAATCCCAGAAATAAATAGGTCGCTCACCGACGCCCCGGATGCCATGCCATACATAATAAATGGGATGCTTGGCGGAATAATTACCCCTAACCCTCCAGATACCGCTACCACTGCAGTGGAAAATTCCCTGTCATATCCCAGCTTTGCAAGGATTGGGATTGTCATGCTGCCCACTGCAGCTACCGTCGCAGGCGCGGAACCGGAGATTGCCCCATAAAACAGGCAGGTAACAATGGCCGCGCAAGGGATCCCCGCTGTGAGCCTGCCCAGAAAAAAGGCAAACACGTCGAACAGCTTCTTGGAGATCCCGCCTTTTGCCATCACAATCCCAGAAAGCACAAACATAGGGACCGCCAAAAGCGGGAAGCTGTCAATGCCGCCCAGCATAGAGCGCACCACATATTGGCCAGAAGCTGTAAAAGATTCGTCAAACGCGCCAGGAAGCACCGATACAATGCCCAAAGAAATAGATACTGGAATCGCAATTACCAGGCAGATCACAAAAATAATAAATACAACAACTGCTGACATCTTCAACCACCCTCCCTTGTCCCGTTTCTCTCCGCCGCCATACTTTTCCCTGGCTCTTCTTTCCCTGTCCGGATAACCTGAAACTCAATATACCATCGCTGGACAATCCTTACTGCCACCAAAAGAAAACAGGCCAAAGGAGCCGCCTGCACATAGTACATTGGGATATGGCAGGCTGGGCTTACCTGCCCGCTCTCTATGGCAGCCATCAAGTATTTCACAGCAAAGGGAATCAAATAGAAAAAGAATACCAACTCAAAGGTATGGTTCACCAACTTAAACACCGCTTTCCCCCGTCTGGGGAACATAGCGACAAATTGCTCGATTTTAATTGAAACGCATTTCTTTGTGCAATAGCTGACGCTTAAAAAGCCAGCCCAAACAAAAATATACCTTGTCAACTCTTCTGACCAGGAAAGGGATGCGCCCAACACATACCTGGAAAACACCTGGACTCCCATAATAACCGTCATCAGCGCAAGGCTTGCAGCCATTAAAAATTCTTCCAGGCTGTCATTGAGCCATAACAATGCTTTTTTCATAGGCTTCCTCCTTCTGTGCCTACGGCATACTTCACCATATGCATCACAGCACGGCAAAAGAGCCTGGCGAAAAATATCGTCAGGCTCTTTGAGTTATTACGCATATCTTATAGGCTTTTATGTAACAGGGAAAGTACCTGCGCTAAGTCTTCCACACCCATCTGCCCTGGGGCAGACGCTTTCTTTGCAGCCCCAAAAGTCAATGCTGAACCAAATACTTCACCGCACAGACGGCTGACCACTCCGGTGCCAGCCATGGACATAGTAATAATCGGTCGGTCTGCATGGTTTCGGTTCATCTCTTCTGTTGCTGCCAGCAAAGTCAGCACATCCTGCTTATTTTGAGGCATAACTGCAATCTTGGGGATATCCGCCCCAAGTTCCTGCATTTTGCACAGCCTCCCTACAATATCGTCTTTCTCTGGGGTCTTGTCAAAGTCATGGTTAGAAGCAACAACCTTTACCCCATGCCGATGCACTTCCTCAATAATCTCCGTTACAATAGCATCGCCTGTAAATGCCTCCACATCCACCAAATCAACATACCCACTCTTTGCTGCGGCGATATTCAGCTTTGCATACTCTTCTGGCTCAATGGATTTCTCCCCGCCCTCTTTGGAGGTACGGAATGTAAAAAGGATTGGCATCTCCTTCAATGCGGCGCGAAGCTCAACAAGCACTTCCTTAACCTTTTCAATCTCAAATACATGCTCAAACCAATCCACACGCCATTCCACAACATCAACGGGGATCTTATCAAATGTCTCTGCTTCCTTTACGATATCTTCTTTCGTAACGCCTACAATCGGCACACAAATCTTAGGGATCCCTTCTCCAATCTTAACATTTCTTACGACTACCGGATTCATCACATTCCCTCCTGTTTTATTTTGCTTTCTCCGCATTTTCCAACAAAGTCCCATACCTTAGGTTTACAAATATTGCAAGGACTACCCCTATCACCGTAATAACCAGGTTCATGATTATTACATTCATAGCCGTCATTTTAGAGGCAGCGCTCAAAATTGTATAATTACACAAGCTTGAAGCTATCATAACCAGGCTTGTGATGGTTCCTTTGATTTTTGGGAACAAATCATTGACTGTCGCTGTCGCCATTTGAAGCACGCCGCCTGCCGCCGCATACCCAAGCACAAAAGCGCCTACATAACAAATCATCGGTGATTTGATCAGGTATACAAGCACCAGCATCACGGCTGAAATTGCCGGGTAAATCACAAGGAACCTTACCTGCTTAAACTTTGTTATCAGAATACTTGTCACTACAAGCGCAACCATGGTCCCTGCAGAATAATAAGTCTGCATAATGGAAACCGTCTCTGACGGGATGCCAGCAATTTCCTTCCCAAATGTCTGGGCGCAATTAAGCCAAAGCTGGAAAGTTGCCGTGCTTGTGAATCCAATTAAAATTAAAGCGGCGCTCTCTAAAGAAAAATGCGCGTTTTTCAAATTGTCAATAAATGACTCTGATTTCCCGCTGACAGACTCCTGAGGCAATGGCGCAAAAATTGCCAGCACGCCAAGGACTGCAATCACAATGCCCGCTACCAAAGGCAATGTCAGGTAAGACATTTTTGTCCCTGCAAAGACCCCAAGGAAGAACGGCATCATCAATTGGGCAATGGAAATAAAAAATTTAATGCCCATAGTTGCAATCCCTGTGTATGCATAAATAATTTCTGCCACTGCAGGGTAAGTCGCTGTATCCAGGAATGAATTTGCAATCCCGCCAAGCACAGCCGCAATATAGGCGATTTGCATATTAGGTGAAAATGCAATCCCTACAAAAAATATTACATAAGAAGCCACGCCAATCAAGACTGATATCCTGCGCCCCAATTTGTCCGATAAGGGGCCTGCAAAAGGAAGCGAGATAAGCCGCCCAAGTCCCAAAGCCGCCGCAATTGCAGTAACCTGCATGACATCATCAATGCCCCATTGGGTAATCAGCGTTTCTTTCACGACCTGCTGGCTTAAAATGGAACATCCGATACCATGGATGAAATAATTCAAATACAGAATCAGTGCGCTAAACAAATTTATTCGTACTTAATGTCAAGGACTTCTTTCATATGCTCAATCGGCATTTCTTTCCCTGTCCACATCTCAAATGCAGCCGCGCCCTGGAATAGCATCATCCCCATACCGTTCATTGTTTTGCATCCCACTTCTTTTGCCATCTTAAGCATTGCCGTCTCACGCGGGGAATACACAACGTCTGTCACAATCAGGTCTGGACGGAAGAATGATTTATCTGGAATATAAGTCTGCCCTTCCAAAGGCTTCATCCCCATGCCGGTTGCATTTGCAAACAAATAAGAGCTTGCAATCTCCTCTTTCAATTTATCCAAGTCTGCCAGGTCATACAGAGCCACCTTGCAGTTTGTCTTTTCGCCGATTTTCTTCACAGTCTCCTGCGCATTGTCCCAGAATTTATCCTTGATGTTAAAAATGGACATCTCTGCCACGCCGTCAAGGGCTGCCTGGACTTCTATCGCAGTAGCCGCCCCGCCGGAGCCTACAATTGTCATTTTCTTGCCAATCACATCAATATTGTTATCCTTGAGTGATTTCATATAACCAATCCCATCGGTAATATGCCCTGTCAGCACTCCGCCTTCATTTACAATTGTATTGACCGCGCCGCATAATTCTGCCGCTGGGGACAGTTTATCTAAATATTTATGTACTACGGTTTTGTTAGGCATTGACACATTGGACCCTACCATCCTCAATGCGCGAAGCCCTTTTACAGCGTCTTCCAAGGTATCGTTGTCAACTTCAAAAGCAAGGTATGCATAGTCTAAGCCAAGGTATGCAAACGCCTCATTGTGCATTGCCGGTGAACTGGAATGCCTAATTGGGTAAGCCATTAAACCTATAAGTTCTGTATGTCCTGTAATTCTCTCTGCCATGATATATTTCCTTCTTTCATCCTGATTTTTACATTCTTTTTCTTTCAACTTTGATGTCATTCCAATTAAGACTTTTGCCCGTTTGTTAATTCTCTAACAACCTCTTGCCGACTATTATATACTACCTTCCTCACTTTTTCAACTGCTGATTCTGCGCATATTCCATAAATTTTTTTAAGACTGGGGGCTGATACTGGCCTTTTACCGCCGCCATATAGATGTAGCGTTCTATCACTGGGTCTGTAATATTCAATGTCTTAACCTCCAAATATTTTAAGACTGGCACATCCGGCATGACCGCAATCCCAAAATTCCCTGCGACCAGCCCTGCCATTGCGCCATCTTCTTCAATCTCATAATTTATCTTGGGCGTTATCTTCGCTTTTTCAAACATTTTCTCAATGGTGGGGCGCAAACCGCTGGACCTGGTGAAAAATATCTGCGGGTAGGGTTCTGTCTCCTTCAAGGAAATATGCCCCTTTTCCGCCAGCGGATGGCTTTTCGCCACCACTACGACTAACTTTTCTTCCGCCACTGGCTGAAAATCCACCTGACGCTCTTCTTCTTTCCTGGAGCAAAACGCCACGTCATATTTTTCTTCTTTCAGCCCCCGGATAATATCCTGGGTATTCCCTACTGTAAACCGGAACTGCACATCCAACTGCGGGTTGTCCTCCAAAAACGCCCGCACCAGCCCTGGGGCAAATTCCAATCCCAAAGTGTATATATATGCCATGTCAATCACGCCGGAATTGCGGCCAGTCATAGCTTTCGTCTTTTTTACCCCGAGTTCCAGCGATTGCAGGGATTCCTGGGCGTATTCCAAGAACACCTTCCCATATTTTGTAAGGGCAACATTCCTTCCCTTTTTTTCAAAAAGCTCTGTTTCCAGCTCTTCTTCTAACTTGGCAACTGCATGGCTTAAACTCGGCTGGGTAATGGACAGCATTTCCGCCGCTCTGGAATAATGTTCTGTTTCCGCCAGCGTCACAAAATAATATAGCTGATTTAAATTCATATTTTGCACTTATCCTTTCCTGAAAACATATTTACACATCTTCACTATTCCATCCCGCAAGTCAAATACCCCGCCCCAAGGGGCAGAGTATTTGACCCTCGCGGCATTCGCCAAATATCCGCGCAAGCGCGGCTGCTTGGCTCATTGCTCGCGGGAATAAACTTATTTTCTGTCCCCTTCTACAAACATCATAACAAGACCCATGCATATTATCTATAGATTTCCACAAAAATATCAATTTGTTTTCCTGTAATTTATCTATTATACTGAATACAGCAAGTATATTGGAACCGCCCGTATTCTGATATACGCTATTCTATTAACAACCTCTCAGACCCATATAAAACACTTGGGGGTACCGAAAAATGAAAAATGAATACAAACATATTTTTGAACCATTCACCGTTAAGCGCATGACTTTGAAAAACCGTATTGTCATGACCCCAATGGGCACCAATTATGGCGAGCAAAACGGCGAAATGAGCTTTTTGCACATTAACTATTATGAGCAGCGCGCCAAAGGCGGCACAGGCTTAATCATTGTTGAAAATGCCAGCGTATTTTCTCCACAGGGTTCCAACAGGACAACACAGCTTCGCATCGACCATGACAGCTATATCCCAAGGTTATATAAGCTATGCGAAACTGTACATAAGCATGGCGCATGTATCGCAATACAAATCAACCATGCCGGCGCTTCCGCACAAGCCCACCGGACTGGCATACAGCCCGTGTCCGCTTCCGACATCCCTTCCAAAGAAGGCGGTGAAATACCACGCCCCCTGACAAAAGAAGAGATATATGAAATTGTGGAAAAATATGGGAAAGCGGCAAAACGCGCGCAGGCCGCAGGGTTCGATGCCGTGGAAATCCATGCCGGCCACTCCTATCTCTTGAGCCAATTCCTTTCCCCGTTGACAAACAAACGGACAGATGAATTTGGCGGCTCGCCAGAAAACCGCGCGCGGTTCGCAAAGCTGGTGGTCGAGGAAGTGCGTAAACAGGTTGGCCCTTTCTTCCCCATTTTTGTCCGCATCAGCGCAGACGAATTTATCAAAGGCGGGAATACCTTGGAAGACACTTTGGAATACCTGCAGTATTTTGAAAAAGAGGTGGATGTATTTGACGTTTCTGCCGGCTTAAACGGCTCGATCCAATATCAGATTGATGCCAACTACCTGGCCGATGGGTGGCGTTCCTATATGGCAAAAGCAGTGAAGGAACGTTACAACAACCCCTGCATAACCATGGGGAATATCCGCGACCCCAAGATTGCAGACGGCATCCTGGAACATGGCGACGCAGACTTGATTGGCATCGGGCGCGGGTTAATTGCTGACCCGGAATGGGTAAACAAGGTGGAGTTCGGGGATGTGCAGGATATCCGCAAATGCATTTCCTGCAACATTGGCTGCGCTGGGCATCGGATAGGCATTAACCGCCCAATCCGCTGCACCATTAACCCTGGGGTGAACACTGGCGAAGATTACAAAAAGAAACATGTGAAGCGCCAATGCAATGTTGTTGTCATTGGAGCAGGGACTGCAGGCCTTGAGGCTGCATGCACTGCCGCTGAGGTTGGATGCACTACATTCGTTATTGAAAAGAAACCTTACCTGGGCGGCCTGGCTGCTGAAATTTCAAAAATACCAGACAAAAACCGGTTGGCGGATTTCCCAAATTATTTGATACACCGCGCAGAGAAAATGAAGAATTTGTTCATCTTCAAAAATACCGAAGCAACCATTGACCAAATTCAAAGCCTGCACCCAGACATTATTGTAAACGCCACTGGCTCCAGCCCACTCCTGCCTCCTATTAAAGGGCTTCATGATGTGATTGACCAGGAAGGCGGCAATGTCTCCTCCATACTGAATATGATTAACCATGTGGTTTCTGGCGATTATCCAGAAGACATGTCAGGCAAAAAAGTCGTGGTAATTGGAGGCGGCGCAGTTGGCTTAGACGTTGTAGAATATTTTGCCCCCCGCGGCGCAGATGTCAGCATTGTTGAAATGATGCCTATCATTGGCAATGGGATTGACCCTGTGTCAAAAACTGGCACGTTCAATTTAATGGAAAAGCATGGCGTGAAACAGCTTACAAACACTGCCCTCCTTGAGGTCAAAAAAGACTCTTTCCTGGTAAAGGACCCAGATGGCAGCGAAGAGGAACTTCCTTTCGACTATGGGTTCGTATGCCTTGGAATGCGTGCAAACAACCCAATCCTGAAACAATTGCAAGAAAGCTTTGACACTGGGACAACAGAAATCATGAACATTGGCGACAGTGTACGTGCAAGGAGGATTATTGAAGGCACGGAAGAAGCGCGCAACATTTTAAATGTATTAGACAAACGTAATTTTATATAAGGCTGGGGTGCGCTGCACCCGCTCTATGCCATAGCTTGATGTGCAATATCAATATTATGGTATGGGCGCAGCGCCAAAGGTGCTTTTGACGCCCTAATTACATAAGGAATCCCAAAAGAATTCCTTATGTGCCTAAACATCCAGCTTGCCGGGTTCCTGCGCAGGAACGCGATTGTGTCGGCAACTGCGTTCCTTCCACGCAGGGTGTGCATCCCCCGGCAAGTTTCTCATTTCTGAAGGGATGGCTAGATACGATACCTCCTATCTAGCCATTCCTTCTCTTATGTATTATGCGGCGCCGCCATTTTTTGCATCCAACTCTAACAGCTTCTGCACAAGCTCTTCACAAATCTCAAGCTCGCTCTTCCCATCCGTCTCAATAATCACATCTGCTGCAGCCTCATATTTTTTCCTTCTTTTCTCCATTAATTCCGAGATAAACGGAACATTTTTATTATCCTCCAGCAAAGGCCTGTCATGGTTGTCTTTGATGCGGTGGTAAATTGTTTCAGGGCTGGCAGTCAACAGGACAACCCTCCCATTTTTCTTCATTTCAGCTACATTATTTTCACGCATAGGCGTCCCGCCGCCACAAGAAATGACAACATTGCTTTTCTCTTGCAGTTCAATCAAAAGCCTGGTTTCCAGGTTACGGAAATACTCTTCCCCATACACTGCAAAAATATCGGAAATGCTCATGGCTTCCCGTTCAGCAATAATCTGATCCATTTCTACCGTCTCCATGGCAAACATCGTGCTTAAATAATCAGATATGGTTGACTTACCGCTTCCCATAAACCCAATCAAAACGATATTATAGCGAAACAGATGCCTAGCTTGGATCTTCTTACTGTTATAGGTAATGCGGTTAAAAATGTCTAAAATCTCTTTTGCATGGCGCTTCCCTTCCAGTTCCCCTATCAGCTTCTGTGTCTGCCGCCTCTCCTGTTCTGGCTGGATAATCTGCATATTATGGGATTCCTTGTATTTCATAATATCTTCTACAATAGCGTTCCTTTTTAAAAGGCACTCCAAAATCTGTTCGTCACATACGGACAGCCTGACACGCAACTCTTCTAAATGATTCATGGTTCCCTCCATTCATGGTTCTTTGCTTTGGCTTTTCAGCCCCTTTATCACGTGAAAGCAACAGGCTAATTATACCAAGCGCTCTTCCACATTGCAACATAAAAATAACCCCAAGCAAAGTCAGCCATTGACATCTATTATGGAATCCATTAAGATATTGCATGGGAACTTCCCAACATGCTTTCTAACAAAAACAGAGACTGTTATCATATACAAATGAACCTATAGAAAGAAGGAGCGAACCACCATGAGTTTCACATTTTTAAAACAGCTTCCAACCCCGGAAGAAATCAAACAGGAATATGCCCTATCCCCCCAGGCAGCCCGTACCAAGCTGGAACGGGACCAAATGGTCCAGGACATTATTACTGGCAAATCAAGCAAATTCCTTGTCATTATAGGCCCTTGCTCCGCAGACAATGAAGACTCTGTATGCGACTATATCAGCCGCTTGCGCAGCGTCCAGGAAAAGGTAGCGGACCATATCGTTATTGTGCCGCGTATTTACACAAACAAGCCGCGCACCACCGGGGAAGGCTATAAAGGCATCGCCCACCAGCCTGACCCGGAAAAAAGGCCTGATATGCTTGCTGGGTTGATTGCCATGCGCAAAATGCATATCCGCGCATTAGAAGAAAGCGGGCTGTCTTCTGCAGACGAAATGCTTTACCCAGAAAACTGGCCTTATGTGGAAGATTTGCTGTCCTATGTCGCCATTGGGGCCCGTTCGGTGGAGGACCAGCACCACCGCCTGACTGTCAGCGGCTTTGACGTGCCTGCCGGGATGAAAAACCCAACCAGCGGCGATTATTCCGTAATGCTTAACTCTGTATATGCCGGGCAGCACCCCCACCATTTCGTATTCCGTGGCTATGAAGTAAGCACTACAGGCAATCCGCTGACCCATGTAGTTTTGCGTGGGGCAGTCAATAAACGCGGGGTATGCATCCCCAACTACCATTATGAGGACTTAGAACTCCTTATCCAGATGTATGATAAAATGGACCTTGTGAACCCTGCGGCAATTATTGACTCTAACCACTCAAATTCCAACAAACAGTATGAACAGCAAATCCGTATTGTAAAAGAAATTATGCATAACCGCAAAACCTCCCCTGAAATCAAAAAAATGGTTAAGGGCGTTATGATTGAAAGCTACCTTGAGCCTGGCTGCCAGAAGGTTGGGGAACATGTTTATGGGAAATCAATTACCGACCCATGCCTGGGCTGGAAAGAATCAGAAGAATTAATCTACCACATTGCAGAAATGAATGTGTAAAAGCAAGGCATGGCTTTCCTGCATGCCCCTATGCCAAAAGGCGCACCCTAATTCCTAGGGTGCGCCTTTGCATAAACATCCCGGATGCGGCTTTGTGCCATCCGGGCATAGACCTGGGTTGTTGAAATATCTGAATGCCCCAGCATTTCCTGCACAGAGTGAAGGTCTGCACCATTGCTGACCAGATGGACAGCGAACGAATGGCGCAGTGTATGGGGCGTTAGTTCCCTGGTAATCCCGGCTTTCCTGCCGTATGCCTTTACCAATTTCCAAAAACCCTGCCGGCTCATAGCCTGGCCAGAACAATTTGTAAATAAATGCAGGCTGTCCTGTTTTGTCATCACAGGGCGCCCTTCCCGTAAGTACGCTTCCAAAGCCCTCCTTGCCACTGCCCCAAAAGGAATAATACGCTCCTTGCCCCCTTCCCTGCAGGTAATGTATTCCATCTGAAGGTTTACATCCACCACTTTCAAGGAAACCAGTTCCGACACACGGATCCCAGTAGCATACAGCAGTTCCAGCATCGCGCTGTCCCGCAATTCTTTTGGCGTATCCCCTTTTGTTTCTTCCAGCAAGCGGACCATTTCCTCCTTTGTTAAGATTACCGGAACTTTTTTCTCAACTTTTGGCGCTTTTAACCCTTCTGCAATGTCCTCTTCAATATAGCCTTCTTTTTGCAGATAGTGGAAAAACGCCTTAAGGGCAGCAATGCTTCTTGAAATGGTCGACGGCTTCTTCCCCTGTTTCTCTTGGAACAGAATATAAGAATTCAGCCCTGTGGCAGTCACTTGTGCAACGTCCCCAATGCCCTGCCCCAGAAAATACTGGCTCATTTTCTTTAAATCCCGTTCATAAGAAACCACTGTGTTATTGGAAGTTTTCCGCACTTCTTTCATATACTTGGCAAACTTATGAATCTCACTTACCATAATCCACTACCTCATCTATCCCTGTCTAAACATTACCGCTACCCACATTATAATAAGATATCCCTGGAAAAGCAAATACCAATTTTACATAATTTGAAGTATATTTTTCAAAATCACAGGATTGACATAACTCTCTAAAAAAATCCCGGCGGCAAACATCACAAACAGCAGGGCGAAGGCCAGCAGGCCCATGCCATACAAAAGCCTGCGGTCTGGCGCTGCCCTATCCCCTTCCCCACGAAGCCCCTGCCGTAAAAACACTGCAATATAACAATAGCCAATATACACAGGAAGGTAAAATAAATATTGTGGGAACAGCCCTCCCAACACCAATAAAATCCCTTTCACGCCATACTTGGCAATCCCAGTAGATAGCATAAAGCCCACGGAAAACCCCTGCCACCCTAAGGCAAGGACCCCGCCTAGAACCCCAAAAGAAGTAAACAGCAGCAAACATAACAGCAATAACAAAGGAAGGCGTTCCCGAATAATATAAAAAAACAGGTTCTCCCCATTTACCTGGGCATATTGGAACTTTTCAATAAAATAATCATTCAACACCCCTGCATTGGAAACTGCCTCCCTCCCCATAAGGTTTGCCGCAAAAATGCCTGCCACAAAAGAGGCAAACAGAAAGGCCTTCATAACTTTTATCCATAGGGACTCATTTTTGGTAATCATACCCCGCTGGCGCCAAGATAAACGCAATAATTTTTTCATAAGCTTACCATTCGTTTTTTCTAATCTTATGCAAGTCCTCCTGAAAAAATTATTACCTGGCAGTGAAATATCAGCAATTGCCAATATATTTATTCTTATAGGCCATAATGGCGGCAACCGTCTTGCCATCCTGTATAATCCCCTGATAAACCAAATCACAAAGTTCTTCTAGGGTATGCGGCTCTAAGTCAATAAATTCCCCCTCATCCAAATGCTGGCTGGAAGGAGCCAAATCACGCGCCACATATACATCCACCAACTCATTGCAAAACGCCACTGTTGTGCGCAGGGAAATTAAAAATTCCAGGTTCTCACAACGGTACCCGGTCTCCTCCTCTAACTCCCTTGAAGCACATTCTATTGTAGGCTCAGTCTTGGAATCCCTAGCCCCTGCAGGGATCTCCAACGTAAACCGCTCTAATGCGTTCCGGTATTGGCGGACCATTAAAATCCTGCCGTCTGGCAGCACTGGGATTACCGCCGCCGCGCCTTTGCGGTGTTCCACATAATCCCATTTTTCAATTTTCCCATCTGGCAGCTCCATATAATCAGAATAAATATCAAGAATTGCCCCTTTATGTTCCAATACCCTTTTGACCCTCTTTAACATAGGCTGTTTCATAATCATTCCTCCTTAAATGACCAAAGAGTCCGGCGAGCCGGACTCTCGCGCCAGAGCGCGGCTGCAAGAGCAGCTATTTTCCCTTTAAGATAACAAAGTGGGCAAGCCCACTGGGGCTTCCCTACCCCTCACACATGAGGGGCTTGGCGTCTACACTCCGTTTCGATCCGTTCTGAACAAGAGCCACTGGCGCTTAGAACCTTTGTTGCTCCGAGTGCGGTCACGCAGTGACATCTTCTATTCGCACGAGTGCGTGTCTCTATTTTTCTCTTATAGGAAAGATACTTTCACACTTTAACGTGACAAGGTATTTCCTATAAGAGAACAAAGAATGCGCACAGCGCATTCTCCGCGCGCGAGCGGATTGCGTAGCAATAAATTCCCTCTCCGCAAGCTGCGCATAATTTTTTTATCTTATAGAAAATTTATATACTTTAACACTTCACAGTAACACGGTATTTCCTATAAGATAAAAAAGACCGCCAACAAAATGTTGACGGCCTGCTAATCTGAGCATGTCAGGCAAACTTCTTCCAGAAGCCTGTCCCTTTCCTCAAACTTGTGCAACTGCTACTTTGCATAATCGGTTACACGAGATTCACGGATCACATTGACTTTAATCTGTCCTGGATATTCCAACTCATTTTCAATCTGTTTTGAAATATCCCGCGCCAACAATACCATGTCGGCATCATTGATCTGGTCAGGAACTACCATAATACGAATCTCCCTACCTGCCTGAATAGCAAAAGACTTATCAACACCTTTAAAACCATTAGCAATGTCTTCTAACTGTTTCAATCTGTTTGAATATGTTTCTAATGTCTCTCTTCTTGCGCCTGGCCTTGCCGCCGAAATTGCATCGGCTGCCTGCACAAGGCACGCAATCAAAGATTCTGCTTCTACATCTCCATGATGAGCTTCCACTGCATTAATTACGGTCGGACTTTCCTTGTATTTCCTACACAAATCCACACCAATCTGAATATGTGAGCCTTCCATTTCACGGTCAAGAGCCTTGCCGATATCATGAAGAAGGCCAGCCCTCTTCGCCACCCTTACGTCTACGCCAATCTCTGCCGCCAGCAATCCGGAAAGCTGCGCTACCTCAATAGAATGCTTCAACGCATTTTGGCCATAGCTTGTACGGAATTTCATTTTACCAAGAAGCCGCACAAGTTCAGGATGAATTCCATGTACTCCAATCTCAAGGGTGGCTGCCTCCCCTTCTTCCCGCATCATGGTTTCCACTTCTTTTTGGGCTTTCTCAACCATTTCCTCAATCCTTGCTGGATGGATGCGCCCATCCACAATCAGTTTCTCCAAAGCAATGCGGGCAACCTCCCGGCGAACCGGGTCAAATCCAGAAAGGATCACTGCTTCTGGCGTGTCATCAATAATTAAATCCACACCTGTCATCGTCTCCAAGGTTCGGATGTTCCTTCCTTCCCGACCGATAATCCTTCCCTTCATCTCGTCATTTGGAAGCTGGACCACAGATATTGTCGTCTCTGCCACATGGTCTACTGCGCATTTTTGAATGGCAGTCACCACGTATTCTTTTGCTTTTTTCCCAGCTTCTTCTTTTGCTTTGATTTCCATTTCTTTGATTAATTTTGCAGTATCAAGCTTCACATCATCTTCAATCATCTTTAAAAGATAATCTTTTGCTTGTTCAGAGGTCAATCCTGAGATTCTCTCAAGTTCCTGTACGCGTTCCTCGTGTAGCCTTGTAACTTCTGCTTTTTGTCTGTTAATTTCTTCTTCCTTTGCTGCAAAGCCGGATTCCTTTTTCTCGATGGCTTCTAATTTCCTGTCCAGATTTTCTTCTTTCTGGATAATCCGCCGCTCGTTGCGCTGAATCTCATTCCTTCGTTCTTTGATTTCTTTGTCCAAGTCATTCTTCGTGCGAATCGACTCTTCCTTAATCTCCAGCAAAGATTCACGCTTCTTGGTCTCTGCAGCCTTTACAGCCTCATCTATGATTTCCCTTGCTTTTTCTTCCGCGCTTCCAATTTTGGATTCCACGACACGCTTGCGGTATGCAACCGTCGAAAAGTAAGTAACAGGTACTGCAAAAATTAACGTGACTGCTACAGCGATTAAAATTTGTGGCACAGGAGCACCTCCTTATTAAATTTTCATTGTACATATAGCAAAACATTTCCGTTTCTAATATGTGTCATATACAATAAATTGCACGAAACATATGCAACCTATGGACATGATTTACAACATATTGATTTTATACTTTTTTCCGCTTTATGTCAAGTAGTCTAATACATGCAAAATATCATCTGATTGGAAACCCTTCCGCAGCAAAAACTGATACATCTTCTGCTTTTCCTTCAAATCTGCCGTTTTTCCAGAATAATTCCGCTTCTTAGCCCATTTCAAAATTAATTCCTGCTCCTGCCCTTGCCCGTACCCTTCCTCTAACGCTTGTGCAACCGTATCCTTGCAAATCCCTTTCCCTAACAGCTCCAGCCGTATCCTGCCCCGGCTCTTTTTGCCATTCTGGTTCTGGACGTAATTCCAGGCATACCGGGCATCGTCCAGATAATGGAACCCTTTTACATAGGAAATGGCATCTTCAATAATGTCTTCAGGATAAAATCCCTGTTGAAGCTTTGCCCTAAGCTGCGCTTCTGTGCGGTCCATCCGCTCAAGCAAATGCATCGCACGTTTCCTCGCACGCTTCACTAAAATCTCGTTATGGATCTCTTCGTATTGCTCCTTAGAAAGTTCCACGCCTTCTGCCAGGGAATACTTTTTCCCTTCCCCACGGTACAATGGGAATTCCCTCCCATTATCCAAAACTACCCGAACCCGCTTTTTGTCCAATTCTATAACCTGCACAACCTGCATCCCTGACGCCCCTTTCTGTCACAGGGCTGCCTGCGCAACCTGTCACGCCTTCCCTGTTACTGCTTCACTGCCTGCTGCCCCTTCCACTTTCCCATCTTGATTGGGCTGCTCTGGCTTTGCAGCTTTCTCTTGTTTTTCCGCTTTGGGGGCTGCTTTCTCCTTCTCTGCCTTCGCAGGCTTCTCTGGATTGCCTTCCTGCCCTTCCTCTTCTGCCTCTCTTGCCAAAACCTGCTCCCTGACCTTTTTCTCCACTTCTATGCAGGTTTCTTCATGCTCCCTTAAATACTGCTTGGCATTCTCCCTTCCCTGGCCGATCTTCCCTCCATTATACGCAAACCATGCGCCAGATTTGTTGATAATGCCAAGGTCTACGGCAATGTCTAAGATATCCCCTTCTTTGGAGATGCCTTTGCCAAACATAATATCAAATTCTGCTTCCTTAAAAGGCGGCGCCACTTTATTCTTTACCACCTTAATCCTGGTGCGGTTGCCAATAAATTCCCCTGCTTGCTTCAAAGATTCTATCTTCCGCACATCCAGGCGGATAGAGGAATAAAACTTTAACGCCCGCCCGCCGGTGGTCGTCTCAGGGTTCCCAAACATAACGCCAACTTTTTCACGAAGCTGATTAATAAAAATAACAATACAGTTAGACTTGCTGATTACTGCTGTAAGCTTACGGAGCGCCTGGGACATCAAGCGCGCCTGCAGCCCTACATGGGAATCCCCCATATCGCCGTCAATCTCCGCTTTAGGGACCAATGCTGCAACAGAGTCCACAATCACAATGTCCACTGCGCCGGAACGCACCATTGTCTCTGTAATCTCCAATGCCTGTTCCCCATTATCTGGCTGGGAGATATAAAGATTGTCAATATCCACCCCAATATTCTTGGCATACACTGGGTCCAATGCATGTTCTGCATCAATAAACCCTGCAATACCGCCGTTCTTCTGCACTTCTGCCACCATATGCAAAGCAACTGTGGTCTTACCGCTGGATTCTGGCCCATACACTTCTATAATTCTCCCACGTGGGACGCCGCCTACCCCAAGCGCAAGGTCCAGGCTAAGGCATCCAGTAGGGATCGCCTCTATATTCATATTCGCCACAGAATCCCCCAGCTTCATAATAGAACCTTTTCCAAAATCTTTCTCAATCTTTGCGATTGCAGCGTCTAATGCTTTTAATTTATCTTCTTTTGCCATATTCATTCTCCTTTTCTGCGAACTTATGTTCGTTTTAATATTAGTATAATTTTCTATTGTTGTCAACTGTTTTCTGGAAATTAAATAAGAAAAACAACTGCCGGCCTGACACAGGCAATTATCCTGGCAATGCAATCAGAAAGGTAGGGCTGCAGATGTTGCGGACCCCGCAGAAAAAAGAGCAGCTACAAACTGTAACTGCCCTTTATTATAGAGTGTATTTCCCCATCCGTCAAGCTATGATTGTCCCAATTTGATCCAGGGTATGGAACCCCACCACTTTATTGGAAACCTGCCCTTCTTTGAACAAAATCAACGTCGGGATGCTCATTACGCCATATTTCTGAGCCAGCGCTTGCTGCTCATCCACATTCAGCTTGCCAAACTTCACTTCTGGAAATTCCTCTGCCGCCTGCTCAATTACCGGCCCCTGCATCTGGCAAGGCCCACACCAAACTGCCCAAAAATCCACCAATACAGGCGTCTTGCTGTTCAAAACTTCCGCTTCAAAATTCTCTGTTGTCAATTCCACTATCGCCATATTTTCCCTCCTGTCTATACCATAGCCACTTCGTGACATGGTATGGTAACCTATGCGCACTTCGTGATAGGTATGGTAGCCGAATGCGCATTTCGGCGCGTATGACCGCTTGTTATCTTAACTAAGTTTGTGGGACACCTCGCTAAGTGTTCACATTATAACACACTTCCTATAGATACCGTTACACTTTTTGTTAAAAAAATGTTAAAATTTTCTTTCTACCTTGAATACTTCCCCGCTTCATGATACAGTGTAATACAAATAATATATTCTGCAGTTAAAAATTTGTTGAGGTGTACAGATGAATAAAAATATTAACAAGCAACTGTTACACGATTTACCTGTTACGATTAGCCTTCTTTTTTTAACAACCGGACTTTCGTTTTTCCTGTTTTTTTTCATTTCCAAAAATCCGGCAAATATAATTCTCTTTTTTATAATTGGAATTATTACTGTGGCGCGGTATACCACTGGCTACTTTTACGGCATCATTGCATCTTCCCTTAGCATTATTATAATCAATTTTTTCTTTACTTATCCATATTTCAAGCTGGATTTCTCTTTTCAGGACTACCCTTTTACTTTCATATGCATGATGGCGCTTTCCTCTGTTACCAGCGCTGCCACCACCCATCTGAAACAACAGACTGAAATCCTTGCCTTCCATGAAAAGCAATTGCTGGAAGCCGAAAAAGAAAAAATGCGCGCAAACCTTTTGCGTGCAGTGTCCCATGATTTCCGCACGCCGCTGACCAGCATCCTTGGCTCTATTTCTTCCATTGAGTCAGAAGAGCTTGTCCTTGACTCTCCAGAATGCCAGGAACTTATCCACAACATCCATGACGATGCAAGCTGGCTTTTGAGTATGGTGGAGAACCTTCTGTCCATTACCAGGATCCAAACTGGGGATTCCAAATTAAATACCTGCCCAGAAATCGTTGATGAAGTGGTAGCCGAATCTGTGACCCGGCTGCAAAAAAGGTTCCCTGACACCGCAATCCATGTGACTGTGCCATCTGAAATACTTATGGTCCCCATGGACGCCATGCTGATTGAGCAGGTATTGTTAAATTTGTTAGAAAACGCAATCACCCATTCCGGCAGCAGCAAGCCTGTGGAGCTTATTGTAGAAAACCAGCCAAAGGATATCTGCTTCCGTGTCATCGACTATGGGATTGGGCTGCAGGAAAACCAGTTAGGACATCTTTTTGACGGCACATATTCTGACGGCTCCTCGTCAGATAACCGCAAAGGCATGGGGATTGGGCTATCCATTTGCCAGACTATCATAACTGCCCACCATGGCACCATTACCGCGCAAAACCATCCAGAAGGAGCTGAATTTTTGTTTACTTTACCAAAGGAGGAAGTTTATGCATAAATTTACGGTACTCATTGTAGAAGACGAAAAAAGCATCAGTGATTTCACTTCCAGGACGCTGGTATCCCATGGTTACCGCGTTAGCTGCGCATCAACCGGAAAAGAAGCCCTATCCCTTGCTTCTTCCCTCTGCCCGGACATTATCCTATTAGACCTTGGGCTTCCAGATTTAGACGGCATGGAAATTATCCAAACTATCCGCACCTGGTCTGGAACCCCTATTATCGTGGTTTCCGCCCGTACCCTGGAGGATGACAAAGTGCAGGCCCTTGACGCTGGGGCAGACGATTACCTTACCAAGCCATTTGGCGTCTCAGAACTTTTAGCAAGGATACGCACTTCCCTGCGCCACAGCAACAAACTAAACAATGGAAATGGGCTGCCCCAGCACCCCTACCGGGCAAGGGGATTGGAAATTGATTTTTCCAAACGTACCATCACCGTGGAAGGGCAGGCTATCCACCTTACGCCTATTGAATATAAAATTGTTGCGTTCCTTGCACAGAATTCAGGCAAAGTAATGACCTATTCTGCTGTCATGAACAATGTCTGGGGGCCATTCGCGGAATCCGACAACAAAATATTGCGGGTAAACATGGCAAACATCCGCCGAAAATTAGAAAGGAACCCTGCCCAGCCTGTCTACATATTCACAGAAGTAGGCGTTGGGTACCGGATGGCGGATGACGAAGACATGCCATAATTCCCCTGCACCAAATTCAAAAATTTTGAGAATAAATATTTTCCCATGCAAAAGGTAAGGAATACATGTTAGCGCCATGGAAACAAGGCTCAAAGAACCCGGAAAGCCCATGCTGGCCATGGGGCTTTGCAGCCAGAGGCTTGCTGGAATGCTTGGCGCGCCTAGCATTTCAGGCTTTTGCAGGGTGAAAATATTTTAATAAAAGTGTAGTGATTGTATATGAAATATTGATAATTTGGTAGTTTCGCAATTACCAAAAATCTTAAGAAATATCCCATTGTTTTTTTTCAATTTATTGTATACAATAGTATAGGCATAACATAAAATAATGCCAAAATCTTTTAAGCACTGAAGGGTAGGATAAAATATGGAAAACAGGAAAAGAAGGCGAAGAAGAAGGAGAAGGCAGGTATATAGGGCGCGCATACTCGTGGGCTTAACCGCACTTGCCATTGTATTGGTTGCTGCCGCCAGCATTAGCACAGCTTCCAAAAAATCCGCGGAACGCAAAGCGCAAAAAGAACAAGAATTAAAGGAAAAGGAACTGGCGGAAGAAAAGAAAAAGAAAGAAGCAGAACTGGCCGCTAAGGAAAAAGAAACTGACCCTGAGGAAAACCCTGAAAAAACAGACAAGCCATTCACTTTGGCTGACCTGGACAACCCCGAAGGCTTCGACACAAGGCCAACAGAAAACGGGATTGTGCTGCAGAACCCTCAGATAGACTTGAACGGGTTAGACACCACCGGCCTGGACTGGGGGCAGGGAGGGGATAAAGACCAGTGGAACCGTCCGGCAGGATGCCTCCAATACCAAGAAAAATTTGGGAAATACAACGCTTACTTTATCAAAGATGAGACAGAGAAAAAAGTCATTTACCTGACCATTGACGAAGGTTACGAATATGGCTGCTCCCCACGGATTCTAGATACTTTGAAAGAAAAAAACGTGCCTTGTGTCTTTTTTGTGACCAAATCCTTTGCAGAACAGAACCCGGATTTGGTGAAACGCATGATTGCAGAAGGGCATGAGGTAGGGAACCACAGCGTCACCCACCCTGCTGCAGGGCTGTATTCCCAGACCATTGAAGAACAGACCCAGGAAGTGACCGGCAACCATAATTACATCAAAGAGCAGTTTGGTTTTGATATGCACCTGTTCCGCTATCCGGCTGGAAAATTCAATGAACAGTCGCTGGCGCTTTTAAATAACCTGAATTATAAGACGTTGTTCTGGAGCTTCGCATATTTGGATTATGATGTGGAAAACCAGCCAGACCCTGCGGAAAGCCTGCAGAAAATGATAGACTGCCTGCACCCAGGGGCCCTTTACCTGCTGCATGCAGAGTCTGAGACAAATACCCAGGTGTTAGGGGACTTTATTGACCAAGCCAGGGCGCAGGGCTATGAATTTAAATTATTTCAATAACGTTTCAATTTAAAGAACAAAGAATGTGCAATGCACATTCCTGCGCCGAGCGCGGTCGCTTGCGACAAATCTCAGTTTCGCGCGAGTGCGCGTCCGCCCGGAGGGTTTTTATATAGGGAACGAAGTTTCCTATATAAGGACAAAGAATCCTACTCTGCAGGATTCTCCGCCTGCGGCGGACCGCTTTCACGGCATATTTCTTTTCCGCCGCAGTACCCTCGCTTTGCTGGGGCAGACCCTGCGATAATTACTTTTTCCCTGCACGTAGTGCGCATCCCTATTTTTCTTCTTCTAATTCCTTCCGAACTCCGACAGCACCAGCCCTTCGTTCCGGTCTAACGTCATGCCCACGCTCCAGCTATTCACAAACAAAAGCAATGGGTTGCCTTTTAAATCCTGGATTTTTTTCATATCTGAAGTCCCCGTCAATTTTTCCACGTCGATTTCTTTATTTTCAATCCACCGGATATGCTCATAGGGCAGCTTTTCCAGGCGGATATCCACATTGTATTCATTTTCCAGCCGGTATTTCAATACATCAAACTGCAGCACGCCCACTACGCCTACAATAATTTCTTCCATTCCAGTATGGTATTCCTGGAAAATCTGAATTGCCCCCTCCTGGGCAATCTGGGTCACGCCCTTAACAAACTGTTTGCGCTTCATGGTGTCCAATTGGCGCACCCTGGCAAAATGCTCTGGCGCAAAGGTTGGGATCCCCTCAAAGGCAAATTTCTCCGCTGAATTGGTAATTGTGTCCCCAATGGCAAAAATCCCTGGGTCAAAGACCCCTATAATGTCCCCGGCATATGCCTCTTCTACTATCTTACGTTCCTGCGCCATCATTTGCTGGGGCTGGGAAAGGCGCATTTTCTTACCTCCCTGGATATGGGACACTTCCATGCCAGCCTCAAACTTGCCAGAACAGATACGCATAAATGCAATCCTGTCTCGATGGGCTTTGTTCATATTTGCCTGTATCTTAAACACGAACGCTGAAAAATCCTGGGAAAACGGGTCAACCTGCCCAATATCCGCTTTTCTGGGAAGGGGGGATGAAGTCATCTGAAGAAAATGCTGCAAAAACGTCTCCACTCCAAAGTTAGTCAACGCAGAGCCAAAAAATACCGGCGACAGCTCACCCTTTGACACCAGCTCCATATCAAATTCCGCGCTTGCGCCATCTAAAAGCTCCACCTCTTCCAACAACACCGCTTTGTAATCCTCACCAATTTCTTGCCCCAGCGCCGGGCTATCCACATCAATCTCTTTTGCCACCCCTTCCTTGGTCCCTTTCAGGGTATCCGAAAAAGTTGTGACCTTCCTGGTATTCCTGTCATAGACCCCTTTAAAATTCTTGCCAGAGCCAATAGGCCAATTAATCGGGCAGGTGGCAATCCCAAGCTCCTTTTCAATTTCATCCAGCAAATCAAAGGTATCGTTGGCATCACGGTCCATCTTATTGATAAATGTGAAAATCGGAATATGGCGCATCACGCATACCTTAAATAATTTCCTGGTCTGAGCCTCCACGCCCTTTGAGCCGTCGATCACCATCACGGCGGAATCTGCCGCCATCAACGTCCGATACGTGTCCTCAGAGAAATCCTGATGCCCTGGCGTGTCCAAAATATTGATGCAGTAGCCGCCATAATTAAATTGCAAAACCGAGGACGTGACAGAAATCCCACGTTCTTTCTCAATCTCCATCCAATCGGACACTGCATGGCGGGCAGTCGCCTTGCCTTTCACAGACCCTGCCAGGTTAATGGCGCCGCCATACAGTAAGAACTTCTCCGTTAAAGTTGTTTTCCCAGCATCTGGGTGGGAAATAATGGCAAATGTCCTGCGCTTTTCAATTTCTTTTTCTAAATCTGACAACATAGTCCCTCCATTTCTTTGATTAATCCCCCAAAGGCCTTTAATGCCTCACAGATAGGCTCTTTGGCCGTCATGTCCACCCCTGCTTCCTTTAAAAGCTCAATTGGCGGCTTGCTGCACCCTCCTTTTAGAAACTTTAGGTAACGCTTAACCGCAGGTTCCCCTTCCGCCAAAATCTTCTTACTGAGCGCCATAGAGGCTGCAAAGCTGGTTGCATACTGATAGACATAAAAATTATAATAAAAATGCGGGATTCTGGCCCATTCAATGGCAATTTCACCATCCATAACCACATCTTTCCCATGGTACTGTACATTTAAGCCATAATACAGCTCCTTTAATGATTCAGCAGTCAGCGGCTCGCCCTTTTCCACCATTTGGTGGGTCAGAAGCTCAAACTCCGCAAACATTGTCTGGCGGTACAGCGTACTTCGGAACTGATGTAGGAAATGGTTAATCAGGTATGCCTTTTTCCTCTTGTCCGTGGTATGCTTTAACAGATAATCCATAAGCAGCGCTTCGTTGCAGGTGGAAGCCACCTCTGCCACAAATATCTTATATTCACTGTCAAACACATTGTTATTTTGGGCTGAATAATAAGAATGGAGGGCATGCCCCATTTCATGGGCGAGGGTAAATTCTGAATCCAGGTTATCCTGGTAGTTCATCAGCACAAATGGATGGGCGGCATAACACCCTGCCGAATAGGCTCCGCTCCGTTTCCCTTCATTTTCATATTTGTCAATCCAGCGGTTTGCAAACCCCTCCTTAAGCACACGGACATAATCTTCCCCAAGGACCTGCAATGCCTCCACAATTTCTTCCTGCGCCTGCTGGTAAGTGACCTTCCCGGACTCCTCCCCCACAATCGGCACATACACATCATACATATGGAGTTCTTCCACGCCCATCAATTTTTTGCGCAGTGACATGTATTCGTGCATATAATGCATATTTTCATGGACTGATTCAATTAAATTAAAATATACCTCTTTCGGCACGTTATTGGCATCCACTGCCGCCTCCACGCAAGAATTATATTTCCTGGCTCTTGCATAGAAATAATTTGCCTTTGCCTTCCCTTCATATAAAGAAGCAAAGGTATTTTTATACTGCTCATACCGGGCGTAATACGCCTGGAAAGCCTCCCGGCGCACCCGCACGTCCTTGCTTTCCAGCAAAGGGATAAACCGCCCTGTGGTAATTTTCACAGCTTCCCCATCCTCGCCCTGAATCGTTGGGTTCTCAAAATCTGCATCCAAAAACAGGCTGTAAGATTTTTCAACGGCGGCGCCCATTTCCTTGGAAGACGCCAAAAGCTCCTCTAATTCTGGGGAAAGGGTATGGGCTTTTCGCCTGCGAAGCTCATCAATCGTCACTTTATACCTGGACAGCTCTGGCGCCTCCTGGTAAAACTGTTGGATGTTATCCTCTTCCATAGATACCACCCAGGCATCCACAGGTGCAGACACTGTGGCGAATTTATGGTATATCCCCATCATTTTCCCACTTAATGACTGGTACATGCTATTGCCTGTGTCCACATCCATGCTGCGTTCCGAATAGCACAGCCCTTTGTCAAGCAAGATTGTGATTTCCTCCATCTCCTTAAAATATTCCAGCAAATGCGCGCCGCTTTTTGTAAGGTATTCTTTGGTAAAGCCTTTCAGCCCTTCCACCATCTGCTCTAATTTATCTGCGTCTTCTAGGAATAATTCTGTGGAGCCATACAATTCTTCGATTGCCCAAGTGTCTTCTTTGGCAACCTGGCCCCTCTTTTTTAATTCTGATGCCATAATGCATATCCCTCCATAGATTCTATACCCTGTCAGTGAATTTGGCAGGGATCGTCTGGCACATTATAGCATATCCGGCTTTCCTTGTCACCTCACAATTCAGGGCGTATTTGAAAATTCAAACACGTCCTGGACTGCAAAATGATATCATTTCCCTATACCCTCAAAAATCTTATGCCGTCTATTTTTATAAGTTTCGGTTCTTACCCATGCCAAATGCAATGGAAAGAATGGATACCTCGCCTGTTTTCTTATTTTTAAAGCTTGCCTCTACATAAGAACCCGCATACGACACATCTACCCTTGATTTATTTTTTATCAACACCCCTCCGCTTGCCAGCTCTATTAACTTCCACCCTTCTTTGGGCTTTATATTGACCTTTGCATCCCGACCCTTCTTAAATTTGTATTCATAGTCCGAACTTTTCTTGAACTTTGAGGCAAACTCCGTACCCCCGACCTGAAAAGTTTTGCAAGGGTTCCCATAATTTTTCACGGCCACTTCCGTTGACAGCTTCCTGCCCGCATACTGAAAAGCCACCGTAGCCTTTCCGAGCCTCTTTGGAAATGACCCTGCGCCTCTTTTTTGTCCCTTTTACAATCACGGCGCTGACTGGCTCCTGAATTGTCCTCTCACTGATTGGGGTTCTGGACTCCTCCTCCCCGTCCACATAAGTAACTTGGTAAACCACTTCCTTTTCCCCGGGCTTCCCCTGCTGCTTTTGCACTGTTTCCCCTTCAAAAAGGCTGTCTGAATATTCTGTCCTAGTTCCATAAGGGATAGGTTCCCGCTGCGCCACTTCTTTTACAGAAACCCTCTGCACCACCACCTCAGCGCCATCTGCCAGCCTTTCCCCAGGCAGGGGCGTAATCTTATCCATCTTATCCAGCCGTATGCCCTGCTCCTTTAGCAGCCCTTCCACTGTGTCCGCCTCAGTCAGGAATTCCTCTTCCCTGCCATCCACTGTAAGCTTTACCAGGAGACGGCGTGTCACCACAATTTCCATGCCATCTGCCAGATAAGCTTCCAGCCCATGGTTTACAACATCATGCTCCCGCAAAGCAATGCCCGCCTCTTTTAATGCATCCCCAACCTTCTTGCCCGTCATGGTAATTTCCCTGGTTTTCCCTTTCTCCTCCACAACCACATGGGCGCGCCTGCCAATCTGAATCTGGCTGCCGCCTTCGCCAATCGGCTCTTTCAGGGCAGGGGAAACCAAATCCCCCTTCCCCACGGCAATCTCTGCCTCCTCCAAGGCTTGCCCCACGGTAGTCCCCTCTGCGACAAAGAGCCTGGTTTCTGTAAAGCCGTCAAAAATAGCAATCGGCTGTTCTTTCCCTGCGCTGCCGCAACCAGATAAAAGGATGCCAAAACAAGTAAAAACGCAAAATGCCAGGCCGCCCCACAGCCTCAACTTTCCCAAACCGCCCCCTCCTTTCACTGCTGGGTTTCCAAGGACTGCACTGCCTGCAGCACCCCATCCTGCCCCACAATCACTTCCACCGTTGCCTTCCCAAGGAGATGCTCTTTTTTCAGATAAAGGCAATAGCCATAGTCTGAAGCTTCTGTAGTAAGGAAGAATGGCTCATATACCTTTGCTTCTTCTCCCTGCAGCACCCTGATATAAATTTGCGTATCTTTGTTGCAGCCCTGTCCTTCCAGGATGCCAAAAACTTTCCAGTAATCCATATTATTTTCACTTTCTGTAATTTCTACATGGGCGGACATGCCCTGCTTTTCCAACTCTGGCTCCAGCAGCATACGGTTGCTTAGGCTTTCTTCCTTTTTCTGCAAATAATAGGGCATATGTTCCCCATAAAGGGAATTTTTGTTTGGCGCGATGGTAAAGGCAAATTCTGCCCCCTTCCCCTGCACATATTTCTGCAGCAGGGACAGGTTATGGGCGGCGTTGTAAACGCCCCGTTCTGACATTACATTCCGTCCCAGATAATCGTCAATGGTCGCCGCATAATACAGCCAGCCATTTTCACCTAACACCACCCGTTCCACATTAGATACCCCAAACACTTTGCTTTGGACAATGGCATCCGCCGACACCAAATATGGGCGGAATGCAAAATGGTCTTTAAAGTAAGCCCCCAGCCCCTGTAGGAAACCAATATTCCATTTCCCATCTTCCTTTATCTGGGGAAACTCCGCCAACTCCCGGTTCTCTGTACCCGCGCCGCCACGGCATACTGCCATCCCGGCAACAGGCAGGATACAGAAAAACAGGCAGGATGCGATAAAAATAATTTTTCCGATATGCTTCATTGCTCCACCTCGTCCCTAAAACCGGAAATAAATAAACGGGTTATATGTATCCCCAGACAGCCGCAGCATACACCATAGTAAAACCGCTGCCGCCCCCAGCGACAAAAAGGCCTGTAAAACCCGATACTTCCAGGAACCTTCCATCCCTTCGCTGACAGCTTTTTTAACCTTCACAGCAATCGGCTTAATTGGAGCCATTAGGGCCAAGCCTGCCGCGGCCATGGCAAGGAACCAGGGCGTAAGCTGCTGCATGGCAAACCCCATTTTAAGGGCGTCAAAAGAATATCCCGCAAACATTTGCTGGACGAAGAATATTCCCTGCCCCAGGCTGTCCGCCCGGAATATTACAAACCCAATACAGACTACGAACAATGTGTACAGGCGAAGGGCGATTTTGGGCATTTTTGTTAAGAACGGGAGCATATCCTCCAGCAAAGAAAAAAATCTATGGTACAGCCCCCATACCACAAATGTCCAGTCCGCCCCATGCCACAGCCCTGTGCAGAAAAACACTGCAAATTTATTTATCCCTGTGCGGATACTCCCTTTCCGGTTCCCGCCCAAGGGAATATATAAGTACTCCTTAAACCAGGCGGACAAGGAAATATGCCATCTGTGCCAAAATTCCTGAATGCCTGGGGCGCCATAAGGATACTGGAAATTTTCCTGAAACTGGAAGCCAAACATTGCCCCCAACCCAATTGCCATATCGCTGTAGCCGCTGAAATCATAATAAATCTGGAGCATATATGCAATTGCGCCAACCCATGCGGATAAGATATTGATATAAGGGGCGCCTGCTGAAAAAATAGCGTCCGCCGCCTGCCCCATGGCATTGGCAATCAGCACTTTCTTCCCCAGCCCGCAGATAAAACGGCGAAGCCCAGACGCCGCCTGAGGTACACTCACCTTTCGTTTATCCAAATATGCGTTGACATCCCTATATTTTACAATTGACCCTGCAATTAATTGAGGGAAAAATGAGATGTACAGCAACAATTTCCAGAAATTTTCCTGCGCTTGTATTTTCCCACGGTAGACATCCACTACATAGGAAATTGCCTGAAAGGTAAAAAAGGAAATCCCAATTGGAAGCGTAACCCCCAGGGCTTTGAACTGCGTCCCAAAGCCCTGGTTTATGGATCCCACCAAGAACCACGTATATTTAAAAAATACCAAAATCCCGAGGTTGGCGGCAATATCTGCCCATACGATATATTTCTTATGCCCCGAAACGGCAATTCCCCGTGCCGCAATATAATTCATCCCTGCGCTAAACACCATCAGCAGCACATATACCGGCTCCCCATAGGCATAGAACAATAGGCTTACCCCCACCAGCCATGCATTCCTTAAGGCTGTGGAAGGCAATGCGCAATGCACAAGGAACGCCGCTGGGAAGAATACGCATAAAAATTCAAGTGAGCTAAATATCATACCCAGGATACCTTCCCATCAGAAATCACTAATGTATACCTTGCGCTAGTGGAATGGGCATAAGGGTAATTCCCTTCCGTACATAAATAGGAGTTTCTATCTGGATGGTTCCTTTGCATATTTGCATCACAAATATACCAGGCGCCGCCCACATTCACTTCCGTCAAGCCATGGGGGGTCATTCCGCCGCTTCTGCTGGAAATCTGCCCTGTGGCTACCCGGGCTTCATACCCCAGCACTTTTGCAATGCAGGCAAAGCTTGCAGCATACCGGTAACAATTCCCCTTTCCATTTACAAACATATAATGGGCGTAGCCAGACATCAATTGCGCAGAAGGAGATTCATAAAAACGCTGGTATGTGTAATTCTTCCACAAAGCTTCAAAGCATTTCCTTAGCTTTGTATCAGCAGGCCAGCTTTCCTCCGTGTAAGTATCCACGAAATGGACTGCCTGTATAATCCCAGGGGCGGTCACCTGCACCCCTTCCCCGTCCACGTAATAATTCCCTTCTTTTGTGGAGACAATGCATGACCGCTGCAATACGCCCGCCGCTTTCCCAGATTCCCAGAAATAATAATTCCTGCCCTTAATTTTTTGCCACCCTGTCTGCATTTGATTATTTTTCACAGAAAAATAATAGCGGTTCCCTTTTTGGTTCAGCCATCCAGACTGCAGCGCGCCATTCTTATTGCAATAATACGTTTTGCTTCCTTCTTTCACCCATTTGGAAGCCTGCAATACCCCATTTTTGTTAAAATAATATGCATTCTTACCGATTTTGCGGCGTTTTGTAAACATCTTGCCATCTTTGGGGGCAAAATAATATTTTTTCCCGCTGATTTTCTGCCAGCCTGTCTTCATCTCCCCTTTTTTGGCAAAATAATAATAGGACTTCCCGATTTTCTTTTTCCCGGTATACATTTTTCCGTCCTTCGGCGCAAAATAATATTTTTTCCCGCCGATTTTCTGCCAGCCTGTTGTCATAGCCCCATTTATGCTAAAATAATAGGTATTCCCATCTATTGCCTGCTTCCCGGTTTGCATCGCCCCGTCTGCGCCAAAATAATAGGTTTTTCCATCTATTGCCTGCTTCCCGGTTTGCATCGCCCCGTCTGCGCCAAAATAATAGGTTTTCCCATCTATTGTCTGCTTCCTGGTTTGCATCGCCCCGTCCTGGGAATAATAATATTTATGGCCATCCCGTTCCTGCCATCCAACGGGCAATTCCGGCTGGGCATTATCGCCTGTCACATCCACTCCTGCTGGCAGACCTGCCCCATATACTTCCGCGCCAGTGAAACTATATGTGCAGATTATGGCAAATGCCAAAATAGGAAGGAAATGCTTCCTTAATTGTTCCATCATTTTATATCCTTGTCCTTTCGTATTATTTTTCTTGGTTCCATTATACCCCCGAAAAATTTCAAGTATTTTTTGAAAAAATTGTAATTTTGAGGTATTTTTTTGGCATTTAGAAATTTGTGCCGCCCTGAAACTTTTTCAATGCCCCGTCCGTCTAACCTATAAAAACTGAAAAGGAGAATATGACATGAATACACCAAAGATGCAGCAGTTGGTGGAGCAAGAGCTTTTGTCCTCTTATGGATCCCTATACCGTTTGGCGTTCACCTATGTCAAAAATGAATCGGACGCCATGGACATTGTGCAGGAAACCGCCTACAAAGCCATTTTAAATGCTGCCTCCATCCAAAAAGAAGCATTTATTAAAACATGGCTCTGGCGTATCGTCATCAACACTTCGCTGGAATTCCTTCGGGCGAAACAGCGGGAAGTGTGTGACGAATTCCTGCCAGAATATGGGAAAGAGGACGTGTATTTGGACTTTGATACCATTGCCGCCTTGGACGTGCTGAATGAAAAAGAACGCGCCGTCGTCGTGCTTCGGTATTTTGAAGGCCGCAAGCTCCAGGAAATAGCCGATGTGCTGGAAGAAAATTTAAATACTACCAAAAGCCTTTTATACCGCAGCCTGAAAAAACTGAGGGTCAAATTAACGGAAGGAGAACTATGCCATGAACCATAACTTAGGACAAATCAAACAAGATTACCAAAACATCAATATCCCCAAAGATTTAGAAGCCCAAGTGGCCTTGGCCATTACACAGGCAAAGGAAGATGCAGCAGGAAAACAGGGACAGCCCGCCCCCAAAAAGGCTTCCCTATTTCGCTTCCCCTTCGCCAAAGCCGCCGCAGGGTTTGCCGCAGCAGCCTTCCTTTTGATTATCCTGGCCAACTCCAACGCATCTATCGCCTATGCCATGGGGCAAATCCCTGTGCTTGGCGCAATCGTGCAAGTAGTCACATTCCGGGAATACAAACATCAGGAAAACAAAATGGAAGCCAACCTTAAAATCCCTGAAATTCAGGTGGCAGACAGCGAAGGGAACATAATGGAGGAAGCTACAGAAAATTTAAGCAACAGCATCCAGGACTATACAACTAAAATTATCGCCGCTTATGAAGCTGATGTAAAGGCTGCTGGCGGGGAAGGCACGCAGGCAGTCGATTTAGATTATGAAATCGTTACTGACAATGACAAACTATTTTCCCTTAGGTTCCATCAAACCATTACCATGGCAGGCGCCGCACAGATGGAAAAAATTTACCATATTGACAAAACTACTGGTGAAATGGTTACCCTAAAAGATTTATTCCAGGATGGGGCAGACTATAAAACACCCATCTCTGAAAATATCAAAGCGCAGATGAAAGAACAGATGGCACAGGATGAATCCATTATTTACTGGGTGGACAGCGATATCACGGAATGGAATTTTCAGGAAATTGCAGAGGATGTAAACTTTTATATCAACAACTCTGGAAAACTTACCATTGTTTTCGATGAATACCAGGTAGCTCCTGGCTCTATGGGAGTTGTCGCCTTCGAGATCCCAACAGAAGCAGTTTCAGATATCCTAAAGGACGGTTACTTATTATAAAAAACGCCTGACCGAAACAGGATATAAAGTCAAATACCCCGCAGCAAGCTACGGGGCATGGACTAGCTTGTTCTTTTGGCCCCAAGGGGCTGGGTATTTGGTCTGCACTCCGTTTCGGTCGGCGCTGAACGTGTGCCGCTGGCACACAGCGCCCCTCGCGGCATTCGCCAAATATCCGCGCAAGCGCGGCTGCTTGGCTCATTGCTCACGGGAATAATGCAAAAACAGGGACACGCCAGCCATTGCCATTGTGTCCCTGCCTGCCCCAGACATGCTTGAAATCCCATCCCCGCCATCTTTCAGAAAACATTTTTCAAACATGCTCTAAATAATAATGCACACCAATCCCCCGTTGCTGTCATTGACAATTTTCTGCATGGTATCCTGCAGCTTGACTTGGCTTTCATCATCCATCATAGTGATCTTGCTGCGGATGCCATCTTCCACCAGCTCCCCGATGGATTTGCCAAAAATATTGGTCTGCCAAATCCCTTCTTCCTGTTCCCGGGAAGTCTTGATATAGCCAATTAAATCCTGCGCTTGCTCCTCACTCCCAATAATCGGCGCAATTTCTGTCTCCACATTTGCTTTAATCATATGGATGGACGGGGATTGGGCTTTAATTTTCACGCCAAACTTATTGCCATGGCGAATCAGCACTGGCTCCTCAATCTCAATATCTGTAAGCTGGGGCGTTACCACGCCATACCCTTTCTGTTTCACTGCTTCCATGGCGCTCCCCACCTTATCGTACTCCCTTTTCATGGCAGACAGCTCCTTAATCATGGAGATCAACTGGTACTCCCCGGAAATTGGCACTCCCGTCAGCTCGCTCATATTTTCATAATAATACTTCTGGTCGATGTCAAATATAATCTGGACACACCCCCGGGACAGCTCCACTTTATCCAGCTTCATCCTTCGGATATACTCTCCCTCTGGAATAAGCTCCGTATTCCTCACATCCTTGGCATATGTGAATTTCTTTAAAATCTGCATGGCATTCTGGATAATGTTCTCTTTTATTTTATGGGTGTTCTCCAACATTTCCACCCATTTCGGCAGGAAAAAGTCCACCCGCTCAATAGGGAATTCATAGAGGATCCCTTCTAGGATGCGGAAAATATCATCTTTGCGCAGCTGCTCACAATTCACCGGCAGGGTGGAAACCCCATACTTTTCTGCAAGCTCCTCCGCAAGCTTCTGGCTTTCCGCCCCATAAGGTTTCTGGGTGTTCAGCAGCAAAATAAAGGGCTTCCCCAATTTTTTCAGCCCCGCAACCGTTTTTTCCTCTGCAGGGATATAACTCTCCCTGGGCAGTTCCGTGATGGAGCCGTCTGTGGTAATCACAATCCCGATATTGGAATGTTCCCGAATCACTTTCTGGGTGCCTATTTCCGCCGCCTGGGTAAACGGTATCTCATAGTCAAACCAGGGCGTTTTCACCATCCGTTCCGCCCCTTCCTCCATATGCCCTGTCGCCCCATCCACCATAAACCCTACGCAGTCAATCAGCCGCACGCTTACCTCAAGGTCATCGTTTAACTTAACCTTTGCGGCTTCTTTTGGCACAAATTTTGGCTCTGTGGTCATAATGGTCTTGCCCTGGGCAGACTGGGGCAGTTCATCTGTAGCGCGCTCCCTGCTATGTACATCCTCCATTTCCGGCAGCACCATTACGTCCATAAACCGCTTAATAAAGGTGGACTTGCCTGTCCTCACAGGCCCCACAACCCCGATATAAATGTCCCCGTTCGTCCTGGCGCTGATATCTTTGTAAATATTATATGTACCAGTATTAATGTTTTCCATAAAAAAACCTCCTGTTCTACTGTTATCAGTATATGCAGGAGGTTTGCCGGGAATACTATAAATTGTACAAAGGGGATTATTTTTGTTTGCATCCCCCATTTTTGCTGCAAAAGCCCTTACCGCATCACCTTTAAAGCCCCTGGCAAGCACTCATACCGTAAATGTACCAGGTCGCCCAGGTCTTCCCCATCTGTATGCCCTGCCAAAGCATTTTCCAGCCATAGCTCGCAAAAGCTGCAGTCCTTTACCTCAATTCCTGGAAACCCTAAATGTTTCCCACGGGTCAAAGCAATTAATGGCAGCAGCGCCTGTAACTTGCTTAACCCATAAATGTAACAGATTGATAATTTCCCATCCTGGTCAGAGGCATTTGGCGCCATTGGAAGCCCTCCGCCCTCACACTTATGGTTCATCGAAGCCATGCAAATCAGCCCGCGCACCCGCTTTTTTTCACCGCCGTCAAATTGTACCCTTGCCCGGACATCCGGCATATACGCCAATGTCAGGATAGTCTGAATAAAATAAGACAGCCTTCCAAAATGGAGCCTGTTTAAAAATACTTTCATTCCAGATGCATTGACGCGCCTGCATACTTCCGCATCCATCCCAATGCCTGAACTGATATTAAAATATGCGCTTTTTTCTAACTTCCTGCCCCAGGACACCTTCCCTAAGTCCATTGCATGGCATTCCTCAGATTCCAAGATAAGCTTCAAGGCTGCCACCGGGTCTTTGGGAAGCGACAGGCCCCGGCCTAAATCATTGCCAGAACCAATGGGGATATAGCCAAACCGCACCTTTGCAAAATCCTTGATCCCATTCACCACTTCATTTGCCGTGCCATCGCCGCCTACCGCCACAAGGGAGATTCCCCCTCCCCCTGCCTTGGATGTCAGCTTCCCAGCCAATTCCCCTGCATGCCCCTGGTACCTGGTGAAAAATGCCCGGTAAGGGGTTCCCCGCCTTTTTAGCTCTGCCTCCAGCGCATGCCAGGCGCCCCTGGCTTTCCCCGAGCTGGAGGCAATATTCACAATGAAATAATACATGATTATTCCTCTTTCTTTGGCAGCCTCCCATATAATTCCACCTGTTTGCAGATGCGCCGGATTAGCTTGCTGTCAATTGCCCCTTTTTCCATACGCCACATCCAGTTACAGCCTAATGTGGAAGGGGTATTCATCCGCCCTTCGCTCCCAATGCCAAGCAAATCCTGCATGGTCACCACTGCGGTGTCGCTGACGCTCGCCCAGACTGCCCGCATCACGCCCCAGTTGTAGCCTTCTGATTTCCCCAGGTTCAAGTAATCTTTTGCAAACGCCACGCAAGGCTTTGGCGCGGTCTTCATCCACCCCAAAATCGTGTCATTGTCATGTGTGCCTGCATATACCACAGAATTTGTATTGTAATTGTGGGGCAGGTAATCCCCATCCTCCCTGTTGTCAAAAGCGAACTGGATGAGCTTCATGCCAGGGAACCCGGATTCTGCCAGCATCTCCCGCACAGCCTCCGTTAAAAACCCCAAATCCTCTGCAATAATATTCAGCCTGCCCAGCTCCTCCTCAATGGCATGGAACAGCTCAATCCCAGGCCCTTTGCGCCATTGCCCATTCCTGGCAGTTTTATCGCCATAGGGAATGGCATAATATGATTCAAAGCCCCGGAAATGGTCAATCCGCACAACATCAAACAACTTGGACATCTTATCCAGCCGCTTCATCCACCAACGGTAATTATCCTCTTTCATCACATCCCAGCGAAAAAGCGGGTTGCCCCATAGCTGGCCGTCTGCAGAAAATGCGTCCGGCGGGCAGCCTGCCACATCAATGGGAGCCAGGTTCCCATCCAAATAAAACTGGGACGGGTTTGCCCATACGTCCGCGCTATCCATAGCCACATAAATCGGCACATCCCCAATAATAGAAATCCCATTTTCATTTGCATAGGATTTCAGGGAATTCCATTGTTTATAAAATAGGTACTGCAGCATTTTCCAAAATTCAATTTCTTCGGAAAGCTCCCCTTTTACCTTCTGGATGGCGTCTTCCCTCCGAAGCTTAATTTTCGGCTCCCATTCACTCCAGGATACCCCGCCATGGGCGTCCTTCAATGCCATAAACAGGGCGTAATCCTCCAGCCAATCCTGCTGCTCTGTGCAAAACGCCTCATAATCATCTGGAATATTTTTTTGAAACCGTTCAAAAGCTTTATGTAATAACGGATAACGGTTCTGATAAAGGACACCGTAATCTACTTTGGAGCTGTCCCCACCCCAGTCATAAGACTGGCATTCCTTCCTGGTCAGAAGCTTCTCTTTACAAAGCGTGTCAAGGTCAATAAAATAAGGGTTTCCTGCAAAACTGGAAAAAGACTGGTATGGGGAATCGCCATAACTGGTTGGGCAAATTGGCAGCACTTGCCAATACTTTTGTTTTGCCTTTACTAAAAAATCAACAAATTTCCCCGCCTCTTTCCCCAGAGTCCCAATCCCATAAGGGGAAGGCAACGAAGAAATATGCATTAAAACTCCACTGCTGCGCATAATGGATACCTCCTGTAGTTACATTTCTCTGCATACGCCCTATAATCAAGCCTCAAGGGCGCCTGCCTCTATTTTTTTCACACTTTCCCCCTGCACCAAATGGAAAGGCACAACCTCATGCACCGGCGCAACGTTCCAGTCTATGTTCTGTAGTAAAATTTCCACACTCCTGGCAGCTAAAACACGGTATTGCTGCTGTATGGTCGTAATCTTCGGGTTATAATATTCTGCCATGGCAATCCCGTCAAACCCCATCACAGAAATATCTTCCGGCACCCGCCCGCCGCAATCAATAATGGCACGGATTGCCCCAATCGCTATCACATCACTCATGGCAAATATTGCCGTAAGGCTCCCTGACTTCTTCAGGAGCCGCTTTGTCGCCTCATAAGCGCTCTCATAAGAAAAACGTGCTTTTTCATAACTCTTCCCTTCATCAAATTCAATCTGGTGCCTCTGGAAACTCCTTATGCACCCTAAATACCTTTGCTTGCTCGTATGGGACAGCGCAAAATCGCCGCCCAGTATCCCAATCTTTTTATGCCCCTGCCCAATCAAATAATCAATCGCATATTCTGCCGCTGCCTCGTCATCCGTAGCCACACTGGATAAATTCCCAAAGCCAAGCAACGCCCCCTGGTTCGTCACCAGGACGCAAGGGGCGTTCACTGCCTGGAATGATTGCTCAAAAAACTTAGGATTGCCTCCCAGGAACATCACCCCCAAAGGTTTATGTTCCCGGCAGACAACCACAGCCTCTTCCACTTCATTGTCGTCTTCATCAATATAGTGGATGTTCACCGTATATTTGGTCGCCTCCACTTTTTTCTGGATTGCCTCCACAATGCTGGCAAAAAGCATATTGGAAGTCCCTTTGACCAGCACTGCAATTGCCTTGCTGCTGCTTTGCTTTAAATGTTTGGCATTGTTGTTGGGGACAAAATGACGTGCTGCTACGATTTCCGTAATCCTTTTTTTTGCTTCCGGGCTTACATCCCTGCGGTTATTCAACACCCTGGACACGGTGCTGATTGAATATCCAGATTCCCTTGCAATGTCTTTAATGGTCAACATATCATTTTCCACCTTATCTTAAAGTCTAGCCCTTAACTGCGCCTGCCACCACGCCTTCAATAATGTGTTTCTGGCAAGCCATATAAAATATAATAATCGGGATAATTGCCAACACCAACATTGCCATCATGGCGCCCATATCTACAGAACCATACCCGCCCTTCAAATATTGAATTGCAATTGGTATCGTCTTCCAACGCTTCATGTCCAGCACCAGATAAGGAAGCAGGTAGTCGTTCCAAATCCACATTGCCTGAAGGATCGCCACCGTAATGCAGGTAGGCTTTAAAATCGGGAATACAATCTGGAAAAATGTCTGGATTGGCGTGCAGCCGTCAATCATCGCCGCTTCCTCAATCTCCAGCGGTATGCTCCGCACAAACCCACAGAACATAAACACTGCCAGCCCGGCCCCAAATCCCAAATACACTAATATAATACCAACTGGGCTGGATAAATGCAACATATTTGCTAATTTTGATAACGTAAACATTACCATCTGAAACGGCACAATCATGGAAAACAGACATAAATAGTACATTCCTGAGGAAAATTTGGACTTCACCCGGGAGATATACCATGCGCACATAGAAGTGCATAAAATAATTGCCGCCACTGAAAAGATTGTAATGAACAAAGAGTTCTTAAATGCGTCAAAAAAGTGGATTTTCTCCATCCCATTGATATAGTTATCCCACTTCACAAACATTTTGTCTGTAGGGATTTCAAAAGGCTTCCGGCTGATATAAACTTTCTTTTTAAAAGAGTTAATCAGCACAAGCACAATTGGGAACACCCATGCAATAGAAAGTAAGCCGAAAAATATACTGTAAACCCATCCATGTTTTGCTTTTCTCACACCCATCACTGCTGTACCTCCTTGCTCCTTGTCAAATAATTCTGCCCTACTGCAATCAATGCAACCAGAATGAAGAATACCACAGCCTTCGCCTGCCCTACGCCTTCAAACCCTGTCCTGCCGTAAAACGTATTATAAATATTCAGGGCAAGAAGCTCTGACATATTGGAAGGCTCCCCATTTGTCAGCGCAAGGTTCTGGTCAAACAGCTTAAACCCATTCGTCAAGGTCAAAAATGTACAAATCGTAATGGAAGGCATTACCATGGGGATTGTCACATTCTTTAGAATCTGCCCGGAAGTCGCCCCGTCAATCTTCGCCGCCTCAATCAGTTCCCCCGGGATATTCTGGATGCCGGAAATATAGATAATCATCATATACCCAATCTGCTGCCAGCACATCAAAACCACTAAGCCCCAGAACCCATAGGCGGAGCTGTAGGTCAAGGTTTTCTGGAAATGAGCCAAAACGCCGTTTAACAATAACTGCCAGATATAGCCTAATACAATGCCCCCAATTAAGTTCGGCATAAAGAACACAGTCCGGAAAATATTTGTCCCTTTAATCCCTTTGGTTAAAAGCATTGCCACGGTAAATGCCAGCACGTTAATCAACAATACAGACACAACGGTAAATGCCGCGGTATACCAAAGCGCATGCCCAAATGTTTTGTCCGTAAATATTTTTACATAATTGCTGATACCCACAAATTTTGCATCGGTAACTGTGGTGAATTTACAAAACGACAGATAAATGCCCATGAAAAACGGCACGATAAAGCCAATTGTAAATGCCACTAATGTCGGAAGCGCAAAAATTGGGAAATATTTTTTAAGTGATTTTTGCATAATTTACCTCCCTTTCCTTTAAAACAGGGGGATGGCAAACCACCCCCCTATTTCCATGCCATCCCTGGCACAGATTTGATTTTCCTGCCTTTTACTGATTTGCTGCCTGGTATTCTGTTGCCCATCCGTCAACAAATGCGCTTACTACAGCGTCCCACTGCCCTGTTCCCTGCGCATACTCAAGCAATGCGCTGCCAACGCCGTTCTTCCAGTTCTCAGAAGGCATTGTGGTGAAGCACCATGCAACTGTCTTATGCCCTGCGTCAATATCTTCCTGGGCTGCTGCAACCAATGGGTTTGCCGGCTGGTACTCGTCTGTAAATGTTGTGAACGGAGTTACAAACCCCATGTTGTCACGGAAAGAGGTACGGCCTTCCTCAGAAGTGATCACCCATTCCAAAAATGCCAGTGTTGCGTCAATGTCTTCCTGGGAAGCGTTTTTGTTCACGCACCAATAGTTCTCAGAACCAGTGCAAAGCCCTTGCTCTTCTTCCCCATCCACGCCAATGTAAATTGGCATCATGCCTAAATCTTCATCTGCCACTTCGTTGTCCTTGATATCATTGTAAGCCCATGTCCCGTTCTGGAAGAACACTGCCTCGCCCATTGCAAATTCTGCCGCTGCATCCTCGCCAGTGGAGCTGGACAGCATGGTAGGCTCTACGGTAGAGTCAGTTATGTAGAGGTCCCACATATTCTTGTAGTTATCAAGGTAAGTCCCTTTGATTGCCTCGGTGGATTCAATATTGTCTGTCTGGTACTCATAGTAAATTGGAAGGTTTGCCAAATGGGTCTTAAACCTCCAGTCTGAGGAAGAGTCCATGCCTGCGGAAGTGAACGCCCCAACAATGCCAAGGTCATCTTTCTTCGCCTGGATGTCATCTGCCACTTCTTTTAACTTGGCAAAGCTGTTAATTTCAGACGCGTCTTTGATTTTTGCCCCATCCAATGCACAGTAGTCAGATAACAGCTTTTTATTGTAAATTAAGCCATAAGTCTCAATTACATACGCAATGCCCTGCACTTCCCCTGAATCGCTAATCAGTGCAAAATCATCACTCTTTAAATTCTTGTAAATGGCGCTGTCCTTTAAGTCGTAGCAGTAATCTTTCCAGGAAGCCATCCCTACCGGCCCATTTACCTGGAACAGGGTAGGAGCCTCTTCTTTTGCCATCTCAGACTTCAATGTAGACTCATAAGTCCCAGAAGCCGCTGTCTCCACTGTCACAGGGACACCTGTCTCATTTGTATAAGCTTCTGCCAACGCCTTCCAATCATCTGCCTGTTCCGGCTTGAAGTTCAAATAATACACAGCCCCATCCCCGCTTGCTGTCTGGGCGCCGCCTTCTTCCTCACTGTTGTCACTTTCTTCTTGGCTGCCGTTTCCTTCTTCCTGGCTGCCATTGTCAGAAGCGTTGTCCTTGTTCCCGTTGTTGGTGCCGCAGCCTGCCGCCATTGTCACTGCCATTGCCGCCACCAGCATCAAAGATACTAATTTCTTTTTCATTGTCCATCCTCCTATTGTTAATGAAAATTTTGTGAAAAAACATCGTCTGGAACTTTACTGGAAACATTTCCGGTATCTTTCCCGGTAACGTTTTCAACTTATGTGGCAAGTATAACCCCAAATTAAAAAAATGCAATATTGTTTTTGATTTTTCTTGTCACTTTGTAGATTATATACAGTTTTACATTATGGATTTTAGTAGATATATACAATAGATTTGCCTTGCCAAACACAATCAAGCAGTAATATTTTCCTTTTCGCCGCAGTGCGATAATTGTTCTATCATAGGGAATCCAAAGGAATTTCCTATGATAGGACAAAGTGGGCAAACCCGATTCAACTCCCCTACCCCGTTGAAGTCAAGTAATTGTCACGAACTTTTTTCACTCTTTTTCAAGCCCAAAGCCTGAAACCCCGCATAACTCCATTTGGCTGATGATAAATAATTACTAAGCGCAGTGAAAATTGATGGAATATTATTGTTACGTTGCTCTCAAAGCTAAAATTCCCCTCTACTCCCCATTATCAAGTCCCAACTTTTCTATGGTCTGCACGCTCTACCATCACTTCTGCAGCCGTATAAGGAGAAAAAGCAGCCATCCGGGCCGGGGCTGCGCCGCGGTATGCCATATCCAGCCTGTAAAGGGAGATATCCTGTATCATGGCTCCCCTCCTTACAGGTGCCGCAGGTTCTCATGGTACCTGCGCAGCTCCTTTTCATCCACGGCGCCGATGACCTCATCCAGCCACTTGACCATCCGTCACCTGTACCAGTGCGCTCCCCGCCTCATAGGGCGGCCTCCATATCGTTCCCGTGTAATGCATAAACCATCTCTCCTTCCTGTCTGTAAAAATCTAACTGACGATACCCCTGATCTCCTTTAAGTCCCGGATACCGTTTTCCTCCATGTACTTTTCCAGCCCGCC
>CAJUDE010000015.1 GCA_910585295.1 uncultured Lachnospiraceae bacterium | reverse complement strand
GGGAATAAGTAACCCCTTTGCCCTGCGCCATATTCCTAGAACAAAGAATCCTGCTCTGCAGGATTCCCCGCCTGCGGCGAGCCGCTTTAGCGGCATATTTCTTTTCCGCCGCAGTGCGATAATAGTTTTTTATTTTATAGGGAATCCGAAGGAATTTCCTATAAAATAATGCAAAGGAGGGACTGCGGTAACCGCAACCCCTCCTTTATGGCTTATGCAAACCTTTCCTTTTATGCCGATTAACCAATGGGAGCCAAATACCCGCGCAAGCGCGGCAGCCTGGCCCGTTTTTCGGGAATGTGGATTTGCCTAGCCCTATTTCTTAGTTGTCACTGACTTAACCTTTGACCAGCGAGAGCAATAGTCTTTTTTCTTCACCGTCTTGTATGCCCTAACCCTGACATAATATTTTTTCTTTGGTTTTAATTTATTGACAGTCAGCTTTGTAGTCGAATTTTTCTTTACTTTCTTTGTCACAGTTGTTTTCTTTGTAAATTTTTTATTTGTGGAACATTGCACCTGGTATCCTGTCGTGTACTTCGCCTGTTTCTTCCATTTCACAGTAAGCCCTTTGGATTTTGCCTTCAACTTGCCTGAAATAGAGGTTCCCTTTGGGCAAATTTTAAAGGATTTGGTAAACGTCCCTTCATAATTCCCTTTCAGCTTAATGGTTGCCGTTGCTTTTCCAACTTTCACATTATTCTTATATGTGACCGTATAGTTCTGGCTTCCAATTACCTTTCCGCTGGAATCTTTTACCGTAACGGACGGTTTCTTTGCTTTTCCATTATAGGTATAAGAAACCGTTTTTAGTGCCGCTGACTTGGCAGAAGGGATTTTTACCCTGCTCTGGACGATGCCGCAAACGGTACATTGTTTGATAACGCTTCCATCTTTTGCAGTGGTTGCCTTTGTGACAGAGGTTTTATATTTATGGGGAAGCTTGGCGACTATTTCCGTTTTCACCTGCCCGCATATGGTGCAGGTATATTCTTTTTCCCCATACCGCCTACAAGTTGGGGATTTTGTTGCCACCCCATTAGACCACTTATGGTTTGTGCAAATTGGGCTGTCAGTAACCTCCTGAATTTCCAGCTCACCTTTCACAGCCGACAGGTTATATGGGTCTACCGTGCAAAAGTTTACAGACTTGCCATCCGTCACATACCATTTCACTAATCCATCTGTTGTAAAAACAGGCACGCAGTCAGACAGCCGAAGCCCTGTCTCGACAACCCCTGACACTTTCTCACCCTCTGCATCCACAACCGCCATTTTTACTTTGGTTTTCTTTAATTTACTGTTATATTCCTCCCACATAATTAGGAACTGCTCCTGCCCAACCTTTACCAGGCAGGGAGTGCGTACCGTAATGTCAGAACCCTCTTTATAATCGGTCAGCCAAATGGTGTTGCTAACATCCAGGCCTTTGCCTGTAACAGTTAAAAATACATTCCGCTTGCCTTGCGGGTCATAATCTTCATTACTATCCTGGTTCACTGAATTCCCTGCGATCAGGCAATTATCAGATGATAATTCAAAGCCCCCGACTGATACCCCGGTACGGTTGTCCCCACTCCCTCCTTTGATTGGGAACGGCAGGGTATAGGAGACATCTGTAACCTTGCCATCCACACGGCACCGTGTCAGCGATATTGCACGGGGCGAGCCGTCCCCATGGTCTACGCGGAATACATAATCACTGTCTGACTGCACAAACTGGTTGAAGGAATGGCTTACATACCCTGCCTGGGCAATGTTCATTATGCCATAATAAGACTGCGCCACTTCCATTGTCCCCTCATTGACCACAAAAGTCATATTTGCCTGGTGATGGAAGCCATCATTCGCCAGATACATTTCATGGCATGTATGGATATATAACTGGGTTCCGGCCTCCGCCATGCGTAAAGACCCTGCGTCAAAGGGAATATAGGTATTTGCCCCCTTAATAGAACATTGCCCCAGCCGTTCCCATCCTTTACTGTATTTTACAACCCTTAATACTTCTACATCATCGCTTTCTGCCTTATTTTCCTGCCCAAACACCAGGAAATTTGCATCTTTCCCAGAATAGAAGCCGCCAAACTCATTTAACTCACAAGGCACCGTCCTACTTTTCAGCAATTTGTATTGTGGGGAGTAATCCTCCACCTGCACGCCTTTGCCAGGAATATATTCCACCCTGGTTAGGCCCTTGCCCTCCCCTTCCGTAAGGTAAGAACGGACCACTGACCCATAAACCTGGTAATTGTTTGCAGAATAATTTTGGCTGGCTTCCCCTTTGCTTTGGGAAATATTCTCTGCTGGCGCTACTGTATCTGATGCAGCTACAGTAATTGCCGCCTCAGCCTTCAGCGAATCAGAAATTTTGGCAGTAACCACTGCCGTGCCTGCCTTCCATGCCGCTGCTTTGCCCTTTTTGCTGACTGACACAATGCTGCTGTCGCTGCTGGACCACTGGCAGAATAATTCATACTGTTTATCACTTTCCAAAGCCAGCGTTTGGGATTCCCCCACCCGCATCTGCATTGCCTCTGTCTGTATTTGAATCTGTGATGGGACGCCCCAATCCAGCGCTTCCATATAATACACATCGTTTTCTTTCTCAACCACCAGCAGGGAATCGCCCATTTTCAGCATATTGAACACCCTGTGCTGGGTTCCCCAGGAAGCTAACTTCTCCCCGGTATCTAAGGAATACTCTGAAATCGTATTGTTATTCTCATAGATTACAATGCTGTTGTTTGCTTCATTGTACACTGCCCGCACGCCGATGCTGGTATAGTCAGAAGAACCTCCCTCTTCCCCCTCTTCGACCGCTGTCCTGTCTATTGCGATAGTATTTGTAATCTCACTGCCATTTGCGGAATTGGAATCATACACATAAACTGAGCCGTGCAGCACGCTTGCCGCCACCAAATACCTGCCCCCTACCAACTCCGCGCTAGTCTGGTGGCTCATAGAGTAGTCCTGGCATAAGTACAGCAGGCAGCTCATGGAACGGGTAATCATCCCGCTCTCTAGAAAGCTATAATAAGTATCAATATACCTTAATTTATCCCCTTCTGCTTTTCCCATGGTAAGCCCTTTGCCTGGATGGTGGTATCCCCAGGAATAATAATCATAATCGGACTCCATATAAAAACAACCGTTGCTGCTGTCAAACCCTGAAAATGCTTGTACCCTAGTGCCAACGGGCAGCCCAAACAGCAGCTCCCCGCCCTCGGAAAAAAGCAATACTTCCTCTTTCCAAACATTGTAATTGCTGTTTGCGCTGATATAAATCCTTCCCTGGGCATCAGCCCCTATTGCAATCATGTTATAATTCCCAAGCCCAAACCTAGACCTTATGGACTGTGTGGATAAATCGTAAATATAACAGGTATTATTACTCAGCACATACAGATTGCCATTGGCGGCATACGCATCATTACATCCATCAAACGTTTCCACCACTTGGTAGGAATTTGTCACAAAAGAATAAAATCCCAGTGTTTTCCCTTCCAGAAAATAAACTCCATGGAGGGTTTCCGAAACGATTTGCTTCGTTGTTGTAGTAATGGAAGTATAATTTAGCCCTTCCGTCAATGTTTTTATATCATACGCCGGCATGGAAAACGGCTCCCCTGTTACCGTCAGCGCAACGCTTGCCTGATACTTGTTATCTGCGCTTACCGCCCGAATCTCTGCGGCTCCTGGATTCACTGCTATTACTTTTCCCTGGGCGGAAACCACCGCAACCGTTTCGTCACTGCTGGACCACTGGAATTCGGTGGCAAGGTATGGGCTGATTTGCGCTGTCAGCTGCATCTCCTCCCCCATATTTAACTGCCCAGACGGGGCTTCCACCGTCAAGGTATCCAGCTCCCGCAATTGCAGCATATCTTTTGTTGTTATCCCTTTGCCTTCCAAGTTACTTGCTAGGGCATCCCACCCCTGCTTAGAGGAATCATAGTAAATTGTAAGTCCTTCCAACTCCTGCCTAGAAAGGTCAAACCCCCCGGGCGCATCCCCTTCAAACACCAGGCTTCTTTTCCATGCCCCGCCTCCTGAAAATGCATAGGGGGCTACTATTCGTATGGTATCTGGCGCCACAAAGGATTCCCCTTTATATCCTTCCGGAAATGCAAACAGCGTTTCCTGATTCTGGTCAAGCAGCGCCCCCTGATAGGAAGAAAGGGACACGTTTCCCTTTGCAACTTCAATGCGTTCCAACCGGCTGCACCTCAAAAACCAATTCCAGTTGAAATTTGCAAGATTGGGCACCTCCACCTTTTGCGGTATTGTGACGGCTGTCAGGCCACAGCAGCCAGAAAATGCACAATCCCCAATGGCCGTCAACGAATCCGGCAAAGAAATATCCCTCAAACTTTCACAATCATAGAACGCGAATTCCCCAATTGCTGTTACGCTGTCTGCAAACGTTATCTGTTCCAGGTTGTGGAAATAATAAAAGGCCTCTGCCCCAATCCCAGTTACTCCCGGCTGAACCACAACAGAGGTTATGTATTCGCGGTATGGATAATATTCCGGCTTTTCGTCCCCATAAGCGCTTATTGAATAATCCGACATTGCCCCTTGCCCAGAAATTTCCAAAACGCCGTTTTCAAGGTCAACAGACCATGTTACATTTTCCCCGCAGGAATATGTCAATGTGTCTACTGCCAAAAAACTTTTCCCATTTTCCTGGGCATAGGCTGCCGCAGCAGAGCCGCTTGCCCCTATTATCGTCAACTTTATACTTTCGTAATCCCCTTCTTTGCCATTGACGCAGTACCAGCCAAGGGCGCGCTCCCCGATATTTGCCACCCGGTCTGGCACAACGACCCCCTGAAGCGACTGGCATCCTAAAAATGCATATTCCCCAATAGATTCAAGGGTATTGGGCAGATACACCTTTTCAATCCCAAAACAAAATGTAAACGCCAACGCCCCAATGGAGGTCACTCCTTCTGCGACCTTCACAGAAGTGATAAAATCCCCATAGGGGTAAAATGGGGAATCTGTCACTTCCTCATAATTTGCCATAGGCCCGCTGCCGCTTACCACTGCTTCCCCTGTATCGGTATTAATCTCATAGCGCACATTATCCCCACAAGTCCCTTGGACCGTCCCCTGGGCAGCCAAAGGCTGCTGGTAGGCTGCCTCGGAATGCCCGGCGCCGCTTTCCCCTGGCACGCCTGGCGCCTGCCCTTCTTCTTTCCCTTCCTCCTGACGGCTGTCTTCGATCCATTCTGACGCCTGCCTGCCAACTGCAAACGTTTCATCCTGGGAATCTAATTCTGTCAGGTATTCCTTCTCCCCTTCGCTTTCCAAAACTTCTGCGGCTGGTTCCCCAACCTCTCGATTGGTTTCTTCCTGATACTGCCCCTGCTGCTTCTGATTGGCTGCACTCGCCAAATCACAGGGAAGGCTGGCAAACGCCACCATAGCAGCTAAAATGCCAGATATTACTTTCTTTGCCCTACATTCCATAAACTTCCTCCTTTTCCCCCTCAGGTCCTGCACCCATTATACGTCCATCAAACCTAAGAGTCAAATCTTGGAAGCTGCATCCACGTTCCCATCTGCAAACCCACGGCGCAGCTTTTGGCACCCTGACCAGAAAAGCAAAACCGCCAGAACAGTACATCCTGTTTCCGCACACAAATAAACCGCACAAATCCTTGAAAAATCCTTGATACGGCAATCCGTAGAAATCTGCTGTATGCCATCTAAAATCTGCCGTCCATAATAAGAGAGGTCAAAAATATTATTTTCCGGCAGGTAAATAGCTGGTATGCGCACAAGCTGCAAAAGAAACGCAAAGCCAATAGCCGTAAACAGCAAGACGGCAGCGGCAAAAAAAGCTGTATAGGCTCTTTGCGCGGCATTTCCCTTGCTTTCATATGCAGAAATAAATTTCCGGTACGAAACTATGCAGGAATGCAAAACAAACCACAGGCTGGCAAAAAAGAACCCCAGCAGCAGGATATCGTCCCCTAACTGGTGTAAACGCCCCAAATCATTTATCTCCCCTTCCAGTGGAATTTCCATCATCGCTATTATTTCCTGTTTTTGCTGCTGGGCTGTTTTTCCTGCGTCCGCCCCTATCAAGAAATGCCCTGCCAAAATATCTGGGTTTTCAGACATATTGCCATATATCACAGGGGTTTTAGCAGACCCTAGCTGTGTAAGGATACCTCCATCCGCATATACCCCGCAAACTGCATATTCCGTCCCATTAATATACAGAGCCTTTTCCCCGCTGCCATCTGCAGACAATTCCTTTGCAAGGTTTTCTGGTATCACCACCGCATGTCCCTCTGATACGTCATCCGAAAAATATTCCCCTTCGATGACATGCAGGTTTGCATATGCCCCATAGTTTGGCGTTGCCATCTGATAATAGGCAGGGATGGATTTGCCTCCCTCCCCCACTGTTACCTGCACATTTTCCCCCACGCTGGCAGCGGCAAAGCCCCCGCGCCCTGTAAAAGGGGCTGCCTGCGCCATAGGGATTCCAAGCCCTTGCGTATGGTATAGTTCCACCGCAAAAGGCGTTTGGCTTTTTAAATCCTTACTGATAAAAGCCGCTGTAAGGAAGAAAAACACCGAAACAGAAAGCTTGGCTATGCCGCATATAAAAAACTGGGCGTTTCTTTTTTTCATTCTTCTACACACCTCACAGTCTCGTCATCAGACAAGTTCCGGCTTGGGTAAATTGCCAACTGCTGCCGCTCTAAATTCCCTTCCAGGAAACAATAGGCATAATCTTCACGGTATACCATAACCGACGTCTTTTCCACATACAGTTCTTTTCCCCATGCCCCTTCCCTCATCCGCACCAGCATCACGCAGTGTTCCCCGTTTTGGTCTGTAAAGACACTGGCAGGCGGAACCTTCACAACTATGCTCCCGTCCTCCATTTCTATCACAGGCGGGACGGTTATGGTACGCACTTCTGTCAATAACAACGTTTCAATCCTATGGGCGGCAATGGTACACAAAACCAAGGCAATAAAAAGCGCCGCCGCCACCCTCACTGCAAATTGTTTTGAGTTCTTCATAATCCCCCGTCCTTTCACCTCACCCCTGACAACTCAATTCCCTGGGTCAGCTCTTCATGGAAAAAGAAAAACAATAAAAGCATAGGAAGCGCCGCTAAAACGCCGCACACAAAAGACAGTTCAAAATCTACCTGGTTTACACTTGCAAGGAATACGGAAAGCGGGTACCGTAACGTATCCCTTAAAAATGTAATGGGCTGTTCCACCATATTCCATGCATCCACAAAAGATAGGAGGAATACGCTGATTACCCCGCCTTTGCCTATTGGCGCCGCAACCTGGAATATTATGTGGAATGTCCCTGCGCCGTCCAGCCTTGCCGCATCTATCACCCCATCTGGTATCCCCTTAAAAATCTGCGCCATAAATACCGTCCCAAAAGGCAAAAACGCCATAGGTAAAATCAATGCCAGCCAGGAATCCAAAAGCTTCATCCCATCCAAAATAATGTAATTTGGGACAAGCGTTACCTGCACAGGCATCATCATCAATACCATAAGCACAAAAAATATCCCTCGTTTTAACGGAATAGGATATTTCGCAAAAGCAAACCCTCCCAGCACACTGACAAAAATCTGCCCTGCTGAAATCACCAGGCACAAAAACAGGCTGTACCAGAACTTCATCAGATAATCCGTGCTTCTTAAAAAGACCATGTAATAGCCTTCCAGCGAAAATGCGTCCGGCATCAAATGAAAACCTGCCTGCGCATTCCCTTGTTGCCCCATGGCCGCCGCATAATACTGGCTGACCTCAGCGGGGGACATAAAGCTGCTGCACAGCGTATAGATTGCTGGGAACAGCACCAAAGCCCCTAAAAACAGGAAAAATACCGCGCTCAACGCCTGTGGGAGAAAGTTAGGATTTGTGGAATGCCGCCGTTTCATTTTCATTCCTCCTTATATTTGTTTTGAAAAAGATATAACCCGCACAATAAGGCAAGCAACACGAAAAGGAGCATAATTGCCGCCACGCTTAATTTCTGATAATTCAGATTTTCAAAATTGTTATTTAAGAAATGCTGTATCATGTAAATACTGTCATGGGGATGCTTCCCGCCTAGCAGAAACGCTTCCCGGTAAGATTTAAAAGCATTTACAATCCCCATAACCACCGCCAAAAAAAGATGCGGGGGCATCATTGGCAATGTGACAAAAACAAGCTTCTGCACGCCCCCAGCCCCTTCGATTGCGGCTGTCTGGTAAAATTCGTCTGGAACCGCATTCAGCCCAGACAGCAGCAATATCACGCTATACCCAAAGCTTTTCCATAGATACAGCCCCAACAGGACATAAAAGGCATTTGGGCCTTGCAGCCATTGGGCAATAGGGACCCCTAGGGAATCCAGCCAGTGATTGACAATACCCGTCTCTGCAAAAAACACCTGAACCACCATAACCACGCTTGCAATTGGCAGCACCAGCGGCAGCAAAAGGATATAGCGGAAAAGACGGCTTCCCGCCAGCCCCTTTTTCAGAATAAGCGCCGTAAAGAAACTTAGCGTGATGTTTAAGGTAACGCCAATAGCCAAAAACCGCAGGGTATTGGACGCCGCCAATTGAAATGCGTAGGAGGAGAACACCCCTTTATAATTCTCCAAACCTGCAAAGTACGCCCCGCCCACGCCAAAAGTAAACGAATATTTGATGCATATGGCAAATGGCAGCAAAAAGAAAAGGAATGTCCCCAAGAGCGCTGGCGCCGCTAACCATATCCCCGCCATCTTTTTCCTCTTTTCTAATAAATGCCCTCTGTCCTTCATCACATGCCCTCCCCCTATTCGTCAAAATAGAAGCGTAATTCATTCTTTAGGTTATTCAGCTTTTCCTCTACGGAACTTGTTTCACTCGTCATAAATATTGCCTTAAAAATCAAGGAATTCTCGTATTGGCAAAAACGGGCCGTTGTCACTTGCTGTGTAACCTGGAACAATTCCTCCGCTTTCTTTGCCGCCGCTTCCTGGTACTCTTCCACCCCATAAGTAAACCTGTACTGAAATGCTGGTATCACCCCATTGTTATTTATAGGGATTGCCGTAAACTTTTGTTTATTCCCAAAATCCTTCCAGCCTGTGCTGCCCTGTATTTCATCTGACAATAAATAGGTTAAGAACTCGCCTGCTTGGGAAGCGTGCGGGCTGTTCGCCCGAACTGCCGCAAATATATTTACCTGCGCATTGATCCCCCCTTCGCCGTTTGGGAACGGCAAGAACTTAACATCTATCCCAGAGGGGAACGACCTTTGTATCAGCTCCTCCAAGGAAGCCAGCATACAATGCCCCAACATCACAATATTAGGCAATTCTGGCGCGCTTTCCAAAGACCTCCCCTCCTTTGCCAACAGTTCTGTGAAATCCTGCAATTCCTTAGAAAACGTAATGGATTCTTCCCTATAGTCCAAAACAGGCTCCCCAAAAAGCCCCGGGATATATTCTTTCAGCCAAAACTCTGACGGGAACCCTTCCACCCCTGTGTGGGAAGCCACCTCTTCCAGAAATTCTGCCGGCTGGCCAGAAGACGGTTCCCATCCCCCTAGCATGCCATCCTCCACAGCAATGCCTGACAACATATACCCTAATGGTAAAAAGTACTGTTTCCCATCTATTTCCCCTGCCTTTAACACCGTCTGGTTCAACGGCAGCCCTTCCAATCCCTCCATTACGGTGTTCAAGTCCAAAAACACTCCATTGTAACTGCTTTTCATCATATCCGGCAATACCTGGCAGTCTTCGTCCAAAAGAAAAACATCCGGCCCTTTGCCCGCCATAATCTCCACCTGCATGTCCTTGATTGCCTTTTTGTCTTTCTCTGTCTTCTCCGTAGGCGTATTGTCAATAAACGGGACCACCTGTATCTCTACTTCCGTTTCTGGGTGAAGCCCGCAATATTTTGCGATTGCCACCCGGTAAAAATCTTCCTGATCTTCTGAAATAGCGATAACCATCTTTGAACCGCCTTTTTCGCCCCCGGCTTTCGCGGATGGGTCAGAAGGCTTACAGGATGCAAAAGATACTGCACACAGTAGCCCCGCCATAAAAAACGCTAATTTTTTCTTCATATACACTGCCTCCCTATTATAAAATTCAGCCCGCACAGAAATAATTTATCTGTCAGGGTAATATCCATGGCATTCTCTAACGGCGCCAGAATAAGTATCCAAAAACGCGCCAGAATAAGAACATACAGGGCATTGGTACTGATATGTGGTATATTCCTTAAAAACCAAATCCTCCCCATACGGATACCCATGTACGCACTCTTTCACCTCAGGCCCTGTTTCATATGACCGAACCTTAACCGCGAGCCGCCCCATTTGCCCGCAATTTTCACATAATTGTTCTGGCGTACCCATCTTATCTGGCATCCGAAGGTTACCTGCCCTTGCAGAGCCTATCCCCATTGGGCTTGCATCCACAGCCCCAGCAACGGTATAGCTGCCAAGGAAAGCTGCGCCAAACAGAATACACAAGGTCAATGCGCCTGTCAGGGCCCGGGTTGTTTTTGCCTTGCCCTTGAACACCATAATTGCGCCTAACCTTTCTTTTATCTGCTTTGCCCCCTCCGATAACGTCACGGAAGCCAGCGAATTTGTGCAGGGATTGCTTAACTTCAAAAAAGAAATCAACATATCCCCATACTCGCGCCTTTGCTTGTCATCCAATAAAACTATAACTTTTTCATCACAGGACAATTCACAAGATTGATTCACTTCCTTTTCCAGTAAATATACAAAAGGATTGAACCAATGGACGCACACAACTATCTGTATCACCCATTTGTAAAACATATCTTTTTGCTTATAGTGGATAAGCTCATGCATAAAAATATAAGATAATTCTTTCTCTTCCAGTTCGCCATCAGGCATAAGGACACACGGTTGGAAAAAACCAATCAACATAGGGGAAGAAATTAATGGATTATGGAATAGCCCCACGTTTGCCTTAATATTCAGCTTTTCTTTACAATCTGATAATAGCTTCAAAGTTTCCGTATCCGACGCCTCGATACTGCCTGCCCTGATACGCCGGATAAAACTTTGATAAACCATTAGCTTGCGGGCCAAAAGCGCCAGCGCCAATGCCAGCCAGGCAAAGGACAAGGCATATAAGTAAAAGGGCGTATGTGCGGCAGCGGCAGTTAAGCCCTTTCCTTCCTGTATCGGCTTTGCCCCGCCTCTATCCGCATGCTCTTGGTTATCCACATTTTGCATATAGCTTCCATCCGTTACCGTTTTGGCGTCAAATTTTTCAAACAGGCTCCCAACTACCGTAGCGTCGGCAGTAAACGGCAGCAGAAAACGCAATGCAACGATTACCCAAATATAATACTGCCAGCCCCTGCTGAATTTATTTTTATAAAGCCGCTTCAAACCTAGGATAAACAGCAATAACAATGTGCCGGAAACAGACAGTGATAATAGTATTTTCATAAATTCATTCATTTTCTTTTCTCCAAAATGACTCAATCTCTTTCAATTCGTCTGCGGAAAGGATATCCTGCCGCAGCAGCGTTGACACCAGATTTTTCACATTCCCCCCATAAACCTTATCAAGAAAACTGTGCGTCTGCATCGTCTGGTATTCTGCTTGTGTTACCACGGCTATATACTCATTCCGCCTGCCAATTTTCTTAACCTTTAAGAATTTTTTCTCTACCAGCCGGGAAAGCAGCGTAAGCACCGTGTTATTCTTCCATGCATTCCTGTCTTGTCCCAGCTCCTCCATGATAAGGGAATATAAAGCCGCCCCACCATTCTTCCAAATAATTTTCATTAGCACCAGTTCAGATTCGGATATTTTCTGCGACATATTGCCCTCCTTTTATATTAACATTTTGTAGATATAATTATATTAACACTTTGTAGGTTATAATACAAGCCCTATGTAAAAAAGAATGCGCACAGCGCATTCTCCGCGCGCGAGCGGATTGCGCAGCAATAAATTCCTTCTCCGCGCGCTGCGCATAATTTTTTTATCTTATAGGAAATTTATACACTTTAACATTTCACAGTAACACGGTATTTCCTATAAGATAAAATTAGCCGGGAACCTCTCATTTAAGAAGTTCCCGGCCATATCCCATATCAAAACAGGGCATATTACAGTTCACAATTTTTCACCGTCCTGGGGAACGGCACAACATCACGGATATTCGTCATGCCCGTCAGGTACATCACGCAGCGTTCAAACCCAAGCCCAAACCCTGCATGCCTTGCCGTCCCATATTTGCGTAAATCCAGATAGAAGCCATAGTCTTCTTTGTCCAGCCCCATCTCCTCTAGCCGCTGGCAAAGCTTGCCATAGTCGTCCTCCCTCTGGCTCCCGCCAATAATCTCCCCAATCCCTGGCACTAGGCAGTCCACAGCCGCAACGGTCTTGCCGTCTGGGTTCAGCTTCATATAAAAAGCTTTGATTTCTTTTGGGTAATCTGTCACAAACACGGGGCGTTTGAACACTTCCTCTGTCAGATAGCGCTCATGCTCTGTCTGCAGGTCCGCGCCCCAGGATACTTTGTATTCAAAATTATCATTATTCTTTTCCAAAATCTCCACAGCTTCTGTGTAAGTCACATGGGCAAAGTCAGAATCCACCACATGGTTCAGCCGTTCTAACAGCCCCTTGTCCACAAAGTTATTGAAAAACTGCATTTCTTCTGGGGCATGTTCCAGCACATAACGGATAATATATTTCAGCATCCCCTCTGCCAGCGCCATATCATCCTCTAAATCTGCAAAGGCAATTTCTGGCTCAATCATCCAAAATTCCGCCGCATGCCTGGTGGTATTGGAATTCTCCGCACGGAACGTCGGACCGAAGGTATAAATATTTTTAAATGCCATCGCATAGGTTTCCCCGTTTAACTGCCCGCTTACCGTAAGGTTGGTTGGCTTCCCAAAGAAATCTTGGGAAAAGTCCACCGCGCCGTCTTCCCCTTTGGGGATATCCTTTAAATCCAGCGTGGTCACCTGGAACATTTCCCCTGCTCCTTCACAGTCGCTTCCCGTAATCAACGGCGTATGCACATACACAAAATCCCTCTCCTGGAAAAATTTGTGGATTGCATAGGCAATCAGCGAACGCACCCTAAATACCGCCTCAAAGGTATTCGTACGCGGGCGCAGATGGGAAATCGTCCTTAAATACTCGAAGCTGTGGCGCTTTTTCTGCAAAGGGTAATCCGGCGTGGACTGGCCTTCCACCAGCACCTCCTCAGCCTGGACTTCAAAAGGCTGCTTCGCCTGTGGAGTTGCCACTAATGTCCCTTTTACAATAATTGCCGCCCCTACATTTAATTTCTCCACTTCTGCAAAATTGGGGAGCTTATCGTGGTAAACCACTTGAAGCGGCTCAAAAAACGTGCCGTCATTCACCACAATAAAACCAAAGTTCTTAGACCCCCGGATGCTCCGTACCCATCCCCCTACCGTCACTTCTTTCTCCAGAAATTCTTCTTTCCTGCGGTAAAGGTCTTTAATGTTTGTCAATTTCAGTTCCATAGCTCTTCTCCTTTATCTTCCTATTCTTCCGAAGTTTCCTTCCCAGTATCGTCCGCCCCCTGTTCAGAAGCCCCTTCCTGGGCATCGCCGTTTCCTTCCTCGCCTGCCCCTTCCTTGCCCTGGAATTCGGCATTATATGTGATTTTTGCATTTTCTACAAGCATGCCCATAACTTTTTCATTTAGGAACACATTCCTGACGTATTCCTCCCCATGCTGCTCAAGCAATGCCTCCTCACTTCCATAGCCATAATCTTCCACAACTTTTTTCTTATATTCCTCAAACTCTTTTTCATCTATCGTAATATTTTCTTTTTTTGCGATAGACTCAATTATTAGCTGCCCCTCTAAGCTGTCGGTCACTAATTCCTTCGCCTGCACATTGAACTCTTCTTCCGTCATGCCAGATGTTGACAGGTAATCCTCGAGTTTCATCCCATAATTTTCCAGGTTGGTATTAAAACGCCCCATATATTCTTCGATTTTCTGGTCCAGCAGCCCCTCTGGCAGCCCTTTTACCTTGCAGGCTTCTTTTAATTTCAGCATCACTGCCGCTTCCGTCTCCTGCTTCTTGGTCGTCTCATTGCTGGCTTCTAATTGTTCCCTCACGCCTTTTTTGAACTCATCCACAGTATTATAGCCCTGGGAGGACATATTGGCAGCCACAAATGCGTCGTCCATCTTATCATACGTCATATCTGACTTATTTACAATTTTATTGACTGTCACATGGAACACCACTGCCTGACCTGCCAGCTCCTGGTTCTGGTAATTTTCTGGGAATGTCAGGTTCAGGTCAACTTTCTCGCCTACCTTCACCCCAATCAGCCCGTCTTCAAACCCGTCAATAAAACTGTTTGACCCAATCTCAAGCACTGAATCCTGGGCAGTCCCTCCGTTAAATGCAACGCCGTCCTTCACCCCTTCATAGTCAATATTAACAAAGTCCCCGTCTTCCACGGTGTCCTTATCTGTATCCTCATATACTGGGTAAGAAAGAAGCGCGGCCTCTATCTCACGCTTTACGTCATCCTGTGTGACCTCATAGGAGCCAAGGCTCACTTCCAGCCCTTTATATTCCCCAAGCTCCACATAATCGTCTGAATTATATTGGATAGTTTCTTTTTTGCCCTCGGAACCGCTTACATCTTCTGTATTTTCTTTCCCACTTGCATTATTTTCCTTGCCTGTCCCGCAGCCCCCGGCCAGGGCGGCAACACATACTGCGCACAACAGCAACATTAATTTTCTTTTCATATGCTATTTACCTTTCTTTTACAAAAATAGATTGCATTTTTTTACAATTATTAAGCATAGCACACTTTTCCTGAAATGAAAAGGTTTCCTGGTATAAAACACAAATAATACACAAATCCATTACAAATTGCAAGATTGCCTATCTGGCGGCGCAATCACTTTGCCATCCTGGCAAAGATGTGGTATACTTGATAAAAATTTAAGCTGCCAAAGCGAAACCTGGCAAAAAGGAGCATATTATGGACCATTTAACTTTATTGACAGACCTCTATGAACTGACGATGATGCAAGGCTATTATAAAACTGGAAACAATGAAACTGTGGTGTTCGACGCTTTTTACCGGACAAACCCCAGCAACGGCGGGTATGCCATCTGCGCTGGGTTGGAACAGATTATAGAATATATCAATGGGCTGCACTTTACGGACGGGGACATTTCTTATTTGAGGGGGCTGGGCATTTTTGAGGAAGATTTCCTGGAATATTTAAGCGCCTTTCGGTTCTCTGGGGATATTTATGCCATCCCGGAAGGCACGGTGGTCTTCCCCCGGGAGCCGTTAATTAAAGTAATCGCCCCTATTATGGAAGCGCAATTAATTGAAACAGCCATTTTAAATATCCTAAACCACCAAAGCCTGATTGCCACCAAAGCCGCAAGGGTTTGCTATGCCGCCGACGGGGACGGCGTGATGGAATTTGGGCTGCGTAGGGCGCAAGGGCCGGACGCTGGCATTTATGGGGCTAGGGCTGCCATAATCGGCGGCTGCTGCGGGACCTCCAATGTGCTTTGCGGCCGGATGTTTGACGTCCCGGTCAAAGGCACCCATGCCCATAGCTGGATTATGAGCTTCCCCGATGAATACACTGCTTTTTGCAAATATGCAGAGCTTTACCCATCCGCCTGCATCCTTCTGGCGGATACTTATGACACCCTGAAATCTGGCGTCCCCAATGCTATCCGGGTCTTTACCGAAATGCGAAAGGCAGGCATCCCCCTTACTTTTTACGGGATCCGCATGGACAGCGGCGACCTTGCCTACCTATCTAAAATTGTGCGGGATATGTTGGATAGGGCAGGGTTCCCAGATGCTGTAATCTCCGCTTCCAACGACCTGGACGAATACCTGATTGAGAACCTGAAAGCCCAGGGGGCAAAAATCACTTCCTGGGGGGTTGGCACCAATTTAATCACCTCCAAAGACTGCCCTGCCTTCGGAGGGGTGTACAAGCTGGCGGCAATCCAGGGTAAGGACGGGGCCTTCCTTCCTAAAATCAAGCTTTCAGAAAATACAGAAAAAGTGACAAACCCTGGCAATAAAACAATTTACCGCATCTATGAAAAAGATTCCCACAAAATCAAAGCCGACTTAATCTGCCTGGCAGGAGAAACCTTTGACCCAGACAAGAACCTTAGGCTGTTTGATTCATTAGAGACCTGGAAGCGCACCACGTTAAGGGGCGGCACCTATACTATGCGGGAATTGCTGGTGAAAATTTTTGAAGATGGAGCCTGTGTCTACCAGTCCCCCAAGGTAATGGATATTCAAAAATACTGCAATGAGGAAAAGGACACGCTCTGGAATGAAACGAAACGCTTTCGGAACCCACATGAAGTCTATGTGGATTTGTCTGACGAATTATTTGACATGAAACGCAAGATTTTAAATGAGTATTCCAATGAACGGAAATAAATGCAAGCCCCGGCAAAGCTATCCAAATGTTTTGCTGGGGCTTTTTTATACCATTTTCCACTTCTTAACGCCATTATTTTCCCATTTACAACTCCCTTTACATCCCTCTGCTTTTTTTGTATAATGTTGTTATCATTATGAAATGTTTTTTCTCAAAGTTTTGAATCGCCATTGAACATTTATAAAACGATTGAGTTTCCCAATTACCTATATAAAATAATCCAGAAAGGAGTGGAACTATGCCAATGCCAGTACTAGAACCCACCGTTTATACCATCCAGGATATCTATGCCCTGCCAGAAGGGCAGCGGGCAGAATTAATTGACGGCCATCTCTACAATATGGCGCCGCCAAACCGCATCCATCAGGATATTTCATTTTCCCTTTCTCGGAAAATTGCTGATTTTATTGATTCCAAAGGAGGCTCCTGCCGGGTGTACCCCGCCCCATTTGCGGTGTTCCTTAATAAGGACGAAAAAAATTATGTAGAACCAGATATTACTGTGGTATGCGACAAAGACAAGCTAAATGACAAAGGCTGCAGCGGCGCGCCAGACTGGGTAGTTGAAATAGCCTCCCCCAGCACTGCGCATCTAGATTACGGCGTTAAATTATTTAAATACCGCACGGCAGGCGTTCGGGAATACTGGATTGTAAACCCCATGACGCAGGTTGTCAACGTCTATGACCTGGAACATGAGGCAAAAACAAACCAATATAAATTTTCAGACCAAATCCCATCCTGTATTTACAGCGACTTTAGCATCCAGCCGTTAGGGCTTCTCCCCTAACGGCTCACTCCCTCCTATACCCCCTATAGTTCTGGTATCCACGCCAGATGCACAGCAAAAACACTGCGGCCGCTGTCCCTGGGACATACACAAGCCATCGTAAGGGGATAGAGAACAGCTCGGGATTGCCCAGGTATATGGGCATGGAACAGCAGAAAATCCGCATCACATCCATCATAGCCCAGCCTAGAAAATTATCTGCCACCCCCATGCCCAGCATAAGCTGGAATAATATCTGGTTTGCCCCATAAGGGATAAAATAAAGGGCCACCCCTATGGTTGCCACTGTCACAGGGCGGCTCAGCCTGGAAGATATAAACAAGGTAATCCCAACGTTCAAAAGCGCCCCCACCATACCAGATAGGAACAATAGAAATAAATAAAATCCCATGCTCCAGTACCCACTTCCGGCAAATAAAAGATAATTCCCAGCCATCCCTGCACTTGCCCCCAGCCCATCCCAGCCATAGAGTAAGCCAGCCATCCCAAACAGCAAAAATGTAAGCAGCAAATACGCCAAAACCCCAAAACATAACGCCGCCTCTATTTTCTTGCGGACATCCCTGGATTTCCCATAGCCTGTGGACAGCAAAACCTCTATCGTGTTCCTGCTGTATTCTTCTGAAAATACTGGGACTGCCATTAGTACCAACCAAACATTTAGGGATAAGTCTGCTACATGCCATAGCTCCTGCAGCTTTTCCCACCCTTTGGTATAACCAAACCGCACATTACCCTCCACATAATATTTCCCAAAATTCTCCCAGAATTCCCCAGAAGTAAACCCTAACGGCCTTTCTTGCGTCTGTAGGAACCTTGTCATTTTATCTGTCACAAATTGGCTGCAGAAATTCCCTTCCCTAAGATTGAGAAATTCCATATCTTTCCCCATAAGGTATCCAGAAAACCCAAACCTCTGCACAATTTCCTCTGCCTTTTCCATTGTGAAAATGCCCTCATATTCCTTTGCCAGCTCACGGTCTTTAGCAACAGCCTCCAACCCTTGGTATACAACCCCATCAATTTCCGTCCTTACCCCATCTGCCTCCTGATAAAAAACAAGCAGAAAAAAAGCCGCCATCAGCAAGAAAACCACGCCCATAGCTGGCCTTGCAGCTATTTTATAAAATTCCATACGAAAAAGCCTCATCTTTCCCCTCCTGTCCCATATAGATATACATCCTCCAAAGTAGGCAAAACTGGGATAGCCCCCTCCATAGGCCTGGCCTCTGACACAATCCGAAGGCACACCCTGCCATCCTCAACATTCCTCAAGCCGCTAACCATAAAGTCCCGTCTCAAATTCTGCGCTTGCCCCGGCTGCGCCATGCACTCCCATACCTTCCCTTCCACTAACTTTAAGACTTCCTGTAAATTCCCTGATTTTAGAACCCTGCCAGCTTCCATCAGCAAAATCTGGTCTGCCACATGCTCAATATCCGCTACAATATGGGAAGACAAAAGAACCATGCGGTCCCGCCCCAGAACGCTGACCATATTGCGGAACCGGATACGTTCCCTAGGGTCCAGACCAGAAGTAGGCTCGTCCAGTATTAGGATCTCTGGGTCGTTTAACAAGGATTGGGCAATCCCTAAACGCCGCACCATCCCCCCGGAAAGGGTTTTAATCTTTTCTTTCCCTGCCTTTGCCAAGCCTACAGCCTGTAGGAGCCTCCCTATCCTGTCTGCAGCCAATTGAGGCGGCACCGCTTTTAATTCCGCCAAATATTCCAAATAACGCCACACCGTAAAACCAGGATAATAACCTAATTCTTGGGGAAGGTACCCCAGCTTCATCCGGTATTCGCCGCCCATCTTCCCGATTTCCTGCTGATTGCAGTAAATCTCCCCAGACGTTGGCTTTAGCACCCCTGCCACCATACGCAGCAGCGTGGTCTTTCCCGCCCCATTCTCCCCCAATATCCCATACACCCCCTTTTGGAAGGTAAATTCCAGCCGATCCACCACAATTTTCCGTTTATAGCGCTTGCTTACCCTGTCTAATTTCAATTCCAGCATAAAATCTCCCCTTCCTCCATTTTGTGGTATATTAGGCTCATTTCCCCAATCAGGCATATGGTCGCTGCCACTAACACCAGCACCCATATGCCAAAGCTTGCCGCAGCATACCAGCTCGGATTGCACAGCGGGACCAAAGACGCCATGCCGCAGGCTATGGCAGCCCCTGCCTGCAAATATTCCTTGCCTCTGCCCCTGAGCAGGGAAAATACCAGAAGCTGCACCATATTGGAAACTACAAATGGCGCTAAAAGGTATACGGCAGCCCGGAATATGCCGCAGGAAACACTTCTTGCAACCACAGCGGACAAAACCGTAAGGGTCAGGATATCCACACATCCAAACAATATCATTTTCACACACCATATCTGCTTAAAATTTAAATAACATGTCTGTTCCAACTCCATCAAGCCAATGGAATTGCTCCGGTTCAATTCCAGCATCAGGAAAATGCCCATGCTGGAAGACGCTACAGAAGCCGCCCCTAGAAAGGTGAGCATACTTTCCCCTTTCCACCAAAAATATTCAAACAGGGCTACCATAAACAGCAGCCCCAACAATTGCCCCCCCAAGCAGAACGGGGAAATATATTTTAACTGCCCCCGAAAAATTTCCCATCCAGAAGGGCAGTATACATACCGCTTCCCCTCCACCGCCTTTGCAATATTCTGGAGGGCTTGCCGCCTTTTCCTTTGGTCTATTTCAACCTCCTCCAATACAATTTTATCTTTGCCGCCCAATGGCTCCTCCTTCCTGCCTGGAATAGATTCCTGCGTACATTAACCCAAACTTGCCCCAGGCATTTGCTCTGGGGGCAGGCTGCCTTTACTGCTTTTCTTTGTCCAGGCTCTTTTTTAATTTTACAGTCCCTTGATGGACCCTGGATTTGACTGTACCAAGGCTTGCCCCTGTCATTTGGGCAATTTCCCGGTATTTAAACCCATACCCATAATATAACACCAGCGCTTCCCTCTGCATCTGGGGAAGGTGCCTGGTTAGCTGCTCTACTGTAATTAGAAATTCTTCCTGATGGGTATGTATCCCCATTTGCCCTTCTGGCTCCCTGCCGTTAGCTATCTCTTGTAAATCAGTTTCTTTTTCCCACTTTCGTTTGTGGCTCCTGAAATAATCCACACAAACGTTCCTTGCAATTGTCAAAAGATACCCTTTCAAATTCTGGTAATGGTAATTCTCCACAGAACGGATAAAATGCAGAAACGTCTCCTGTGCCAAATCACTGGCATCCTGATAATTTCCAGTCTGGTAACAGCAGAACCTGTAAATATCATCATAATACTTTTCTGCAATATCATTCAGGTATTCTTTTTTCCCTCTGCGAACTTCGCGGATCATTTCTCTGTCGTCCACTATAGAGCGCTCCTTTGCCATGGTATCTTTTCTTCCTGCGGGGTACCTAACTATATAACGTACTATTCCCCAAAAAAGTTTTAAGCAGTGGGATAATTATTTTTGTTTTCCTATATAAAAAAGAATGCGCACAGCGCATTCTCCGCGCGCGAGCGGATTGCGCTGCAATAAATTGCCTCTCCGCAAGCTGCGCATAATTTTTTTATCTTATAGGAAATTTATACACTTTAGCACTCCACAGTAACACGGTATTTCCTATAAGATAAAAAAATCCCGCAAAGCGAGATTTTTCATGATAGCTCTGCTGCCACATTCCCAGGCTTTCCAGACCGGAAATGGCACCAGAGCGACACCAATGCGCTGATTATCAGCACCATATAAAAATTCAATCCCCGTGTCACGCACATAGAGGCTGTCAGGTATGCCCCTGGGAAAACCATAGAAAACGCCGTCTTATACATAATCTCCGTAATTCCCTGGGAACCTGGCAGTGGCAGCATGTCCACAGCAATATAGATGGATGCCTGGATGCTCATAACCGTAAACGCGCTTGAGCCATCAAGCCCAAGCCCCCGGTAAATCAGCCATGTGAGGAAAAACACACTGCACCTTTGCACCGCCGTAAACAAAACCACCACTATAATCTTACTTTTATTTTTCAAGAAAAACAGCACTGCCTCATGGTACTGGTCCGCCATTTCAATCAATTTATCCGTCCGTTCCCTAGAGGATTTCAACACGCGGAATTTCTTTAATACCTTTTCCCCGCCAATCACAATCCCCTTAAAGCATTTGGGGCTTACCATAATAAATAACAAAACCACCACTAATGCAGTATTTAAAAACAGCCCAAGGTAATATAGGTAAAGGTATTCTTTCAAATATAAGGACAAAGGCCCATGGTAAAAAACCAGAATGCCAATCCCCATCACCACAAGCACAAACTTATATATCACCGCCACCGTCATAAGCACTACCGTGCTGTCTGAAACTTTATGCCCTTCCTTTTGCATGTAATAAAGCTGCATTGGCTGCCCGCCGGTGGCAGACGGCGTAATCCCTGAAAAGAAAAAACCAACAAAGGAATACTTTACGCAAGTGGCCATCTTAGTCCTGTAATTCAGCGACCGGAGAAGGTAGCAAATCACCATCCCCTCCGCAGACACGAAAAAAATCGCCGTTGCGGCAGCGGCGCACAGGTATGCCGGATGAAGCGTACCCATAGCCGCAAAAACTGCAGCCATATCATTCCCTTTAAAAATTGCGCTGATTGTCAATGCTGCCAACAATAATAAAAAACCTGCACTGATTAAATTTTTCCGATTCATAAATTATACTGCTCCATTCATCACATATGATAATTTCTGCATGGCCTGCCGAAATATCCCAAGGTCCTTCTCTGGGTAACGCAGGCAGCATTTATTAAATTCATGCAGTGTCCCCTCAAATTCCAGGCTGGTATTTTCCAGCTCGTAAAAATCCCTAGGCGTCACCAGTGAAAAATGCTTTTCAAAAAGCCCTATCCCATTCTCTTCCAGGATATTTGCCACAAAGGAAGAGCAGGTATAGTGGTTTTTCTGGTAAAAGGGTATATTACATAATAACATGGGAAGCCCCAAGATACAATAATGATAGCGGAATCTCTGTGCAAAACATTCCTTTAACTGCCTGGAAATATTCTCTTTCTGCTCACTGGTGCATTCCATGCTTACAATCTTGTATCTGGCGTTTGGGAATACCCGTTCTATTTTCATGGCGTCTTCTTTTTCAAACCCCGCCAGCAAAGGAACCGCTGGGTTACGCCTTCCTACGCTGTATGCCTCTTCTAGCTCCCCGTCCATAGAAAGCACCACGTGTATGTAATCAATCCCAATCACCCTCCGTATGATGGAGGCAAACAACCCTGGCGTATCTACTAATGCAATATATAATTTTTCCATATATTCCGTCCCTTCTCTTATGTTATCCTATTCTTCCAGCGGCAACTTATTACCGCAACCTTATATGCTCAGTTAAATTGGTAAAATTTCCGCGCTACCTTATATCCTGCCAACGTAATGGCTGCCCCTGCTTTCCCTGGAAGGAACGTAAATCCGCTAAGGGTCCTGCGCCTTAGTGTGTAATATAATTTCTGGTTATGGTTTTTCACATAATTCCAAAGCATTTCACGTTTCTCCCAAGCTTCCGGCGTCCCAATCAACAGCAGGTGGATGGAAGATATTGCCATCATAATAGAAATATTGCGGGTAAGGTAATCCGCCAGCTTCGGGTATTCCTCCCTTACCTTCTCCAAATCTGTACATCCGGACACTAATTTTGTCACACGGATTTGCTGGTCAATCCGTTTCATCAGCACTTTTTCATTGACCGACTGGTCTTCCCTGCCCAGGAAATAATGGTACAAATCCAGATTCAGGTAACACAAGGTTTTTACATAGGGCAATGGCTGGTTGGCAAATATATTGTCCACATAAAACGTGTGCTTTGGAAGCTTCACCCCAGATTCCCTTAAGACATCTGTCCGGAAAAACAACGAATGCATCACCAGATATTGGGAAGGGGCGAACCTTCGGATATCTTTCCAGCCACAGACTTCATTTTCCTTCCATACATTTTTATAGCCCATCCGCTTGGTCTTATTTTCGTAATAATGGTCATAAATATAATTGCAGACTACTAAATCTACGGTTGTGCCGCTTTTTTCCCATTGCCTTAGTTTCCGAAGGAGCTTTTGCAATTCCCCCTCGTCCAGCCAATCATCCGAATCCACAACCTTGAAATACCGCCCGGTTGCAAGGGCAAGCCCTGCATTGACCCCAGCCCCATGCCCGCCGTTTTCCTGATGCACCACCTTCACAATCTCAGGGTAATTCCTGGCGTAGTTATCCGCAATCTCCCCAGTTCCGTCTGTGGAGCCGTCATCTACTATAATAATCTCAGCCTGTTCATCCGCTGCCAAAAGGCTGTCAATGCACCGCTCCATATAATCTTCTGAATTATAACAAGGTACTGTAAATGTAATGTCTTTCATAAATTTTTCTCCTACTGCTTTTTGCTTCTATTTTATTTAACGAAAATAATCTTGATATTTCTTCATGAAAATTCTTAATATTTTTTTAAGAATAAAAAGAACCTTTCCATTTCTAAAAATATCTTACCCTATTTCCCTTAAATTTTCCTTGTCTTTATCTTACAGTTATCTTACAATTATGTTAGGAATTACTCAAATACCCCGCAGCAAGCTGACGGGGCATAAAGATACCTACAACACAAGGAGGCCTACAAATGCAGTTATACCAATTTGAAAAAATTTACAGCCAAATGGAAAAAGAATTTGGCGCAATCCAGCTTGGGGAGGAAGCCCCCTATGCGGACCTTCTATTGCCAATAGAAGGGAACCTTCTAAAGGCTTACCGCCAGAACCCTGCCTCCAACAGCAGAAGGCTTCGGGAAGCCATTGCCTTGGCGTTATACACCTTGAAATCAAACTATACTGGTGAAGAATTTTTGTTAGATAAGTTCAGGGATAAAGATAATGGGAAGTTGGAGCATACGATTTTGATGACGTTTGACCCATTGGCAAACTCAGAAATCCGCACGCTCCTTGCTGAGAACCCCAAAGTCAATTTAGAAGACCCCGAATCCCTGAAAGCTTATTATGCAAGGCCCATACTGTGCCTGCTGCGCATTAAGGCTTCCGTAGATATATGGGAAAAAAGAATAGGCCCCAACGGTTACTTTGAATCTATTGAATCTATAATTGGAACTGAAATCTCTGGAAATGAAATGGAAATTGCCGTCCCCATAGAAGGGCAATAGCCGTTCCCTATCGCCTTTCCATATATTCTGACATCATGCATGCCCCGGCAGCTTTTGCATCCCGTACCTGGTGCAGGTTGCCAGGATTTATCCCTCCAATGGCAAGCACTGGTATAGAAACATTCCCGCAGATTTCTTCTAGGAACTTTATCCCCCTGGGTGGAACGCCCATTTTACAATCTGTTTGGAAAATATGCCCGGCAGTCAGGTAAGTGGCTCCGAGGCTTTCCGCCTGCTTCGCCTCCTTTAGGGAATGTATGGAAACGCCAACCTGCCCTATCCCCTCTGGCTTTCGATATTTTACAAACAACGGGAAGGGCAGGTGTATGCAGCCGCATCCTGCCTGCCTTGCCGCCTTAACATATGTGTGGGGAATTAACATGGCTGGAAACCCCTTACATTGTTCCCATACCATCTGGAATAGCTGCAGATACTTTTCTTCTGGAAGGTTTTTCTCCCGGACAATTAATAAGCTTGGCTTATAGGGCATATCTTTTCCAGGGTCTAAAAGCCCTGCCAGGTACTTTGCATACCCTTCCTGCCCTGCATCCATGTGGCAGCCCTGGTACAGCCCCCAATTAGAAACAGCCGCCAGTTTAAAGGTACACATAATCATTCATCACAGGCTGCAGCCCATGGCCTTTTATCGCAGCAACTATCTCATGCACATTCCGTTTATCAGCGATTTCAAACTGGCTGTCCCCCTGCCCTCCCACTTTTTCTGAATGCTTTCCAACCCCTGTGCTGACCCCGGCAGAAATTTTTGTGGCGGCCATGCCGACTACATGGTTCCTAAACTGCGCCCGTTCCCTTGTGGAAATTGTTATGCCGGCAAATGGCATAAATAACCGGTATGCGCACATAACCTGAAATAACCCACGTTCCGCCACTTCTTCCATAGCTTCCCATTTTGGCGCCGCCCCACTTGCCCCTTCCTCTGGCAAACCAGCGACAGGGCAAAGCCTGGGGCAGGAAAAAGAAATTTCTGCAGAAGGGTATTTCCGTTGGATAAAATATGCATGCATCCCTGTGGAAAACGCATCCAGGCGAAAGTCCGAAAGCCCTAGCAACGCTGCAAACGCCACGCCGCGCATGCCGCCCAGCAATGCCCGCTCCTGGGCATGGAACCTATAAGGGAAGCACCTTTTTTGCCCTTTTAGGTGTAGCTGACCATAAGCATCCGGGCTATAAGTTTCCTGGAACACCGTCACATAATCTGCGCCGCACCCTTTCAGGTACCTATAGCCACCAGTATCCATGGGATATACCTCAATGCCCACCATCTTAAAATATTTTCTGGCAATTTTACAGGCTTCCCCTATATATCCCACATCCGACTGCTGGCGGCTCTCCCCGGTCAGTATCAGGATTTCCTCCAAACCTGTCTTGGCAATTGCATCCATTTCCATCTCTATTTCTTCCTGCCCCAGCTTCCTCCTGTGAATCCGGTTATGGCAATTGAACCCACAATAGACACAATGGTTCTCACAAAAATTAGATATGTATATAGGCGTAAACAGATACACTGAATTACCAAAATGTTTCCTTGTCTCTCTTTGCGCCTCCCTTGCCATATCCTCTAAGTATGGCTCCGCTGCCGGAGACAGCAGCGCGGCAAAATCCTCCATGCCCCTGCGGTCCGCCTGCAGCGCCTTTTTGACATCCTGCGCCGTATAACGCGTTGGCTGATAAGAATCCCTGGCAGCCATCACTTTATCTAAAATATCTGAATCTATCCGCTCCATCCCTTCCATATATTCCATAGGATTGGCCTTGCCTTGGTTAGTTTGTCCCATAACGCCTTCCTTTCCCTAGAAATTCAAAATTTTATAAACAGCCTTTCTCCCCTTCATCCCGTAGAAACCCTGTCAAAGGGGAAGATGGTTCCCCGCCAGCCCGGCGCACCCGCCCCAGCCCGGAAAGGTATGCTTCCCGCCCTGCTTCTATGGCTTTGCAAAAAGCAGAGGCCATCGTGGGGATATCCCCCGCTGTGGCAATGCCCGTGTTTGCCATAACTGCCGCAGCGCCCATCTCCATCACTTCACAAGCCTGGGACGGCCTTCCAATCCCTGCGTCCACAATAATAGGCAAATCGATCTCGTCAATTAAAATCTGGATAAATTCTTTGGTGGCAAGCCCTTTGTTAGAGCCAATAGGCGCCGCCAAAGGCATCACTGCCGCCGCCCCTGCCCGCTGCAAATCCCTTGCAGTATTTAAGTCAGGATACATATAGGGAAGCACCACAAACCCTTCTTTTACCAATAAATCCGTTGCCTTTACGGTCTCCTGGTTGTCTGGAAGCAAGTATTTAAAATCCCGCATAACCTCAACTTTCACAAAGTCCCCGCACCCCAGTTCCCTAGAAAGCCTTGCTATCCTTACGGCTTCCTCTGCATTCCTTGCGCCAGAAGTATTAGGGAGCAGCGTAATCCCTTCTGGCAGGTAATCTAAAATATTCCCCTCCCCACCGGAATTTGCCCGCCGCACTGCCAACGTGATAATCTCCGCCCCCGCCTGCTCCACAGCCGCTTGGATCAGTTCCACATTATACTTCCCCGAGCCTAAAATAAACCTTGAGTTGAATTCCTGCCCACCTAATACCAACTTATCCTCTCTCATATTTTCCTCCTGGATCCTTTTGATTTGGTTAAACTCCATCTTCCCCCAGCAGCAGCCGGACAGCCATATTTGCCTGGTGCGCCGCGCATGCCATCACCCGCGGGGATACCAGGCATGTGCCAGCGCCAACCTCCGTTTCCCCGTCCCCACAGACATACAGCCGCCCCATCTTTTTTTGTGTTATTATCTTATTGGACGAACCATAGCCTGCCATGCCGTTGCCAGAAACCACAATTGTTTTGGGGCATTGTTCCAAAACAGCATTCACCAGCATTGCCTTTTCTGCCGGCTTGTCAAACGCCTCACATACAATAGGGTAACTGCAAAATAATTCCCCTGCATTCTCTGCTGTCACCTTGCCCTCCATTACCTTGACATTCAGATATGGATTAATATTTTGCAGCATCCCCGCTAAGGCCAACGTCTTTGGCTGCCCCAAATGGGAAAGCCCATAGGCTTGACGGTTTAAATTGCTCAGCTCCACCCGGTCAAAATCCACCAAAAACAGCTCCCCGACCCCTGTCCTTGCCAGCATTAGGGCAATCTGGGAACCAAGCCCCCCAAGCCCTGCAACGGCCACAGAGCCATTGGCAATTTTTTCATACATCCATGGGGAATAACGCTTCCTCAAAGCTTCTTCTATCTGTTCCCTGCTGATTTTCCTTTCCAAAGCTTTGCCCATCCCCCTATAGCCCCCTGACATCAGCCGCCCCCGACAAAACTTACCACTTCCAGCTTGTCCGACTCAGAAATCAGCGTGGTTCCATATGCCGTTTTAGGCACTACCTCCCCGTTCAGCTCCACCGCAACCTTCCCTGCCTGGAACCCTTCCTGGCACAGAAGCTCCGATAAGGCGATTTGTTCTGAAAGCGCTTTATTAGTTCCATTGATTGTCATAAAAATTGCCCCTTTCTAGTTAAATTAAGTTTAGGTAATTGCGAAACTGCCAAATGATTAAAATTTATAGGGAATCCGAAGGAATTTCCTATAAAATAAAAAAGACCACTACGAAAGAATTACACCCATGGTGGTGTACCCCTTCGTGTGGTCTTTTGCTCACACTCTGGTTGAAATTATAATCAATATCCTGCCGATTGTCAAGAAAAACATTCTCCCTACTATGCAGCCTTACCTTAATTGAACCCAACTACCTTCTGGGATATCTTATAAGCCGCAACAGAAATCTTGCGCCCCCCTTTTCCCGGCAAATTCATAGCCTGTCCCATAATCCCATTCCGCAAATGCCAGAACAGGCGGATATCATATTCTTTCAGGTATTTCCACAGCTCCCTTTTCTTTTCCAGGTTTTCCCTGGTGCCAGAACGTATCAGCATAATCGTGGAAACCACGGTAATAATTTCCAGATAATTAAACATATATTTCCGAAGCCTGCGGTTTGGCAGCTTCCATAAGTCCACAGCCTCTACCATCATTTTATTTACCTTAATCTGCTGGTCTATCCTTTGAATCATTACCTTTTCATTGACAGACTGGTCATCCCTGCCTATAAAATAGCGGTAAAAGTCAACATTCAGATAATACATATTTTTCACATGGGGCAAAGGCACATACACAAAAAGGTTATCTACATAAAAGGTATGCTTGGGCAGCTCCAACCCACATTCCCGCAATAATTGGGTACGGTAGATGACCGAATGCATCAAGATATACTGGCCTTTCCGAAAATGCTTCGCATCGTTCCAGCCAAAAATTCTGTTTTCTGGCAAAGTCCCTGTGTACTTCATGACTTTTTTCCGCTTTGCCCCTTCTTTTTCATAAACAAAATTACTGATAAGCATATCCAGGACAGTATTGCCGCCAGAGAGTTCCTTTAAGGTGGCAAGCACCTGATGGTAGGCTTCCCCATCTACCCAATCATCGCTATCCACCACCTTAAAGTACAGGCCGGAGGCATTGCGTATCCCGGCATTCACCGCTTCCCCATGCCCGCCGTTCTCCTGATGCACCGCCCGGATAATCGAAGGGTACCTTGCCGCATATGCGTCCGCAATTTCCCCAGTACGGTCTACAGACCCGTCGTCCACAATAATAATCTCCACATCTTCCCCACCAACCAGCAAAGATTCTACGCAATGCTCTATATAATCCTCTGAATTGTAACTTGGGATCACGATTGACAATAATTTCATTCACTTTCTCCTTTTCTACAGGCTTTATCCTATTTTTTTTATCTGACTGTCACTGCATTCACTGACAATATAATGAGGCCTTTTTTTGGTCTCCGCATATGTTTTGCCCAGGTACTGCCCAATCACGCCAAGGCAAAATAGCTGCACCCCGCCAATAAAAATCATCACACACATATTCGAGGCCCATCCTTGCACATCATCCCCAAATATTAATTTCCTTACTATGATAAAAATAATCGCTATGGCAGAAATTCCTGTGCAAAGCACCCCAATCCAAGAAGCAATATTTAAAGGCGCTTGGGAAAAGCTGACAATCCCGTCAATGGAATATTTCAGCAGCTTCCAAAAGCTCCACTTGGTTTCCCCAGCCGCCCGCTCCACATTTTCAAACGCATACCAATAGGTACGGAATCCAATCCAGCCGAAAATTCCTTTGGAAAAGCGGTTCCTCTCCCCCATCGCGACAATAACGTCCACCATTTCCCGTTTCATCAAACGGTAATCCCTTGCCCCATCCACAATATCGGCGTCTGATATTTTATTAATCAGTTTATAAAACATCTTTGCAAAAAAAGAGCGTATGGGAGGCTCGCCAGCACGGTTTACCCTCCTTGTGGCAACACTGTCATACTCCCCTTCTTCCAATATTTTCACCATGTCTGGGAGCAGCCCAGGCGGATCCTGCAAATCTGCATCCATCACCGCCACATAATCCCCTGTGGCATTGCAAAACCCAGCGTACATAGCAGCTTCTTTCCCAAAATTCCTAGAGAAGGAAAGGTAACGGACATACCCCCGCCTCTCGGAAATCTGGCGAATCTCCTTTAACGTATTATCTTTTGACCCATCATTTACATATAGTATCTCAAACTCATATCCCTGCATCCCCTCCACTACTTTTGAAATTTCCCTGTCAAAAGCTGGGAGGCAGGTTTCCTCATTATAACATGGGACGATCAAACTAATTTTTTTCATAAAATACCTTCCTACCATCCATTTTTCCCTAACTTACCAATTTCGGGCTATGACAAGAATACACTTCTGGTATTTGCCCTTAAAGAAATTGCCGCTAACAGAACCACCACAACCGCCATCTTTTTTCTGTCAGAACTATTCAGGTAATGCTTCCAAAGATATCCCGAAGCGATAATAAGCGCCATCTGCCAAAACATAAACGTACGGTTGCCAGAAGACCAGATAGACGGGGAAAAGCACATCATAAACCTTGTCCCAAAGCCGATGCCCAGAACTGCCAACAGCCCAATCCCGCTTGCCTCATCCTCTTTTAATATCAAAAGCAGCTCCCACAGCACTGTTATAAAAATCAAAGCATAAAATATAAGCGTTGCCACTGACCATGGGTTCCCTGGGCTATATGTCCCAGACTTCCCTACTGGGTTCCCCAAATTACTGATTCCAGGAATTATAGCCTTTACAAACCTTAAAAGATACCCAAACAGCCAGCCGCCTATGGGCAGGATAAACGCAGCACATTTTTTCCACATTGCCGCATGCCCTTTCCATACTGCAATACAAAGCAGCAGTAAGAAAATCAAGAATATATAATTTTTCTCAAACAGGCAATAATGGCAAAGGGACGTCACCCCCATATCCAGTTTATTCCATAGCGTAAGCTCTGGAAACTCCTCAAAATACAGTGATATCTCTGCTGCTTTACGAACCTTATTTCCAGGGCATGTCAGAATAAAAATCAGGCTGGCCACAACCTCAATGGAATAAACCCACAGCCATTTACTGACCTCCCGCTTCTTCCATATTAGGTATGCAATGCAGCATGCCAGCCCTCCAAGGGCCGCCGCCGCAATTTGCTCATGGTTGCATGCTAAAAGCGCCAAAGCCATGCCCAAAGCACCCTCTTGCCATTTTATCCCCTGCCCTTGAAACAATTTTTTTAATATGAGCAGCAGCCCGCAAAAACATGTAAAAGGCCACAGATAATTCATGATAGAGGCAATCCACCCTGCACTGTTTAAATCTACAACCTGATAGCAGGCAAACAGCAGGCATACCACCCCTGCATAAGGCGCCGAATATTTATCATCTAAAAATTTTACAAGGCCATAAAGAAGGAAGCCCCACATGGCTGTGTCAACCACCCTCCATGCCGCCATATGCCTCGAAAAAAACAGCAGCCCGGTTTCCACAAAAACCCTTGACGACCACCCCTGATACCGTTCCGCAATAAACTCTGCATAAGACATTAAGTCTAACTGCATCCGAAACCAGATGCCATCATGGTTCAATTCCATCTGGGTATGCCATATGGCAATCACCAAAACTGCAGCCAGAAATGGATAATTCCTCTTCAAACTTTCTATTACTTTTGCCACCAGCATCCTCCTTATCCCGTTGTACCCCTCTTACCCCTATCTTGTAACAGTAAAATTTTGTTCATATATTTTTTACATAATTCTCATATTATGAACACATCAAAGTCACATTTTACAGATATACTAACATCATCGAAAACAACATTATTTATTGAATAAATTCTTTTTCATAGCCTTGCCGAAGGGCAAGGTTCCTCCCGACAGATTAGTGTATCCTCACTTTTTTATATAAATCTTTTTCATATGAAAGCCGGTGCAGACAATCGCGCCGGCTCCTCTTTTCTAAAACGCCAGATATCTTGCCACTGGTACGCTGCCTGCATGGCAGATAGGCAAGTAGCTTTGATTTATTCCCGCGAGCAATGAGCCAAGCAGCCGCGCTCGCGCGGATATTTGGCGAATGCCGCGAGGGGCGCTGTGTGCCAGCGGCACACGTTCAGCGCCGACCGAAACGGAGTGCAGACCAAATACCCCGCCCCTTGGGGCG
>CAJUDE010000014.1 GCA_910585295.1 uncultured Lachnospiraceae bacterium | reverse complement strand
GGTTCTGGAAAGTCATTGACAGCCCTGTCTTATTACTATCTGAAAAATGATGGTGAGCCATCCACATTGCTTGGCGGGGACTATATAACAATGGGTGATCCACCAAAGGATTTATATATTATCACGACTGCAAGAAAACGTGACACTTTGGAGTGGGATAAAGAACTGATACCTTTTCTGCTGTCCAAAGACCCAGAAAACAATTTATATTCCAACAAGGTTGTTATTGACTCATGGAATAACATAGGAAAGTATTCTGAGGTTAGGGACGCTTTCTTTATATTTGATGAGCAGCGGGTTGTCGGAAGCGGTGCGTGGGTAAAAGCGTTTCTGAAGATATGCAAGTCGAATGAGTGGATTCTGCTCAGCGCTACACCCGGCGATACATGGATGGATTATATTCCGGTGTTTGTGGCGAATGGGTTCTACAAGAACCGTTCTGAATTTGTCCGTGAGCACATTGTATATTCGAGGTTTTCTAAGTTCCCTAAAGTGGACAGATATCTCAACACGGGAAGATTGATACGGCTTAGAAATTCTATTCTTGTGAATATGGATTTTGACAGACAAACCGTATCACACCATGAAGATGTTTATGTTTCTTATGATGTTCCAAAGTATAAAGATATTATGAAAAAGCGATGGAACATATGGGACAATGAACCGATAGAAAATGCCGGTGAACTTTGCTATTGTTTGCGAAAAGCTGTAAATTCGGATGAATCCAGACAGGTGGCATTGATGGGGATATTTGAGAAACACCCGCGTATCATTATATTTTACAATTTCGATTACGAGTTGGAAATTTTACGGGAAATCTTTTTAGGAAGATGCGACTCCCAACTTGCTGATTTTGAGATGGCAGAATGGAACGGACACTGTCATCAACCAATTCCGGATACGAAAAGCTGGGTGTATCTTGTTCAATATAATGCTGGTGCGGAAGGATGGAATTGTATAAAAACGGACACCATTGTTTTCTACTCCCAGAACTACTCCTATAAGATTGTTACACAAGCAAGCGGCAGGATAGACAGGTTAAATACACCTTATACAGATTTATATTATTACCATCTGAAAAGCCGGGCGGGAATTGATTTGGGCATAAGCAAGGCACTGAAAGAAAAAAAGAAGTTTAATGAAGCTGGTTGGTTAAGTAAAAATGGAGAAACAAGAAAAAATGCAGCCTAAAAAATTGAAAGGAGAAAAAGTCATATGAACATCACATGCGAGTTTTGTGGCTCTTATATTGATACGGATAGTAATGGTATTCGTTGTCCCATATGCCGCAACGCAATAAATTTTAAAACGCAGGTTCAGAAACTCAAGCGTGAAATGGAAGAACAAGAAAAAATGGATAAGAAAGAAGACTCAGTAACCACCAACGAAGAGTTATTTCTTATCCCATGTAGAAACAGTGGTAGGAATATTATGAAAAGAATGCTTAATGACTTGTTTGGAATTGGAGGAGATAATATGAACACAAACTATTCAAATATGTATAAAAATGGCAGTTTGTTCGGAATGAATGGACTGCGTATTAAAAGGGTGATCTTTAATGAACCCGCCACCATCGTATATTGGGATGATGGAGAGAAAACAGTTGTAAAGTGTAAAGAAGGAGAGCGGTTTGACCCGGAGAAAGGTTTAGCAATAGCAATTTCTAAAAAGGCACTTGGAAATCGTGGAAATTACTTCAACGAGTTCAAGAAATGGTTGCCGGAGGAAATTGCGGATACAGTATCTCCCAATAACTCCTGATTTAGAATGGGATAAATTTTGAAGTAAAGCTACTGCATCAGAAAAAATACATTTAAACTGCTACTGCCGAGACTGAGGGCTGGATATTTAAAGAGAAATCTTTGTATTTCAGTTCTACATCCCGGTTATATTTTGCGTTTACGATTACAGTGGTACAATAGCATACCCCGACTGTAAGAATCACACTGACGGCAATCAAGGGATTCTTAAAGTCAAAATTGCTATTTTGCACAGGATTTGTTGCGAGTTGATTTTTATTCATGAAGTATCACCTCCTTGGTGAGTCCGGTGCAGTAGCTTTATTATATTTATAACATGAGTTGGAAATAATGATAAGTTGAGAGGAGAGAATGATGAAAAATGTATCTGACACTTTCCTTGTAAGTTTCGATTACACGAATGGAGATATTCCTGTACTCATTGTGGGACGGCGAGGAAAGGAATTGGAGATTGATATTGTAAATGCTTTTAAAGGTGATGAAGCAAAAGAACTATATCAAAGACTCACAGGAAAGGAGGAAAAATGAGTTATCAATACGACCAGTACTTGGTCAAACACAAAGAAAACGTGAAAAAGGGTTATGAATGGTTTTGTACATATCTCCCTGAATTAGTGAAAGATGTTCCTAATCTGGAATGGCAGGTGTGTTTTGCTCATGACCAGTCGAAGTCTGAGCCGGATGAGTATGAAGCATATGATGCTTATTTCTATGGCAACAATAAATCCTATCAAGTTATGCAGGATTATAGAAAGGCATGGCTTCTTCATCTTCACAGAAACCCGCATCACTGGCAGCATTGGATTCTGATTAACGATGACCCGAAAGAAGGCGAAATTGTTCTGGATATGCCTTACAATTATATTCTTGAGATGGTTTGTGATTGGTGGGCATTTAGCTGGCAGAAGGGCGATCTTTATGAAATGTTTACATGGTATGATGAACATAGCAAATATATGAAGTTGAGTGACAACACCTGCAAAACCGTGGAGGATATTCTGAACAAGATTAAACAGAAACTTTCCGAGGCAACATCTGAACTTATGCATCATGGAATTAAAGGTCAGAAATGGGGTGTTAGGCGTACTGCGGAACAGTTATCGCATGACCGATATTCTATAGAGGCATGTCTTAATAAGAAGAAAATAGAGACGCCGAATGGAGTATCGGTTACTCATATTTCTAAACACGCATTGGATCGTGCCGAGGAAACGAGTCGTTATGTTACGGCAAAGGAGATTGAAAATGCGTTGACTAAACCTATTCATATTGATAAAATGTCAGTAAGAAACAATGGTAGAAGTCAACGATTTATCGGTAACAATGCTACTGTAAATGTTAATCCAGACACTGGAAATATAATAACAGTTTGGAAAACAGGAGAAAGGAAACGGAGAAAATATTTGAAAGGAGAATAAGTCATGTTTACCGAACAGGAAATAGAATTTATGAAATCTCTTGGATTGGATTGTGATTTTAATAATCTATCTAAAGATGATGATTACTGGATTGATATTGAGGATACGGTTGCAGACGCATTGGAATTTGATGCAAATGACAATCCGCTTCCAATAACGCTTGTTTGTGAGGCTATTCTCGATAAGATACCGTAAGAAACCATATAATATAGAAAGACTTAGGGAGCTTGGAAAAATCCAGGCTCTTTTTATATTTGTCAGAAAGGAGAATTTTAATGAGTGATATTGGTAAAAAGCAACCAAAAGAGTACAGTGATAGATTTGACGAGCTTCGCCAGAACCGCGTGGCTCTTTCTTATTATAAGTATGGTACAGCAGCGGATAATTTTGGCATGGGATTAGTGAATGCGTTGGATTCGCATAATTTGTGTATCAAGAAGTATCTGGCTACTGGTAATACCGAGTATCTTTGTGATGCTGCAAATTATCTCATGTTCGAGTTTATGTATCCGCAAAAAGAGGGTGCATATTTCAGGGCAACGGATTCTGAAGAAAGTGCTGGTGTAGCGGGAACACCTGTCGCGGAGTTAAACCGTGATAAGCATTTTGATTCTGTTACTAAAATGTAGGATTGGAGGAAATTGATGAATTGTGCTACAGATATAAGCCAGTACCATTATGATGTGGGCTTTCAAGATGGATATATGGCTTGTAAAGAAGAATATGCGGAGAGAGCAAAAAAGAAACGAGAACAGAGAATCAAAGAGCGAGAAAAAGTTTTATATTTCTTAAAGCAAAAAGCGCTCGGTGTCTTTGTTCTTATTTTTACGGCTATCTCTATTTGGCTACTGGATGGAGATGCAACTATTGGAGCAGTAATGATTCCATTAGGCATCATGTTGATATTCAGCAAAAAGCCCATTATATATGGCAAATATTACTGGGAAATGGAGGATGAATATACATGAATTTATATATTTCCTTAACACAAGAGGATATTGAAAAACTGAAAAAGGGTAAAGAAGTAAAATCAATGCCACCTCAGAATTGTACTTATGACAATTTACAGAGCGTGATTATGTTGAGCGAAGAAGCTTTTAATAAAAAATTTAAGAAGGGAGAAGGCAATGAGTAAAAACTGCACTGTTTGCTCCAACGCTATATTTTGTGAATCTTGGGGCGAGTATAAATGCAAAGAACGAAAAGAACGGATATCTGATACGGACGAGGGAGCATGCTGTGGATTATATTCCAAAGGGACCCCCTCAACTGATTGTCACTGTGAAACATGCGAGAAGAAAGGAGAATAAGATAGACGAGATGAATAATGAATACAAAGATAAACTTTATATCATTGGCTCCCTCTCACAAGAAGAGGCTATTAAATCAATCGCGGATTATTATATAGGAACCGAGCGTTATAGGGTTAGATATGTAAAAAAGGAACCTCAAAAATCCTTAAAAAGTATTATACAAAAATGTTTTTTGAATATCGTATGGGCTGATCGGGTGATAGCCGTTCCAAAATCAGACGGCACATATGGTGAAGGGGTCACTTACGAAATTGTGTTTGCTAAGTTGATCGGCAAACGGGTCGATGAACCAACAACGGTATGGCTAGATTGTTTTGGAAGGGGTGAAAATAAAGATGATTAAAATTGAAAAAACAGAGGTAATGGGATGGGAATCGGCAATTCGTGGCATGCGTAATCCAATGAACAGTTGGAATAGATCTGACAGTGGCATTTGTGGCGGAGGAGATATGCACATCGGGTGTGATAATTGTGCAAACCGGATTCCATGTAACCATTCTTTTGATGGTTCTTGGCAACTCGGACAGGAAGACCACTGTCTGATGATGAAACTGGCGAAAGCTGGTTCGGTTCATGGAAAATTCCGCCGGATGATTGCGGTATATGTTGATATTACTGCACCACTCTATTGGTGGAAAGAGTTTGATACATATAAGGTTGGTACCGTTGCCAATTCCTGTTCAACCATGCATAAGATTCATGCTAAGGAGTTTATATTGGATGACTTCAGCCATGAACATTTATTAGAAAATGATGAGGATGTTAAAACACCATCATTAACCATTCTAAAACTAATCGTGGAGCAATTAAACGAGTATAGACAGATATTTTTAGAAACGGGAAACAAAGCAGCATGGTGGCAGATGATTCAGCTTCTTCCATCTTCCTATAACCAGAAGCGAACGGTTATGCTAAACTATGAGGTTCTGTCCAACATCTATCAGTACCGTCGGGAGCACAAACTGGATGAGTGGAGGGAGTTTTGTCAATGGATTGAGAATCTGCCATACGCTGAGATTATTACTTGTAATGCGGAGGAGGTGACACAGGATGCTTAAGTTACGAACTGACTGCGATAAGTGCATACACAGTAAGGTCTGCCGAAATAAGAACAACCCTAAAAATGCTATGAAAAAATTGGCAAATACCACTTATGGTAATGGTCCAAACGATGATTACGGATGGGACGTTATGATGAAGTCTCAAAATGTAGACTGTTCTTTCTCTTGTCCAGATTATCAGGAACGAAAGTCAACGCCCAAAGGGTTTGCCTGATATTTTCAGTATAAAGGAGATAAAGTTATGGGACGTGCAGAAATTCGACGTACAAGAAAAAATGAGAAAAAGGCCAAGACTGCTACATATAACCTGACTAAAGCCCAGCTAGATGCGATGGTTCGGGAAAAGATTGGTGATGAATTGGAAGAAGTTAGGCAGCAGGCTACGGACGATGCGGTAAATACTGCAATGATATTATTGTTGACTTTGCCGCTGGAAGTCCTAATGGACCATTATTGGCCTAAGTCATACGAAAAACGAATTCCAAAGTTCACAGCTCATGTTCTGGAATATTACGAAAGATGGCAGAATGGAGAGCTGGATATGGACAAGATGAAACAGGATCTTTGGGAATATGGCGGTGTTCGTTTGGAAAAGAGTGGCTAAGATTGGAGGTGATAAAAATTGGCACGAGAGGATGATATAAAAAAGAACGCATCCGGATATTCTGATCCAACTGCCTATCAGGCAATTAAAAATGTGGAAAACGAAGATGAGCGATTCCATAAGTTACTGGATACCATTTTCAATATCTGCGAATTGTCTGGTTTTCATTTGGAAGAGAGGATAGTTTTAAAAGATAAAAACACAGGAAAGGTGTATAGGTGATACATATGCTTATAAAAAAGAGTGTAAAAAAGATTATGGGGATACATTCGCCATCAAAAGAATTATTGAGAAATACTTTCGTAGATTCATTTGCTTTTGTCGATGGTTCATACAACGCAAAAATCAACACATATGGGTGGGGTGGATTTCTGATTGATCAGTTTGGCAAGAAACATATTTTAGAGGGTTCTGGAAAAGACCCTGAACTTGCTAAGATGCGTAATGTGGCGGGAGAAATTCTTGGAGCGAGTGCTGCCATACAAACAGCGTTAAAGCTTGGCATGGAGAAGCTGACCATTTACTACGATTATGAGGGCGTTGAAAAATGGGTTACTGGTAAGTGGTGCGCCAAGAAAAAAGGAACTATAGACTATGCGAGGTTGGCAAAGTCTGCCATGAAGAGCGGTCTCAAATTATATTTTAAACATGTGAAGGCTCATTCTGGTGTTCCTTTCAATGAAGAAGCTGATAACTTAGCAAAGAAATCTGTAGGATTGGGGTGAGCATAATATGGACATGTCAGACATAACTATGTTTATAACAAAAATGAATGAGGCTTTCGGACTTGTAACTGAATCGTTCCGGGAGATGGCTGAAGCATTAAACAAATTGTTTGTATGTTTTGGCAAAAATGAGGAAGAAGATAAAAACTCTGTTTCTTCAACCAAGCGGTGCGGGATATTTCCGAAAGACACTCATCAAATCCACACAAAATCGCTCTACAAGCCACCGTTCGTACAAGTTCCGAAGCATTTGGCATATCAAAGAAGACATTACCAGAGCTGATTTCGCCCACTTTTATATTTGAGGAAAGTGGGTTTGCCCGGTTTTGGTGTTGGAGATTTGGCGGATGTGTTGTGATTTTCGGGAATTTGCTTGGATTTTCGGGGAGTTTCGCCCAGAAAAAGTGGGCTTTTGCCCGTTTTTAAAACCCAAAAGTGGGCTATAAAAATGCCGTATTTACGGGCTTTGTGAGGGTTTCGCCCACTTTCCCACTTATTTTTCTATTTAATCGTGAGAAAAAAATTAAATATATAAAGAAATAGGGCAAATAAAAGTGGGTTTCTGGGCGTAAGGTGTATTTTGGGTTTTCTTTTCCAGCTAGGTATGATATACTTAGACTGCGACACAATTCTATATTTTTTATAACACTCAGGGGATATTACTTAGGCTATAAGTGTATTCTCTTACATAGTCACGCCTTTGAGTGTTGATGGAATTGTGTCGCAACAATAGGAGAGATTCACTTTAGCAGTGCGTCTCTTCATTGGGGGCGCACTTTTTATTTTGTGGATTTTTGATTGGAGGCAATAAAAGATGGACGATATAAAATTGTCTGGTTTTGATATAGAAACATGTGATGATGATGGGGTCAAAACATAGAGTTTTCTATGGCTGAATACTCGTAGAACCTTGAAAATGTAATATTTCACAGTAGATTTGTTATAAGAGGCACCTTTTCTCCAAATGCATTGGCATACTTTTAGTGTGTTTTCTATACTAATACAGGATTTTGGGCATAGTTTCCCAGTCCCTTCCGAAATCCGAAGAGCTTTCTGAAATTCAAAGCTGCTATTTTACTTCCAAAGAAAAATTTCCCTCGCTGCCTTCCTCTTGGAAGGCTGTCCAGATGGTAATTTTTCCGAAGACTGGAAGGAACTGTTTCCACGCCGTTTCTTAACCGTGCCAGACTGCTAAATTCTTCACTCTGCATGTACCGCTGACTTTTTGCCCTGTTAGATGCATTTTTTGAAGTGATAAATGAAGCGACTTTTTTGTATATCTTTGGACGGCATTGTTCCTGATAAGGACAACCGGCACAATGATTTCTGTCAAATGATACCCTGCATTGTCTTGTTGATTTTGTATAGCTCTGGCTGATTGGAACGTGGCCCGCTGCGCATTTCAGCAGACGCGTGCCATCTTCATTAAATTCAAAATCTGCCAGTGCATCAGGGGCTTCTTTGCCGATTAAGGCTGTTGTTACCAGGCGGATATTCTTTTCTTTTGCAAGTGCAATGTTGTCCTGCCCGTCATAACCGCCATCTGTAACCAGAATGATTTCTTCTTCCGATTTTTCCATTGCCGAAAGAGATTCCTGGAGAAACTGACTGTCTGTATGGGTGTTTTTATCATACTGATAATCCGTCACAACAGAACCATTTTTGCCAACCGTTTCCTCAATATTTGCAGAATATCCCCTGTACTGCTTACCCGCCTTGTTTCTGTAAGTGGCATCCGGGTCAGAAGGATTCTGGAGTGCGGACGAATTCATCGTACCGTCTTCCTTTGTCCTCATGCGGCGTTTTTCATTTTCCACAACAGTCTGGTCAGAAAGGCATCTGGTAAAAAGCTGGTACTCCGTCACGTCTTCAAAATCTGTTCCGCACAGATGAAGCAGACAGCCGCTGTCTGTGAGGAGCGTCTGGATAATGGCCCCCATGTCATCATTTCTCTGATGATAGAAAATGCGGTTATAGTCATTCGGGTCGGCATAATGTTTCAGTTGTTCCGGAATGATATCCGGCTGCTTTTTTGTGAGATAAACAACCAGCTTTGATATGCAGGTATAAATCAGTTCCATACGGCTCAGAAAACGGATATTTGATTCTATCATAAGGGAATCCATGCGGCGGATGCGCCCGTTTAGCTTCATGATTTTAGCTATTTTGCCACTAAGGTCTTTTACACAGTCATGATATAAGTCCACCCCATGAAGTGTTTCATAGTCATAGCATCTTTTACGGAAACGGCTCAGGGTTTTATCTGATACAGGCTGTTCCACAAAGCTTGTGGTATGCAGGGCGTACTGGAGATGAAGGTCAAGCATCAGGTTCTCAACAATTTCATCGTCCGAATAATCAAAAAGCTCTTTGATGATTAACGCACCGATGATTACATTAACAGGTGTATTAGATCTGGAGGCCTTGTCACTATACAGAACAGAAAAACGTTCTTCATCTATTGCTGGAAAAATCTCATCAGCAAAGATTTTTGCCCAGGATTTTTCCAGAGCTTTTTTCTCACGCTCAGTTAGTGCTATAAAGCTGTCGTCGAAGGACAACTGTTGACAATCATTCGGTTTAAATGCCATAAGAGATACCACCTTTCTAGAACTATTACCATTATAACTCACAAAAGGGTAGATTGTCTTTATTTACTGTAAAATATTAAATTTTCAATGTTCGGTAGTTGGGCTTTTGACCCCAGCATCATACTATATATTTGTTATTAAAACTATATTAAGGTTCCAATATTTGTCAATTATTTGGATTTTAGTGATATTACACAGTTATTTTTTCGGCAAATAAAGGGTAAATTCGCTTCCAGCCCCATACACGCTCTTTACCGCTATCCTTCCGCCGTGCTTTTCGGCAATTTTCGAGCTGTTGACAAACCTCTTGCCAAAAAGATTTGCATATACGAAAATATATGTGTAGATGAATCCTTGAGGTGATACATTATGATGACAAAAAGAGAAAACCAACAGATAGAAATGCATTTGATAACAATTGAAGATTTAGTCCCTATGGATCATTTGCTTCGGAAAGTAAATGATATCATTGATTTTTCATTCATATATAACGAAGTAGAAACTATGTACTGTCATAACAATGGGCGTCCATCTATTGATCCAGTGGTCTTGATCAAGTTTCTTCTCATCGGTTTTCTTTATGGCATCAATTCCGAAAGAAGAATATCAGAAGAGATTCAGGTGAACATGGCATACCGTTGGTTTCTTGGTCTTGATATCATGGATAAAGTTCCAGACCATTCTACGATTTCCCAGAACAGACGCCGCCGTTTCAACGGCAGCGATCTTTTTCGGAATATCTTTCAGAAAATTGTTTCCATATGCATAGAAAAGGGTCTGGCAGACGGCAAGCTGGTTTTTACGGATTCGACACACATGAAAGCAAACGCATCCCGGAAAACAGAATACATTAAGCAAACAGAAGAAGTCACAAATGAATACCTCAAAGAATTAGACCAGTATGAAGAAACGGTACGAGCCCAGTTGGAAACGGAAGGAAAAATCAAGCCCGTCAGATGCAAAAAACGGAAGGAAAAAACGGAAATCATTAGCCGACGAGAAAGCAGAACCGACCCCGAATCTGGATTTTACAAGAGGAAAGGGAAAGCGGAGGGGATGCACTACTTGTCGCATGAAACCGTGGACTCTAAAAACGGAATCATAATCGACGTGGCAGCTACAGCCGGCAATGTGCCTGACAGCCAGCCGTATATCAAAAGGATTGATTATATTGAGAAAAATCTGGGTTTGAAAATACAAGAAGCATGTGCCGACAGTGGCTATGACACAAACCTTATCAACCAACAGTTATCAGAAAGGGGTATAAATTTTTATACGCCTGAAAGAACGGAGCAAAAAAGAGGAACTACAGAATTTCAAAGGAAAGATTTTCAGTATGATGGAAAGGATGACAGATTCATCTGTCCCGGAGGAAAAGCACTTCCGCTGCACCGGCTTAATAGAACAATAAATACTGTAACAAAAGAGTACCGCTGTCCAAAGGCTGAATGTAAAGACTGTCCGTTCCGTAACAGGTGCATAGGAGAAAAAGGTTCTGATAAAAGAATCCAAGTAAATATTTTTGAAGACGTTGTAAAAAAGAATCATGAAAAAGACGGTACGGAAAGACACACCAGGGTTTTGCTTCTGCGGCAGATATGGAGCGAAGGAAGCTTTGCAGCGCAAAAGTCAAGACATAACTTGAAATTCTTATACAGAAGAGGATTAGAGGCGGCTGAACAGCAGTGCCTCTTATCGTCAACGGCATTAAATCTTAAAAGGATGATAAAGGCCATGGCATAGGGAACCATGACCTTTTTCTTTGGAATATTTCTGCTATCTTTGCTAGATTTTTATCATGATATCTTGTGACATTTACGAAATTGGGAGGTTTGTCAACAGCTCGTATATATAGGAAAAAGGACAGGTCTGGCCTGTCCTTCTTCTGGCAAAGTAAGTAAATGTAGTTGTGCTATGAGACGGAAACAACCCTTTCCTCATATTTAAAAACCTTTAAATCCGGGGCTTTCCGGCTTGTCCACTCATAAATCCCTCTGATGTGTTCCCATGTTACATCGTGGCTGGGCATACCGCCTTTCCTCCCACCAAGGACTTCTTTGCCGCACAGGTCTGCCCAGGAGAAATTGGGCATTTCTTCCCGTGCCACTAGGAAGTTGCCGGCGCGCTGGGTAAGCTGCGCAAAGTTGACAACATAATCATTAGAACCTTCATTGACTGTGTAAACGGTAGTTTCTGGACCCATAAAACCGATATCTGCTTCCCCAGAGAGGACGGCAGTCATGGTTTTATCTGCGCCAAACCCTGTGACAAGGGTCAAGTTAATGCCTTCCTTCTCAAAATAACCTTGTTCAATGGCAATATACATTGGTGCGTAGAAAATAGAATGGGCCACTTCGTTTAATGTGACGTCTACAGGGGTGTCTTTTGTTTCTTTTTCTTTTGCGGCTTTGCCGCAGCCTATGGCCGTTGCCATCAATGCGATAAGGCAGAAAGCCACTGAGAGGGAGCGTAATAATTTTTTCTTCATAATTTCCTCCATTTTGTGTGCATTATGGCATAAACAGAAATTTTGTTTATGCATTGTTTTTATTAAAGTATGTTGGAATAAAAAAAGTGTGTTACAGCAAGGGAATCTGGGGCATCTTGCAATTATGGCATAAAACAGCTAAAATAAAAAACAAAATGCATGATGGAGAGAGGAAAGATATGTTGGATAGAATGGATTTACATACGCATACAATTGTAAGCGGGCATGCCTACAACACCAGAAATGAGATGTTAAAGGCAGCGAAAGAGAAAGGGATTGATGTTTTAGGGATCACAGAACATGCGCCTGCCATGCCTGGAAGCTGCCACAATATGTACTTTTTGAATTTTAAAGTGCTTCCAAGGAAGTATGAGGGTATGTCAGTGCTATATGGGGCAGAGCTGAATATCTTGGATTATGAAGGTCATGTGGATTTGCCAGAATCTTTATTGAAGGAACTAGACCTTACATTGGCAAGCATCCACACACCTTGCTATGTGTCCGGGAGCATTGTAGAAAACACAAATGCGTACATAGGGGCCATGAGGAACCCGTATGTCAATATTATAGCCCATCCAGACGATAAGCGGTTTCCAATTGACTATGAGGCCTTGGTAAAATCTGCAAAGAAATACCATGTAATCTTGGAAGTGAATAATGCTTCCCTGTCCCCAAAAAGCTTTCGGGGGGATCCAAGGGAAAATTACAAGGAGATGTTGGGTCTTTGCATGGATTATCAGGTTCCAGTAGTGATGGATTCTGATGCGCATGTGGATGTTATGGTAGGGAACCATGGGTATGCAAAGGAAATGCTGGATATGGTTGGCTTTCCGGAAAGGCTTGTGGTAAATTACCATAGGGAACTGTTAAAAGAGTATATAAACAGGGGCGATTTGCTGTAAAATTTGGAAAGTGCGGACACCTTTTGGGAATATAAAAAATATGTATTTACTTCATGACTTTAGTATGTTAAAATCACCAGAGAAACATATATAAGGCAGAATGATAAAGGCATACTACATAAAGGAGACTGGCATATGAGCAAGAAAATAAGGACCCAGGCCGTAGACCATTTATTTGAAGCAATATTGAGTTTGGAGAATAAGGAAGAATGTTATGTATTCTTTGAGGATGTCTGCACTGTAAATGAATTGCTGTCCCTGTCCCAGAGGTTTGAGGTTGCGAGGATGTTAAGGGCGCAGAAAACATATCTTGATATTGCAGAAAAGACAGGCGCCTCCACAGCAACCATTAGCCGGGTAAACCGTTCTTTGAACTATGGGAATGATGGATATGATATGGTTTTTGCCCGGACTGGGATGGATGAGGAGGGGCAGTAAAGGAAAAAGCCAAAATAGCTTTAGGTTAAAGTTTATACCCGCGGGCAATGGGCCAAGCAGCCGCGCTTGCGCGGATATTTCGGGGCTGCCGTGAAGATCAAATAACCCGTCCCTTTGGGCGTGCTTGCTAAGAAGATAGCCCCAAGGGATGGGTTATTTGGTTTTTCATTTTTTTTTTGTATGCTTTTCTGAAGGCTTGTTTTCTTTGGCTGCCCTGGCGTCAATCATCTTTTCAATTAGATGTTTTTTCACATATACATCGAAACTCAACATACATAAAAAGGAAAAATGCTGTAGGCTTTCCCGTTCTTCGTCAGAAGCGTTTGAAAATGTTTGCTGGCTGGTGTGGTATTTTCTGGTGATGTCTTTTTGCATATTTTTGATTTCAGCTTCCTCCAAACGGAATACCTCAGAGTATATGTCTTCTAAGTTCAAGCCTGCGCCGGAAGCAAAATAGTGGTCGGTAATTGGGGTTAGGATAGCCTGTATATCACCGATGCTTAGAATATTTTTGAAGTAATAAATAAATATCAGGGCGAGGAGATGCTCCTTGGAGTATTTCTTTTTAACTGGCGGAGGGAGCAGGTTGTTCTTCGCATAATTATTAATCATTGTTTTTGTAAGCACTTTATCTTCCGGATGGCGTTTGGATACAGATAGCTGGGTATCTATAAAAGTAGTTACCTGATCCATATATAAGTCTATATTAGGAAGTTCTTCTGGCTTGATATAATCAATCCGGGCGAGACTGTCTAATATGCTGTTGAGCAAATCTTTTTCATCTATTGTCATATGTTTCACCTCAAGGTACATTATATAGTAATAAAAACCAGATAACAAGTGTTTTGTGATTTTTTATGGGAGATGGTGGAAAACGGGTTGAAAAATGACGAAATATTTACTATAATAAACACATGTTTGAAGTGTGAGAGGATAAAATATGAGTATATACGATAATTTAAATTCCATGCAGCAGGAGGCAGTATTTTGTACAGAAGGGCCGGTATTGATTCTGGCTGGCGCTGGTTCTGGGAAAACCAGGGTATTGACACACAGGGCTGCCTACCTGATTGAGGAAAAAGGGGTGAATCCCTGGAATATTCTAGCGATTACCTTTACCAATAAGGCGGCGGGGGAGATGCGGGAGCGAATTGACAAGCTGGTGGGCTTTGGCTCAGAAAGCGTTTGGGTGTCGACGTTCCATTCTACCTGCGTGAGGATTTTAAGGCGTTATATAGACCGTTTGGGGTTTGGCACAAATTTTACGATTTACGATTCAGACGACCAGAAGGTATTGATGAAGGAAGTATGTAAGCGGCTGCAGGTTGATACAAAAATCCACAAAGAAAAAAGTTTTCTGGGCGTGATTTCTAATGCGAAAGATGAGTTGGTCTCTCCAGAAGAATTTGCGTTGCGTGCAGCAGGGGATTTTATGAAGGAGAAACAGGCAGCAGTCTACCGGGAGTACCAGGCGGCGCTTCGCAAGAATAACGCTCTGGATTTTGACGACCTTATTATGAAAACCGTGGAGCTGTTTATGCATGATGCAGAAGTGTTGAATAGTTACCAAGAACGCTTCCGGTATATTATGGTGGACGAGTACCAGGATACCAATACGGCGCAGTTTAAGTTGATCCAACTGCTGGCAGATAAATATAAAAACCTTTGCGTGGTAGGGGATGACGACCAGTCTATCTATAAATTCCGCGGCGCAAATATAAAGAACATCTTAAATTTTGAAGATTATTACCCAGATGCCAAAATCATTAAGCTGGAACAGAATTACCGTTCCACCCAGAATATTTTAAATGCAGCCAATGGCGTAATTGCCAATAATGTGGGAAGAAAAGTAAAGGAATTGTGGACGGATAATGAGGAAGGCGGCAAAATAGATTTTCAACAGTTTGATACAGCCGTTGAGGAAGCAGTTTATATTGTGAAAGATATTAGGCGGAAGGTGGCGGATGGAAGCTGCCAATATGGCGGGTGCGCCATCCTTTACAGGACCAATGCCCAGTCACGTCTGTTTGAAGAAAAGTTTGTAGAAGCGAATATCCCTTATAAAATTGTTGGGGGCGTGAACTTTTACGCAAGGAAAGAAATCAAAGACTTGCTGGCTTATTTAAAGACCATTGACAATGGAAGGGATGACCTGGCGGTCCGCCGCATTATCAATGTGCCAAAACGTGGGATTGGCGCAACAACCTTAGGGCGTGTGCAGGAGTATGCGGCTAGCCAGGAGTTAAGCTTTTACAATGCTTTAAGGGCGGCGGATGAAATACCGTCTATTGGCAAAGCAGGGGTCAAGATTGGGCCATTTGTGAATTTTATCCAGACAATGCGCAGTAAAGTGGAGTATTTGGGCGTTTCTAAACTGCTGCAGGATATTATTGAGGAAACCGGATATGTGGCTGAGTTAGAAGCAGAGGGTTCCGATGATGCGCAAGCGCGTATCGAGAATATTGACGAGTTAATCAGCAAAGCGGTCAATTATGAAGAATCAGAGGAATCCCCTACGCTGAGCGGCTTTTTGGAGGAAGTTGCATTGGTGGCTGATATTGACAGCCTGCAGGAAGGGAACGATTATGTGGTTTTGATGACGCTGCATAGCGCCAAAGGGTTAGAATTCCCAAATGTTTACCTGGCAGGCATGGAGGATGGGATTTTCCCAAGCTATATGGCAATTATTTCAGATGACCCGTCTGATATTGAGGAGGAGCGCAGGCTGTGCTATGTGGGGATTACTAGGGCTATGGAAAGCTTGTCCATCACTTGTGCAAAGCAGCGCATGATCCGGGGGGAAACACAGTATAGCAAAGTTTCCCGGTTTGTAAAGGAGGTGCCAGGGAACCTGCTGCGAGGCATGGTAAGGGAACAAAAATCTCAACAAGAGGCGCCAGAGGCTTCCAGCCAGTCGTTTCGTCAGGCAACTTCTAAAGTGAAGCCAATTTTCAGCACTAGGAATACATACCAATCCAGGTCTTACCAAAGCAATTCTTTTGCTAGTAATAGCACAGATGGGATTACGCTGGAATATAATAAGGGAGATCGGGTAAAACATATGAAATTTGGGGAAGGCACAGTGACGCACATTGTGGAAGGCGGCAGGGATTACGAGGTGACTGTAGATTTTGACAAAGTAGGGACAAAAAAAATGTTTGCTTCTTTTGCAAAACTAAAAAAAGTATAAAATTTCAAAAAACTGGTATGCTAATGAGTAAATATATGCTATAATCATAGCAACAATCGGTTGAGGTTCTCAACCATAAAAAGAGGAGAAGGAGCGGTAATCATGAACAGAGAAAAAATTGATGAATTGTTAAACACAGTGAAGCTGAACGACTTATTACACAGGCAGGAAGAGGAAAAGAAAAAATCAAAGGTGCTTTGGGTATGTGCAATTGCAGGGGCAGTAGTGGCAGTTGCAGCAATTGCATATGGGATTTATCGTTTCTTTACCCCAGATTATTTAGAAGACTTTGAAGATGATTTTGAGGATGATTTTGAGGACGATTTCTTTGATGACGAGGATGAGGCTGAAGAAGAATAAGGTCAGGTGTTTGGCTCCCGCATGTTATGTGGGAGCTTTTTTTCTTTATAGGATTAGGGTGTGGAAAGATGAAAAAAGGACAAGTATATAGTGGCGTGGTTGAGAATGTTGCATTTCCAAATAAGGGCATTGTCCGCCTAGAAGATGGGAAGGTTGTTGTTGTAAAGAATGTGGTGCCAGGGCAGAAAATTTCCTTTTCCATTAATAAAGTCAGGAAAGGCAAAGGCGAGGGCAGGCTGTTGGAGGTGTTAGAGAAGTCGCCTTTGGAATTGGAATCGGCGCCTTGCAGCCATTTTGGCAGCTGTGGGGGATGTACTTTTTTAAATTTAAGTTATGAAGAGCAGTTAAAATTGAAAACACAGCAAGTAAAAGAGTTGTTACAGCCAGTATTTGAACGGGACGGCAGCTCTGATTTTGAAAGTATATTTGAAGGTATTTATAGCAGCCCGCGGCAGTTTGGGTATCGGAATAAGATGGAATTCTCTTTTGGGGACAGCTATAAAGATGGGCCGTTATCTTTAGGGATGCATAAGCGGGGTAGTTTCCATGATATTATCACTGTGGCAGGGTGCAAGATTGCGGATCAGGATTATTCAGATATTTTGTCGGCTGCGTTGCTCTATTTCCAGAATTGCGAGAACCCCCTTAAAACAGAAGGCGGGGAAAGGGGGGTGCCTTATTACCATAAAACGAGCCATAGAGGGTACCTTAGGCATTTGCTGGTTAGGAAGGCAGTGAAAACTGGGGACATCCTGGTGGATTTGGTGTCTACAACACAAATTTCTGGAAAGGCGGAAGAAACTTTATTGGAAGGGTTTTGTAAAGTTATTCTGGACTTGCCATTGGAAGGGAACGTAGTTGGGATACTGAACACACATAATGACAGTTTGGCAGATGCCGTAATTGACCAGGGAACTAGGGTTTTGCATGGTTCGGGATGTTTTTATGAGGAATTGTTGGGGCTTCGTTTTTGCATCACCCCATTTTCTTTTTTCCAGACAAACTCCCTGGGGGCGGAAGTGCTGTATGAAAAGGCAAGGGAATATATAAAGGATGCTGGGAATGGAAAAATTATATACGATTTGTATAGCGGCACAGGCACTATTGCGCAAATCCTTGCCCCTGTGGCAAAAAAAGTGATAGGCGTGGAAATCGTGGAGGAAGCAGTGGAGGCGGCAAAAGGGAATGCAAAGCGGAATAATTTGCAGAATTGTGAATTTTTGGCTGGGGATGTCTGGAAAGTTTTGGGCAATATTGAAGAACAGCCAGATTTCATTGTCCTAGACCCGCCAAGGGAAGGCATCCACCCAAAAGCCTTAGAACAGATTATTGGCTATGGGGTGGGGCAGATGCTTTATATTTCTTGTAAACCCAGCAGCTTGGCACGGGATTTGGAGGCGCTTCTGGCGAGAGGCTATAAGGTGGAACAAATCTGCTGCGTGGATATGTTCCCGGCAACCGCTAATATAGAGACAATCTGCAAAATAGTGCAAAAGTAAGAAAGCCCTTTAGAGGATTGTTTTGCTTAACCCAAACGATAACCACAGTTGTGTGTAATGTGACGGAGGGACTTTTGATTATAGAGGCTTGAATATCTCAAAAGAAACTATGCTGTCATTGGCAGAAGAAATTACGGGGCAGCGGGATTTGTTTATCTTATCTGCTTGAAAACATAGCTTTAACCTCAATGGCTTCTAATGTTGGCGTTATTATTTCTGTAGCCCTATTTTTTACTGCTGTGTTATCTCAGGTGTTTTTAAAAACAGAAGAAAAACGGGAGCCGCAATTTTTTGTAGGCTTTATGGTTGCCATGGCAGGCATATGCCTTGTTAGTTTCAACGGCTCAAAGTTGGAACGAAACCCTATTGGGGATATTTTGGCGGTTGCCGCGTTAGGGATAGGTTTTACCTTAATAGGCTTATTCTTTTCGGAAGGAGGATTGAAACCTAAAAAAGACGAAAACAGAAACGCATAAAGAATACCTCGTGCTTGGGCCAATGGGAAATCCCTAGTTTCCTTGTAAATATAGCAAGAATCATGAAAAGGCCAGGAAGCTCCTTGTGTTACAATCCCTTATGGCTCCTGCATGGGCATACCATTATGCCTGAACAATGCAGGAGGCAAACAAGGAACACAAAAAGGGTGTGCCGCTATGCCAAAATAGCATAGGTAAACAATTAGGAAGGAGGGAGCATGGTGCGAGTCCAGGCAATGCGCATTGTTTCACAGGCAGTCCATTATATTGAAGGGCATCTGTATGAAAAAATGGAGTTAAATAGGGTGGCGTTGGCGTTGCACTATTCCAAATACCATCTACATCGGACGTTTGCAAATACGGTGGGGTTGACCATCCATGGCTACGCAAAAAGGCGTAAGCTTACGGAAGCTGCCAAACTTCTTGTGTATTCTAAAAAACCGATTCTTGAGGTCGCCCTTATGTGTGGCTATGAAAGCCAGCAGGCGTTTACAGATACCTTTAAAGCGCTGTATAAAACATCCCCGGCAAAATTCCGGGAAACGGGAAGCTTCTACCCGCTGCAGCTTGAAATCCATCTGAAGGAGGAGCCTATAACAATGGATTTCAAAAAAGAAAATATAAAATTTGCTACGCCCGCGGATGTAGATGGCTGGATGGAGCTGGTAAGCCTTGCGGTTGACGGCTATCCCTGTTTGGACAGAGGCAGCTACGCTGCAAACCTGTATCGGTATATCGCTGATAAAAAAGCTTTGATTTTAAAGGATGGCAATTTGGCAGTTGGCGTGGCAGGATTTTCCCCCGATGCAGGCAACATAGATTTTTTGGCTGTCCATCCACAGTACCGGAGCCTTGGCATTACTAAGCTGTTCCTTGATAAGCTGGAACAAGGGCTGTTTTACGGAAAAGAGATTGCCTTAACGACATACCGTGCAGGCGATAAGGCAGATACAGGCTATCGGGAAGAATACCAATCCCTTGGTTTTAGGGAACGGGAACTGCTTGTGGAATATGGGTATCCAACACAGCGCTTCGTGCTTCCTCCAAAAAACAAGGAGGGAACAAGGAATGGCAAAAACACAAAAGAATCCATTAGCAAAAAACTTTGATGTGGTATCCCTGATCAGATTTGTTTTTCTAAGTATGGTAATAATGTTGCTTATGGGATTATACACAATGGCAGGCACTATTTTCGCAGCGCGGTTTGTAGGAACAAACGCATTGTCGTCCATTGTATTTCTGTTTGCCTTGCTTGGCGGGGAAAGCATTGCAAAGGTATTTGCTGAGAATAACAGGAATGTATTTGAGATTACGAAAAATGGGTTTGCTATTTGTTCATTTAGTTTCCTGTTCTCAGGATGCAATATTTTTGCTTCCGCTTTATTTACGGCATTATCCAATGGGAGAGCGTCTGCAGCCATTATCTTTTCTGCGGGCATTTGGGTTTATTACAGTGTTCCTCCTAGCCTTGCCTAGATTTTTAAAGGTAACTGGCGTAGGGCTGGCAGTCCCGCTTGCGGAATTTTTCACGTTTATGCTGGCAGTATATTTGATATGCAGGCGTCGGGGACAGTACAATTATTTTTAAAAGCCTGCCAAAAGCAGGTTAATTGCCACAAAAAGGGATATTTCAAAAATGATGCGACATATTTCGACAAAATCTACGATCGTTCAGCCGATATGATAGTATCGTCATAGGAAAATAGTAATAAGGCGACAGCTTTCGTGTCAAAGTGAGTATTACAGGGATCCTTTGTCGAAAAAGGGGGAAATCTTTTCGTTGAAGGAACAATTCATTGAAGATATAATACAAATAGTTGCCTTTTATGAGGGATTAGTATGAAAATCAACAGGAGGGAATATTACGTGGAAAAATTAAATGTGGCAATTGCAGATGATAATGAGAGAATGCTGAGGGAATTGGGTGATATTGTAAGGAGCGATGAAGGGCTTCAAGTGGTAGGGACAGCGAAAGATGGGGAAGAGGCATACGAAATGATAAAAAAGAAGGAGCCTGATGTAGTACTTTTAGATATCGTTATGCCAAAATTAGATGGTTTGACAGTAATGGACAAAATCAGAAATGACAAAAATATGAAAAAACACCCAGCATTCATTATGATCACTGCAATTGGTCAGGAGAAAATTACTGAAGATGCATTTTCTTTAGGCGCGGATTATTATATTATGAAACCCTTTGATAATGATGTAGTACTGAACCGCATAAAGCATGTAAGGAGTGCAGAGGTACCGAAAGGAAACGAAGTGCGCAAAGTGAATGCATATGAGAAAAAGCAGGAGCTGGAGGAACGGAACCTAGAAAGTGATGTGACAAATATTATCCATGAGATAGGAGTTCCCGCGCATATCAAAGGTTACCAATATTTGAGGGAGGCAATTATTATGTCTGTCAGGGATATGGAGATGCTTAATTCTATCACAAAAATCTTGTATCCGGGCATTGCTAAAAAGTACCAGACTACGCCAAGCCGTGTGGAACGGGCGATCCGCCATGCGATTGAAGTTGCATGGAGCAGGGGGAAAATGGATACAATAGATGAACTGTTTGGCTATACGATACATAATGGAAAAGGAAAACCTACAAATTCTGAATTTATAGCTTTAATTGCCGACAAAATTCGGTTAGAATATAAACTGAGAGAATAAGTAGGAGGTTTTTGTACATGAAGAGAATACTCTTTGCAGCATCCGAGGGGAATCCATTTATTAAAACAGGGGGGTTGGCAGATGTTGTTGGCGCTTTGCCAAAATATCTGGATAAGGAGAAATTTGACGTTAGGGTTGTTCTGCCAAAATACCTGTGCATTCCTGAAAACTGCAGGCAAAAATTGAGCTATGTGACAGAATTCTATGCAGATATGCCAAGGGGGCAAGAGTACATAGGGATTTATGAAACACAGGTGGAGGGGGTATGGTATTATTTTATTGACAATGAGCATTATTTTGCAGGGAACAGCCCCTATAACCAGATTTTTGAAGATGTGAATAAGTTTGCATTTTACTGCAGGGCTGTCCTGGCATGTTTGCCAGAACTTGGGTTCTGCCCGGACATTATACACTGCCATGACTGGCAAGCAGCGTTAATCCCGGTGTTTTTGAATGTGTTTTACAGGGAAAATTCTTTTTACAAGAATATGAAAACAATATTGACAATCCACAACCAGAAATTTCAGGGCAGATGGAAGATTGATGATATTGAGAACTGCAGGGACTTGCCGGCAGATTGCCGTTATGGCGCTATGGAGGCTTATGGGGAGACGAATTTCCTAAAAGCAGGGATACTCCATGCAAATTGGGTCAATACGGTGAGTGAGGCATATGCCAGGGAAATACAGTGCCAGGAAGGCGGCGAAGGCCTAGATGGCGTTATGCGGGAGGTTTCAGGAAAGCTTTCAGGCATCGTCAATGGGATTGACGTAAAGGAGTACGACCCTATGTCTGACCCTCAGATTAGGGTACATTTTAATGGGAAAAGCATAACCAAAAAGAAGAAGAACAAAGAAAGGCTTCAGGACTTATTGGGGCTTCAAAAAGATAGCTCTGCTATGGTGATAGGCATGGTATCCAGGCTGACCCAGCAGAAAGGGTTTGACTTGGTCCGTGCTGTGATGGAAGAAATGATGGACACTATGAATGTGCAGTTTGCCGTGCTTGGGACAGGGGAAGAGCAATTTCAGGATTTTTTCCGGCATTTTGACTGGAAATACCCAGATAGGGTGTCTGCAACCATAGGCTACAGTGAAGAACTGGCGCATATGATTTATGGGGGCGCAGACGCATTCCTTATGCCTTCGCAGTTTGAGCCGTGTGGGCTAAGCCAATTAATTAGCATGCGTTATGGAACAATTCCAATTGTCCGGGAGACAGGCGGGTTGAAAGATACTGTAGAGGCATACAATGAGATATGGCAGACAGGCACAGGGTTCAGCTTTACGAATTACAATGCACATGAGATGCTGGCGGTTGTCCGGTATGCTTATGATGTATTTTGTAACCATCCGAAAGAATGGCGTGCCATGATGAAACGTTGCATGGCGATGGATAATTCCTGGCAGGCATCCGCAGGGAAATACGAAGCGCTGTACCTGAGTTTGTAAATCTTAGAAAATAAATATATTGTTTTGTTCGGGCTGCGCACTTTGCTGCGCAGCCTTAAATTTTGGAAATTTTTCCATCCTCCTGGTTATAGCAATACACCGAATCAGATAAAATTTCTTCTGGGGAAACTTCTGTCAGGTTAATTTCCCTTACAAGGTCAGCCAGCTCTGTTGCATCGCCTGCGCAGGAGGCGGGAAGTATGATCACTTCATGGATACTGCTTGGCAGGATATAAAGGCTGTCTTGGAACTGGCTTGCAATCTGCCCCAGCACATCGGGATAGAGTATGCAGCAGGCGCCATTAAGCCTTTGGCGGTTGGTAAGCACATACATGGGGACCATTTCTGAATCCAGGGGCTTTTGCGCAGTGTGGAGGTCTTCGTCTGGCAGCATTTTCATGGTAGGCAGAATCAAATCCGCCAGCGAGTCAAAGGTATGGGGGAGCAGGAGGGGGGTGTTCTTCTGTGCCAGGGCAAACAAGGCTTCTTTCGGGATATCCCAGTAGGCCAGATGCTCATTGTAGATTAAGATGGATGCATGGTTAGAACTGCCAGACTGCATTAGGCAGTAAAAGATAATTGCCAGGTCAAGGAAAGGCAAATGGGGGATTTCTGCTAGAAGCTCCTTGTTTTTCCCATAGTGGATTAATTTATAAGCAATTCTGGCGCGGATATTGTCAAAATGGGAGAAAAAAGAAGTGTCAACCGTTCGGACGCTGCTATGGTCAAAATAGTATTGGAGAATCTTGCTTTGGAGCGCTGCAAAAGTAGAGCCTTTTTGGTAATGCCCATAATAATGGTTTAAATAAATGGTAGGGGAGACGTTGCTGCCTGGTTCTAGAATTGTAAGCCCATCTAAAATAATATGGTTGTTATGGGGGAATTGGCGAATGGAAATGTGCGTGCCGTGTGGGAAAAATTCTTGCAAGCTCTGTAACAGCCGCTGTTTGAATGCTTCGTATGTCATATTACCTCCTAGCTGTGCTGGCAGATGGGAAGTAATGCATGATAGAAAAAATATTTGCTTCTCATCATAACACACAGCGTAAAAATATGCAAGGAAAATTTTTTGTTTTTACAAAAATAATGGTGCAGGGAAGGAAATGGCTATACTGTTTTTTGCCATAAAAACTGTGCAAAATTAGGGTTTATTCAATAAAATGGAAGGTGTTTCCCGAAGTTTTTTATTGACAAATGTCAATTGACATGTATAATGTAATTATGTTTTTTTATACAATTTAAAAGATTAAAGTGGTGCTATAGAAAAGATGGGTCCTGATGCAAAAGGGCAGGATTGCTTTGGGCTGCAGCGCGGTTCAGGCTAAGCATGCCGCTTTGACCTTTGAAATCAAAAATACAGAAAGTAGGAGAGAGGAAAGTGGCAAAGTATATTGGAAAACGACTTATATTGGCAATTATATCAATATTTATTGTCAGCGCCATTACATTTTTTGTAATGAATATTATTCCTGGAGGGCCGTTTAATAAAGAGAAGGCCACAAGCGCAGAGGCGCAGAAAGTTCTGGAGGAAAGATATAATTTGGACAAACCCTTGCCAGAGCAGTATGCGCTTTACCTGAAGAACCTGTTGCATGGGGACTGGGGCGTGTCCCTGCATAATGGACGTGATATTTGGAATGAAATTACGTCACGGTTCCAGGTGTCGGCAAAGTTAGGGGGCATGGCGGCGGCAGTTGCTATTGTAATTGGCCTGGTGCTTGGAAGCATTGCAGCCTTAACCCGTAACCGGCTGCCTGACCGGCTTATCATTTTTTTCACAACATTGGGGACAGCGATGCCATCTTTTGTGTTTGCTACTCTGCTTCTTTTGATATTCTGCCTGAAGCTTGGATGGTTCCCTGTTTGGTCATCTAGCAATCCGAATTATGTCTTGCCAATTATCGCATTGAGTGTATATCCCATGGCGTACATTACCCGTTTAACAAAGACCAGTATGTTGGACGCTTTGAACCAGGATTATGTCCGCACTGCAAAAGCAAAAGGCGTTCCAGGATGGAAAGTGATTTTTAAGCATGCATTGCGCAATGCCCTGGTCCCTGTCGTTACTTACGTTGGGCCAATGGTTGCGTATATCCTGACTGGCTCCATGGTGGTAGAGAATATTTTTACCATTGGAGGGCTTGGGTCTACGTTTGTCACCAGCATTGTAAACCGTGATTATACGATGATTATGGCGGTTACGCTTTTCCTCGCTATTTTAATGGTTGTTGCGAACCTGCTTACAGACATTGCTTATAAGATGATTGACCCAAGGATCACATTTGAATAAAAGATGAGAGAAGGACAGAAAGGACGATAGAGAGTATGCTTGAGAATCAGGGATTGAAGAAAAGGCAGCTCTTTTCCGCACAGGTGGATTTGAGTAAATTTAATGATAAAGATTTTGACCAGGCGACAGAGGACGAGAAGAAACAGCAAGATGTTATGGGGGAGTCTACGACTTTCTTTAAGGATGGCATGAGGCGTTTGCGGAAAAACCCTCTGGCGATGGGGAGTATTGTGGTGCTGGTGCTGATTATTGCAACGATTATTATTGCGCCAATGATTGTGCCGTACAAATATTCACAGATTATTTCAGTAAACGGCATCCGTGATAAGACAGCGGCGAATTTAGAGCCGTTTGAATATTCTAAACTGGAAACAAAGTATATGGAGGAAACAGGGGAGAAGCTGTTCCCGCATATTTTTGGCACTGACAGTTTGAGCAGGGATTATTTTATCCGCGTCATTTATGGAACCCGGGTAAGCCTTTCCGTTGGCGTCGTGGCGTCTATCATGGTGCTGATTATTGGATTGCTGTATGGGTCCATAGCCGGGTATTTTGGCGGGGCCATCGACCTTGTGATGATGCGGATTGTAGATATTATATATTCCCTGCCGGATATGCTGATTATTATCCTGCTATCGGTAGTGCTGAATGAGACGCTGAAATCTTTCATTGAAGGGACCGTCCTGCAGGCATTGGGAACGAATATGATTTCGATTTTTATTGTGTTTGGGCTGCTGTACTGGGTCAGCATGGCGCGATTGATTAGAGGCCAGATCCTTACGATTAAGAACAATGAATATGTGTTGGCGGCAAGGTGCATTGGCACGAAAAACGGCAGGATTTTAAGGAAGCATATTTTGCCAAACTGTTTGTCCGTTATTATCATTACCACTGCATTGCAGGTGCCAAGCGCGATTTTTACAGAAAGCTATTTGAGCTTCCTGGGATTGGGCGTTTCTGACCCGCTGACTTCTTTGGGAAGCCTTGCAAATGATGCCAGGGCGGGCATGCAGTCCTATCCTCTGCGGCTTGTAATCCCTGCAATTGCTATTTGCTTGATTGTGTTGGCGTTGAATTTACTGGGCGATGGTCTTCGTGATGCATTCGACTCTAAATTGAAATAAATTAAGGAGATAAAAGCATATGGGCGAAGAGAATAAATATATTTTGGAAGTGAAAGACCTCCATACCAGCTTCTTTACAGAGAATGGGGAGGTTCAGGCAGTAAATGGGATTTCTTTTACCTTAGAGCAAGGAAAAACATTAGGGATTGTAGGGGAATCTGGTTCTGGTAAGTCAGTGACCGCATATTCTATTATGCAGATCCTTGCAGAGACAGGTAAAATCACCGGAGGGGAAGTGAGGTTCCATGGGGAAGATATTACAAAATGGAATAGGCTTCAGATGCAGAAATTCCGTGGGGAGAAATGCTCCATTATTTTCCAGGACCCAATGACCAGCCTGAATCCGGTATTTACCGTTGGGAGCCAATTGATGGAAGCAATTTTGCTCCATACAGATAAAGATAAGAAACAAGCAAGGGAACGGGCAATTGAGATTTTGACTTTGGTTGGGGTAAATGAGCCAGAGAGCCGTTTGAAACAGTATCCCCATGAACTGTCTGGCGGTATGCGCCAGCGTGTAATGATTGCCATGGCATTAGTGTGCGAGCCAGATATCTTGATAGCGGACGAGCCTACCACGGCGTTGGATGTGACAATTCAGGCACAGATTTTAGAGCTGATGCAGGAACTGCAGAAGAAGCTTGGGATGGCAATTATTATGGTTACCCATGACTTAGGCGTAATTGCAAGCATGTGCGACGAGATTCTTGTGATGTATGGCGGCCGCGTCTGTGAACGGGGGACGGCGGATGATATTTTCTATGCCCCAGCGCATGAGTATACCAAAGGGCTGCTCCGTTCCATACCAAAAGCGGATAATATGAATGAAAAGCTGGTTCCCATTGGAGGGACGCCAATCAACCTGCTCCAGATGCCGGCAGGCTGCGCATTCTGTCCTAGGTGCGATGCGGCAATGAAAATTTGTTTGAGGGAGAAACCGGAAGAGCTGCGCGTCAGTGACACGCATCTGGCAAGCTGTTGGATGAATATAAAAGAGCTGTATAAAGCACAGGAAGGAGAACGGTCATGAGTGAAAACGAAAAGTATCTGTTAAAAGTAAATCACTTAAAGCAGTACTTTCCCGTGCGCCAGGGATTTAAGACAATTCCGCTGAAGGCAGTGGATGATATTTCTTTTGCGGTGAAGCCTGGGGAGACGCTTGGGCTTGTAGGGGAATCAGGATGTGGCAAGACCACAGTAGGGAGGACCCTGCTGCGTTTGTACCAGCCAACGGCAGGCCGCATTGAGTTCGATGGAGAAGTGCTTTTCGACAGTGGGGAACAATATGATGAAAAAGGGAAAATCGTGCTGGGGGCGGATGGCAAGCCAGTAATTGGCACAAAAGTTGATGTGAATATGCTGCCATACCGCAAACAGATGCAAATGGTGTTCCAGGACCCATATTCTTCCCTGAACCCACGTATGACGGTAGAGGATATTATAGGGGAGCCTTTGGATGTGCATGGGCTGTATTCCAACCGGAATGAGCGCAGGGAGAAAATCCTTGGGCTTATGGAGTTAGTAGGGCTGAATGCAGAACATGCAATGCGCTATGCCCATGAATTTTCCGGCGGGCAGAGGCAGCGTATCGGGATTGCCCGGGCGTTAGCGGTAAACCCCAAATTTATTGTTTGTGACGAGCCTGTTTCCGCATTGGACGTATCCATCCAGGCGCAGGTTGTCAATATGTTTGAGGAACTGCAGGAAAAATTGGGAGTGGCATATTTATTTATTGCCCACGACCTTTTGATTGTACACCATATATCAGACCGCATAGCGGTTATGTACCTTGGCAAAATGATGGAATTGGCGGATGCAGACGAGTTGAACGCCAACCCAATGCATCCATATACCTTGAGCCTGCTGTCTGCGGTCCCGATTCCAGACCCAGAGACAGCAAGGAAGAGCAAACGTATTATTTTGGAAGGGGATGTGCCAAGCCCCCTGAAAATGCCAACCGGATGCCCATTCCGGACCAGGTGCCAGTATGCCACAGAACAATGCGCCGCAGAGATGCCCCAATTGACAGACAGGGGCAACGGCCATATGGTTGCATGCTGGAATAAATAAGGTTTTTTCCATGGAGCTTCTGCTTCAGGGTGAAAACATAGAGTTCAATATATTTCAATAGGAGGAAATAATATGAAAAAGAAACTGGTATCAGTATTGCTGGTTGCATGCATGGCATTGAGCCTTACCGCTTGCGGCGGGAACAATAAAAAAGACAATGCAGCCAATAATACCAACACAGAGAAGACAGACGGGGCTGACGATGCGTCAGGGTCAGACGCAGGGAATGCAGGCGAGTCAAATGAGGGAGGCTCTGTTACAAACTCAGATACGAATGTGCTGTACATTAACTTGGCTTCTGAACCGAAATACCTTGACCCGGCATTGAGCAGTACGGTAGACGGCGGATGCCTCGCAGTAAATACCTTTGCAGGGTTATATACTTATGACGAGGAAGGTAAGCTGATTCCAGACCTGGCAACTGCAATGCCGGAAGTGTCTGAGGATGGAACTGTTTATACTGTTAAGATAAAAGAGTCCAAATGGAGCAATGGGGACGACTTAAAGGCACAGGATTTCATTTATAGCTGGAACCGTGCAATTGCACAAGAGACAGCGGCAGATTATGCGTACTTGTTTGATATTATTGCAAGGAAAGATGATGGGACCCTTTCTGTGGAAGCTACCGATGACTATACATTGGTAATTACATTGATTAGCCCATGCCCATACTTTAACGATTTAATGGCATTCCCAACCTTCTTGCCAGTGCATCAGGCTTCTGTAGAGGCGGCAGACCCAGATAAGACCAATCCTGGAAAATGGGCGGAAGAGCCAGGGTTTGTATGCAACGGCGCATATACATTGGAGTCTTGGAACCATAATGAAAGCATGGTTTATAAGAAGAATGCTAATTACCATGATGCTGCAAATGTGACTATGGAAGAGCTTCAGTTTATGTTAAGCGCAGATGATACGGCAATTTATGCTGCATATAACAGTGGCAACGTTGATTACATTGACACAGTGCCAAATGATGAAATTTCTTCCTTGAATGGAACAAACCCAGAATTTGGCATTTTAGATAACCTTGGAACATACTACATTGGCTTTAATGTGAATGACCCTGTTTTTGATGGCAAAACAGTAGAAGAAGCCGCAAAGATGCGCCAGGCTATGAACCTTCTGATTGACCGTCAGTTTATCGTGGAGAATATTGGGCAGTCTGGGCAGGTTCCTGCTGATACCTTTGTTCCACTTGGAATGGCTGATGGGAATGGCGGTGAATTTAAAGGCGACACCAGCTACTATGATGCGACAAACACTGGCGCGGCAATGGTAGAAGACGCAAAGAAATTAATGGAAGAAGCTGGATACAGCTTTACAGATAATGGCGATGGCACTTATAAGATCGACCCGGCAATTAACATGGTATACCTGACCAATGAAGGGACTGGCCATGTGGCAATTGCACAGGCAGTACAGCAGGATTTGGCTCTTCTTGGAATTGGCCTTGAAATCCAGACGCAGGATTGGAACGTATTCCTTGAGAACAGGAAACAGGGAAGCTTTACAATCGCACGTGAAGGATGGCTTGCTGATTACAACGACCCAGTGAATATGTTAGAGATCTTTACTTCTGATTCTGGTAACAATGACATGCAGTTAGGAAAAGGCGATAAGAGCGATTCCGCACCAGATTGGAAGGAATACGATGCATTAGTTTCAGAAATCCGCAATACTGCAGATTTTGCAAAACGTGTGGACTTAATGCATAAGGCAGAAGATATGCTGATGGAAACCTGGGCGGTTGTTCCGCTTTACTACTACAATGATATCTATATGCAGAAACCAAATGTAGAAGGCATTCGTGCAACTGTTTTTGGTATGAAATATTTCATGTATGCTACAAAGAAATAAATAAGAGAAATGTAAAGCCCTGGCATATTGCCAGGGCTTTATTCCCGCGAGCAATGAGCCAAGCAGCCGCGCTTGCGCGGATATTTGGCGAATGCCGCGAGGGGCGCTGTGTGCCAGCGGCACACGTTCAGCGCCGACCGAAACGGAGTGCAGACCAAATATCCCGCCCCAAGGGGCGGGATATTTGACTATAATATCGGTATGGATTAGCTGCCTAATCTGCCGATTTGACCTCTTTCCAGAGCAGGTTCAGCTTCATAGTAGCTTCATCATCTAACGGTTTTAACACTTCACAGTTATCCAAGGTTTGCTTAAGTGGGAAGATTGTAGTATTTTCCTGAAGCTCCAAATCCAGGGATTCTTTTGTTTTCTTGTTAGGGGTTGCATAATATACATAATCAAAATTCATCATGGAGATATCTTCCCGGCAAAGGAAATTTAAAAATTTCTCTGCATGTTCTTTGTGTTTTGCTGATTTTGGGATGAACCAGGAGTCAATCCACATATTGGAGCCTTCTTCTGGCACGGAAAAAGCCAGGTTTTCATTGAATTCTAATGCATACCCAGCTTCGCCAGAATAGACGACTGCCATGGCGGCATTTTCTGAAATCATTTCATCCTGCGCTTCGTCGACCAAATAGGAATAGACCAAGGGCTTTTGCTGGATTAACAAATCCTGCGCCTGTTTCAATTCTGCATCGTCGGTAGTATTTAAGGAACAGCCTAATATTTTCAATGCGACCATAAAGGAATCGCGTACGGAATCAGCCATAATAATCTGCCCGGAATAATCCTTATCCCATAAGATATTCCAGGAATTTACCTTGGATTCCTCTACCATGCTTTTATTGTAAAGGATGCCTACCGTCCCGAAAAAGTAAGGGATTGCATATTTGTTTTCTGGGTCAAAGGATTTGGAAAATTCAAAATATTCGGAATCCAGGTTGTTTGAAAGGGGGATATTTGCATAGTCCAGTTCCAGCACCTCCCCTTCTTGGATTAGTTTCTCAACCATATAGTCGGAAGTGCAGATTAAATCATAGTCGATTGCCCCAGCACGGTATTTGGTATACATATTTTCTGGGGTGACATATTCTTCATAGTCTACTTTAATCCCTGTTTCTTCTTCAAACATTTCAATTGCTTCTGGGTCAAGGTATTTGCCATAGTTTAGGACAGTCAGCGTGTTCTCTGAATCTTTAGCCCCACATCCTGTAAAAAGCCCCAAAATGCCAAGGGTGCAGAGCAAAAGAAGTATTGTTTTTTTTCGTTTCATAGGGAATCTCCTTTAAGTTCCATTTTTATCTTTGTGGGCAGAAGGGCCGAAATTCATAAACAGCAGCAGCACAAACGCAAGTAAAAACAAGATTGTGGACAACGCGTACATTTCCGGCCGGATGCCTTTGCGCATCTCAGTGTAAATCATAGTGGATAATGTGTTGATGCCGGCCCCTTTTGTAAAATAGGTGACAGAAAAATCATCCAACGACATGGTCATTGCCATAAGGAAGCCAGAAAACACGCCAGGGCTTATCTGCGGCCAGACAATTTTAAAAAATGCATACATAGGGGTTGCCCCTAGGTCCAGCGCCGCTTCGTAGGCTGTACGGCTGCTTTGTTTTAGCTTGGGAAGCACGTTCAATATTACATAGGGGATATTGAACGTAATATGGGCAATTAGGACAGTGCCTATGCCAAGCCTTGTAAAACGCACAAACAGCAGCATCATAGAAAGCCCTGTCACAATATCTGCATTGAGCAGGGGGATGTTGGTCGCGCCAACCATAATAGCCTGGTTCCTTTTTTTCATGGCGTCAATCCCTAGAGCGGCCAGCGTGCCGAGCAAGGTTGCAATCAGCGCAGAAGCCAGGGATATAAGGATTGTGGTCCAGAACGCTTCCATAATGGAACTGGTGGAAAACAAGTTTTTATACCATTTTAGGGTAAATCCTCCCCATTGGACTTTTGTTTTGGAGTTATTAAAAGAGAGTATGATTAACACTGCAATTGGGAGGTATAAAAACAAAAAAATAAGTGACAGGTAAATCCGTTCCACAGATTTCTTTACCATACGCTGGCACCTCCTTTTTCACCTTTGGAACTCATCAACGCCATACTTGCAATTACAAATACCATAAGCACAAGGGACAGCCCAGAACCCAGGTTCCAATTATATTCCTGCATAAATGCCTGCTCAATTACATTCCCAATCAGCAATACCTTGCCGCCCCCTAACAGGTCAGATATGGCAAAAGAGGTCAGGGCAGGGACAAACACCATAATAATGCCGCTGATTACGCCGGGCGTCGTGAGCGGCACAATGATTTTAAAGAAGATTGTGGCAGTCCCAGCCCCCAAATCCCTGGCAGCCTCAATAATGTCTTGCTGAATCCGGGACATGGCATTGTAAATTGGAAGTATCATAAAGGGCAGGAAGTCATACACCATGCAAAACACCACGGCGGAAGGGGTATTCAGCACATCCAGCCCGGGAAGCCCTATGGCTTCCAGCACCATATTAATTACGCCGTTATTAGATAGGAGCAATTTCCATGCTAGGATACGGAGCATAAAGTTCATCCACATAGGCAGTATAAAAATAAATACAATAAACCCCTGGCTTCTCTGTTTCATATTGTTCAAAATCATTGCCAATGGATAAGACAGCGCCAGACAGATAGCGGTGCATGCAAGCGCAAGCTTCAGGGATAAAAACAACGATTTCATGTGGATGGATGCAAAAATGGAAGTTATGTTTAATAAGGTAAAATGCCCGCTGGTGGTGGTGAATGCATAATACAAAATCATTACTACAGGCATTAAGATAAATCCAACCATCCATAATAAGTAGGGGCCAGACAATAGCTGGCGTTTTAAATTAAACATCAGATTCCACCGCCTTTTCATCACTGGATTCGGGTTTGTTCATAATCTGGATATTGAAGGGGTCTACCCGGATGCCCACATGGGTCCCGACTGGGTGCATTTGGGTGGTCTGCACCAGCCATTCATATCCATTGGCAAGCACTTCCGTTTCCCAGTGGACGCCTTTGAATATCAGGGAAACCACATCCCCTTCCAGCATGCCTTGCCCTGGCTCAACCAGTTCCACATCTTCTGGACGGATCACTACGTCCACAGGGACATTATTCCCAAAGCCTTCGTCCACGCATGGGAATGTGACGTCCAGGACCTTGACCAGCCGGTCTTGCAGCATTATGCCATGGATAATGTTGCTTTCCCCTATAAAATCTGCAACAAATGCATTGGTTGGCTCATTATATATATCTTCTGGCGTGCCAATTTGCTGGATATATCCCTGGTTCATAACTACAATTGTGTCGGACATGGTTAAAGCCTCTTCCTGGTCGTGCGTAACATATATAAAGGTGATGCCAAGTTCATTTTTCAGCCGGATCAATTCATATTGCATATCCTGGCGAAGCTTTAAATCCAACGCCCCTAAAGGCTCGTCCAGAAGAAGCACTTTGGGTTCGTTTACAATGGCGCGGGCAATGGCAATACGCTGCTGCTGCCCGCCGCTTAGTGAGTCCACGCTCCTTTTTTCAAAGCCGTCCAGGTTGACTAGCTTCAATGCATACTTAATTTTATCATCAATATACGATTTGCTTTTCTTTTTGATTTTTAAGCCAAAGGCAATATTTTCCGCGATAGACATATGGGGGAACAGGGCGTATTTCTGGAAAACGGTGTTAAGCTGCCGTTCGTTAGGGGCAAGGCTGGTAATATTTTTCCCATCAAAAATAATGTTCCCAGAATCTGGCGTCTCGAACCCGCCAATAATCCGAAGGGTTGTTGTCTTGCCGCAGCCAGAAGGGCCTAATAAGGTCAAAAATTCGTTCTCACGGATATAGAGGTTTAAATCATCCAGGACTGTCTGCTTGTCAAAAGATTTGGTGATATGCTGTAAATCAATTAGTCGTTTGCTCATTGCCGATAGTTCCTCCTAAAAACTTGGGGGAGTGGAAACCCAAAGGATGATGGCTTCCCTGCCGCCGCAATTTTCAATGTAATGTTTTTTTTCTGCTTTAAAGTAAAATGATTCCCCTTGTTTCACCACAAACGAGCGCGGGCCATAACAAAGCTTGATGGAGCCTTTTAAGACATACCCAAATTCTTCCGCTTCATGGGGAAGGTGCGTTTCGGAAACGCCATGGGGGGAAAGCGTCATCAGCACAGGCTCCATGGCATTTTTCTGCGCGTTGGGGATGACCCATTTGACCGTATGGCGCAGTTCTTCATTTTCTTTCATAAAATAATCCTCTTGCTTAAAAACAATCTGCTCTGGCTCCTGGTCTGTGAAAAATTCTGCCGGGGTTGTGCCTAGGCACTGTATGATGTCAAGGAGCGTTCCAACAGAAGGGGAGGTGAGGTTGCGCTCCAATTGTGAGATAAACCCCTTGGAAAGTTCGCTCCGGTCTGCCAGTTCCTGCTGGGTCAGGCCATATTGGATGCGCAGTTCTTTCATGCGATGCCCGATATCCATAATAGCTGTCCTTTCTAAACTGTGGAAACAACGGTAAAATAATGCTGCTTAAAATAAACTTCAAGTATAGTAATTGTAAAGTCAAACTAATAATAGATTTTTTGTTTAATAATAATAAACAAAATCTATTATAAAGGGAAAAGGAAAAATGTCAAGAGGAACTAGAAAAATTTATTTTTTATAAAAAAAGTATTGCAAAATCAGGAAAAAACAGATATAATAATCAAAGATTTTATAAGGTATGCCAAAGTGGCGCAGTTGGTAGCGCGTCGCATTCGTAATGCGTAGGTCGAGGGTTCGAGTCCCTTCTTTGGCTGGAAACTGGGAGCTGGAAGTTTTTACAGTTCCCTTTTTTGATTCTATAGGAAAGCACTGTCACGCGAAAACGTGAATATGCCGTCCTAATAGAATCAAAATAATAGGCACATTCGTGCGAGAGGAAGATGTCGCGAAAGCGACCGCACTCGGCGCAGCAAAGCACCCAAGTCCCTTATGATTGAGGGATTGGGGAAAATATCCTACAATGGGGCGGGGGCGGCAGCCAGCCATGTTGAAAGGGTACCATGGAATTCATATTCTGGGGGATGGGGCATATGGCTACAATATATTACACATTTTGTTCCCAAAGAACGGGGCATCCAGGGGCATATTTAGTATATCAGAGGAACCTTGCAGATAAAATATTGCAGTGTGGGTTCTATAATTGTTACGGCATCGGATTTCAGAAAGAATATATTCGGAAAGGAATCCATGGTAAGCCATACTGGGCTGGAGAAGGGGATATCCACTTTAACAGGACGAATACGGATGGGTTCGTTGCATGCGGCATTTCTGGCTGTGAAATTGGCGTGGATGCCGAAAAGGCCAGGGAAGTGCGGATGCCTGTGGTGCGCCGATGCTGCAGTAGGAAAGAGATGGATTATATTTTTCATGGGGAGGACGGGGAAGCAGAGGGGAAAAAATGGGAGCGTTTCTTCCAAATCTGGACGTTGAAAGAAAGTTACCTGAAAATGACTGGGGAGGGGCTGGGGATCCCACTGAAAGAGGTTTCCTTTTCCATCCAACAAGAAGGCGGCGAAGTTTCTGTTACGTGCAACCATCCTGGTTATTTTGCCCAGAAACAAATTGGCGGGTATTGGGTTTCTGCCTGTACCAAGCAGCAGGCAGGGATTTCCTGGCAGGAATGGAGTGGGTAAAGATGGTGTTAGTATATAAGTGTGGACAGGAAAAGTTGAACAACCTATACTATCAAATGAAAGAGCAAAGGAGATGTTCAACATGGCGAAAAATCAAAAATCTTACACTCCGGAATTTAAACAGCAGATCGTGGATCTGTAT
>CAJUDE010000013.1 GCA_910585295.1 uncultured Lachnospiraceae bacterium | reverse complement strand
CGATTGCACGTCCAGCTCTCAAATAAGAAAGATGTTCTTCCTTTACAAGCTTTACCGCCTGCACTTTTTGCTCATAAGTAAATGGCATAAAAATAACCCCTCCTGTCAGATATTTGTCTAACATTTGGGGTTCAGTTCATTGTGGGCGGTTGCTCCTTTTCTATAATATAACATTTTTGTATCTGAAATTCAACTGCTTTTTTTAGAATCCGGCGAATTTATTCTTGCTAAACTTCTGACACACATCCCATAAACAGACACCATTTTTGACACCGTTTTTCCGGGATTTTACGGTTTTTGGTGCGACAGGATAAAAAGAAAAAACGCTGGAAATGCCCATAAACAGGCACTTACAGCGTTCTATAATGTTTGATAAAAGCCATGCCATAGAAAGTATCGGATATTTTGCCTTTAGAGACTGCATTGGCTTAACAAGCGTGGAAATCCCATCCAGTGTGAAATGGATAGGTAGTGGCGCATTTGGGGGTTGTAGCAGTTTGGAGAGCCTAAAGGTATCAGAAGGGAATGTGGAGTATGACAGCAGGGAAAATTGTAATGTGATTATTGAAACAGTAAGCAATACCCTGGTAGTGGGATGCAAGAATACAAAAATCCCATCCAGTGTGAAATGGATAGGGGAGTCTGCCTTTTCAGGATGCAGCAGCTTAACAAGCGTGGCAATTCCCCCCAGCATGACAGGGATAGGTTATGGTACTTTCTCAGATTGCAGCGAGAACCTTATAATCATTGGAGTTCCAGGTTCAGAAGCAGAGAAATATGCACAAAGTCACGGTATTGCCTTTAATCCCGTTGAGGATATATCCAAAGCAGCCATAACCTTGGAAAAAGACAGCTACATTTATGACGGCAAGCCCAAGACCCCGGCAGTGTCAGTGGAATTGGGCGGGAAGACCCTCGCCCCCAACACAGACTACACCGTTTCTTACCAGGACAACATCAATGCGGGGACGGCGAAGGTGGCCGTTGAAGGAAAAGGAAATTATATAGGAAGCGCGCAGAAGGAATTCACTATAAAGAAAGCGGATACCCCAGCGAAAGGGGACATATCCGAAGCGTCTATAACCTTGGAGAGGGCAAGCTACACCTATGACGGCAAGCCCAAAGCCCCAGCAGTAACGGTGAAGCTTGGGGGAAAAACCTTAGCCCCCAACACAGACTACACCGTTTCCTACAGCGACAACATTAATGTGGGGACGGCGAAGGCGGCCGTCACAGGCAAGGGCGGCTACACTGGGAGCAAGTCTGCGGCCTTTGCCATTGTGGAGGCGCCGGGGACGGGGCAGCCAGCCCCCGCCATCACCTGTAAAAAGACGCTTTATAAAGTCACCTATGGCGCGAAGCCCTTTAAGGTCAAGGCAACGTCAGCAAGCAGGCTGTCCTTCACAAGCAATAAGCCGAAGGTCGCCGCGGTGGCCAAGGACACGGGGGAAGTGACCGTGAAAGGCACTGGGGTTGCGGAAATAACTGTCAAGGCAGGGAAAGAATCCGTGAAGGTGACGGTGCAGGTAAGCCCAAGGAGGCCGTCCCTAAAGTCAGCAAAGGCGGCAAAGGGCAGGAAGCTGACGGTGAGGTGGGTGAAGGACAGGATGGCGGCAGGGTACCAAGTCCAGGTAAGCACGTCGAAGGCCTTCAAGAAAGACGTGAAGTCAAAGAAGCTGGCAAAAGCCTCCCACACCTTCACAAAGCTGAAGGCAGGGAAGAAGTACTATGTAAGGGTCCGAAGCTATAAAGGGGCGCTGCGCAGCGCATGGAGCAAGGTGAGGCAAAGCGGGAAAATTAAGAGATAAATTTAGAGATGAAAAGGGGAGCCTGTTGTTTCGGCTTCCCTTTTCATCATGGGCTTCCCTGTGCTTGCGCCTGGGAGGGCTGGTGGCAATGGCTATGGCTCCATCAGAGATTGACAGAAAGAAACACGAAGAAAATGGGTATCTGATTCCAGATTTAAGATTACCTACCGAAGAAAAACAGCCAATCGGCACATGGGGACAGCGGCATATGGACTATCTGAAGAAGAACCGCAAAGTTGCATACACCAATCTTATCACAAGCGGCAGATTTGGCGTTTATCTTGCCAACATTGACAGGCAAGTACAGAAACGCTTTGAAAGGCTCATAGAGGATATGAAGCAGGCGCAGGGCATAACAGAACAACTAAAGGCAGAAATAATAAAATGTACAAACAACTTTATCTGCAATAATATAGGCTATTATAAAAAATGGGGAAACTCAAATTTGGGTAAATTATTGACTTCTTTATTTTAATGTGCTATACTTGCTAAAATTAAGTAAATAATAGTCTGCCACCGGGTAGAGAAGCGAAAGCATTCGTTATACATCGTTAGGTCATTGAAGATGTGTAGTAGAGTGCTTATTTTATTTTAGGAGGTAATTATATGCACACGAAAGAACGAAAATCGTTATTTGATTATTTTTCAAAAGGAGAGATATTGTTATGGTGTATTTCAGTGACTTTAATTGCCGTATCATTTTTTTTGTTTGACAGAGAAAATTATTTAACGCTTGTTGCTTCTTTCATTGGCGTCACAGCGCTAATCTTTAATGCAAAGGGAAATCCGTTCGGACAGTTCCTAATGGTTATATTTAGTATTTTATATGGGGTCATATCTTTTGCGTTCGCCTATTATGGGGAGATGGTAACTTATTTGGGAATGACTGCCCCAATGGCTGTTTTTGCATTAGCCTCATGGTTGAGAAATCCGTATAATGGAAATAAATCAGAAGTAAAAGTAAATAGGTTAAAAGCAAAAGAGATTATTTTTATGATGGTTTTGACAGCAGTCATTACACTTATTTTTTATTACATTTTGGCGGCTTTTCAAACGGCAAACCTAATACTAAGCACGATATCTGTCACAACAAGCTTTCTTGCGGTTTATTTGACTTTTAGAAGAAGTGCATTTTATGCAATCGGTTATGCTGCAAATGACATTGTACTTATTATTCTATGGGTGTTAGCAACAATTTCTGATATATCGTATTTGTCAGTTGCTATTTGTTTTGTTGTGTTTTTAATAAATGATATTTATGGATTTATCAACTGGTCAAGAATGCAGAAACGCCAAGAAAACGCTTGCATTGCCGCAGTGAACAATTAAAGGATAAAGAGGTAAAGAGATATGTTTAGGAAAATGAGAAGAAAAAAGTAAATTTTAAGCAATAAAGAAAATTCTGATCGCCGACAGATTGGAGTAATTCAGAAACGGCGGGATTTCCTTTTCGCATACTGCAGGCGTGTACGTCGTAAAGCCGTACTTCAATATTCTGTGAAGATATGTAATTGGGTGTGATTTTTCTAAAAGAGTATTTTGTTATACAGGATAAAACAAGCGTTTGTCGATACTTTCCGAAAAAGTCTTGAATATTTTTCCGGCGGGTGGGAATACTATACGCCATAATGAATACGTGCATTATTTATTTTTTGTATGTGGAAAGTTTCTTCCGCAGGGGATTATTTGCGTGGAGTCTGCATTATTCCATTATGGATACAATGATTTTTCTCCCCGTGAATGGTCGATTGCTGTACCAAGAACAGCATCCCGTGCCGTAAAGAATATTGTAGAATTTCCGATGAAGGCATACTATATTCAAAAAGACTTTCTGACAATTGGAAAATCTGTGGATAATTTTAACGGTGTGACATTGCCCGTATATGACCGGGAGAGAACCCTGTCAGGAGGAATTCCTGCGCCGTTTGGAAAAATCGCAATATGCAGAAAATCTTGTGCTGAAAGGCGGATTGCTCATTTATTCCGTTACCGATTTTGACAGCCGTGTGACGGTAGATGTTGACTTTCTTCTTCGGAAAGTTTCTAACACTCCTGAACAGCTACAGACTGTAATAGAAACAATCATTTCCACGCCTACAGGCAATGATTTTGTGACCTTTGAGATTAAAGACCTTGCTCCTATTGCTGTTGCAAAGAAGTATGCCGGCATTGGAGTTTCTCTTGCGGCTCGAATTAAGAATTAAAAATTTTGTTGCAAAATTGGCTTGACAAACAGCGCTGTTTTTAATAATATGATTATTACAAACTCGGAGGGTATATTGCTCAGGAGAAGTAATGTGCTGGATAAGGCGCAGATTGAAAGGTCTGTTCTTTATCCGGCTTTTTTGCTTTAGGGAAGCGGGGGGATTGTGGGGAAGAGAACGTTATGGGTCTGCTGATGGAAAAACGCAAGAAGTTTCCCTGCAACCGCATATTGGAACAGTATGTAGGGCAAGGTAGTGGGGTTCATTTTGGGCAGTACGATGCTGTTTCATTACGGAAAAGTTTTTGAGGTCAATGACCTTGCAGTTTTGCCGGATTACCAGAGAAAGGGCATCGCAACGGAATTGTTGGAACGCTGTCTTGCGGATATGGAAGAACGCGGGATAAAAGGCATAAACTTGATTACCGCAAATGAAGGCATGCTTCCGGGGTTTTATGGAAAGCATGGGTTTGAATAATTCTGTTTTTTATATAATGAAGGTAGCTTGCTCGGAGGGTATATTGCTCGGCGGAAGTGATATGCTGGATAAGGCGCAGATTGAAAAGTCTGTTCTTTATCCAGTTTTTTTGCTTTTAGAAAGCATTTTGGGAAGTAAAAAGAGATCAGAGGAGGAAGGGAACGATATGGATCTGCTTACAAGTAAAATCAAACCAATGTATCTTAAGTATCTGGCCGCGGCATTCGAAAGCGCGCTAATTTCGTCCATTTACGGTGCGGTGGATATGGCGATGGTCGGGCAGTATCAGGGGCCGGAAGGCACGGCGGCGTTAGCTGTGGTTGCCCCTGTTTGGAATATTATATACAGCCTTGGGCTGCTTATGGGAATCGGAGGTTCTGTGCTTTTTACCACATTGCGCGGAGAATCTGAACAGAATCAGAAAAAGTCTAATGAATACTTTACCGCTGCAGTTATCGGGGCGGCGGTTCTGGCTGCATTTACATGGCTGGCTGTGGTCTTTTTTGATGTGGAGCTTCTGCGGCTGTTCGGAGCGGGGGAAACGCTGCTGCCGCTGGCAAGGAGTTATCTGTTTCCGGTTAAATTTGTAGCGCCAAGTTTCCTGTTTACACAGCTTATGTCAGCCTTTCTGCGCAACGATGGGAATCCTGCCCTTGCAACGAAGGCGGTGTTGTTTGGCGGAATCTTTAATATATTTGGGGATTACTTCTTTGTTTTCGTGTTGAAGATGGGGGTCATGGGCGCAGGCCTTGCAACCGCCATGGGATCTGTTTTTTCGCTGCTGGTAATGCTGACGCATTTTCACAGTAAAAAGAATACTTTAAGGCTTGTAAAGCCTGTTGAATTATTTTTTATCTTGAAGTCCATTTGCATCACCGGGTTTTCCACCTTTTTTATAGATGTGGCGATGGGGATTCTTACAATGCTGTTTAACAGGCAGATTTTAAGGTACCAGGGAACGGATGCGCTGGCAGTCTACGGCATTATCATCAATATTAGCACGTTTGTCCAGTGCTGTGCTTACAGCATTGGCCAGGCGTCCCAGCCGATGCTCTCTGCAAATTTTGGCGCGGGAAAAGGGAAACGGATCGTGCAGATTTTGAAATATGCTTTAGGGACGGCGGCGGTGTTTGGAGTGGTTTGGACGGCGCTTGCAGTTTTTGTCCCTAATTTCTTTGTCCGTATTTTTATGACGCCAACGGAGGGAATCCTGGCCATTGCTCCGGGTATTATTTGCAGTTATGGAATTTCTTTCCTGCTGCTTCCGCTTAATATTTTTTCTACTTACTATTTTCAAACGCTGATGAAACCGATGGCTTCTTTCATTGTTTCTGTTGCCAGAGGCGCCGTGGTCAGCGGGATGTTGATCTACATTCTTCCGGCTGTGGCAGGGGCAGATGCGGTTTGGTTTGCGATGCCGGTTACGGAATTGCTGGTTGCAGTTTATGTAGTCCTGAAAATGGTGCGATATACAAAGGCAGTGTCTGTAGAGAAATGATGGAGTAATATGCGGCGTGCCAAACAGGCGGCAGCGGCAGGAAATCCATCTGCCTGCCATACACCTTTGTAAAGGCGGCATATTGGCTGATAATGCCATTGCCTTTCCCATCGAATATCATTTTACTTTTATATGGCGCATTCCACCCTACCAAAAAGGCGGGGCATAGCCAAAGCGTCCATAGCCTTGGAAAAGGCAAGCTGCGCCTATGGCTTCTAGGAAAATAGATGCCCAGCCATATAATACTGGAAATTTCTTGGGGAATATGATAAAATCTTAGCGTTAATATGGAGTGGGTACCAGAAGGCACTCAAAATCTAATATATCAATTTCTAAATAACTGCACAGATAGATTTCCTATTTGTAATCGGCTGAATTTAGAAATGAGAGAAAACGCAGGTGGGGACATGGAGAAAGAAACAGATGTGATAATTGTAGGCACAGGGGCGGCAGGGCTGTTCTGTGCATTGCAGTTGCCAGAAAGCATGGAGGTCGCGGCCATCACAAAAGCTAAGGCTGAGGACAGCGATTCTTTTCTGGCACAGGGAGGGATCTGCGTCCTGCGGTCAGAAGATGACTTTGAAGGATACTTTGAAGATACCATGAAGGCAGGGCATTACAGGAACAATAAGGATTCTGTGGCGGCAATGATCCATGGTTCTGGCAGGGTGATTGATTTGCTGTTGGGATATGGGGTGGAATTTGAGCGCAAGGATGGGGAATTGGTGTATACCAGGGAAGGCGGGCATTCCAGGCCTAGGATTTTGTTCCATGAGGACATTACTGGCAAAGAGATTACCGGGAAGATGTTAGCAGAGGCGAAAAGGCGTAGGAATATCACGATTTATGAGCATACAGAGATGGTGGACCTTCTTTGCGAAAACAATACCTGCTATGGGGTTGTGGTTGCAGACAGCCAGGGAAAGGTGATGCCAGTCCAGGCAAAGTATACAGTGCTGGCTTGCGGGGGCATTGGCGGGCTTTACCGCCATTCCACGAATTTTGCCCATTTGACTGGGGATGGGGTTGCCGTTGCATTGCGCCGCCAAGTGCGGCTTCAGGACTTGAACTTTGTGCAGATACACCCTACCACATTATATTCCGAGAGGCCCGGCAGGAGGTTCTTAATCTCAGAGTCCGTCCGGGGGGAAGGCGCCGTATTGTACAACGCACATATGGAACGCTTTGTGGACGAGCTTTTGCCCAGGGATGTGGTGGCCCATGCCATTGAGGCTCAGATGCAGGCAGACGGCAAGCCGTATGTCTGGTTGTCTATGGAGCATATTCCAAAAGAAAAAATCTTAAGCCATTTCCCAAATATCTGCAAAAGGTGCTTGGAGGAAGGCTATGATGTGACAAAGGAATGCGTCCCAGTGGTTCCAGGGCAGCATTATTTTATGGGCGGGGTCCAGTCCGACTTGGAAGGCAGGACGTCGATGGAGCGCCTCTATGCGGTAGGCGAGACAAGCTGCAATGGCGTGCATGGGGAAAACCGCCTGGCCAGCAATTCCCTTTTGGAGAGCCTGGTGTTTGCAAGGCGCGCGGCAATTGACATAGCATCTGGAAATAGTTTTGCCTTGCAAGGGTGCAGGCAGGGCTTGTTTGCCCCTGATTGTTATACAGACCTTAATAAAATGCGCCAGGAAAATAGGGACCTGGTGCATCAGGAAATAGAGAGGATGGAAAAAGAATATGAACAACGGCATAACCATGAAGTTAAATGCGGATGAATTGATTTTACAGGCATTGCGGGAGGATATTTCCAGTGAGGACGTTTCCACGAACGCAGTGATGCGGGAGGCACAGGAAGGGGAGGCTCAATTAATCTGCAAGCAGGACGGCGTGCTTGCAGGGCTGTTTGTATTCCAGCGGGTGTTTGAGCTGCTGGATGAGAATACTTCTGTGGAATTTTATTTTGCAGATGGGGACAAAGTAAAAAAGGGCGACCTAATCGGGAGGGTGAAAGGGGATATCCGGGCAATTTTGTCTGGTGAGCGGACTGCCTTGAATTACCTGCAGCGCATGAGCGGCATTGCCACTTATACCAATTCCATAGCCGCAATGCTGGAAGGGAGCAAGGTGAAACTGCTCGATACCAGGAAAACCACCCCGAACATGCGTATATTTGAAAAATATTCTGTAAAAGTGGGCGGTGGGCAGAACCATCGGTATAACCTGTCCGACGGCGTACTGCTAAAAGATAACCACATTGGCGCGGCAGGGGGCGTGAAAGAGGCCATAGTGATGGCAAAGGAGTATGCCCCGTTTGTACGGAAGATAGAGATTGAGTGTGAGACTGTGGAAATGGTGCAGGAGGCAGTGGAAGCCGGGGCAGACATTATCATGTTGGACAACATGGGCGTGGAAGAGATGCAAAAAGCCATTGCTGTAATTGACGGGAAAGCAGAGATTGAATGCTCTGGCAATGTGACCAAGGAGAATATTGGGCATTATATAGCCTTGGGGGTAGACTATATTTCCAGCGGGGCATTAACCCATTCGGCGCCTATCCTGGATATTTCCCTGAAAAACCTCCATGCAGTGTAGGAAAAGGAGGAGCCATGAATTACGAAGGGAGCAAATATGGGCAGAGGGCGGAAGAATATTTTAAGGAAGGCTATAACTGCACCCAAGCGGTAGTCCTTGCATTTTCAGATTTGCATGGGATGGATGCAAAGGCAGCCGCAAGGCTCAGTTCCTCCTTTGGGGGAGGGATGGGCAGGCTGCGTGAGGTCTGCGGCGCGGTCAGCGGGATGTTTCTGGTGGCAGGGATGCTGTATGGGTATGGGGACCCTAAGGATTTCCAGGGCAAAAAGGAGCATTATGGGCGCATCCAGCAGTTGGCGAAAGCTTATGAGGAAGAAAATGGCTCCATTGTCTGCCGGGAGCTGTTAGGCCTGGCAAAGAAGAAAGACGTGCCGACGCCAGAGCAGCGGACAGAAGAATATTATAAAAAGCGCCCTTGTGGGAAATTGGTCCGTATAGCGGCGGCGATTATGGAGCAATATATAGAAGGGCATCCTTTGGATACGGCTGAGGAAAACAAAATCTAAACTTTTTATAAAATGTGAAAATGGATATTGACAAAAAAAAATTGGAGTGCTAAATTATGTACATAAGAATTAGCACTCAACATAAATGAGTGCTAATAATTAAAAAGAAAGCATAGTAATAGAAGAGATAGCTTAATAAGGAGGAATTGTAATGAAATTAGTACCATTAGGCGACAGAGTTGTATTAAAGCAATGCGAGGCAGAGGAGACTACTAAGTCTGGTATTATTTTAGCTGGAAGCGCACAGGAGAAGCCTCAGGAAGCAGAAGTTGTTGCAGTAGGGCCTGGCGGGATGGTAGACGGCAAGGAAGTGTCCATGCAGGTAAAGGCAGGGGATAGAGTGATTTACTCCAAATATGCAGGCAATGAAGTGAAGGTTGACGGGGAAGAGTTCATAATTGTGAAACAGAATGATATCCTTGCAATTGTAGAGGCTTAAGGCTGGGGTTCACTTATATCATATAGGAACAGAGACATAGAATTAATGAAAAGAAGGAGACGATAAACCATGGCAAAGGAATTAAAATATGGCACAGAAGCCAGGGCAGCATTAGAGGCTGGCGTAGATAAATTGGCAAATACAGTAAGGGTGACATTAGGGCCGAAAGGGAGGAACGTAGTCCTGGACAAATCTTTTGGCGCCCCATTGATCACAAATGACGGCGTGACAATCGCAAAAGAGATCGAACTGGAAGACGCATTTGAGAATATGGGCGCGCAGCTTGTCAAAGAAGTGGCAACTAAGACCAACGACGTTGCCGGGGACGGCACCACAACAGCTACCGTGCTGGCGCAGGCAATGATTAAAGAAGGGATGAAGAACCTGGAAGCAGGGGCAAACCCAATCGTGCTTCGCAGAGGCATGAAGAAGGCGACAGAAAAAGCCATTGCATCTATCGCGGCAATGAGCCAGAAAGTAAATGGCAAAGACCAGATTGCAAAAGTGGCTGCAATCTCTGCTGGGGATGAAGAAGTTGGGAACCTGGTGGCAGACGCTATGGAAAAAGTTTCCAACGACGGCGTTATTACCATTGAAGAGTCCAAGACCATGCAGACAGAGCTTGACTTAGTGGAAGGCATGCAGTTTGACCGCGGCTATATCTCCGCTTATATGGCAACAGATATGGATAAGATGGAAGCAGTGCTGGATGACCCATATATTTTAATTACAGATAAAAAGATCAGCAATATCCAGGAAATCCTGCCATTGTTGGAGCAGGTGGTGCAGTCTGGGGCAAGGCTTTTGATTATTGCAGAAGACATTGAAGGGGAAGCCCTCACAACCTTAATTGTAAATAAACTGCGCGGCACATTCAATGTAGTGGCTGTGAAGGCGCCAGGTTACGGCGACAGAAGAAAAGCAATGCTTGAGGATATCGCAATCCTTACAGGCGGCCAGGTGATTTCCGAGGAAGTAGGGCTTGACCTGAAAGAAACTACCATGGACCAGTTAGGGCGTGCAAAATCTGTGAAAGTCCAGAAAGAGAACACTATTATTGTGGATGGGGAAGGCGATAAAGCTGCAATTGATGCAAGGGTTTCCCAAATCAGGGCGCAGATTGAAGAGACTACTTCTGAATTTGATAAGGAAAAATTACAGGAAAGGCTTGCAAAATTGGCAGGCGGCGTGGCAGTGATCCGTGTTGGCGCTGCAACTGAAACAGAGATGAAGGAGAGTAAGCTGCGCATGGAAGACGCTTTGAACTCTACCAGGGCGGCAGTGGAAGAAGGCATTATTGCAGGCGGCGGCTCCGCATATATCCATGCGGCAAAAGAAGTTGCGGCATTGGCAGAGGGCATGGACGGAGATGAAAAGACTGGCGCGAAAGTAATCTTAAAGGCGTTAGAATCCCCATTGTTCTACATTGCTGCTAATGCAGGGCTGGAAGGCGCTGTGATTATCAATAAAGTGAAAGAGTCTGAGCCAGGCGTTGGCTTTGACGCAACAAAAGAAGAGTATGTAAATATGGTAGAGGCAGGGATTTTGGATCCAGTGAAAGTGACCAGAAGCGCGCTGCAGAATGCAACTTCCGTTGCATCCACCTTATTGACAACAGAATCTGTAGTGGCAAACATCAAAGAAGATGTGCCGGCAATGCCAGCAGGCGGCGGTGGGATGGGAATGATGTAATTCCCAGAAACAAGACAAATGCAATAAATAGAAAGGCTGTGGGGGCTTAAGGCCTCCGCAGCTTTTTTTCATTTTATAGGAAATTCCTTCGGATTTCCTATAAAATGAAAAACAATTATCGCATTGCGGCGGAAAAGAAATATGCCGCTAAAGCGACCCGCCGCAGGCGGAGAATCCTGCAGGGCAGGATTCTTTGTTCTTTCAATAGCAGCCAATCATGCGCCATATTGCCTTAAGATATTATTGACAGCCCGGCGTTTATACCATAGAATTAATGAGTGGGAAAAAACAATATAAATAGAGGAGAATAGCGAGAAGTGAACAGTCAACTGATCAGAAAATATGAAGCGATGGGGTTTGATAAGGGCCAAATGGAGGAAATTCGGCAAGGGCTGGAAAAAGGGCTGGATGTGTCTTGGTATACTTCCGTGAATTATGACTGGTTTCAGATGGAAGAAATAAAAAAAGGGCTGGAGTGGGGGCTGGATGTGGCTGTCTATGCGAAGCCTGAGATTTCTTATGACCGGATGTGCCAAATCCGTAAGGGGTTAAAAGAAGGGATTGACTTGTCCAAACATCAGGAGTTGGAGGCTGGATACCTGCGTGAAATCCGCAAAGCGAAGCAAGGGCATGTGGATATTTTCCCTTATATCGAGCAAGGGTATGAGCCGGATCAATTAGATGAGATCCGCCTTGGCCTGGAGCATAAAGCCGATATTAGCGAATATCTGATTAAAGAATTTTTGGGCGAGTCCCTGCGCGAAATCCGTTTGGGAGTGGAAGAAGGCCTGGACGTATCTGTCTATGCCAAAATATATTTTGGCTGGCAGCAGATGCGTGAAATCCGTTTTGGGCTTGAGCGGCGCGTGGATGTGTCTGTGTATGCCAGGGAATTGTACCGCTGGCAGCAGATGCGTGAAATCCGTTTGGGGCTTGAGGACGGCCTGGATGTATCTGCCTACCAGAGCATGATGTATTCAGCAAAAGAGATGCGGCAGATGCGGACAAAAATGAAAGAGCTGACTGAGAGTGCAAAAGGAAAAGAGATCTCCCTAGAACAGTTAGAGGAACAGGCAAAGCAGGTGTCAGAATGCCTTGTGACAGTCAGCCAGGATAAAATGGAAGCGTATATCACCCTGGAAAAAGGGGTGTCTAAGACAAAGAACGAAATTATGAGGCTGTTGGCGAAAGAGCATGTTGTGTTCGGAATCCTGCAGGATAACATAGAGAAAAACCTGAAAGAAGCTGACCAAGGCACCAGGCATTTTTTGGCGGCGGAAGGCGTGAGGCCCCAGCGAGGGCGGGATGGGTATTATGAATTCTTTTTCCGCACAGGGATACCGCAGATTCCGGCAATCCGCAAAGATGGCTCCATTGACTATCAGAATACCGTTTATTTTGAGCAGGTGAAGGCAGGGCAGGTGATTGCAGTCTACCATGAAGCCCAGCCAGGAATTGGGGGAAGGACAGTGGACGGCACGGAACTTCCGGCGCAGGGCGGCCAGGAAAAGCATATCCTGAAAGGGAGGGGGTTCCTCCTTTCCCAGGACAAGAAAACATATATTGCCCGGGAATCCGGGAAAATCGAATTAAAAAATAATGAAATCACAATCCAGCCTCTGCTGATTGTGGATGAAGTGACTATATCTACTGGCAACTTGAGGTTTAACGGCAGCATTTGGGTGAAAGGGAACGTAGGAAGCGGCGTGGTGATCCAGTCAAAAGATGAACTGATTATCGAGGGGAATGTGGAAGCGGCGCATTTGCAGAGCGGGAAACGGATTGTCATCAAAAATGGGGTGTCTGGCGGCGGCCTGGCTGTCATTGAGTCTGCAGATGACATCCATGGGAAATTTTTTGAAGGCGCGTCGCTGACAGCCAATAAAGGCATTTATGCCAATTATGTGATGAACAGCAACTTGATTGCAGGCAAGGAGATTGTTATTTCTGGAAGCAAGGGGGCGATTATTGGAGGCAGCGCGGCGGCGGTAAACGGGATTACGGCTCACCATATCGGCAACCGGGCCGGGCTTTTGACCAATATATCCCTTGGCGTCAGCAAGGCTATGTTAGAGAAGGAAGAGGAAGCGGAGCTGAAACTGAAAAAACTCCAGTCAGAGCTGGTGATTTTTGAGGAAGCCTATAAGAAACTGCAGAAGCAATACCCACCGGAGGTCCGCAATGGGATGGACTTATACCTGAAAGTGGAGCAGGCAACCTATATCAAACGCAAACAAATGGAACAGCAAGTGGAGCGGACAAAAGAATTAGAAGAGAAGCGAAGCAAAGCAAATGAGGCGAAGATGATGGTATACGGCATCCTGAATGCCGGGACAGTGGTGCAGATGAATGGCATGCAATGGACGGCGGCCAGTTCCGTAAGGAATGTCACTGTCCGCCTGAGCAATAAAGAAATAGGAATATTTCGGAATTAAGGAGGGAGTGGCATGAACCGCCAGAAAATATTGGTTGTGGATGATGTAGAGAGCAACCGCTTGATCCTGGCAGAGATTTTTTGTGAGGATTACCAGGTATTGGAAGCAGCGGATACGAAGACTGCTTTACAAATATTAGAAAAAGATACGGACAACATAGCCGTTGTGCTGTTGGACTGGCATCTGTCTGGGGAAGATGGTGGGAAAGTATTAGAATCCATGCGCAAAAAAGGGTGGATGGACCATATTCCAACGCTGGTAGTGACGGCAGAGCAGTCTATTGAGACAGAGAGGAAATGCATTGGGCTGGGCGCGGCGGACATGATACGCAAGCCTTTTGACAAAGACGTGGTGCGCAAACGTGTGGAGAATAACGTTTCCCTATATGAGCATAAAAACCATATGGAAGAGAAAGTGCAGGAACAGAACCAGCTTTTGAGGAACCAATATTCTGTGATGAAGGCCCAGGCAGAAAAAATTAAAAAATCCAGCCAGCAGATGATTGACATTATATGCAACATTTTGGAACACCATTACCCTGAATTTGATGAAAAGCCGCAGGCAGTAAGGGAAATCAGCAGGATTATCGGCAGGAAGGTGCAGGCTCATTACCCTGAGTATAAATTGTCAGACGAGGATGTGGAGTCAATTGCGGAGCTTGCGTCCCTAAGGGATATCGGTAAGCTTCTGATTTCAGACCATGTGCTGTTTAAGCCGGCAAAGCTGACAAAGGAAGAAAGGGAATATATGAAATCCCATACCACCAAGGGATGTGAGATTATGGGGATGATGAAAAGCATCCAGTCCCCAGAACACCATAAGAGAAGCATGGAAATCTGCCGGTACCATCACGAGCGTTATGATGGGAAAGGCTACCCAGAAGGCTTAAAAGGGGATGAAATACCTATTTCCGCACAGATTGTGTCGGTGGTGGACGCGTACCATGCATTGATCAGCGAACGTATTTATAAACGCGCTTATTCAAAGGAAGACGCATATTATATGGTGCTGGGCGGTGAATGCGGGATATTCTCACCTAAAATTATGGAATGCTTCCGCATGTCCAGAAAAGAAATCGAAGAAATTGGGTCAAAAGAAAGGAAGGGAAAAGTATGAATCAGGAGATAAAAGAACAATTGAGCGCAGCGGGCATGAATATGGAAGGGGCGTTGAGCCGCCTGATGAACAATGAGATGCTTTTGGAGCGGTTATTAATTAAGTTTAAGGCAGATACTAATATTGCTGGGCTGGAAAAAGCGTTAGAGGAACAGCAGTATGAAGAAGCGTTCCATTTTGCCCATACATTAAAGGGAGTGGCAGGGAACTTAGGCCTGGAGAAGCTGATGGATGCTGTTGGCATTGTGGTTGAGAAGCTGCGCAGCCAAACCCATGAGGGGATAGAAGGCGATATGGAGGTTGTGCGGGAGGCCTATGCACAATTGATGGAAGTGCTGAAACAAGTTGGATAATGGAAACGCGCTAAGGGGCATTGCAGGGTGCAATTTGCAGCTGCAACGCAGCCTTAGGGGATCGCGAAAGGAGGGCCACACAGTTGGGAAAAGTTGCGATTGTAACAGACAGTAATAGTGGGATTACGCAAGAACAGGCAAAAGAGTATGGGGTGAATGTCCTGCCAATGCCCTTTTTTATTAATGGTGAGACTTTTTTTGAGGATATTGACCTGTCGCAGGAAGAATTTTATGAGAGGCTGGAAGGGAATGCAGATATTTCCACTTCCATGCCTGCAGTTGGCTCTGTGACAGAATTGTGGGATAAATTGTTAGAAGGATATGATGGGATTGTCCATATTCCTATGTCAAGCGGGCTGAGCAGCTCCTGTGAGACTGCCATTATGCTGGCGCAGGATTATGATGGGAAAGTTCAGGTAGTGAATAACCAGCGCATCTCTGTGACCCAGAAACAGTCCGTGCTGGATGCAGCGGAGCTTGCAAGGCGTGGGAAAGGCGCACAGGAAATTAAAGATTACCTGGAACAGACGAAATTTGATTCCAGCATTTATATTATGGTGGACACCTTGGCATACCTCAAAAAGGGAGGGCGGATAACCCCCGCGGCGGCTGCCCTTGGCACGCTGCTGAAATTAAAGCCAGTGCTGCAAATCCAGGGAGAGAAGCTGGACGCCTTTGCCAAAGCAAGGACCGTGAAACAGGCAAAGAATATTATGGTAGAAGCCGTAAAGAACGACTTTGAAAAACGGTTTAAGGACACGGCGGGGGAAGGGATGCACCTGTATATCGCCTATACCAAAGACCGGCAGACCGCGCTGGAATTTAAGGTGCAGGTGCAGGAAGCGTTCCCCAAAGCGGAAATCACGATGGTGGACCCATTGTCCTTAAGCGTGGCGTGCCATATTGGGCCGGGGGCGTTAGCCCTTGCATGTGCGAAAAAGCTGCCTTAAAAAGGGGCGTTTTCTATGTATTGTCTAGGCGCTTGGCTTTCCTTTTCCAAAGCAGGTAGGCGGCAAAAAGGGGGATTCCGGCGCCAGCCCACGCGGCGGGGTTGGCATACCGGACAGCCGCGTAGCCAAAGGGCTCCAGGCAGAAGAAAATGACCAGGAACCGGAAAATCAATTCCAGCACGCCGCTCATAACAGGGACAAAGTTTTCCCCAAGCCCTTGAAGGGAGCTTCGGTATAGGAATATCATGGCAAGCGGCACAAAGAACCAGGAAATGGTGTTCAAGTATGAGGTGGTGTATTCCAGCACTGTGTCCGATGGGTTGCTTAAAAATAAACATACAATATATCTCCCAAAGCCTACGGTGACCACAGCCCCAAACAGCGAAATTGCAAGCACAAGCAGGAAAGCTTTTTTCATGCCGTCAAAAATGCGTTTGTATTCCTTTGCGCCCAGGTTCTGCCCGCAGTAGGTAGACATGGTAGTGCCAAGGGTCGGCATGGTTTGGGTGGCAAGGGATTCCACTTTAGATGCAGCGGTGAAAGCGGCAACCACGCTGGAACCGAATACGTTTACGGCGCCCTGTAAGAGCATAACGCCTACAGCCGTGACGGAATAGTTGATGGACATAGGGATCCCGACCGACAGAAGCTCCCGGATACTTTTCCAGTCAAAATAGAAGTCTTGCCGGCGCAGCTTCAAAAGGTCAAATTTCCGAAACATGTAGAAAAAGCACAGCAGCGCCGATATCCCCTGGGCAACCACCGTCGCATAGGCGGCGCCTTCTGGCCCTGAATGGAGCGCTAAAATAAAGAATAAATCCAAAAAAATATTCAGGGCGGAGGAAAGCAGCAGGAAATACAAAGGCGTTTTGCTGTCGCCTACCCCGCGCAGGATAGAGGAAGTGATATTAAACGCCATGGTAGCAGTGATGCCAGCATAAATAATGGTGATATAATCATTCGCCATGCCCAGGATATTTTCCGGCGTTTTCATAAATAAAAGCAGGTTCCTTGACTCTGTGATGGTAAGGGCGGTGGTCAGTAAAGAGACTGCAAGCCCAAGCAGCAAGGACACTGCCACATAATGTTTCAGGCGGGCTTCATCTTTAGCCCCGAAGGCGTGGGATATCAGCACGCCGAAGCCTTGCGCGATGCCCATGGCAAACCCCAATACCAGGAACATAATGGAGCCGGTGGAGCCTACGGCGGCTAAAGCGTCCTCCCCAAGGAACTGCCCTACAATCACAGCGTCCGCCATATTGTAGAATTGTTGGAATAAATTGCCCAACAGGACAGGGATGGAGAAGAATAAAATGATTTTCCAGGGGTTCCCGGTGGTCATATCTTTGGTCATGGTTTTTGGATCCTTTCTAATGGTTGGTAAAGTCAGTAATTTTATTCCCGCGGGCAATGAGCCAAAACCGCGCCCGCGCGGATATTTGGCGAATGCCGCGAGGGAGGCGCCCTTGTCAGCGGATACGGGGCAGGTTCCAGCGGTAATGGGCCGCCAACAGCCGGATTGCCACAACAGCCGTGGAACTAATCAGCATGGCGGCAATATCTGGGATTGCCTGGCACAGGAAGATATAGAGGAACGCGCCAAGCAGGGCGGCGCAGGCATATACATGCTTAATAAAGACAAAAGGCGTATTGCCAGCCATAATATCCCGCATCATGCCGCCCCCGATGCCTGTCACCACACCCACAAAAACAAGCAGGAATAAATTGTGTTCCTGGCTGTTTTCCAGTTCCATGGCGGTACGGATGCCCATGACGGTGAAAATCCCAAGGCCAACGGCGTCCAATGCGCTCATCAGGCGTTCATAGCGTTCCAGGAATTTGCTTTCCAGCAGTTCCTTGTTGAGGAAAAACAGGAAGAACAGCAGGCAGGAAGTGAGGGCCGCCGTGCCGGCATAGGCGATATTCTGGAACATTTTAGGAGGGTGGATGCCCAAGAGCAGGTCGCGGATGCACCCGCCGCCCACTGCAGTGGTGATGCCTAGCACGTTAACGCCAAAAATGTCCATATTTTTACGGATCCCAAGCATTGCCCCAGAGGAAGCAAAGGCGACGGTCCCAATAATTTCCAACATAAAAATAAATAGCTCTGAGTAAAACATAATCACATGCTCCTAGTTGTTTTTATCGCCTATTATACAGAATATAATTGGAAAATTCAATCCAAAAGTGAAAAACATCAAATGGGCGGCAAAAGGGCATCCCAATGGGCGGCTGGTATAAATAGCAATTATAGCAATTATAACAAACATTGAGTTTACTTATGGAAGGAATTGCGTTATACTGAAACGGTGCCAGGCGCAGGCTTGGCATATAACGCACAGAAAGCAAAGGATTCCCTTATTTAGCAAATAAGGTGAGGGAAGGTAAGGAGGAACTTTAAATGGTAAATGCAATTGTTGGTGCAAACTGGGGAGACGAGGGAAAAGGGAAAATCACCGATATGATGGCAAAAGAAGCCGATATTATCGTGCGGTTCCAGGGCGGTGCAAATGCAGGGCATACCATCGTCAACGATTATGGGAAATTTGCATTGCATACCCTTCCAAGCGGCGTGTTTTATGGGCATACCGCAAGCATTATTGGGAATGGCGTGGCATTGAACATCCCAGTGCTTATGGAAGAAATCCAATCCATTGTGGACAGAGGGGTGCCAAAGCCAAAGGTGCTGGTGTCTGACCGGGCGCAGATGGTAATGTCCTACCATATTTTGTTTGACCAGTATGAGGAGGAGCGGCTGGGAGGGAAATCCTTCGGTTCCACAAAATCAGGAATTGCGCCATTTTATTCCGATAAATATGCAAAAATCGGCTTCCAGGTCAGCGAGCTTTTTGACGAAGCGGCATTGAAAGAAAAGGTGGCGCGCATTTGCGAGACGAAAAATGTCCTGCTGGAGCATTTATACCATAAGCCGCTGCTGAACCCAGAGGCATTAATGGAAGAACTGAGAGGTTATAAAGAAAAGGTGGAGCCATATGTGTGCGACACTTCCGCATACCTTTGGGAAGCAGTGAAGGCTGGCAAAAATATTTTGCTGGAAGGGCAGCTTGGCTCCTTAAAGGACCCAGACCATGGAATTTACCCAATGGTGACTTCCTCTTCCACACTGGCGGCTTACGGGGCGATAGGCGCCGGGATTGCCCCATATGAGATTCAGAACATCATTACCGTATGCAAGGCTTATTCTTCTTCAGTAGGCGCCGGGGCGTTTGTCAGTGAGATTTTTGGGGAAGAGGCAGACGAGCTGCGCCGCCGGGGCGGAGACGGCGGGGAGTTTGGCGTGACCACCGGGCGGCCCAGGCGTATGGGCTGGTTCGACGTTGTGGCAAGCAAATACGGGTGCCGCATCCAGGGCGCCACAGAAGTTGCCTTTACGGTGTTAGATGTGCTGGGCTATCTGGATGAAATCCCTGTATGCGTGGCATATGACATTGATGGGGAAGTAACCACAGAATTCCCAGCAACTGTGAAGCTGGAGAAAGCGAAGCCAGTATTTGAGAAACTTCCAGGATGGAAATGTGATATCCGGGGCATTAAATCTTATGAAGGGCTTCCAGAAAACTGTAGGAAGTATATAGAGTTTGTAGAAGAAAAGATAGGGTTCCCGATTACTATGGTTTCCAATGGGCCAGGCAGGGACGATATCATTTACCGCAATGGGAAATAAGGGAAAGAATATGATAAAGAATGTAGTGTTTGACGTAGGGAAAGTATTGGTGGATTTTGACTGGCAGGGGCTTATGGATGCCCTGGGCTTTTCAGCAGAAGTTTGTCAGAAAGTGGCGGACGCCACAGTATTGTCCGAATTGTGGAATGAATTTGACCGCAGCAGGATGTCGGACGATGAGATTCTGGACGGCTTTTTGGCCAAAGCGCCAGATTACAAGGCAGAGGTCCTTAAGTTCTGGGATAATATGGGGAATTCCATCAAACAGTATGGGTACGCCCATAGCTGGATTCGCAGTTTGAAGGAAAAAGGGTACCAGGTGTACCTATTGTCTAATTATTCCAGGAGGATGTATTCCCAGAGCATCGAGGAGCTTTCCTTTGTGGAGGAGGTGGACGGCGCCATCTTCTCCTATGAGGTTTGCGCCACGAAGCCAGAGTTGGAAATTTATGAGGCGTTGTTAAAGAAATACCAATTAGACCCAACAGAATGTGTGTTTTTGGATGATAACCGAAGCAATATCATTGCAGCCAACCAGCTTGGGATGGCGACCATCCATTTCCATACGAAGGCTCAGGCGGAGGAAGAATTAAGGAGCTTGGGCGTGCAATAGTACATAAAAAGAATCCCACTTGTGGGATTCTTTTTATGTATATTGTTATTGTATATCAATCTATGGTATAAAGCGGGTGCAGCGCGCCCGTTTGGCGCCCTAATCCTGATAGGGAATGCCGTTATGTTTCCTGTTTCACAAACATATATTCGAGCGAACCATGCCTGTTTTTGGCTAAACTTCATTCTACATCATAACATATTGCAAAATATAAGTCTAGTACTTTTTAGGATTCTTTTTTATACTGGTAGAAACAGGAAGGAGGAGCAAGATGGAACAGGAACAAAAGCATTTTCAGGAATGCCTGGACGTGGTTCGGGAAAATATCAGGCATTATAAACAGAAGGTAGAGGAAGGGAAAAAAGAGACAGAGGAATTATATGCCGCGTTCACTTCCGGTGACACAGAATTGTATAACCAATTGGTAGTGAGCCAGGATATCCAGGAACATAATGAGAATGTCCTGCGCAAAAACCAGGCGGCTTTGCAGAAGCCATATTTTGGGAGGGTGGATTACCAGGAGCAGGGCAGCGGGCAAAAAGAAAGCCTTTATATTGGCAAAAATGGGGTTTCCAGGGATAAGGCGGACGTGATGGTCATTGACTGGCGTGCGCCAGTGTCCGCCTTGTATTATGAGAATGAGCTTGGCTCTGGAAGCTATCATGTGCCTGAGGTGGGGAATATTGCTGTGGATTTGCAGTTGAAGCGTACCTTTGATATCAGCCAGGGGAAGCTGGTAGGGTATTTTGACAATGACACAGCCGCAACGGATGAATTGCTGGTGAAATACCTGTCGCAGAATAAAGACCTGGTGTTAAACGATATTATATCCACTATACAAAAAGAACAGAACGAGATTATACGGGAGACGCCTTTTGCAGACCTGATTGTGCAGGGGGTGGCTGGGAGTGGGAAGACCACTGTGGCTATGCACCGCATTTCTTATATCTTATATAATTATGGAAAAAGGTTTTCACCGGATGAATTTTGCATTATCGGGAGCAACGACATGCTGCTGGGCTATATTACCAGCGGCTTACCAGAATTGGATGTGCATCATGTAAGCCAAAAGAGGATGGATGTATTTTTCCGGGATTTGTTGGGGAAGGAGTGGAAGAAACGGTTTGCCCTGACAGAAGTGGCGGCTGGGGAGGCATGGAAAAGCACACTGGCTTTTGCAAAGGAGCTGGAAGGGTATCTGCAGGGGCTGTGGGACCGTTTGGTTCCAGAAAAAAACGTTGTGGACGGGCAGATAGGCGTAATCCTCCCGAAGGAAAGCATCCACTCTGCCCGGAAAGAAAACCCTGGCTTTTCCATACAGCAGATGTTCCGGCTTTTGAATGGGCGGCTGAAAGACAGGGTACGGTTTTTGGTTGCGGAGGAGGGGCGGCTTAGGAAAGAAAAAATAAAGGAGTATGCAAATTATTTTAAATGGGCGCCTGGGCAGAAAAATATTGTAACAATCTACCAGGATTTTCTGGTGGAATATGGGGCGTCCCATTCCGTGGATATAAAAGGTCTGTCTGGGCGGGTCAAAAAAGGGCAGTTTGATTTGTATGATATGGCGGCTTTAGCTTTAATTCAAAAACGGGTCACGGAAAAAGAGCCTTATGGGGAATATGGGCAGGTGATGGTGGATGAAGCCCAGGATTTCGGGGCTATGGCATATTATGTGATGAAACAGGCGCTGCATCAGTGCTATTTCACGATTATGGGGGATGTGTCGCAGAATATTAATTATGAAACAGGGATGAATAGCTGGGAAGATTTGAGGCAGCATATTTTTGGCCCTGGGCGGGCAAAGTTCTATATGCTGGCAAAAAGTTACCGGAATACTATTGAGATTTCTGAATATGCAGGGAAAGTGTTGGAAAAGGCGTCTTTTGGCGCCTACAAAATACAGCCGGTGATCCGCCATGGCAGGGAGGTGTCTTTTTGCCAGTCCAAAAGCCTTGGGGAAGCGGCGGCAAAGCTGGTGCATGCGATGCAGGGGAGGGGTTATGGCACCATAGCGGTTATCTGCCGGGACCGTCAGAGGGCAGAAGCGGCGGAAAAGGAACTGGGGGGGCTGGTGGAGCTGGCAGAGGAGGGCGATTTCCAAAAAGGCGTGCTGGTGCTGCCTGTCCAGCTAACGAAAGGGCTGGAATTTGACGGGGTAGTCCTCTGGAACCCGGATGGGGCTGCCTACCAGGAACAGGGGCGGGACGCAAAGCTTCTGTATGTGGCGGTCACAAGGGCGCTCCATGAATTGCATATTGTTTATCAAGACGGGCTGTCCCCTTTGCTCTTAGGCTGACTCCCCTCTATGTCCAAGGAGTGGTTTTTCTTAATCAGCTTGTAGATAAAGCCATAAGCCCAAATCAATACAGGAAGTGCAAAACTGGAAAACAGGGATGCGATAAACATAGGGAAAAAATCTTTGCCTAACAGCGCGAAAACCAAAGTGGAAAGATATAGGCCAATTAAAAGGATAATGCCGATGGCTGCCAGGATACGTTGCGCTTTTTTCATTGTCTCCTCCATTTCAATGTTTTTTTTATCATAACTTGAACAGGGGAGTTTGGCAAGGGAATTGTGGCAAAAATGCTTTGATCTTTTGGGAAAATGTGATAAAATCCATGGTATGCCAGGTGCGGTGGTATTGGATAAAACAGGCATTGGCGGGGCTTTTTTGTAACAGCGCATGGGAGGGTAAGGAGATGAAACAATTTTTACAAGGGATAAAGGATGGCAGCCCCATCGGGATTGGGTATTTTTCCGTTTCCTTTACATTTGGGCTTGCAGCAGTTTCTTCCGGGCTTACTTGGTGGGAATCGCTGTTGGTTTCCATGTTGAACCTGACTTCTGCCGGGCAATTTGCCGGGATTACAGTAATGGCGTCGGCAGGCGCTTACCTTGAGATGGCAGTGTCCCAATTTGTGATTAACCTCAGGTACGCCCTGATGAGCATTTCTTTGTCCCAGAAAGTGGACAGGCAGTTTGGCACAGGAAAAAAGATGGTCCTTGGGTTTGCAAATACAGATGAAATCTTTGCAGTGGCTATGAGCCGGGAAGGCGAGGTTGGCAGCCGCTATTTTGGCGGGCTTGCGGCGCTGCCTTACCTGGGGTGGACAGTTGGGACCCTTGCTGGGGCGGTATGTGGGAATATCCTGCCCAAGCAAGTGAGCGATGCCCTTGGGCTTGCCATATATGGGATGTTTATTGCCATTGTTGTGCCAGTGATGAAAAAGGACGGCAGGGTGCTTAAGATGGTGCTTCTGGCGGTGGCGTTAAGCTGCTGTATTTATTATGTTCCAGCATTCCAGGGGATTTCCCAGGGATTTGCAATTATAATCTGCGCAGTGGCGGCTTCGGCGGTAGGCGCATTCTGCTTTCCAATAGAAGAGGAAGGGCAGGGGAAAGAGGGACAGGAGGGAATTTGATGGGGGCAGGAAATTTTTGGATCTATCTGTTGGTGATGTTTGGGGTGACCTACCTAATTCGTGTGCTTCCCTTTGTGGCATTCCGAAAGAAGATTGAGAATAAGCGTATCCGTTCTTTTTTGGCTTATATCCCTTATACAGTGCTGGGGGCAATGACCGTCCCGGCAGTGTTTTATGCCACTGGCTCGTTTGGGACAGCCCTTGCGGGGGTGGCGGCGGCATTTGCGGCGGCGTACCGGGGGAAAGGGCTGTTTACTGTGGCAGTGTGTGCAAGCGTAGCGGCGTTTGTGGCGGGGCTGGCAGGGTTATAACCTAATAACGATAGATGACATAGGCGGCAAATCGTGGTACAATAGGGCTATCATGTAAGGTAAAGGAGGAGAAAGATGTCAAATATACCAACGCCACATATTGAAGCGAAGGCAGGGGACTTTGCGAAAACAGTTTTAATGCCAGGGGACCCATTGCGGGCGAAATATATTGCCGAGTCTTACCTAGAACAGCCAAGGTGCGTAAACCAGGTACGCGGGATGCTGGGGTACACAGGGCTGTACAAAGGGAAAGAGATATCGGTAATGGGGTCTGGCATGGGGATGCCCTCCATAGGGATTTATTCTTATGAACTGTATAATTTTTATGATGTGGAGAATATTATCCGGGTAGGGTCCGCAGGGGCTATCCAGGATAATGTGGATGTGATGGATGTAATTATTGGGATGGGAGCGTCTGTTGTCTCAGACTACCCAGAACAATTTGGCTGCCCTGGGCATTTAGCGCCCCTGGCAGACTACCAGTTGCTAAGCACGGCGGTGGAAAGCGCAAAAGGCCTGGGGATTCCAGTAAAAGTTGGGAATATCCTGTCAGAGGACGCATTTTACACTGACCGGCCAAACAGCAAGGATTGCTTTCGGAAAATGGGCGTGCTGGCAGTGGAAATGGAGAGCGGCGCTTTGTACCTGAACGCAGCCAGGGCAGGGAAACGGGCATTGTGCATTTTAACGGTTTCCGACCATCTTTATAAGCCGGGGCAGCTTACCTCAGAGCAGCGCCAGACAGGGTTTGGGAAAATGATAGAGGTTGCGCTGGAGACAGCTTACAGGGTATAGGCATTCGGTCCAATACATGGTTTTTACGTGTAAGGGGTTGTTGTGGAAACAAGGATTTTAACAAAGGATAGTGGGGCGTTCGCCGGAACGCCGCTATCCTTTGCGCAATCCTTGTATTTTGCAGCAGCCCTTTTCCTTACGATAAGGAACCCCATTTGGGCAGCCAGGTTTTTTCAAAGATTGAAGGTTTTCTGAAAGTATTGGGAAATAACCCTTGCAATATACCCCTATAGGGTATATAATGTTTTTGGAAAGGGGGAAGGACAGTGGCAGAAGAAAAGGAATTATGTAATTGCCATAAGACCAAGGAACGCCCGGAAAAAGAATACAAAGACTTAATCAACCGCCTGAACCGGATTGAGGGGCAGATTCGCGGAATTAAGGGGATGGTGGAGAAGGATGCATATTGCCCCGATATCCTGATACAGGTTGCGGCGGCAAACGCGGCGCTCAACAGCTTTAATAAAGTGCTGCTGGCGAACCATATCAAGACCTGCGTGACAGAAGATATCCGCCAGGGGAAGGAAGGGACAGTGGATGAGCTTTTGGCAACCCTCCAAAAGCTGATGAAATGAAAATACAGATAGGAATAGATAGGATTGAGGTGGTAAAATGGAGCAATTTTCAGTGACAGGGATGAGCTGCGCCGCCTGCAGCGCCCGGGTGGAAAAAGCAGTAGCCAATGTGGATGGTGTAACTTCCTGTTCTGTCAGCCTGTTGACCAATTCTATGGGAGTGGAAGGGACGGCGTCGGAACAGGCAATTATCAAGGCTGTGGAGGCAGCCGGGTATGGGGCGGCAAAAAAAGGGGAAAGCAGGCAGGGAAGCCAGGCAGAAGGGGCGGACAGCCTGCTAAAGGATAGGGAAACACCCCTTTTAAGGAAGAGGCTCCTTTCCTCCCTTGGATTTTTGGCTGTGCTGATGTACCTTTCTATGGGGCATATGATGTGGAACTGGCCCGTCCCGTCTTTTTTGGCGGGGAACCATGTGGCAATGGGGCTGATGCAGCTTCTTTTAACAGTGGCTGTCATGGTAGCCAACCAGAAATTTTTTGTCAGCGGGTTTAAGAGCCTGCTCCATAGGTCCCCCAATATGGATACCCTGGTGGCATTGGGGTCTGGCGCGGCGTTTGTGTACAGTACCTATGCCCTGTTTGCTATGACGGACGCGCAGATGAAAGGGGATTTGGAAGGGGTTATGGCCTACATGCATGAGTTCTACTTTGAGTCAGCGGCCATGATTTTGACATTGATTACGGTTGGCAAGATGCTGGAAGCCAGGTCAAAAGGCAGGACAACAGACGCGTTAAAGAGCCTAATGAAGCTTGCGCCTAAAACAGCAACAGTCCTTCGGGGCAGCAAAGAGGAGGAAGTGCCGATTGAGCAGGTGAAAAAGGGCGATGTGTTTGTGGTCCGTCCAGGGGAAAATATCCCAGTGGATGGGATTGTGCTGGAGGGCAGCAGCGCAGTCAACGAGGCGGCCTTGACGGGGGAAAGCATCCCATGCGACAAAACGGTGGGGGATGCAGTTTCGGCGGCTACCACGAACCAGTCCGGTTTTTTAAAATGCGAGGCTTCCAGGGTTGGGGAGGATACTACGTTATCCCAGATTATCCAGATGGTAAGCGATGCGGCGGCAACAAAAGCGCCTATTGCAAAGGTGGCGGATAAAGTTTCCTATATATTTGTCCCGGCTGTGATTGGGATTGCAGCGCTTACTATGCTGGCGTGGCTGTTGGCTGGGGAGGACGCCGGGTTTGCCCTTGCCCGGGCGATATCCGTTCTCGTGATTAGCTGCCCCTGCGCCTTAGGGCTTGCCACGCCAGTGGCGATTATGGTAGGCAACGGCATGGGCGCCAAGCATGGGATTATGTTTAAGACAGCGGTGTCATTAGAAGAGACAGGGAAAATGGAGATCGTGGCTTTGGATAAAACAGGCACGATTACCAATGGAGAGCCGAAAGTGACAGATATCATACCTGCAGAGGGCTGTTCCGAAGAGGGGCTTTTGCTGACGGCATGCGCATTGGAGCAAAAAAGCGAGCATCCGCTGGCAAAGGCTGTGCTTGGATATGCAAAGGGCAAGCATATTCCAATCCCAGAAATTTCACAGTTCCAGGCAGTGCCAGGGAACGGCTTGTCCGGCGTCCAGGACGGGGTTTTTGTATATGGTGGGAATTATAAATTTATCCGTGGGTTTGCAGCTGTCCCAGAGAAATTAAAACGGCAGTCGGAAGAACTCTCTGGGGAAGGCAAGACGCCATTGTTTTTTGCGAAAGATGGCAGAATGGTTGGCATGGTTGCCGTTGCGGATGTTATGAAGGAAGACAGCCCTCAGGCAATCCGGGAGCTGAAGGGCATGGGGCTGCATGTGGTGATGCTGACAGGGGACAACGAGCGCACTGCCAACGCCATTGGGCGCCAGGCAGGGGTGGACGAAGTGGTTGCCGGCGTGCTTCCTGATGGGAAAGAAAGCGTGATACGCGCATTGCAGAAGAAGGGGAAAGTTGCCATGGTAGGCGACGGCATCAACGATGCCCCGGCTTTAACCAGGGCTGATATGGGAATTGCCATTGGCGCAGGCACAGACATTGCCATTGACGCGGCGGATATTGTGCTGATGAAAAGCCGTTTAAGCGATGTCCCGGCAGCAATCCGCCTAAGCCGGGCAACTTTGAGGAATATCCATGAAAACCTGTTTTGGGCGTTTATTTATAATATTATTGGGATACCCCTGGCGGCGGGCGTATGGATCCCATGGTTTGGTTGGCAGTTAAATCCTATGTTCGGCGCGGCGGCAATGAGCCTTTCCAGCTTTTGCGTGGTGACGAACGCATTGCGGCTGAATATGTTCCCTATCCATGATGCAAGGAAGGACAAAGCAGTGAAGAAGAAAGAATATGGCAAAGGAAGCCAATTCTATACAGGCGAAAAAACGCCAGGCTATGATAACACATATAAGGAGGAGGTCAATATGGAAAAAACAATGAAGATTGAAGGAATGATGTGCGGGCATTGCGAGGCAGCGGTGAAAAAAGCGTTAGAAAGCATTGCCGGGGTAGCCCAGGCAGCAGTGAGCCACGAGGCAGGCACCGCAGTCGTTACCTTGGAAGGGGAAGTTTCCGATGGGGCGTTAAGGCAGGCAGTGGAGGAAAAAGATTATAAAGTGCTGTCCATCCAATAAAGCCATACCCCTTCCGAAGGAAGCGGCATAGCTTTCTGCGGGAGGGGATATGCCCTGGGGCTTTTGGCATCCCATGGGAGGCGCCCAGGGTTGGTTCCTTTGCCCTGCCGCTGATTTTTATCTTATAGGAAATACAGTGTTACTGTGAAGTGTTAAAGCGTATAAATTTCCTATAAGGTAAAAAAATTATGCGCAGCTCGCGGAGAGGGAATTTATTGTTGCGCATTCTTTTTTATAATTTTGAAACAATTACAATTGTTTTCGGAAAAAATAGGAAATAATTATTTGTTTATTGGAAAATACATCATAAATATGCAAAAAAATACCACTATTTTTTTGCATATTTATGATGTATTTAAAAAAAAATGTGATACAATAATCAGTAGTGGTGCCTAAAAAACTGGGGAGGTTCATACATGGAAGATAATGCAGCCAGTGGATTGCGTGAACAGCAGTTAAGACGAAGACGGATCAAGAAGATAAAATCAACAATCATCGTGGGAATGGTAATCTGGATTTTTCTGGTAAGTTCATTGTCGGTTACCCTATTGGTCAAGCTGTTCCGAATGGAACACAGATTGGATGAACTTGCACAGTCTATTATTTCTGTCGAGCAGGTGGTGGAAAATGCGAATGAGAAAAGCGCATCCTCCCCGGAAGGGAATAAGGAAGAGACAGATGCCCTAGCGGATGGGGAGGACGGTTTGGACAATGCGTTAAAGGAAGGTGAAGTGCAAAAGGTATACCTGACTTTTGACGATGGGCCAAGTGAAAATACAGAGAAGATTCTGGATATCTTAAAAGAAAAGGGTGTTAAGGCGACCTTTTTTGTGATTGGGCAGGAGGATGAAAAATCCAAAGAATTGTACCAGAGGATTGTAGCCGAGGGGCATACGCTTGGTATGCATTCTTTTTCACATAAATATAGTGTGATTTATGAGTCACTGGAATCATTCTCGGAGGATGTGGCGCATCTGCAGTCTTATCTGGCGGAAGTGACTGGGATAACCCCTGAGATTATGCGGTTCCCTGGCGGGAGCAGGAACCAGGTAAGCAATACAGATATGTCGGAATTTATCCGTTTCCTAAATGGGAAAGGAATTGTATATTATGACTGGAATGTGGCAAGTGGAGACGCCACGAGCCAGGCTTACACGCCGGACGAGCTGGTGCAGAATGTAATGAATGACGTGGTAAGGTTTGAGACGTCTATCGTGCTGATGCACGATGCTGACAATAAGTCAGGCACAGTGGAGGCATTGGCTCCGATGATTGACAAGCTGCAGGAGATGGGGGCTGAACTGCTGCCCATTGATGAAGATACGAAGCCGATTCAACAGATCCCCGCAGACAGCGTGGAATAGCGGCGGCGGTTTCGGGCTGCTGCATTTCACAAGGGTGCTGCCAGGGGCAGCCAAAGCTACAGACAAATAATTTATGGAGGTACATATATGAGCTTTTTTAAGGACTTTAAAGAAGATTTATCTCAGGCAGTCAATGAGCTGCTTCCAGGGGAAGAGGAACTGAAGTCATCTATCCCCAACCAGCAGGATTTGGTGGTAAATACCCTGGAGCAGGAAGTTGATGTACAGTCCGAGTTGAAGAAATTAGAAGGATTGTTTGAAAAGGTGGACGAAACAGCGGCAAGGAAGCCGGAACGCCCAGTTGTGCCAAAGCCGAAGCCAAAGGAGCCGGAGCCAGCCCCAGCGCCAAAGAAAACCATCCAGGAAGCAATCCAGGAGGAACAAAAGGAGCAGAAAGCACAAAAAGAACCAAAAGAACCAAGAAAAGAAGTAAAGATAGAAAAAGTTGTGGCAGAGGAGCCAAAGGAGGAAACGATTGTGAGTACAGAGAACATTATGAATGGGGAAAGCGTTGCAAGTAATGGGGAGACCACTATCTCCGTAGAAGAGATGGTAATGGATGCAAAGCCAGTCAACGGCCTGTCAGATGAAATTTCAGATGAAGTTACCGTAATTACAGAAGGGACAACTTTAAAGGGCGACCTGGAGTCTATTGGGTCTTTTGAGTTAAGGGGCAAAATTGACGGCAATGTACGGTGCAATGGGAAAGTGACAATTACCGGAAGCATTAAGGGAAATGCAGAAGCTTCAGAATTCTTCGCAGACGCAGCGAAAGTGGAAGGTGAGATTTCCACCAGCGGCACAGTGAAAATCGGGCTTGGTTCCGTGGTAGTAGGGAATATTACAGCGACCAGCGCAGTGATTGCCGGCGCAATCAAAGGGGATATTGACGTGCAGGGGCCAGTTGTGGTAGACACCTCCGCAGTAGTGATGGGGAATATTAAGTCACGTTCCGTTCAGATCAATAACGGGGCTGTAATTGAAGGGTTCTGCTCCCAGTGCTATGCAGATGTGGATATGGAGACTTTTTTTGAGAAATAAGAAAGGCAGCCGATGAAAAGAATATTATTGAAATTAAGCGGGGAAGCGCTGGCCGGGGAAAAACATACTGGGTTTGACGAAAGCACTGTCCTTGTTGTGGCGAACCAGGTGAAGCAGCTTGTAGAAAGCGGCATTGAAGTCGGCATTGTCATTGGCGGCGGCAATTTCTGGAGGGGCAGGGAGAGTGATACAATTGACCGCACCAAGGCAGACCAGATTGGGATGCTTGCCACAGTTATGAACTGCATCTATGTTTCCGAAATTTTCCGTTTCGTGGGCATGGAAACCCAGATTTTGACGCCGTTTGCCTGTGGCGCCTTTACAAAGTTATTTTCCAAGGACAGGGCCAATAAATATTTTTCTAAAGGCATGGTATGCTTTTTTGCAGGCGGGACAGGGCATCCTTATTTTTCGACGGATACCGCCACTGTGCTGCGTGCGGTTGAGATTGAGGCAGAAGGGATTTTCCTTGCCAAGGCCATAGACGGGGTATATGACAGCGACCCGAAGGTGAACCCTGCCGCTGTAAAATATGATCAAATCTCCATACAGGAAGTGATTGACAAGAAGTTAGCTGTAATAGACTTGACGGCTTCTATTATGTGCATGGAAAATAAAATGCCGATGTATGTATTTGGGTTAAATGGCCCTAACAGCATTGCCAATGCAGTGAATGGGGATTTTTCTGGAACGAAGGTAATTGCAGAGTAAAATGGGAGGGTTTTTATATGGATGAAAGGTTGCAGAAATACGACAATAAAATGCAAAAATCATACGACAATTTGCTAGAAGAGTTTGGCTCCATCCGTGCAGGGCGTGCGAACCCCCATGTATTGGATAAGTTAAAAGTAGACTATTATGGCACGCCGACAGGGATCCAGCAGGTGGCGAATATCTCTGTCCCAGAGCCAAGGATGCTTTTAATCCAGCCATGGGAGCCAAGCATGGTGCGTGTGATTGAAAAGGCAATCCTTACCTCTGATTTGGGGATCAACCCTACCAATGACGGCAAGGTGGTGCGCCTGGCTTTCCCGGAGCTGACAGAAGAGCGCAGGAAAGAACTTGCCAAGGATGTGAAGAAAAAGGGCGAGGCGGCAAAAGTCGCTGTCCGCAATATCCGCAGGGACGCCAATGATTCCTTTAAGAAATTAGGGAAGTCCAGCGAGGTTTCCGAAGACGAAGTGAAGGAATTGGAAGAGAAGGTGCAGAAATTAACAGATAAGTATATTGCAAAAGTAGATAAAGCAGTAGAAGATAAATCAAAAGAAATCCTTACCGTATAGCAATTACGGGCGCAGCATATAGCCTGCTTGGGGGTGAGGGTTGCATTTGGGAAAAGGGGCATGGCGTAAGCGTCTGTCCCTTTCTTTTCATACCATAAGGAGGGCGTTATGGAAATTCCACAACATGTAGCGATTATTTTAGATGGTAATGGCAGATGGGCGAAGCAGCATGGGATGCCAAGGAATTATGGCCATACCCAGGGGGCGAAAAATGTAGAGGCCATCTGTAGGGAAGCCTGGAATATGGGAATTAAGTACCTGACTGTATATGCTTTTTCCACAGAGAATTGGAGCCGCCCCAAAGACGAAGTGAATGCCTTGATGAAATTGCTGCGGAATTATATGAAGAACTGCATTAAAACAGCGGAAAAGAACCATATGCGGGTTAGGATTATTGGGGATACCGCCAAATTGGACAGCGATATTCAGGAAAGCATACGAAAGCTAGAAGAGTCTTCCAAAAACCAAGATGGGTTAAATTTCCAGATTGCCATAAATTATGGGAGCAGGGATGAAATGCTGCGGGGCATGAAGGGAATGCTTATGGATTACAAGGAAGGGAAATTCCTGTTGGAAGAACTGGACGAGGCGATGTTTGAGGGTTATCTGGACACAAGGGATATCCCAGCGCCTGATTTGCTGATTCGGACCAGCGGGGAACGGAGGCTGTCTAATTACCTCCTCTGGCAGCTTGCCTATAGCGAACTGTACTTTACGGATGTGGCATGGCCTGATTTTACAAAAGAGGAATTAGAAAAAGCCATTCAGGACTATAATAAAAGAGATAGGCGTTTTGGCGGCGTGGGCAGTTCAGCAAAGCCTATGCCAGGCGCTGGCAAAAAGCGGGGCTAAAGGAGGGGGTCAGGTGTTCTGGACACGGTTGTTAAGTGGGATTGTGCTGGTGGCTGCGGCGTTAGCCCTTATTATCGCCGGAGGGGATATTTTGCTGTTCGGGCTTTTGGCAGTTTCCCTGATTGGGCTGTATGAGCTGTACCGGGTATTCCACATAGAGAAATCCTTACTGGGGTTTGCAGGGTATGCCAGCGCGGCGGTATATTATCTGAACCTTGGGTTCCCTTTCCTGTCAGTTTTTGAGGTATTTGTATTAGGGCTGTTAATTGTATTGATGGCAGTTTATGTGCTGTCCTTCCCCAAATACCAGGCAGACCAGGTATTTGCAGGCTTTGTCGGCGTGTTTTATGTGGCGGTGATGCTGTCTTGCGTATACCAGGCCAGGGCGCTGCCCAGAGGAAACTATATTGTATGGCTGATCTTCCTTTGCTCCTGGGGATGCGACACCTGCGCTTATTGCGTAGGCGTGCTGATAGGGAAACATAAAATGGCTCCTAAATTAAGCCCTAAGAAATCTGTGGAAGGGGCGGTGGGCGGAATTATAGGGACAGCGCTCCTTACCATATTGTATGGGTATGTGTTTCGGGAGCCAATGCGGCTGTCCATGGAAGATATCCTTATCCTGGCTGCAATCACTGCAGTTGGGGGGCTGATTTCCATGGTTGGCGACCTGGCTGCTTCCGCTATTAAACGGAATTACGAAATTAAAGATTATGGCAAGCTAATCCCAGGGCATGGAGGGATTTTGGACCGGTTTGACAGCGTTATTTTTACTGCCCCCATTATATATTATCTGGCACGGTTTTTGATCGCATAAAACCTTCCAGCATGGGGTCGCTGAAAGAATAGAGGTAGTTTATGAAAAAAATCGCAATATTAGGCTCTACGGGTTCCATTGGCACCCAAACTTTGGAAATTCTCCGTGAGCAAAAAGACATTGAAGCCGTTGCCCTGGCTGCTGGGGCAAATGCAGAGCTTTTGGAAAAGCAGGTGCGGGAATTTAAACCCAAAATAGCAGCCCTTTGGGATGAGGCGGCGGCATCCTCCCTGCGTGCCAGCGTAAGGGACCTGCCTGTGAAGGTGTTATCTGGCATGGAGGGGCTGTTGGAAATCGCGTCCATGCCAGAATCGGAAATTCTGGTGACTGCCATTGTAGGGATGCTTGGGATACGCCCTACCATTGCCGCCATTGAGGCAGGGAAGGCAATTGCCCTTGCCAACAAAGAGACATTGGTGACGGCTGGCCATATTATTATGCCGTTGGCAAAGCAGAAAAATGTGCCGATTTTGCCTGTGGACAGTGAGCATAGCGCCATTTTCCAATCTATTAACGGGGAGCAGGGGAATGCCATCCACAAGATCCTCTTGACGGCGTCTGGCGGCCCATTCCGTGGGAAGAAGAAAGCAGGGCTTGAGGGAATACAGGTAGAGGACGCATTAAAGCACCCAAATTGGTCTATGGGGAAGAAAATTACCATTGATTCTGCAACTATGGTGAATAAAGGGCTGGAGGTTATGGAGGCAAAGTGGCTGTTTGGCGTGGAGTTAGGGCAGATACAAGTAGTAGTGCATCCGCAGAGCGTGGTGCATTCCATGGTGGAATATGAGGATGGGGCCGTGATAGCCCAGCTTGGCACGCCAGATATGCGCCTGCCAATCCAGTATGCATTGTATTATCCAGCGCGCAGGAAGCTTTCTGGGGAGAAACTTGATTTTTACCGGCTTTCCAGCCTGACATTTGAAGAACCGGACTTAGACACATTTTCTGGGCTTCGGCTGGCTTTTGAGGCGATGGGGCGGGGCGGGAATGTCCCGACTGCATATAATGCGGCAAATGAAAAGGCAGTTTCATTGTTTTTAGGGCGGAAAATTTCATTTTTGGAGATCCCAGAAATTATAAGCGCATGTATGGAATCATGTAAATTTATTGGGCAGCCAAATGTAACAGAGATTTTGGAAACAGAAGCGGCGGCTTATGAATTGATAAAAGGCAGGTGGGGAAATTGAATATTATCATTGCAATCCTAATTTTCAGCATTATTATTTTGTTCCATGAATTGGGGCATTTCCTTTTGGCAAAATGGAATGGGATAAAAGTAAATGAATTTTGCCTTGGGATGGGGCCTACGTTGTTTGGCGTAACCAAGGGTGAAACCAAGTATTCCATTAAGCTGCTGCCATTTGGCGGGGCATGCATGATGGAAGGGGAGGATGGCGAGAGCGAGGACGCGCGTTCTTTTAACAGCAAGCCAGTCTGGGCGCGTATCAGCGTAGTTGTGGCTGGGCCTGTGTTTAATTTTATTATGGCATGGGTGTTTGCCGTAATTGTAATTGGGATGGTTGGGTATGACCGCCCGGTATTGTCCGGCGTAATGGAAGGGTTTCCAGCAGAAGAGGCAGGGCTGCAGGCAGGGGATGAGATTATCTCCATGAACGGCTACCGTACTCACTTTTACCGAGAGGTGAGCCAGTTCTCCCTGTTCCATCCAGGAGAGGATGTGGACCTTGTGTATGAACGCGATGGGAAACGCTATGAGGTTACGTTGTCCCCAATCCTGGATGAGGAATCCGGCAGGGAATTGATAGGGCTTAGCGGAAGGCCTTTTGACCGGGTGAAAGGGAGTGTCCCGGAAGTGTTGGTGAACAGCGTGTACGAGGTGCGGTATTGGATTTGGAACACGATAGACAGCCTTAAGATGCTGGTAACTGGAAAAGTAAGCGTGCAAGACCTGTCTGGCCCAGTAGGGATTGTGAAGATGATGGGGGACACTTATGACACCAGCGAGTCCAGAGGCGGGACTGGCCAGGCTATCTTAAGCATGGTGAACTTCTCTATTTTCCTGTCCGCCAATTTAGGCATTATGAACCTGCTCCCAATCCCGGCGCTGGATGGGGGAAGGCTGGTATTTTTGCTGATTGAGGCAGTCCGCCGGAAAAGGATTGCCCCGGAAAAAGAAGGCATGGTTCATTTTGTAGGGCTGATGGCATTGATGGCGCTGATGGTATTTGTGATGTTCAATGACATAAGGAACATCCTTTAAAGGAGAGTTAGTATGGGAGAAAAAATCATCCGCAAAAATACAAAGGAAGTGCGAATCGGAAATAAAGTAATTGGCGGGCAGAACCCGGTGCTGATTCAGTCCATGGCAAATACTAGGACAGAGGATGTGAAAGGGACCATTGCCCAAATCCAGCAGCTTACCTCGGCAGGGTGTGAGATTGTAAGGTGCGCTGTCCCTACAATGGAAGCGGCAGAGGCTTTAGGGGAAATAAAAAAAGGCATTACCATACCGCTAGTGGCAGACATCCATTTTGATTACCGCCTTGCCATTGCGGCAATGGAGCATGGCGCAGACAAAATCCGCATCAACCCTGGGAATATTGGGGCAAAAGAGAAAATCCAGGCTGTGGTGGACGTGGCAAAAGACCGGGGGATCCCTATCCGTGTAGGGGTCAACAGCGGTTCCTTAGAGCAAGAATTAATAGAAAAATACCATGGCGTGACCGCAGAGGGCATTGTGGAGAGCGCGCTGGATAAAACGCATATGATCGAAGAAATGGGGTACCGGAACTTAGTTATCAGCATTAAGTCCTCCGATGTGCTTTTGTGCGTAAAAGCCCATGAGCTGATTGCAGATAAAACAGATTACCCCCTGCATGTGGGCATTACAGAGTCAGGCACACTTACAAGTGGGAACATTAAGTCTGCCATGGGGATTGGCATGATTTTGAGGCAGGGGATTGGCGATACCATAAGGGTTTCCCTGACAGGGGACCCATTGGAGGAAATTAAGTCTGCAAAAATTATTTTAAGGATGCTGGGGCTGCGCAAAGGCGGCGTTGAAGTGGTGTCCTGCCCTACTTGTGGGAGGACGCAGATTGACTTAATCCGCCTGGCAAACCAGGTGGAGGACATGGCATGCTCCATTCCACTGGACTTAAAAGTGGCAGTGATGGGCTGCGTGGTGAACGGCCCTGGCGAAGCGAAGGAAGCAGATATTGGGATTGCTGGCGGCGTTGGCGAAGGGCTGATTTTCAAGCACGGGGAAATCTATAAAAAAGTAAAGGAAGAGGAGCTTCTTAGCGCCCTTCAATATGAATTGCTGCATTGGGGTGAATAATTTATGGGCAAGCTGTTTTTTGATGTATTCCCAGATTTAAAAGTCCCGACAGGCATGGAAAACCTGATGTCGGAGGTGGAGGTCACCAAGGTATCCGCTAACCGTCAGAAAGACCGCCTGAGGGTGTACCTTTTGAGCAAAAGGCTGATCAACAAAACGAATATTTTCCGGCTGGAATCAGACATCCAGAAGCAGCTTTTTCCAAGCCATGGCATTACCATCAAAATTATTGAGAAATTCCAGCTTTCCGGGCAGTATAACCCACGGAAGCTGGTGGATGCCTACAAAGACAGCATTTTGGAGGAATTCCGCGCTTACAGCCTGCTAGAATACAATATGCTCCGTATGGCGCGGATGGAATTTCCAGAAGATGACAAAATGCAGCTTACCTTTGAGGATTCCGTGGTCACCAGGCAGAAGGAAGAAGAAATGGTGCAGATTTTGGAGAAGATTGTCTGCGAGCGCTGTGGGCTGGATATGAAGATACAGGTGGGCTATCAGGAGCCTAAAGAAAAGAAACATAAGAAGAACAGCGAGATTCAGCTCCAAAATGAAATACATAACATTATCAGCCTTTCTTCGGAAGCTAAAAGGGCGAACGCTTCTGAGGAAAACACGATGGCACAGGGCAATATGGACATGCCTTTTGCAGGAGGGGTGGAGGTACAGGCCCCAGAATCCCGCCCAGTAAAAGAAAAAAGGGAATTTTCCAGAAAAGAGAAGCCTTTTGCCAGCAAAAAGAGCGGCTCTTATGGTGGGTTCCGCAAATCTGACAACCCGGACGTGGCCTATGGGCGTGATTTTGAGGATGAGGCGATCCCAATCGAGCAGATAGTCGGGGAGATTGGGGAAGTGGCGGTCCGTGGAAAGGTATTGAGCCTGGACACCAGGGAAATCCGCAATGAGAAAACGATAGTCATGTTTACGCTGACGGATTTTACAGATACCATAATGGTAAAAATGTTTGCCCGAAATGAAGCGGTGCCTGAACTTACTGCAGAGATCAAAAAGGGCGCTTTTTTGAAAGTCAAAGGCATTACCACAATTGACCGGTTTGACGGGGAATTAACGATTGGGTCTGTTGTGGGGATAAAGAAAATTCAAGATTTTTCTACTTCGCGTATGGATAACAGCCCGCAGAAACGGGTGGAACTGCATTGCCATACAAAGATGAGCGATATGGACGGGGTTTCCGAGGTGAAGGACATTATCAAACGCGCCATGAAATGGGGGCATAAGGCGATTGCCATTACAGACCATGGGGACGTGCAGTCTTTTCCAGACGCGAACCATGCCGTTTCCCCGCAAGATGATTTTAAGATATTGTATGGGGTGGAGGCTTATCTGGTTGACGACCTTAAGCAGATTATTGAAAATGGGAAGGGGCAGGATTTAGAGGACACCTATGTGGTGTTTGATTTGGAGACTACAGGTTTTTCACCTCTGAACAACCAGATTATTGAAATTGGCGCGGTAAAAGTGGAAGAAGGGAAAATTATTGGCCGCTTTTCTACCTTTGTGGACCCAAAGGTGCCAATCCCATTTAAAATCGAGGAATTGACTGGGATTCGGGACGATATGGTATTGGGCGCGCCAGCTATAGAAGAAGCCCTTCCTGAATTTCTGGCGTTCTGTGAAGGGGCGATTATGGTTGCCCACAATGCTGGGTTTGACATGAGCTTTATCAGCAAAAATTGTGAGCGCCAGAAAATTCCCTGCGAATATACAGTGATTGACACGGTGGCTCTGGCGCGGGTACTGCTGCCCCAGTTAAACCGCTTTAAGCTGGATACCGTGGCAAAAGCATTGAAAATCCCTTTGGAAAACCATCACCGGGCGGTGGATGACGCCGCATGCACAGCAGAGATATTTGTAAAATTTATAGAAATGCTGAAAGACCGGGGAATTTCCAATCTGTCGCAAGTCAATGACATGGGAAGCGCTTCTGTGGAGAATATTAGGAAGCTGCCCAGCCACCATGCGATTATCTTAGCCACCAATGATACAGGAAGGATTAACCTTTACCGTTTGGTGTCAGATTCCCACCTCACCTATTTCCATAGGCAGCCGCGAATCCCCAAAAGTGAGTTTTTAAAACATAGGGAAGGGCTGCTGATTGGTTCTGCCTGTGAGGCAGGGGAGTTATACCAGGCAATCCTGCGGGGGAATTCTGAGGAAGAGCTTGCAAGGCTGGTGCGCTTTTATGATTACCTGGAAATCCAGCCCCTTGGAAATAATGAGTTTATGCTGCGGGGAGATGACCCTGTCCTTTCCTCGGAGGAGGAATTAAGGGATATCAACCGTAAGATCGTAAAGCTTGGGGAGGAATTTAACAAAATGGTGGTGGCGACCTGCGACGTGCATTTCCTGGATCCTGAGGATGAGGTGTACCGCAGGATTATTATGGCAGGGAAAGGGTTTAAGGACGCAGACAACCAGGCTCCCTTGTTTTTGCGCACAACGGAAGAAATGTTAGAGGAATTCCAGTATTTGGGCAGTGAGAAGGCACAAGAGATTGTGGTGGAGAACCCCAACAGAATTGCAGATATGTGCGAGAAAATATCGCCGGTCCGCCCGGATAAATGCCCGCCAGTCATTGAGAATTCTGACCAAATGCTGCGGGACATCTGCTATAATAAAGCGCATGAAATATATGGCGAGTCCCTTCCAACGGTTGTAAAGGAACGCTTGGAGCGGGAATTGAATTCTATTATATCCAATGGCTATGCAGTGATGTATATTATCGCCCAGAAGCTTGTGTGGAAATCGAATGAGGACGGTTACTTGGTTGGCTCCCGTGGCTCAGTGGGGTCTTCTTTTGTTGCAACGATGTCTGGGATTACCGAGGTAAACCCGTTGTCCCCCCATTATTACTGCAAAAAATGCCATTATAGTGACTTTGACTCAGAGGAAGTCCGGGCATATGCCGGCCGTGCCGGATGCGATATGCCGGATAAAGTCTGCCCGATGTGTGGGGAACCCTTAAGGAAGGAAGGGTTTGACATCCCTTTTGAGACGTTTTTGGGCTTTAAAGGGAATAAGGAACCAGATATCGACTTGAATTTTTCTGGGGAATACCAGAGCAAGGCCCATGCTTATTGTGAAGTGATTTTTGGCTATGGGCAGACGTTCCGTGCTGGGACAATTGGCACGTTGGCAGACAAAACGGCGTTTGGCTATATCAGGAATTATTATGAGGAACGGGGCATACGAAAGCGGAATTGTGAGATCGACCGGATTGCCCAGGGATGCGTAGGGATACGGCGCACCACCGGGCAGCATCCTGGAGGCATTATTGTGCTTCCGTTAGGGGAAGAGATCCATTCCTTCACCCCAATCCAACACCCGGCAAATGATATGTCGACCGATATTGTCACTACCCATTTTGACTACCATTCCATTGACCATAACTTGTTGAAGCTTGACATACTGGGACACGACGATCCCACCATGATCCGTATGCTGGAGGACTTGACAGGCATTGACGCCAGGACGATCCCATTAGATGACAAAGAGGTAATGTCCTTGTTCCAAAGCACAAAAGCCTTAGGGATTGCGCCGGAGGATATTGGGGGCTGCAAATTAGGTTCCCTTGGCATACCAGAATTTGGCACAGAATTTGTTATCCAAATGTTGATTGACACCAACCCCCAGTCGTTTTCTGACTTGGTAAGGATTTCTGGGCTGTCCCATGGGACGGATGTATGGCTTGGGAACGCACAGACATTGATTCAGGAGAAAAAGGCAACTATTTCCACGGCTATCTGTACCCGTGATGATATTATGACATACCTTATTGGCATGGGGATGGAAAGCGAATTGAGCTTTACGATTATGGAAAGCGTCCGAAAAGGCAAGGGGTTAAAGCCGGAATGGGAAGAGGCCATGGCAAGCCACAATGTGCCGGACTGGTATATCTGGTCTTGCAAAAAGATTAAGTATATGTTCCCGAAAGCCCATGCGGCGGCTTACGTTATGATGGCATGGAGGATAGCTTATTGCAAAATATTCCATCCGCTTGCTTACTATGCGGCTTTTTTCAGTATCCGCGCCACTTCTTTCAGTTATGAGCTGATGTGCCAGGGTAAGGATAAGCTAGAGCATTTCCTGGCAGATTATGAGCGCAGGAAGGATTCCCTGACAAAAAAGGAGCAGGATACTGTTAAGGATATGAAGATTGTACAGGAAATGTATGCCCGGGGATTTGAGTTTCTGCCTCTGGACCTGTTTACCGCCCAGGCTCATTTGTTCCAGATTATGGATGGGAAGCTGATGCCTGCCCTAGACAGCATTGAGGGGCTGGGAGATAAGGCCGCGGAGGCAGTGGAAGAGGCGGCAAAGGACGGGCCATTCTTGTCGAAAGATGATTTCCGCCAGCGTACCAAAGTGTCGAAATCGGTCATTGATTTGATGGGAGATTTGGGAATTTTGGGGAATTTGCCCGAATCTAATCAATTATCGCTGTTTGATTTCTGATAAAGGTTGACCATAGAGTAGAAACGTGGTATGGTATGCCTTGAAGCCTGCCCCAAGGGTTCAAAAGACAGATCGGGTCTAAGGCTTTATAGAGAGTAACTGAAAACGATGGAAAACAGGAGGATGGGAATTATGACATTTGAAGCATTTTTTGAGAAAGTGAAGGAAGCATTTAAGGATGCAGATGCCAGCGGCGTCACGGAGCATCTGGCTTACCAGTTTAACATTACAGGAGAGGCAGAAGGCATCTTCTATGTTGAGGTAAAGGATGGAAAACTGTATGTGGAGCCGTATGATTACCATGACAGGGACGCTATGTTTATCTGTTCTGCAGAGAATTTAATTAAAATTGCAGAAGGCAAACTGGACCCAATCCTTGCAGTGACATTAAAGAAATTAAAAGTGGAAGGCAATATTGATAAAGCGTTAAAGCTGAAAAGCCTGATTGGCGGTAAGAAGAAAAAAGCATAGGGGAAGGCGCGGTGCATCTCCCTAAATTTGGGGAGCCATTTTTCTATATGCAAGGGCAGGGTAAATTAAGCTGCCTATAGCATACCAAGCAGTGGGCAGGGGAGTTCCCCTGCTCAATTGTTTGCTGGGCTAGTGCGTCTATTCTTTGAATTCAATATAATTTTCAGCCATTTTGGCAATGCGGGCAAGGGCATAAACTTCAATTCCTTGAGCCATTATTTTTTCCCTGCCAGGCTGGAATGATTTTTCAATTAAAACGCCAAGCCCTGCAATAGTGGCATGTGACATGCGTATTAGCCGAATCGCCGCAGTGGCGGCTTCGCCGTTTGCCAGGAAATCGTCTACCAGAAGCACATGGTCGTCGGAGGTGATATATTTTTTGGACAGGGTCAGCTCATAGTTTGTTTCCTTTGTATAGGAAGTGACTACCGTTTGGTACAAATCCTGGTTCAAAATCTTAGACGGCTGTTTTTTTAAGACCACCATTGGCACTCCCAATGCAAGGGCAGCCATAATAGCAGGGGAAATGCCAGAACTTTCGATGGTGGCAACTTTGGTGATCCCTTTCGCCTTGAAATGCTCGGCAATTTCTTTTCCCATTTCCTGCATTAATGCTGGTTCTACCTGGTGGTTGATGAAGCTGTCTACTTTTAAGATATGCTCATTTACGGCATTCCCATCCTGTTTGATTTTTTCTTCTAATAATTTCATAATAGCATTCACCTCTGTAACGATATGTTTTTTGTAATGGATTAAGTTTGGCTTACCCAACTATTATAAAGGAAACAGGAGCATATTACAATATCTTTGCATGATTGTCAGCCAGAATTTGCTAAGGGTCATTAGTTGGTACGTGCCACTTGTATTTTGTGCTTTTACATGAAGTAAAATATTTATGCATAATGAGATAAATTGCCTTATAAATTTTGATTATTTAGCAGTTTTGCTATTACCTAAAGTTAGAATCAGGGAAAGGAGTGGATAGAACTTGAAAATCACTATTTTGGCAGTTGGGAAAGTAAAGGAGAAGTTTTATCGGCAGGCAATTGAGGAATTTGAAAAGCGCCTGAGCCGGTATTGCAAATTGGAGATAGTTGAAGTTGCGGATGAAAAAACGCCAGACAATGCCAGCGATGCCGAAGAACTTCAAATAAAGGAAAAAGAGGGGCAAAGGCTGATAAAGCACCTTAAGGGAGACGCCTGGACCTGCGTGCTATCCATTGATGGGAAGATGTTGGATTCTGTGGAATTTTCTGAAAAGCTGGAGGGGTTAGGGGTGTCCGGCGTAAGCCATATGGTATTTATAATCGGAGGGTCCCTTGGGCTTGCAGAATCTATTTTAAAACGTGCTGATTATGCCCTTAGCTTTTCTAAAATGACGTTCCCCCATCAATTGATGCGGGTGGTATTGCTGGAACAAATATATCGGGGATACCGTATTATGGCGAATGAGCCATATCATAAGTGAGGGCGAAAGTGCAGATATCAGCTGGAAATACGACAAGGTTTAAAATTGAAAAATATTTTTACAGCTTTATGCGCTTTCAGATGTAATGGAAAAATGAAAGGAATGAATATAAAAGTGAAGAACCATGAAGCCTATGAGGACGGAGTGATTACCAGAGATGAATTTTTAATGCGGAAACAGGAGTTAGACCAGCAGATGGAGCAGGCCAGGGAGCGCACCAGCGAGAGCCGTCTTATCCTGCTGGAAGAAGGGCGGAAAGGGATACCCAAAGAAGCAGTGAGGGAAATCTTAAAAAACTTCAGCAATGCCTTATCCGCTGACATAGACCGAACCATGCAAAAGAGATTACTGCATTTGCTGATAAAGGAAATCACCATAGACAGGGACAGGAGCATAGGCTCCATCAAACTAAAGTTATCCGATGAGTTAATCCGGTTCTTACAGAACAATGGCGGCACACCACCAGACGGTGCGCCGTCTGTTTTTATGTTCCGGGAATTTGGGATAAAGTCACTGGAACTTGTAATATAAAAAGCAAAAAAGAAAAAATAAAAAGGGAAAGAGAGGGAACAGAAGATGAATCATGATTTTAACAAGTACATTGTAAGGGAGTATGAAAAATTGGATTCCGAACTGGAACAGAGAGAATTTGTAGAAAAAATGCGTTTCCTTTTGATGGTGGATATTTTGAAAGAATAAAAACCATAAAAGCAAAGTGTGGAATGATTGTAATTTAGCCGGGGACTGTGTATAATAGAATCATAAAGGAAAGCAGGTTAAAATAAAATGAATGGCAATGAAACAGAACAGATGGAAAATATAGAAGACAGCCAAACAGGCTGGGAAGAATTAAGCATATCCAATGATTTCCTGTTTGGGAAGGTCATGCAGAACCCGGAACTGTGTAAAGAATTACTGCAGAGGATTCTGCCGGATTTGGATATTGACCATGTGGAATACCCGGAGTTGCAGAAAAGTATTGAGCAGGACAGGGACGCCCACGGAGTAAGGCTGGATGTGTATGTAAAGGATGATAAAGGAACAGTTTATGACATAGAAATGCAGGTAAGCAATACAAAGGAGCTTCCCAAAAGGAGCAGATATTATCAGAGCATGATAGATTTACAGCTCATTGATAAGAAACAGCATTATAAAAGGCTGAACCGGAGCTACATCATATTTATCTGTCCGTTTGATTTATACGATAAAGGGCGGCATATCTATACTTTTGAAAATATCTGTAAAGAGGATAAAAGTGTTTCCATGGGGGATGAAGCGGTAAAAATATTTCTCAACACGGAAGGGACACTGGATGACGTCAGTAAAGAACTAATGGCAGTTCTGAATTATGTGGCGGGGAGGAAGTCGGATGATACAGAGGATTCTTATGTAAAAAAACTGGAAGAAGCGGTAAAAGAAGCAAAGAGAAACAGGGAATGGAGGCATGAATATATGACGTTGTTAATGAGAGACCAGGAGAATCAGGAAATCGGAGAAAAAAATGGAGAAAAAAAGATGGCTAAACTGATAATGTTATTAAATGAAGACGGTCGGTTATCAGATATCATCAGAGTATCACAGGATGAAGAATACCGTCAGGAGCTTTATGAGGAATATCATATTAGTTAAGAGAGAAAGTAACAGGCAGAACATACCAAAATGTTCTGCCTTATTACATTTCACATTTATGCGAGATGATAATATTTCAAAAAGATTCATTTTTAAGCAATTTACGCACTTAGGCATGTTATGGACAGCCATACCATAAATGAGGGCAAAGTTTTGAGGAAGGGCAGAAAGTGCAAAGATATATCTTGAAGAAGCAGAAGAAGCTATAAAAAGAATAGATGAGTATACAGTTTTATTAAGAAAGCCTGTGTGAAATAATATCAGATTTGAAAAAGGTAAATGCAGGTGATGATGCTATTCTATTAAAGATACAGGATAAATTTCATTTTGATAAGGATGATGCAGAATTTTATTACGATTATGCTTTGAAAGCATATAAGGATAAAATAATGGGCGTCTATGTTGTAGAGAGCTTAAAGTGATAATAAGCTGGTTTGTTAGCATGGAATATGATAAAATGTAAACGAGAAGCAGGAGGTGAGACCATGAATACAGATACTACCATAGCGAAAAACATCCGTGTGGCTGATGAGAAAGCCAGCTATGATGCGGCCTGCAAACGGCTGCTTTCGGAAAAGATTATTTTAGCGTAGATTATGAAGAACTGTCTGGAAGAATACTGTGGCTGTGCTGTGGAAGAGATTGCAGAAAAATATATTGAAGGCACACCACAGGTGGGTGAAGTGGCAGTTGCCCCGGATGAATCCAACCGTGTTTCTATGATATAGGGAGCCGGAAACGAAGATGCTTCTCTAACGGAGGGAACTGTTACCTATGATATCCGCTTTCTTGCAATAGCTCCTGTATCCGGGGAATTGATTCGTTTAATTATCAATATAGAAGCCCAGAATGATTTTTATCCGGGTTATCCGCTGATAAAGAGGGGAATCCAGCATTACCCGTTATTATATTGTGGAAGAAAATCTGGTAGGCAGTGTAAAGGAACGAAAAGCAGATTATGATTTGATGGCGGCTGTCATGATTTGTCTTGGGAAAGAAGGAGATTCGGGTACAGATTTATTAAAACTGTTGAATGTGCTTCTGTCCACGGAGACAGGTTCACAGGACAAGTGCCAGATATTGGAAGAAGATTTTCATATTAGAATGACTCAGACGTTGGAAAGTGAGGTGTCGCTTATGTGTGATTTAAGTAAGGGTGTGGAGGAGAAAGGGAAGATTTATGGAGCCATTACTGCTTACAAAGATGTAATGTTATCAGAAGATGTAATAATAAAAAAGTTAAAGGAAAAATTTCGAGTAACAGAAGAAGTAGCAAAAATATACTTGAAAGAAGTGGAAAAGGCATAGCCTTCCTTTTTCAATTAATATAGGGCTAATTTTCGCACTTAAGGTTATTATGGAGAACCATCTCATAAGTAAGGGCGTAAAGGAGCATATGTTCGATAAATATAAAAGAACAAGAATTTAATAATAGAAATATTACGTTGTTTCATCAGTTCTTCTAAATGTATCGGAATGGCTGTATGTTAGAGCAGGTTCAATCCGTACATTTTCACCACAAGAAGCAAAGGGCTTTTTCCATAGTTCTGCCCTTTTTTCAGTTTCTGTTGCCTTGTTTGGTTAAAATCTTGGCAAAGTCCTTTGGCAAAGATTTGTTGATTAAGATTTTCCCCTGTATCTACCAGTTAAATATTGAATTTTCATTTGGAATTGCAAATAACAAGTTATCTTTTTACAAAAATGATTTTGTGAATTGGCATAAGCAGGGGGATAGGACTATCAGTTGTTTATTTTACGCTGTACTAGTGTACTGACCATATTATATCTGACGAAACTCCGCAGAATATTCGCTCATCTGCAAGGCAGATTTTCGACGGCGTAGCGGTGGCTACGGATAGAAAACCTAACGCGGCAGATGGGCGGATAGGCAAGGAGGTTCGGCTGAATATAATACGGTCAGCACACTAGTAGGTATACTGTTATTATTTAGCGACAGTGCATACTATAAAATGTAAACAAATAAGATTGAGCAAATCCGCAAAATATAGTAAAATATACAAAAGGGGGTATCCCAATGGGTCACATAAAGATAACAAGCACACCTTACGATGATGTGTTCCGTACATTGCTGAATGACTGCCGGGGGCTGGTCATCCCACTGATAAACGAGGTGTTTGGGGAGAACTATACTGGGGCAGAGGAAATTACCTTTTCACAGAATGAGCATTTCCTGAACCAGCAGGATGGGAATGAAGAAGGCAGGGTCACGGATGCAAGCTTCCTGATACATAGTGGGGAGGCAAAGAAGTACCACCTGGAATGCCAGAGCAGTGCAGATGACAGCATGCTTGTGAGGTTCTTTGAGTATGATACACAGATAGCGCTTGACGGAGGTGAGGTCGAGGGAGGGGTTTTGACCGTAACATTTCCACATTCTGCGGTGCTGTTCTTAAGGCACAAGAAGTCCACGCCTGATAGAATGAAGGTAAGGATGGTCACACCAGGAGGGGAGTTGGAGTATGGCATCCAGGTATTGAAGTCACAAAGGTATACTGTAACGGAGATTTTTGAAAGAAACTTATTGTTCCTAATCCCATTCCATATCTTCCGCCATGAGAAACAATTTGCGGACTATGAGGGTGATGCAGGGAAGAGGAGAAGGCTGGAAGAAGATTATATGGAACTTCGGGAAGGGCTGGAGAAGCTGCTGGAACAAGGGAAAATCAGTGAATATACGAAATGTACCTTGATAGACATGTCCAATAAAGTATTAGGGCATATAGCAAGGAACTATGAAGCAGTTATGGAAGGAGTGAGGGAGATTATGGGTGGAAAAGTGCTGGAATATGAGGCAAAGGCAATAAGGAACGAGGGAATAGAAGAGGGAAAGGAAAAAGGCCTAAAAGAAGGGATAGAAATGGGTCTGGAAAAAGGTTTGGAAAAAGGAATGGAGAAAGGGATTAAAGGGACAGTGTCCATACTAAGGAAGCTGGAAATCCCATCTCAGACAATCCAGCTAAAGATCCAGGAACAATATGGGCTAAGCCAGGAAGAATCCAAAAAGTACTTATAGATTGAACAGTTTCTCCCTTTGCAGTTTCAGCCCCAATTGTTGTATGCTATGGTGGGCGTGGAGAATATTGTGGTGTCATAAAACAAATATTTTGATTGTTATTTTAGTATGTGTTAAAATATAACCGTAGCAGAAGGTTTATCTATGAAGTTATATGAAGGAGGGGACAGATGACTACTGATATGGACAAGCTGTTAAAAGAGGCATTTGACGAAATTGCAAAGGAAGAATATGTAAACCGTCCAACGGATTTTCCAGAACATAGATTCTCTTTAAGGTTCCGTTTGAAAATGCGCCATCTGCTAAATGAATCCGTAGCGGGTAAAAAGACAGGAATTGCAGGGGCAGGAAATTCCATTTTGGAGTTATACCGTCCAGTCCATACCAAAAGGCGGTTGGCAGCGATTGCCCTATTGGTGTTTGTTCTGGTAGGTGGAACTGTATTTGGCGCGGAGCCAATTATCCAGTGGCTTAATAATTTCTGTATTGAGCAGAGTGAAGACCATGTAATGATTCAGAATAATGAACTGGATGAAAGTGTGGAACATACAAAGGCTAATTTTAGGAAGTATTGTTTAACAGAGGTTCCAGAGGGGTATTCATTGGATAAAGAATTATTTGAAGAAGGATTTCAAAGATACACGATTTCTTACTCTAAGGAAGAAGATGTGTTAATCCTTAAACAAACGTGGCAGGAAGATGAAGTAGCAGAAAATCTAACATCGGATGTAGAAGATTTAAAAGATATTGACGTGAATGGGTTTAGTGGCTATTACACAGAGGATAAGGGCATAGGGTCATTAGTGCTGTCTAATGGTATTTATAAATTAGTGTTAGGCGGTCCATTTACAAAAAATGAACTAATAGATTTAGCAGGGAAATTAGAACTTTCGGATGAACCAATTAAATAATCGTATAAGAAAATAAGGGCATTGTTTGGAAATTAACTAAGGAAATATAATTTTTTTAAAAGTGTCATGTTTTCTGTTTCTCAGTTGTTTACTCTATGGGATATTATGCTCAACTATTAAATACAAAAGAGAAACGGAAGGAGAAGGTTTTATGAAACGGAAACTTGCAATGATGCTGGCAGTGATGTGCTTGATAATCAGTGTGTCCACAGTCAGCTATGCAGCGGAGGGGAACACACAAACAGTAGCACAAGCCAGGAAAGCAGGAAATTCAGGTGGGATACAGCCTTATTATGAAAATGTTTTAAATATAGCTGCTGGTTTAAGGATTGAAGGGAATACAGCATACTGTCTTGCAGAAGTTTTTCCAAAAAAGAAATGCTTTATCAATGTGGTGATGCGGTTGCAACGGTTAGAAAATGGTTCCTGGCAAACAAAATCTTCCTGGATTGAATCCGCAGAAAATTCAAGTGGAAAGACAATGAGTAAATCTTTTTCATTATCTTCCAGAGGCACTTACCGGGTATATGTAATTGCCACGGTAGGAGGGGAACAAGTTACTTGTACAAGCAATACAAAAACATACTAATTACTAATATTGGCATATGAAAGATTTTCTTAAGGGGTGTTTTATTTTAGTTGTCAGTTTTTTGGGGATTATTGTGCTGAATTTCCTAGCAATGATCTTGGATGGGTTAATCAGCTAAGAATAGGCGGGATGCTTTTATAATGAAGTGTCCCGCCTGATTTTTTATCTTATTAGGAAATACTGTGTTACTGTGAAGTGTTAAAGTATATAAATTTCCTATAAGGATTAGGGTGTCAAAAGGTGGGATAAAAAATTTAAACTGGCAATTTGCACAATTATGCAGAAGGGATTGTGACTTGTTCCGCTATTAGATATTTCTTAGTGGTCTGACGGCCCTCAGCAATTCCCAAACAAGATGTTTGGGGAAGGATTATGCTGAGCCATGGAGGGCGAATATAAGCCGGTTGCGTCAATTTTCAATATGCAGCTCAGAACACTTAGAAATTCTTATAGCAGGGAACAATCGGAATAATCTTTCTGCATGATTGTGCAAATTGACGATAGAAATTTTAAAAACCACCTTTTGACACCCTAATCCTATAAGATAAAAAAATTATGCGCAGCTTGCGGAGAGGGAATTTATTGCTACGCAATCCGCTCGCGCGCGGAGAATGCGCTGTGCGCATTCTTTTTTACTTATAAACCAAGTACGGCAAAATAGATTCTTGCACCAGGCAAGCTACCTCATAATACATTCTATAAGCTTATCATTCATTTCTCGGCTCATAAAACAGAAGCGGATATACCTATTGTCTAGGAATGGGAAAGTGGAGCAGTCCCGAACCATCATTTTTTCCCGGATAGCGCGGTCAAACAGCAAATCGGAAGTCATCCCATCAGCCAACAGTCGCACCAGCATAAAATTACCGCTGGGCGGGTATGGCTTAAATCTGCTGTCCTCCGAAAAAATATGATACATCCGGGCGCGTTCCCCAGAAATTAAATCCCGGGTTTTTTGGATATAATCTTTGTCCTGGAACATAATCTCACCAGCAACCACAGCAAGGGAATTGATTGTCCAAGGGTTTTTGCGGGTATTGATGGATTTGATAAAATCCCGGTTCCCTGTGATGGCATAGCCTAACCGCAGCCCTGGCGCTGCAAAAAATTTGGAAGTCCCACGCAGGATAACAATATTATTGTAGAATGCTGTTAGGGGGACAGAGGTAATTTCTTTTTCATTTTCAGCAAATTCTACATAAGTCTCATCTACCATAACAAAAATATCATTTTGCTTACATACATCCAATATCCTTCGCATTGTTTTACGTGTAATGGCGCCCGAGGTGGGATTATTGGGGTTGCAGATAACAAGAAGGTCAATGCTCTCATTGAGTTGGGAGGTAAAATGCTCCACATCCAATACAAAATCCAACTCTTCTTTCAATGGGTAATAGAGGCATGTCCCGCCGCCCAATGCAATTTCCCGTTCATATTCAGAATAAGTGGGGCCGATAATTAATGCTTTTTTGGGATGCTCCAACTGGATAAAAAGTGAAATCAACTCTGTAGAGCCATTTCCCATAATAATGTTCTCATAATCCGTATCTGCATACGCTGCAATGCAGTTCCGCAGGGAACGGTACTCCCTGTCTGGGTAAGTGGTGATGGCGTCAATATGGCTGGCCAGCGTTTCCCGCAGTAAAGGGGAAATGCCCAATGGGTTCACATTGGCGCTGAAGCTGACAATCTCTTCTTTGCGGATCTTGTAAATCTGTTCAATTTTTTCCAAATCGCTTCCATGAAAATGGTCTTTATGCTGTAACATAAATTTCCTCCAAAAATATTTACACAAATGTGTGAATGGTTTATAATTAATAAGACTGACTTTATTATATCGGATATTGATAAAAAAGCAACCACAAAGCAGGTGACGATTTGCAGAAGAGATTAGAAGAACTGGCAGCGGGGGTATGCAGGGGAGACTCCTCTATCCTCCAATTTTCGATAGAGAAATTAGAATTTGAAGTAGTGGAAGGGATGGACTACACAGGCGAATTTTCTATGGAAAGCGCTAATGGCACGCCCATCACTGGCATTATTTATACTTCAAGCCCCAGGATGGAATGCAGGGATGCAAGGCTGCATGGGGAGAAAATTACGCAAGTGTTTGAATTCCATTCGGAGGGGTTAGTGGAAGGAGATTCCCAGAAAGGGAATTTCCATATTATCAGCAACCAGGGGGAATATGACCTTCCTTTTTCCATGTCTGTTTCCAGCAATTACCCGAACAGTTCACTAGGGAAGATAAAGGGCGTCATCGAATTTGCCAATTTGGCAAAGCATTCATATGAAGAAGCCGTGAAGGTGTTTGGGCAGCCGGAATTTATGCATATATTTAAGCCTCAGGAAACAGAGGCAAGGCTGCTCTACCAAATGCTTGGGCGTAGGCCTTGCACAATGTCCCAGGTGGAGGAATTTTTGATAGCTGCCAGGAAAAAGAAGCGCGTGACATTTAGAATTGAGGAAGCCCAGAGGGAATTTTCTGAAATCTATGAGCCAAACAGGCAGCATATCACATTGAAAAAAGAAGAATGGGGTTACCTGGCCATTGAAATGTCAAGTGATGCAAAGTGGATGGTTCCTGTAAAAAATGTGCTTGCATCCAATGAATTTGTAGGGGGCAATGCGCTGGCAGAATATATGGTCTTGCCAGAACACCTCCATGCGGGCAAGAATTTTGGCAGGATTACGTTCCAGACCCCGTACCAAACCAAGCAAGTGGAAATCTGTGTGTTCCAGGGGAAGGTAAGGGAGCGTACAGATATTGTGGCTGCCAAGAAAAAAATTGAGTTGATGAACGCTTATATTAATCTGGGGCTGCGGAAAATAGTGACCGGGGTCTGGGCAAAAGTAACGGTAAAGAAGCTTGAGGAGCTTATGGCCCTGGAGCCAGAGAACCTATGGTACCTGCTGGCGAAAGCACAGGCTTTTTTGGTAAATAAGCAGAGGCAGGAGGGGGAATGGGCGCTGGATGCTTTCCCGAAGCACAAAGTGGACAAGGAATCCCCGTTATATGCCTATTATCTATACCTTTGCACACTTCGGGAACCAGAACCTGTCTATGTAAATAAATTAACAGGGAAGATCCGCAAAATTTACCACAAAAACAAAGAGAACAACCTGCTTTTGTGGATTTTGCTGTTCCTGGATGAAGAGTTGAATTATAGTAAGGCAAGGAAGCTGGAAGTGATTGCCAGGCAGATAGAGGCAGGAGGGGACAGCCCAGTGCTGTACCTGGAAGCATACCGCATCCTTGCCAAAGAGCCGTTTTTGCTGTACCAGCCGAACCATTTTGCGCGGAAGGTGCTATACTGGGCCGCCCGGCATCAGGCCCTTACCCAGGGGATTGCAATACAGGTCTGCCAGCTTGTGGCGGATATTCCCAATTACCACCCTAACTGGTACCGCATCCTTTGTGAATGTTACGATGTGTTTCCGGAAAAAGAAATGCTGCAGGCGGTATGCAGCTATTGCATGAAATGGAGCTGTTATGGGGAGCCTTACTGGCACTGGTACCACAAAGGGGTCAGGGAAAAGCTGCGCATTGCCGGGATTTATGAGGCATGGATGATGTCTGCCAAGAAAAAGAAGCTGGATAAAATACCGAAATCCGTTGTGATTTATTTCCAGTATAACAACAGCCTTGCATACCGTCCGATGACGAAACTCTATCGGTTTATGGTGAAACACAAGTCTTCCTGGAAAAATAATTACCAGCACTATCAAAAAAATATGGAGGAGTATGTAATCCACCAGATGCAGGCAGGGCGGATAGACGAGGATTCGGCAGTAATTTATCAGGAACTCTTAACGCCAGAACTTGTTGCAGAGAACCAGATGGACCATTTGGCAAAAATATTGTTTGTCCATAAAGTCTCCTGTAAGGACAATGGCGCGATGCGCCTAGTAGTCCGGCAGCACCCGCTGGAGCAGGAGCAGACAGTCCCCTTAACCCATGGGGTTGGGTATGTCAGCCTTTACAGCAGTTCCTACCAGATGCTGCTGGAGGATTCCAGGGGCAATCGGTTTTTGCCCAATGAAGAGCTGTCGGTAACGCCGCTTTTGGACAGTGGGTCGTTTCTAGAAAAGGGCATAGCGTGCGCTAAGGATAAAATGCCGTTCCTCCTAAAATATTTTGACCGTAAAAAAATTTGGCAGACTTTTGAACAAAAGGACCTCCCTTACTTGCAGGAATTGATGGAATCCAATTCCATTAGCGAATCCTATCGGGAGGAACTGCGCCCCCAGATCATTGCGTATTATTACTATAATTATACTGGGGAAGCTTTAGATGAGTTTTTGCTGTCCGTATCTTTTGAAGGGATGCAGAAACGTGCCAGGGAACGGATAATGGAACTGTTGGTTGCACGGCGCCATTATAAGCGTGCATATGAGCTTCTGCTGTCTTATGGCAGTGAAAGCATCTCAGCTACAAAACTGGTGCATGTAATCAGCCATCGGATGGAAGAGATGGATTCTGATGAAGAATCAGATGAATTTTTGCTGGGGCTATGCCGTGGCGTATTTCTACGCGGCAAATACAACGAACGTATCTTAAACTACATGGGCAAACATTTCTATGGGAATATGGAAGAGATGGTGAAGCTCTGGCAGGCGGCGTGTGATTTTGAACTGGATACGTTTGGGCTGGAAGAACGGTGCATTGTGCAGTTTTTGTACACAGGGGATTTTTCTGTAAATATAGAGAAAATATTTGAGAATTATGGGGAAAATTTAGGCAGGGAGCTTGTGGTTCTTGCATACCTTTCCTGGATGTCATATCAGTATGCAACAAAAGATGCAGTGGTGTCAGATTATGTGTTCCAGAAAATTTTCAAAGTATTCAAAGAGGGGCAGGAAGTAAGCGAGCCATGCAGGCTTGGATTTTTGAAATGGTGCGCCGCCAGGGAAGGGCTGTCTGACGAGGAATTGGGATGGGCGGAAAGTATTTTGGCAGGCTATATTTCCCAGGGAAAATATTTTCCATTCTACCAGAGCCTTCCCGTTAAGTTTGCAGGGAAATACCTGTACCATGACAAGGTGTTCTTAGAATACCGCACCACCCCGGATGTAAAAGTAAGCGTCACGTTCCTTCCAGTGGGGAGCCAGGATTATCTGGAAGTGAAGATGGGGCAGATGTTTGATGGGATTTATGTCAAGGAATTCCTGATATTCTATGGGGAAAAAATCCCATACTATATCAAAGAGGAAAAGGATGGGGAATGGATTGTCACAGAGAGCGGGCAGTTACAGAACCAAGGGCTGTGTATCCATGCAGAGGGCAGCCGCTATGACTTGCTGAATGACATGATGGTAAGCTGGCAGATGAAGGATGAGGCCACATTAATGGAGCGGCTAGAGGGTTATGGCTCCTTAGATGGGCTAGTAAAAGAAAAGTTTTGCCTCTTATAGGGGATTTGCTTAGAATAGATGCAAAAGGCAGGTGAATGGGATGAGGCCAGCGGCAGGCGAATGGTATATAGGGATTGAACTGGGGGACAGATGGACGCAAGTAAGCTGCTACCATCCAAATGTGGCGGAGCCGGAGACAAGAAGCACCGTGGCGGGAACAGAGATATTTCAAATCCCAACTGCAATCTGCAAGCGGAAAGCCACTGGGAAATGGTGCTTTGGGGAAGAGGCCAGCAGGATGGCGGAAACTGGGGAAGGGATTTATATTGACTACTTATTGGGGCGCGCATTAAGAAAAGAAGTGATTTTGCTGGATAAAGAATATGATTCCGTGGACTTAATGCTTGTTTTCTTAAAAAAGGTGCTTCGCATCGCCCTTCCGGCAAAAGGAGTTGAAGCTGTGACGAAATGCATTTTTTCCATCCAGGAAGTGACAGGCGAATTAGTGGCTCTGCTGCGGGGCATATCCAGGAGGCTTGGGCTTAAGGAAAGGCAGATTATCATCCAGGACCATCGGGAAAGTTTCTATGCCTATGCAGTGAGCCAGGATCCAGCGCTGTGGCAGTATGACGTTATGCTGTTTTCCTGTGATGGGGAAGAAATTTGGCAGAAACAACTAATCTGCAATAAGCGGACGAGGCCCAAAATTGCAGAAGTGGAAGAGGTGTATCTGGGAAAATTGCCAGAGAATGTGAAAGAATGGGATATCTCTTTTGCCCGCCTCGTGCAGGACGCCATGTCTGGCAGGATTGTCTCTTCGGTGTACTTAATAGGCAGTGGGTTTGAGGGGGACTGGATGAAAGAGTCCCTGCAGGTAATCTGCCGTGGGAAACGGGCGTTCCAGGGGAAAAACCTCTATACAAAAGGCGCCTGCTATGCAGGGACGCTTGCCGTGCATCAGGCTCAGGCGGATACCGTCTATTTTTGTGAATATAAAACCCAGGAACATATCCTGATAAAAGTTACAAAAGGCGATGAGGATTATTTCTACCCTTTGCTGGAGGCAGGGTGTAACCGCCACCAGATTGGCAAGGAGCTGCGTATCCTTCTGGAAAGGGACGCTGTGCTGGAACTGTGGATACAAAGGCCAGGGAGCAAGGAAGCGAGGATTGAGGGCTTGGAGCTGCCAGAGCTGCCCACAGAGGACACCGGGCGTAGCCGCCTGTCTTTGTCTATTTATGATGGGGAGGAAGGCAGGGTCTTGCTGAAAATGCGTGATATTGGCTGGGGCGAGCTGTATCCTGGAAGCGGCAGGGAATGGGAATATGAAATAGGATAAGCTGGCGGCCTGGCATTTTGGGATGGACAGGCGTTTGGCATGTTAGGGATGTACAAGTGTAATGCCTGACGGCAGAACAGGCATTACGTCAAAGTGGAAAAGAGGAAGCAGGCCATGGGCAGAGTATGGTTGTGTGAAGAAGGCACAGCGGAGCATCCATTTTTTTTGGAAGAGGAAGGCGTAAATTTATATTCATTTGAAGAGTTATGTTTTTATTTATACAAGAATACAGGGACGTTGCCAGAAAGTTTTTATAACGAAAAACTATGTCAGTGGATTGGTGAGGAATTGGGCTTAGAAGGGCTTTCGGCGCGGCTTTTGCAGGGAATTGGGCAGGAGAGGAGCGGCTGCTGGTGTATGGGGCAGATTTTGCAGGAAGGGGGTTTTTATAATTCCCGAGAAGTGGAAGAGGCTCTGGTGACAGCAGAACGCATGGAAAATAAGGGTCCCCTGGACCGGGCGAAGCTGCGGGGAGACCGCCTGTTAAAAGCAGAGAAATACAAGGATGCTGTCTCAGAGTACCGGAAAATAATTTTGCAGGCAGAAGAAGGGCAGGAAAATGGCATGGCCATTGGCTGCATTTGGCATAATATTGGTACGGCATACGCTAGGCAGATGTTATTTGAGCAGGCGGCGGAATGTTATGGAAAAGCTTATCAAACCGGGCAAAAGGAAGAGAGCAAGGAGGCTTATCTTTTGGCGCTTGCCTGCAGGGATGGGCAGGGTTTTTCGCCAGCGCAGGACCGTCTGGCAGGGGTCAGGCAGGAATTAAAGGAAAAGAAGCAGGCAGGGGACCGCAGCGGGTATGAAAAGCTGCTGGAGTCCACGCTGTTGGACCTTAGGACAGAATATAGGAAAAGTGAGTAAAATGGGATTATTCAGAAAAAAGAAAAAACCGCAGTATGTAGAAGAAATATTGGAATTTGGCGAGGCGATAGACCGAAGGTCTGAAAAACGCGCCAATAAGGCAAAAAAGAACACGAAAGCAAAGCAAGCCCCAAAGGAAAGGCAAAGCCAGGAAAATAACCAAGGGCAGGAGCAGAAAAAAAGCATTGCGGCAGAATATTGCGAGCAGATTTTGGCTGCTGCAAAGAATTTAGACGAGACGAAACGGGAGTATAAGGTCGTGACGGATTACCTGACGGATATCCAGACCATTGAGGACTTGCCAGAGGCAGAATTGGAAAAAATCCAGGAGACGGCGCAGAACGTCTTGAACCTGAATGAAGCCAGGGACGCTTACCTGAATAAATCTAAGACGATTTCTGACGCGCAGTTTGCCCAAATGGAGCAATTGGAACGGGAGATGCCGGAAATTATCAAGCGGCTCCAAAGCAACGAATCATACCAGACGACTGTCAAGCGGGATATGCAGTATTTGGAAGGGGAACGGGAAGAGTGGCGCTATTACCAGGATTCCTTGGAACAGGAAGAAAAAGTTTTGCGTAAACTGCTGTATGGGCTGATTGGCCTATTTGCGGTTTCTGTGGTGGCAATTGTAATCCTTGGGATTGTGATGAAGTTCGACATTAAGATGCCTTTTGTCATAGCTTCTTTGGTCGCAGGCGCGGCAGGCGCAGCCATGGCGTGGCGGCTCCAAAATGACGGCATGGAAATAAGGAAGGCCCAGGCAAATATTAACCGGGCAATTGTGCTGCTGAATAAGGTCAAATTCAAATATGTCAATGTGACAAATGCAGTGGACTATGCTTGTGAAAAATACCATGTGAAAAATGCTTATGAATTGACTTATATCTGGGACCAATATCTGGAAGCAGTTAAGGAACGGGAGAAATACCAGCGCACCAATGATGATTTGGACTATTTTAACGATAAATTAATCCGCCAGCTCCGCAGGTATCGGCTGTACGACGCCAAAATCTGGATTTACCAGGCAAAGGCGCTGTTGGACAAAAAGGAAATGGTGGAAGTGAAGCATGAACTGCTGGTGCGCCGGCAGAAGCTCCGCGGCGGGATTGAAAGCCAGGTGGAAGAGGTTAGGGCTGCCAGGACAGAAATTGAAAATATGGTAAAGAACCGTCCAGAGGCCAGCAAGGAAATAAAAGCGATTTTAGATTCGCTGGACGAGGTATGCGGGCTTGCCTAACGGCATGCAGAAAACAATTTTAGGCATCAGAGAATAGAGGTGGGATAATGCCCCAAGGAAAGAGACAGGCAGAAGGGCAGTTATGGGGACAAAATCCATGCCATAGGGGCAAACAGTTTTGGCGGATATTAGCAATCATTTTAAGCCTTATGGCAGTTTTATTCCTGGTTAAGGCGGCAATTGCCCTTTTTCCATATTTAAACCTTCCAAATGTGACAAAAGAAAGTTTGGATGGCCTGCAATTGGATGGCTGCCAGAACGTAATGTTTGTAGCCCATCCTGACGATGAGCTACTTTGGGGTGGCAAGCACTTGCTTGCGGGCGATTATCTGGTTGTCTGCCTGAGCCGTGGGGATGATAAGGTCCGGCGCGCAGAGTTTGAAAAAGTCCTGGAGGCCACAGGGGACAAAGGGCTGATTTTATCTTACCCAGACAAAATCCTAAATTGGCGTGCAGACTGGAAATTATGGCAGGGGAAGATAGAGGCGGATGTCGCGTCTATTTTGCAGTATAAAGATTGGGAACTGGTGGTAAGCCATAATGCGCAGGGGGAGTATGGGCATCCACACCATAAGATGGCCCATGGAATTGTGGAAAAGGAATACAGGGACACAGGCTGCAAAGCGAATCTATATTGGTTTGGGAAATATTATGTCAATGACAAAATTCCCTATGGGCTTACTGAAATGGATAAGCCAAGCTATATCCAAAAGAGGAAAATCGCAAAACTGTACCAGAGCCAACGTGATACAATAAGGAAGATGTACCATATGCTGCCATATGAGGAGTGGGAGCCATATCCCATGCAGTAAGCAGCAGGGCATGGCAGCGCCTTCTTGATAATATTGGAGGGCAATAAAACAGAACCATCTGGTATGCGATGGTTCTGTTTTTCCTATCTATGGGAGGCAGTTTGAAACGCTGGCTAGAAAGTTCAAAGCCAAATGCCCCAGTTATTTTGTGCAGCCTGTATTCCGGCAGTCGAACGCCGGGTTTGCTGCATAGAAGTTTTTGGAGTCCAAATGGTCTTGCACAATGCGAAGCCCTTCGCCGAAACGGGGGGATTGAAGTAAATTTATCTGTTGATTTTCTGCATCTTTTTGATAATAGATTGCCAATACATGCGGTCTTTCAAGACCCGGATTACCGTAATGGTGGAATCTTCCACGACAAAGAAGATTAATTGTACTGTAAGGCTTGAAATAAATGCTCAATCCCTCAATAACATATCCCGTAGCTTCATAGCCTTTGGGAAAGGAATCTAGCTCCTTGATTGCTTTCTTTATCTTCTTTGAAAAGTTTTCCGCATATTCACGATATTTGAATGTGTTGAGAATATACTTTTTTGTTGATTTAATATCCGAGAGAGCATCTTTGGAAATCACAATTTTGTATTTTATAGGTTTATCCGGCATTATATTTTGTCAATTTCCTCCCATGCTTCATCGATCGTATGAACATCGCCTTTTTTCAGACTTTCTATTCCTTTGGAGAGTTCGTCATATAATGCGCCTATGGCTGCTTTTTCGGAATATTCGGTTTTTAGGATTTCCTGATTTCTAATTGCCTGTGCTGCAGGTGCCATAGTATCACTTCCTTTCGATTGTTAATTTTATTATACGGTATTTAGTATTGGCTTATCAACAGATTTTTATTAAATTGTTCTCAAAACTGTGTATTTTAGACTTTCATGGTTAAATGTTCCAAGTGATTTCAATGTTTCCGTCTGCAATGCGGATAACCTTGATAAGCGTATCAACTACCGCCTGTCTGTCCTCGAAAGAGAGTGTTTCCCATGCAGTTGCATGGTTGGTTATCTGCTGCAGCCTTCCCTCTGTGTCTGTGACGTTTGACGTAACCATTTCTTCCTGCAAGGCTTTCCGCTCTGCGTCCAGTTCTGATATTTTTTCGTCTATGTATTTCATTAGGACGCTGCTTGCCCCAGACACTTTGGAAAGAAGTTCTTCGATTTTTTCTTCAATTTGCACCAGACGGATTTTTTTCGCCATGTTCTGTTGGTCTTCCCCAGTATAAGAAATGTAGGAAAGCTTTTGGAACTCTGACAGTCTTTCCTTAATTGCGCCAAGCATATATTCTTCCAAAACGTCGGCATAAATGGTACAGCCTGCCCCGTTACAGTTGCCGTGGTTTCCCGACTGGCTGCAAACAAAGTAACGCCCCCATTTTGTCTTTGCCTTGCGGACCGTCAAGGCATAACCGCAGTTACCGCATTTTACCTTGCCCACAAGCCATGAGTTTTTCGGCTTACAGGTCTTTGTGGACTGTCTATTGTTCAGGCACCTTATACGGCAGGCAAGCCATGTCTTAGAGGGGATAAAGCCTTTATGCGGCGCAAGCACAATCTCTTTGCCAGACAAGTCACTCTGCTTTCTTGAAGTGGAAACCGTACCCTTGTAGAGATAGCAGGCATTATAACCTGTGAAGTCACCTGCTGGGTTACAGATGTTTGCGCCTTGGCTTTGAAAAAACTGATATACGTCAATATCGGCTTGCACATACACGGGATTGCGGAGCATTTCACTGATACGGGCAGTATTCCAGTTTGCACCGCGCAGATTTTTAATCTGATGCCCATTCAAGTAGCGCACAATATCCCCAAGGGAATTGTCCGTGTCCGCATACATGGAGTAAATCAGTTTTAGCTGTTCGCTTTCCTCAGGGACTTCCTCATACATGGAAGTGCGGATATTGTCAATTACCGTGTTTGCCAGACGGTAGCCGTAGGGAATACGCCCGCCCATGTAAAAACCCCGTTTGCACCTTGCATAATAGGCGTCCGTTACACGTTTCTGTATGGTTTCCCGTTCCAGTTGGGCGAATACGATACAGATATTTAACATCGCCCTGCCGATTGGGGTGGACGTGTCAAATTTTTCCGTGGAGGAAACAAATTCCACATGATATTTTTGAAATATCTCCATCATATTTGCGAAATCCAGAATGGAGCGGCTGATACGGTCAAGTTTGTAGACGATAACCCGCCCTATTTTTCCTGCGCGGATATCATCCATCATATTTTCAAATCCGGGCCGGTTGGTGTCCTTGCCTGAAAACCCTTTGTCTGTATATTCAATGCAGGCTTCCCCATGAGTTTCATATCTGCAATACTCAAGCTGGCTTTCTACGGATATGCTGTCCTTCTTTTCAATTGACTGTCTTGCGTATAATGCGTCATACATTCTATCTACCTCCTCAAATGCAAGGTGCATATCCACAAACACGCCATATCGTTTGTATGGCTGTTTTACAAGGGATTTATGCATACTTTTTAAAAATCTGATAGAGCTTGGTTGCTATTTCCTGTCTGATTTCCTGCTTTGATTTTTTCTGAAATGCGGGGTAGATGTTGGTAACGGTCAGTTTCATTTTATCTTTGTGAATCAGGGTAACAGGTGTAGGAGAGTTATCTGTGTTTGGCATATGCTTTCTCCCTTGGCGGTTTCCCTAAATTTTATGAGAAGCGGCAAGTACACTATAACAGCATGAGGAGGGCTTAGAAACTTTTATTCCCGCGAGCAATGAGCCAAGCAGCCGCGCCCACGCGGATATTTGGCCAATGCCGCGAGGGTAACCCCTATGTATGTTACGGACAGAGGAAACAGAAAAAAGGCAACAAACATTAATAAATTTACAAAACAAACATTAATAAAAATTAATTTTGCCCGATATAGATAGAAACATAGTGAAATACCAGCGTGGGCGCGGCAGCTTGGCCCATTACTCGCGGAAATAAAAAAGGGGGCAATAGGATGAACGCAATGGCGGCTTTGCTGCGGAGTGCAAAGTTAACAAAAGAACAGCTTCAGGAATTGGAAGAAATTTTGGGGAAATGCAAAGATAAGGACAAAGATAAGGTATGACAGTACAGGAATTTTGGAATAGCGGAATAAGTTTTTTGAACCTTGCAGCCGTCTATTATATGATACAGATTTTAAAATGTGTTCAGATTTCTTTTGTGATAGCTGCATTCGTGTTTCTCTTGCGGAAAACTCTGTTGAAAAACAGGGTATTCCTAAAAGGTGCGATATGGAGTTTGTTTCTTCCAGCCTTATTTGTAGGAAAGATAAAATTTTTTTATGAAAATACAATCGGTGCAATATTGTTTTCCTGGTGGACTGAAATTTGCAAAATCCATGTATGGATAAATTGGGTTTACTTATGCGGCATATTTGTCTATGCTGCCCGGTTATTTTATAAAAAAAGAAAGCTGAAAAAACTAGTTGCAGGCATGAAAAAAAGGGAAGTGGAGGGTACTGGCGTCTATGTTACGACAATGCCTGTCACACCTTTAACCATAGGGATATTTAGGCCAAAGATAGTCATGCCGGAAGTTATGGTGAAAGAATATAGCCAAAAGGACCTACAAACAATCCTGCTCCATGAAAAGACACATATCCAATTAGGGCATTTACTGTTTTATTTTTTGTGGGATATATTGCGGGTTATATTATGGCTCAATCCATTCCTTACCATAGGCACAAGATATTTCCGGGAGGATATGGAGGAAATCTGCGACCTCGTAACAATTCAAAGAAGCCGGAGGAAAGCCTATACATACGGGCAGCTATTAATAAAAAGCATGAAAGTATTGCAGGCAGAAAATGAAGATTTCAATATGTTTGCTACCTTTGCAGGAGATAAGGAGTATCAAAATATCCGCCAGAGAGTGATAAGGATTGCCCAGTATAAACCATATAGACAGATTGCAGCAGTTAGTACATGGATTGCTGCGGCATTGTGCATAGCGGCAACGGGTATATGGATAAATAATATTTCTTATGGCAGAAATATTGTAAATGATGCTATCTCTACACATGGGTTTGACGGTGAAAATGTTACGTTTTATGATACCAATGATGAATTACAGCAAATGATTTCTTATGACGGCAATTTCGTTTATGTGGATAGGGAAGCATTTGAAAGTTATTTGCAGGAAAATAATGCAAAAGGGGATATTATTATTGTTTTTGGAGGTTTTTATAAACTTCCCGGTGTTGGAGGGCTTGGGTGCCACTGTTATTATGAATTTGGTTCAAAGGAGCAGGTAGTTAGAATCCCTTATGAAAACCCAACGAACGACTGGAGGGTAAAATTGCTTAAAATGTTATAGATGTAACATGGAAATGGATTTCAAATAATTTTTTTAACAAGGAGGGCAAAATCATGGCAATGGAGCTGAATGGGAATCTTCCTGACTATACAGCCGGGAAACAGAATTACAGCGGTTATGTGTCGCAGGGAATGGCGCAAAGCAGCGCTGCAAGCGGCACAAAAAAGAAAGGGACAGAAAAAACGCAGGAAACGGCAGGAAACAGTAAATCCAAAAGCATTGCAGAGTATGCAAACGAACTGGCGAAACTTGTTCCAAGCGTAGAATTTAAGGTTGGAAATTCCTTCTCAACAGCGAAGAGCGGTAAAACGCTGACGGTCAATCCGCAGCTTTTGGAGAAAATGCAGAATAATCCTGAAAAAGAGAAGGAAATGAAGGAACTGATCAAAGGTGTTGAATCAGCGGTGAATATGCTGGACAGCGTAATGAATGCCAGTGGATGGAATGTGGTATTTAAGCATGATTATATAGATGAAAATGGAAAATACCGCCAAATTGCCCTTGTCAGAAATGACTTTATGCTGAACATGAGCGACGAGCTTCGGGAAGAACGGCGGGAAAATTCTGAAAAGCTGATTGAAAAAACAAAAGAAAAGGCAGCGGAAAAGAAAAAAGAATTATCTGAAACTTTAGAAGAAAAGAAAGAAGTAAAAGACGATGATGGCGCAGATGGGAAGGTAGAAGAAAAATTAGCTTCTAACAAAGCAAACCAGCTCCTAACTGAAAAGTTGGAAGCTTCCAAAGACGGCATAATCTATCTATATGATACGGATATAAAAACAATGGTCGAAGCTGCCAAAGAAGGCCATGCAGGCAAGGAAAATACAAAGGATAATATGGCAGTCGGTGCAAATTTGGACTTAAAGGCTTAAGGGGAAAAGTATTTCTGATTTTAAAGCCAAGGGGCGGGGTATTTGGCTTACTGCAGCCTTCCCGCTTTGTTTCCCCAAACCTCTGGAAATGGACGATCTCACGGGCGCGCAAGAATCGGATTGGGTCTGCAACTTCCTGGTCTTTCACCAGCCGAAGGATATTGTCATAAGTGCTGCGGGCCTTTTGCTCTGCTGCAAGGTCTTCCGTCAAATCGGTAATTGGGTCGCCTTTAGACTGGAATTCACAGGCATTGAAAGGGATCCCGCCTGCTGCCTGGGGCCATAATGCCAAAGTGTGGTCTACATAATATTTGTCAAAGCCGGAGGCCTTGATTTCTTCTGGAGACAAATCTTTTGTTAATTGGTAGACAATTGTGCAAATCATTTCCATATGGGCCAATTCTTCTGTACCCAGAGAAGCAGCGGTAATGTTCCATTTACCGTATTTGAGAACGAGCATGGTACAGTAGGCTTTCCTATACATAGCTTTTCGACGTTTGAAAGGATAAAGAAACATGATGAAAATGCACGGAATGTCGGGAAGCCTTATCCTATCAAGGTTGGCAAGATAAAACGAACGATAAATTTGTATGCCGCAGCCTCAACAAAATTTGAAATAGCATGCTAAATTACTGTTTTCCACTCACGGACAAATCACTTGTTTTTTTTATAGTAAACTGCCCACTTGTTTTTCTTTGAGTGGGCAGTTTACTATTGACTTTCTATACTGAAATCGAATATAATATAGTAAAGTACCCAGACAATAATCAGATTTGGGTCAATTAAATAGAGGTGGACAAATGCTTCATGAAAACGATATTAAAAATGTGAGAAAGCTATTCAATCGGCACCACTATGTAATGACTACTGCCGAGCTTCTTGAAGCTAAGCTATACTATGCAGATATTAAGCAGCTATTGGATGAGGGCTTTATTGAAAGAATAAGACGGGGTTACTATCATTGGATTGAAAACTGTGAAACCAGAGAAATAGTTATCATCAATAGTTTGTTTCCCGATGCTGTTCTTTGTATGGAAACGGCTCTATTCTATTATGAATACAGTGATAGAAACCCAGCTGAATGGAATTTTGCCATAGATAGAAATGTTTCAAAATTGCGAACCAATATAGAGTACCCATTCATTAAAGCATATCGCATTGAGTCCGATTTAGTTACGCTTGGTGAAACAACAGGTGAGATTGATTTTACAAAAGTGCGAATTTATGACCGTGACAGAACAATTTGTGATGTTCTGAAAAATATGAATAAAATGGATAAAGAAATTTTCAATAAAGCAATACAAGGGTATGTTAATGACCCGAAAAAGAATATACCAAACCTTATGGTGTATGCAAAAAAACTGCGTGTGCAGAAAAAGGTTAAGGAATTGATTGGAGTGTGGTTGTAATGGCAGATATAGCAGCTTCCGTTCTGGCAAAGCTGAGAAACAAAGCAAAAGCTTCTGGTATCAGCTATCAGCAATGCTTGCAGCTTTTTGTGCAGGAGGAATTTTTGAGAAAGCTATCAAAATCTGGATGTGAGGATACGCTAATACTCAAAGGTGGATTATTTATTTATACTCTAACTAATTTTGAAAGTCGAGCTACCATCGATGTCGATTTTCTGCTCTGTGGGTACTCTAATTCAATAGATGATGTAAAAGATTTGATTTGTAAAATCATCGACACGCCGACAGGTAACGATTATATAGAAATGCGGGCAAAAGGCTTTGAGGAGATTTCTCCGCAAAGAAAATATCACGGGATCAGTACACAGATTATTGCTCAAATAAAGAATGTGCGTGTGCCGTTCAATGTTGATATAGGCGTGGGCGATATTATAGTCCCTCGTGCCGAAGAACGCACAATCAACACTCAGCTTCCAGACTTTGAAGCGCCTGTAATCAAAACTTATTCTCTTGAAAGCACCATTGCCGAGAAGCTTGATGCCATACTGCAACGCTTTGAGCTGACAGGCAGAATGAAAGATTTTTATGACATTTATTATCTTTCAAGGACATTTGATTTTGAGGGTGTAAAATTGCAGGCTGCTATCTTTGAAACTTTACAGCGGCGTGGTACTCCCTATGACAGAGATAGCTTTAAACGTGTTGTTGCACTTGCCGATGATGAGGATATGCAGAAGCGTTGGAAATTCTTTTTGAAAGCCATAAAAGATAACACGCTTGAGTTTTCATTCGTTATTGCGGAAATCCAGACTTTCCTTGAGCCTGTATTTGATGCAATTGTGAATGAGGAAGAATGGCAAAACAGATGGGGTTGCACAAAAGTAATGTGGGCTTAAACAAAACCAGATAAATTTAAAGGAGAATTATTTATGGGAAATCCAGTAAATTTAACAACTGAGCAAAAGAATTGAAAAACAAACTTTATGAAGTAAATCAAAATATCTTGCCGTGAACCCGTGCCAAGACATGCGTATTGTTTGACAATACGCATGTCTTGGCGTTTTTGTTCCTGTCTGTCAATGTCTGCAGGGCAGGTAGTTATAGAAAATATTTTATAGATAATATAAGATGGACGGCAATAATGTTGCTGTTTCCATAAGGAGCTTAATTAAGGAACAAACATTAACAGATATCAAATTCTATCCGATATACAGAGAAAAGTAAATTCTACAAAAAAGGATAGTGTAAAAATGGCAGTACAGGAATTTGTCAATAGTATGGTAAGTTTTTTTAATTTATGCGCCGTTTATTATGTCATACAGTTATTAAAATGCATCCAGGTTTCTATTCTAGTATTTGGATTGGTGTGTTTCTTGCGGAAAACTCTGCTAAAAAATAAGGTGTTCCTAAAAGGGGCCGTATGGGCGTTGTTCCTTCCAGCCTTGTTTGTGGGAAAGATGAAGTTTTTTTATGAAAACAGAATTGGCGCCATGTTGTTTTCCTGGTGGGCAGAGCATTGTAAAATACATATCTGGATAAACTGGCTGTATTTATGTGGTGTGTCAGTGTATGCGCTATGGCTGTACCATAAAAAGAGAAAGTTAAAAAAATTGCTAGGGGGAATGGAAAAAAAGACAGTGGAAGGCACGCTTATTTATGTTACAAAAATGCCTGTCACGCCTTCAACCATAGGGGCGTTTAGGCCCAAAATTGTAATGCCAAAAGCCATGCTGAAAAAATACAGCCAAAAAGAAATTCAATTAATCCTGCTCCATGAAAAGGCGCATATCCAGTTGGGGCATTTGCTGTTTTATTTATTATGGGATATTTTACGGGCGCTGTTATGGCTCAATCCGCTCCTTACCATAGGCACAAAGTTTTTCCGGGAGGATTTAGAGGAAATCTGTGATATTGTAACAATCCAAAGGAGTGGTGGGAAAGCATACGAATATGGGCGGCTCTTATTAAATAGCATAAAGGTCCTGCAGGCAGAAGGTGAAGGGTTTAATATGTTTGCTGCCTTTGCAGGGGATATTGGGTATCAATATATCCGGCAGAGAATGGAAAGGATTGCCCAGTACAGGCCATATAGGCCCATTGTGGCAGCCAGCAGTTTTTTTGCTGCAATACTCTTTGTTGTGGCGGCGGTTGTATGGATAAAAGGCGGCTCCTATGGCAGGTATAATGAAAATAGCGCCATATTCACCTATGGGTTTCATGGGGGAAAAGTCACCTTTTTTGATGATAACGTTACGTTGCGGCAAATGATTTCTTATGATAGGGATTATGTTTATGTGGACAGGGAAGCCTTTGAAAAATATTTATATGAAAATCATGCGTCAGGAGATATTTTCATTGTTTTTGGAGGGTTTTATAAACTTCCTGGAATTGGGGGAAATGGGTATTCCTGCTGTTATAGCCCCGGTTCCAAAGAGCGGGTTGTTAAAGTGCCTTATGAGGCTTCCATAAGCGACTGGCGGTTAAAGGTGCTTAAAATGCTATAAAGGCAACATGGGAATGGATTTCAAGTGAATTTAATGGCCAAGAAGGGTAACTTTATGGCAATGGCAAACATACCAACTATTGTTTGGGCGGCATGGCATGGTTGGGCGTCCAGAATATTATTAAAAAATAAGGATAAGTTGTCACACAGCCACACGGGCGTTGTCTAATTCAATAGGAGGTAAAAGTTTATGGACAAAAAAACAAATCAGGAATTGCAGGCTTTGGTTGAGAAAGCCACGTCAGGGGATAAAAAAGCCTTGGAAGAGTTGATTGCAAGCGTACAGGATATTATATTTAATTTATCCCTTCGGATGCTTGGGACATTTGCAGATTCGGAGGACGCCACACAAGATATTATCCTGAAAGTAATTACACATTTATCCTCTTTTCGGGGGGAGAGCGCATTCACTACATGGGTTTTCAGGATTGCCGTGAACCATTTGAAAAATTATAAAAAGCATATGTTTGCGCACCGCCCGCTTAGTTTCGAGTATTATGGGGATGACATAGAGAATGGGAAAACCCAGGATATCCCAGATTTGTCCCAAAATGTGGACAAAGATATTTTGGCGGAAGAATTGAAAATGTCCTGCACAAATGTAATGCTGCAATGCCTTGATGTGGAGAGCAGATGCATTTTTATCTTAGGGACGATGTTCAAAATTGACAGCCGCATTGCAGGGGATATTTTGGGCATAGCCCCGGAGGCTTATCGTCAGAGGCTTTCTAGGATACGGAAAAAAATGGCGGATTTTCTGGAACAATATTGTGGGGAATACGGCAAAGGCAAATGTAGGTGTAAAGACAGGGTGGGTTATGCAATTCAAAACCACAGGATAAATCCGTTACAATTGGATTATACAACTGCTGAGGAGATACCAATCCAGACAATGCTTGATGTAAAAAGCGCGATGGAGGATGCTGACAATTTATCACAAGATTTTTCTTTTTGTAAACCGTACCACTCGCCGGAACGCACAAAGCGTCTGATACAGGAATTTTTAGCTTCCACACAGTATTCCGTTATTAAAAATTCGTAAAGGGGAAATAGTTATGGACATATCGCTAATTTTAGATTACTTGACAGAATTGAGTTTGAACAACAATCGGGAATGGTACCATGCCAACAAGGAAAGCTATAAAAGAGCAAATGCGGAGTTTGAAGGGTTATTGCAGGCATTAATCCTTGAAATCGGGAAATTTGACAGCAGCATTATACATAATGCCCCCAAAAGCCTTACGTTTAAAATTGTAAGGGACACCCGTTTCAGCCATGATAAATCTCCATATAATCCCGCGTTTCGCGCCCATATTTCTGCAAAAGGGAAATTGCCGATCCCTGTCGGGTATTACCTTATGGTAAAGCCGGGCAATCAGTCTTTTTTAGGCGGCGGCTTGTTTGCAGATATGTTTAAGGACGCGACGGCAATGGTACGTAATTATATTGCCCAAAATGGCGGGGAATGGGAAAGGATAATCCATGAGCCAGAATTTGAAAAGAATTTTACAGTACAAGGCACAGCGTTAAAGAATGTCCCTGCAGGGTATGAGAAAGGGCATCCGCAGGCAGAATACCTTAAGTTTAAAAGCTGGTATCTGGAATATCCCATAAAAGACGAGGAATTGAGGGACGCAGACGCATTTCTGGCAAACGCGGCAAAGTGTTTCCAGCAAATGAAGCCTTTTAACGATTACCTTAATCAGGCGCTTGTAGGCTTTCAGATGCCAGAGAGGTAAGGGTAGGCTCTAGTTAGCTTCCCATATGGTGCAAGCAGGGCAGGGGCAAAGAATCCCGCAGAGCAGGATTCTTTGCCCCTGCCCTGCGGGATTCCCCGCCTGCTAATTTGTGAAAACATGTTGTGCCGCAAACATATAGATAGGATTATTATAATAAAAAACTTTCTTCTTCATAACACTTCAAAAATTTGAGTTTCCCAATTTTGTATAATAGCTGATAGTGTAGCGCCAAAAGACCTTGCTGCCTTTAGCAGCATAGGCGTCTTGCACAAAAAGCGTCTGGAAATCTAGCGTTCCATAGCGCTTTTATGTGCAAAGTGCGACAGCCCCATCTTTTGGCGCCATAAATTGCAAAATGGGGAGATTCAAATTAAAAAAAGGATTAGCCCTTTTATCATATGGTACAACCATTGGATCATATAGTGGGAAAAAGGGAGGTGCCTGTTACATGGAGCATAGAGAATTTGTTTATGTAGGCGAGCCTGTTCCAGAATTGAACAAGCAGGGACACGCAGCATTTCTTATGAATTTTCAAAAATCAATCCTTTTATCATTGGAAAAACAAAACTTGCTGACTGCACCGCAACGGGAACGCTGTCTGCTTGAACTTGAAAGGCGGCGCTGCAATGGGTGCCATTATGAATAGGTACGAGCGCTTAAACCAAGAGCGGAAAATAGTAGATACGAAAAAGCGTGTGGCTGCATACTGCCGCGTGTCAACTGAAAATGAAGACCAGGCAAATTCATTTGAAAGCCAGCGGCGTTACTTCAAGCAATACATTGAGCGTAACCCCAGTTGGGAGCTTTACGGAATATTTGCAGACGAAGGGATTTCCGGCACGAACACAAAGAAGCGGAAAGAATTTAACCGTATGGTTGCGTGCGCCAAGGATGGTGAATTTGATTTGGTTATTACAAAAGAGATTTCACGTTTTGCAAGGAATACCCTGGACAGCATCTATTACACCAGGGAATTGAAGAAACATGGGGTAGGCGTTATTTTTTTAAATGACAATATCAATACCTTAGACGGCGACGCAGAGCTTCGGCTTGCCATTATGTCCTCGATTGCACAGGAGGAAAGCCGTAAGACTTCTGAGCGTGTAAAATGGGGGCAGAAACGACAGATGGAGCGGGGCGTTGTGTTTGGGCGGAGTATGCTTGGCTATGACGTGAAAGGCGGTAACATGTATGTCAACGAGGAAGGGGCGGAAATTGTCCGCCTTATCTTCCACAAATTTGTGGATGAGAAAAAAGGCACCCATGTCATTGCCCGCGAGCTTCAAGAAGCGGGGATACAGACGGCGCGGCGTGTAAAGGAATGGCAGAATACCGTAATCTTACGCATTCTCCGCAATGAGAAATATTGTGGGGATTTGGTGCAGAAGAAAACTTACACGCCCGATTTCCTTTCCCATGAAAAGAAATACAATCAGGGAGAGGAGGAATTTATCATTATCAAAGACCACCATACGCCAATTATATCCCGTGCTATGTTTGAGGAAGCCAACCGTATTTTAGACGAGCGTTCCTTGTCGCAGGAGGGGAAGCCCAAACACAGCAGCCGCTATCCGTTTTCTGGAAAAATTAAGTGTGGCAGGTGCGGTGCAAGCTATGTCGCCAGATATCGGAACCGAAAAGATGGCAGCAAGTACAGGGCGTGGCGCTGCAGTGAGGCAGCCAAGCATGGCAGGCCCCACATTGACAGGGCAGGGAACATGGTGGGCTGTACAGGGATAAGCATACGTAACGAGGATGCAGCCCATATCATGGGGCTTGTAATAAAGGGCCTGCACTATAATAAAAAGAAAATCACGGATGGTTTGCTTCCCATTATCCAATCGGTTTTGGCAATGGATACCAAGGGTGCGGACATTGAGAAATTAAGTGCGCAGTTAAAAGCGGTTGGGGAAAGGCGCACGAGCCTTATTGCCTTTTATGCGTCTGGTGATATTACCAGGGATGAATTTATAACTGCAAAGGCGAAATGTGAGGATGAAATTTCCGAACTGAAATCCGTTGCCCAAAGCATAGGGGAGCAAGGGGGGAGGGGGCTGCGGCAGCAAGGGCTTATCGCAGAAATTACAGAGGCGGTCCAAGGGCTTGTAGACGGCATGGCGGATAGCGATGATTTTTATCAAGAGGTTTTAGATAAAATGGTGGTAAATGATAAAGGACATATTGACGTGTATTTGAAGGCGCTCCCCTTTAAGTGGAGCTACATGGATGTAGAATGTGCAAAATGCCCTTAGGGTGGGCTTTTGGAACATTTCAGGGGCTTCTGTACCGATATCAGTTAGAAGCCCCGCCACTTCCCGGTAAGGCATGGTGTAGCGTTGGGACAGGTAACGCATGGAAGCGGACAGCTCGCCGTCTGGGCCGCCAAATTGGCTGATAATCACCTGGGCGATTTGTGGGTTTGTCTGGGTAATGTTGACCGGATATTGTAACCTTTTTTCATAATTCCACATTAGCAGCACCCTCCTTCCCAGGGCATTGGCTGCGTGGCCCACAGCCAATTCTGATTCGGTTTTGCAGTGTCGATGGTAAGCGGGCCATAGCACTCTTCGTATTCTTTCAAAGCGCTGGTACGAACTTCTTTAAAATGGTTAAAGTAAGCAATCGCCTCTTGGTCCATTGGATGGGTGTCAAGGTAAAGCACGATGTCATTTACGGCAAAGCTTACCATATTAATCCATTGAAATAACTTCATTTGCTCCATTTGGTTTCCTTTCATCGCGGGCATCCCCCTTTCCCTAAAAATGGTTTGCTTAATTCAGGGAAAATAGTGCCGCACTGCAGCGCTTTATCCAGGTCAAATGTTTCCCTGAAACATTGCCATGGGACATATGCCATCCCAACTGGCATGCCTGCCAATGGGTCTGGTTTGTCAGGGCAGCCCGCAGGAGTGGGAGGGCAGGTTGGCATTGGGCGCCCAGGGATGTCTGCCGGGCAAGGCTTCTGCGCCATCTGCCGCCTAGGCATGGAAGCTGGGCAGGGTTTTTGCACCATCTGCCGCCTAGGCATAGGGGCTGGGCAAGGCTTCTGCGCCATTGGGCGCCCAGGGATGTCTGCCGGGCAGGGCTTTTGTGCCATTGGGTGGCACGGCATAGGCTCCCGGCAAGGTTTTTCTGGCATGGGCCGCTGCTGCCTGTTCTGGCTGCATCCACAATCGGCCGTTGTATGATAATTATCCATAATGATAATCCTTTCTTTTAAATATTACTTTTTAATACAATATGAGCCAACAGGGAAAATGGTGCAGTGATTGGAATATTGCTTTATGATACAGGAAATGTTATACTATTTTTGTGTTATTGGGAAAATATGTTTACAGAAAAATACTGGAATTGCAGTATGGAGTTTCGTTCATGATATCCCTATCTGCCATATTTTCAGGCAAAGGAGTGCAAAATGAAGAGTTTACGGAAATTTGCAGGCATCAGTGTCCTTTTCATCATTGTTTTTATGGTGGTTGCGTTGTTCCAATTTCAAAGTGGGGATGATATGCCTAAGCTGCTGCCAGACCAATTTGAATATGACTTCAATGAAGGCTGGACTGTTGCTGTGTTGGAAAGTGATGGGCTTGGGGACCACCAAAAAAATAAAGAACTGTTCCAAAAGGCTTTTCAGGAAGGGGATTGCCAGAATGTGGAATTGCCTTACAAAGGGGAAAGTGATGCAGGGGACGTGGTAGTGTTCCAAAATTTCCTTACCCAGGACTATGCAGGGCTCACTTTAAGTTTTTCATCTACCCATTCCAGCGTGCTTGTGACATTGGATGATGAAGAGATCTATCAGTTTGAGTATGAAGAAGGGCATGGGTCGGAGGGTTCTCATGGCAGCAGTGATAACTTTATAAGGCTCCCAAATTTGATCCAAAACGGGGAGCTGTGCATAGAATTGTCCTCTAGCGTCCCGAACGCGGCGGCAGAGCTGAATGACATCAAGATTGAGACGCGGGACGTCATGGTGATTGGGGTAGTGGGGAACCGGATTAGCGATATTGGATGCTGCTTGCTGATTATAATTATGGCAATTATAATGTTTGTCCTTGCGCTGATACGGCGGTATACAAACCAGCCAGTACGGGGGGAATTTTTTTTGGGCCTTGCGGGGCTTGCCGCAGGGGTTTATTGCTTTATTGGGACAGATACGCTGAGCATTTTTTATAATGTCCACGAGGCCTATGAAATGCAAGAGTACCTGGTGTTGATGTTCCCTGTGTTTTTAGCCCTTTATTTTGAGAGGAACCTGCATGCCTTATATCCCCGCCGTTTTATGGCGCTGCTATGGTGCGTCATTATAAACGCAGTGGCGCAGGTCTTGCTGCAAATGGCGGGCATATGGAGCATGGATGAGATGGTGGGCGTCTCTACGGCCATTGTAGGCGTAGTGTGCGCCATCGCAATCGTGAGCTTGGTGCAAATTAATTATAAAGACAGGCATTATCAAACGCTGCTATTTATTTTGTCCATACTTGTGCTGCTGTCAGGCGGGATTGCCAATGTGATTATGGGTTCCGTGCTGAAAGACCCCTACGGCAATGTGGCTGGACAGTACAGCATGACAGTGTTTGGCATTATGATGGCTTTTTTACATACGCTGCAGCTATCTAAAGAGTACCGGGCAAGCGCTGAGGAGAACGCGCGCCTGCTGGAAGAGGAAGTGAAGGCGGCGGAGCGGCAGAATTTGCAATTGGCCCAGGCAAAAAAAGATGCGGATGCGGCAAGGCAGGAGGCTTTGGCGGCCAATGAGGCAAAAGGGAAGTTCTTAGCGCGTATGTCCCATGAAATCCGTACGCCCATCAATGCGGTGCTTGGCATGGATGAAATGATTTTGCGGGAATCCAGGGAGCAGCAAGTCAAAGACTATGCCATGGATATTTATTCGGCTGGCCAGTCGTTGCTGTCGCTCATTAATGATATATTAGATTTTTCTAAAATCGACTCTGGGAAAATGGAGATTGTGCCAGTGGAATATGACGTGAGCAGCTTAATCCATGACCTTGCCAATATGGCTGCCCAGAGGGCAAAAAATAAGGATATCAGCCTTAAAGTGGAAGTTGACCATGCAATTCCTGCAAGGCTGTTCGGGGATGACGTAAGGCTCCGGCAAATATTGACGAATATCCTTACCAATGCGGTAAAATATACCCATGAAGGGACGGTTTGGCTGCGTGTGAAATGCCATAATACAGAAGAAACGTCATATTTGTGGTTTGAAGTGGAAGATACGGGCATTGGGATTAAAGAGGAAGACCTGCCGAAGCTTTCAGCGGAATTTGAGCGGATTGAGGAAGACAGGAACCGGAACATTGAAGGCACCGGGCTGGGCATGAGCATCACAATCCAACTCCTTACCTTAATGGGGAGCAAGCTGCAGATGGAGAGCGTTTATGGGAAAGGCTCAAAATTTTACTTTGAGCTGGGGCAAAAGATTATGGACCATACGCCGATTGGGGATTTTGAATCCAGGGTACGCCAGCTTGCAGAAGGTTACAGTTACGGCACGAAGTTTTTGGCGCCAAATGCCGAAGTGCTGGTGGTGGATGACAATGCAGTCAACCGCAAGGTGTTTCGGAACCTGTTAAAGGAGACCAAGGTTCAGGTGACAGATGCAGGAGGGGGCGCAGAATGCCTTGCATTGGTGCAGGAACACCATTATGACTTGATTTTCCTTGACCATATGATGCCGGAAATGGATGGGGTGGAAACGCTCCACCACATGAAGGGGCTTTCTGCTTACCCCTGCCAGGATACGCCAGTGATTGTGCTGACTGCCAACGCAGTGTCAGGGGCGAAGGAGAAGTATTTGGAAGAGGGGTTTGATGAGTTCCTGTCTAAGCCGATTGTGCCGGAGAAGCTGGAGGAAATGATGAAACGGATGCTGCCAGGCCATTTAGTGGAGGAAGCGCCTGAGGGGTATGCCGCAGAGGAGTTGGGGATGCAAGGGAAGGCGGATACAGGCGATTCCCTAGAAAACCTTCCGCAAGTGGATGGGCTGGACTGGAATTACGCATGGCTGCATCTGCCGGATATGGATCTATTAGAATATACCGTTAAGGAATTTTACAGCCAGATTGGCTCGGCTGCCGATAGTTTGGAAGAGGCATATAGGCAGCTTGAGAACCTTGGGAAGCTGGACCAGTACCGTATCCAGGTGCATGCAATGAAGAGCCTTGCGGCAACAATTGGGATTGTGCCGCTTGCTGGCCTTGCAAAACTATTAGAATATGCGGCAAGGGATGGAGAGGTAAGCAAGGTTCAGTTAATGACAGGGCCATTTTTAGAGGAATGGCGCAGTTACCATCAGAAGCTGCAGGGGGTGTTTGGCATAGAGGATGGGCCTGGGGAAGAAGTGGCGGATTATTCTGTGATACAGGCATTGGTGGAAATGGTGCGGGTCAGTATGCAGGAGATGGATATTGACCAGGCAGACCAGTTGATGGCTCAGCTACAGTCTTACGATTACCCGGAAGAATTGGGCAAGAATATCCGTAAGCTTGCTAAAGCAGTGACAAATCTGGATTCGGAGGAAGCAGGCCGGTTAGGGGACTTGCTCATTAGCCAGATGGGGAATTAGAGCAGCGCATGGCGGATAATTAGGAGGAGGGACTATGAAGAAAATTTTACTGATAGGGAAATTGAACAGTGTGGTGAAAGAGACAAATACATTTTTGTCACAATTTTTCCATGTACAGCTTTGTTCAGAGAATGCGGGTGTTTTGGAGGGGATGATGAAAATTGTAAATCCCGATTTGGTTGTCATCAGCCTGATAGGGGCATATGATATTGACACATCCATATTTTTTCTGTTAAGCGACCAATATCCGCAAATCCCAGTCCTGACAATCGGGACAAAAGAAGAGTGCGGAGCTTTTTTGAAATATTATGAGGAAAGACAGTTTGAGAACTTGGTCCGTCCCGTGGAGAACACGGCAATCTTAAATGCAGCCTGCCGAAGGCTTGGGCTGGATCAGGAAAAAGTGGAGCATGATGGCATGGCGGGCAACAAGGCGCCTGGCGGCAAAAAAAGGATTTTGGTGGTGGATGACAATGGGACTACCTTACGTACCATGAAAGCAATGCTGGAAGGGGATTATGAAGTGGCAATTGCAATTTCCGGCGCCCAGGCAATGACGTCTATTGGGAAAAAGCGGCCGGACTTAATCCTTTTGGATTATGAGATGCCAGTCTGTGATGGGAGGATGACCTTAGAAATGATCCGTGCAGACGAGGATATGAAGGACATTCCGGTGGTCTTCCTCACAGCCGTCAACGACCGCGCCAATATTGAGGCGGTGCTGAAATTAAAGCCGGCGGGATACTTCCTAAAGCCGGCGCTGAAAGACAAGCTGATTGCAGAGATTGAGAAAATATTGGACCCTACAAAAAGTTGAATGGAGCTTTTATGAAATTTTACCTTGCGCCTTTGGAAGGCATTACTACTTATATTTACCGCAATGCGTACCACCATACCTTTCTGCCGATGGATAAATATTTCACCCCATTCCTTGTGCCAAGGCAGAAAAGGAGCTTTAGCAGCCGGGAGAGGAATGATATCCTGCCGGAGCATAACCAGGGGCTTTTTGTAGTGCCGCAGCTCCTGACAAACAAGGCGAAAGATTTTATCCAGGCCGCTCAGGTATTGGCAGAATACGGCTACGAAGAGGTCAACCTGAACCTAGGATGCCCTTCTGGCACAGTCACCGCCAAAGGGAAGGGCGCTGGTTTTTTGGCTCGGCCTGCAGAGCTGGACCAGTTCTTAGAGGAAATATTTTCTAGCCTTACGCAGCGCATTTCCATTAAGGCCAGGATTGGCATGGAAGACCCGCAAGAATTTGGGGCGCTGTTAAAGATATTCAACCAATATCCACTGGAGGAATTAATTATCCATCCAAGGGTTCGGGAAGATTTTTATAAAAACCCGCCCAACCTGCAGGTATTTGGGGAGGCGCTTAGGGAAAGCGCCCATCTGGTATGCTACAATGGGAACCTATTCAGCCGCCAGGATTTTGAAAATTTACAGCAAAGGTTTCAAGGCATTACAGCCGTTATGCTGGGGCGTGGGGCGATTGCCAACCCATGGCTACACCAGGAATGCATTGGGCTGCCCAGCGGATGGGCAGGTCAGGATGGGGAGCCAGGGCAAGGGGCGGCGAAGGAAAAGAAGCGGCAGTTCCAAGAATTCCATGCGCTAGTGTGCCAGGGGTACCAGGAAATTTTAAGTGGGGAGCGTGATGTGTTGTATAAAATGAAGGAATTTTGGTCTTATATGGCCCAGTCGTTTTCAAATTATGGCCCTTATGTAAAACAGATCAAAAAAGCAAATTCCCTGCAAGGTTATGGGAGGGCGGTAGATGCGTTATTTGGGGAACAGGAGGTTATAAACCATGGAAGATTTTCGTTTTAAGGTAAATTTGGGCGGCATGATTGAAATTTTGTCCGACCATTTATATAGCAGCCCAGATGTGTATATCCGGGAGCTGCTGCAAAACGGGGCGGACGCCATTACTGGAAGGGGGAAGCTGCAGGGGGCAGCGGTGGAAGGGGAGGTCACCCTGGAGGTAACAGAGGGGCGGCAATTAATATTTACGGATAATGGGCAGGGGTTGACGGAAGAGGAAATCCATCAGTTCCTTGCTATTATTGGGGAATCCTCCAAGCGGGAACTGGAGGACAAGGACCTGCGCACCGATTATATTGGGCGGTTTGGCATTGGGCTTTTGTCTTGTTTTATGGTTTCAGATGAAATCTGCATGGTCACGAAATCCTGCCGGAGTGAGGACGCCCCTGTGCTGGAATGGAATGGGAAGCCAGACGGGACGTATACCATACAAAGGCTGGATGGGCAAACAGCGCCGGAGCCAGAAGAAGCCAGGATAAAGCATATGGACGGGCCAGGCACGAAAGTGATTTTAAAGGCGAAAGATGGCATGGGGCATTATTTCACCAGGGAAGTGATAGAGCATTTGCTCACCTATTATGGGCTGCTGCTGCCATTCCCTATTTTTATCCGGCAAGATGGGGAGGAGAAGCAGATTAACCCCACATACCTGCCTTGGGAGGGGCGCGCCACCAACAAACAGGAGCTGATGCTCTTTGGGCAGATGATATTTGGGGAGCAGTTTTTTGACTGCGTGCCGTTTCGGTCAGAAGAAGGGAATGTGTCTGGCGTGGCGTATATTTTAAATTATACGGTCCTGCCCTCTGCAAAATCTTCCCACCGGATTTACTTAAAGCATATGATGCTGACGGAAAAAGGGGATAATTTAATCCCTGACTGGGCGGTGTTCACCAAATGCATTGTCCATGCCACCGATTTGCGCCCAACCGCTTCCAGGGAAGGGTTCTATGTGGATAAGATGCTGGAATCCGCAAAGGAAGTGATTGAGGACAGCCTGATTAACTATATTGACGCCTTAGCGGAAGGGCAGCCAGAACAGTTCACGCGGTTTTTCAAAATCCATCACCTTACATTGATGTCGCTGGCCCTTGCCACCCCTAAGCTGTTTGAAAGGCTGATTGATTATTTTGAATTTGAGACGACCAGGGGGACTATGACAGGCTACGATTTAAGGATGTCTCAGGAGCCTTTGGTCTATGCGCCCACGAGGGAGAAATACAAACAGCTTTCCCAGCTATTTTTTGCCCAGGGGAAGCTATTGATCAATGTCTCCTATGTGCATGCGCTGGATTTGCTCATCCAGCTTGGGCGGGTATTTGAGAAGAAAGTAAGCCCCGTGGAAGAATGGGAGATTGAAGACTTAATGCAGGATTTGTCCCCAGATGACCAGGACGAGGGATTTGAGTTCCTGAAAATGGCAAACCGCATATTAAAGAGCCATGACTGCAGGGCGGAGCTGAAATATTTTTCCCCAGCCCAGCAGCCCACCTTTTACCTGATTGATGAAAATACATTGTTGAGCCGGCAGATTGCGGCCACCAGGGCAAAGGCGGACTCTATGTTTTTCAATATGCTGGACGCGTTTGCAGCAGACTTGCCAAATGACACAGCGGCTGTCTTATATTTCAATTACCACAACCCTATTGTGAAAAAAATGGCTGAAATAGAAGAGGAGGCTGATTTAAAGCTGTTTGTGGAGATACTCTATGTCCAGGCGCTGCAGATTGGGGGCTTCCCACTCCATAACAATGAGCTGGGGATGCTCAACAGCAACATTTTGTCCTTGATGGAAAGGGGGCTGCCCAATGGCTGATTGGACGGAAAGCTATGACCCGGATTGGGTGATAGATGAACTATTGGAGGAGACGGAGCATGGGAAGCCGGCAATGGAAGTGCTGCGCCATGCCATCCAGGAAGCAGACCGCCGGCAGGACCTCCCTTTTATGTTTACGTTCCGCGTTGAGTTCTGCCGGGAGTCCACTTTTTATGGGGACGGGCTGGAATTGATGGTGGTATTCCCAGAACTCCTTGCCCTCTCAGACAAATACCCAGGCCAGCCGGACGATTCTAGGTATGTCTTTCAATATGAGGCGGAGCATGTGATGTGGATCTATAAATGGGTTTTGGACAGTTGCATGGATTTTTATCAGATTTCCATGGAGGACTGCAAAAAATTCTTTGAGGATTACCGGGAGCGGTGTGTCAGCATGGGGCTGAGCCTGCGGAATTATTACTGCACATTGTATTCATTTTATGCGCAAATTAACGAAAGCTACTCCGAAGAGTGTTTCCATAAGTTTGAGAAAGCCAGCAGGGACGCCCACAGTGACTGCAGAGCTTGTGAGCGGAATGTGGAAATTCAGTTCTATTTGGATAGGGGGGATTTAAAGAAGGCGGATAGGTTATCCAAGGACATTGAAAATTTCCGCCTGACTTGCGGAAGCTTTGATAAGAGGAGCGCCTGGCTGCGTATGAAGATTGCTTATATGAATTACTATTTGGACCACAAAGAGTATGAAAAAGCCCAGGAATATGCCAGGTTGGTGGAACGTTATATGAATGGGGAGTCAGAATATGAGTGCTGGGAAGATTTTTTGGTCTGTTATGCCCATACCAATATTGGGAAGGCGTTAAAGATATACAAGGAGCATTGGAAAGAATGGATGGAATTGCGCTGCCCAATGGATTCCTGTAAAACGGAACGGAGCATTTGCATATTTTTCAAGGAGTTGGGGAAAGCCCGCAAAGGCAGCACCGTAAAAATCCATTATGGCCCGTCCTTCCCCTTGTACCGGGAGGACGGGCAGTATAAGATTACGGAATTGTTTGAATTCCATTATTCCCGCGCAAAGGAAATAGCGGAAAAATTTGACCAGCGCAATGGCACGGATTATTATAGGAAGAAGTTGGAAGAAAGCCTGCATGAGGATGTATGATCTCATTTTATGCCAATAGCATGGAGCAGGCAAAAGAAGCTTATGGGAAAGTTGTGCGGGCATACCAGATACAGGAAAAAGCCCCTGGCAAGGCCAAAATGGTAAAAGGGGCTGTCCGGCAGTAATATATGTTCCATTCCTATCATATAGTGCAATATGGGAAAACGAACGAAATTAAGCCAAGTCAGGGAAAATGTAAAATCGAATATTGTGGAATCGTTAGAGCTGCCCGTGGACATTATGTATGGGGCAGTGATTGTCACCGCAATGGGCCGCAATCAGGTCCTTGTGGAGAATTATAAGGGGATTATAGAGTATACTCAGGAAAAAATACGCCTGCAGACCAAGACATGCCAGGTGACCATCCAGGGGAAACGCCTGGTTGTGGAATACTACACCAATGAGGAAATGAAAATTACTGGCTGCATCCAGGGAATATTATATGGCTCATAAGGGGTAGGGAATTGTTAATTGACAAATTGAAATTTTTGCAGGGGTATGTTAAAATTAAACTTTCAGGGTATGCGCCAGAGCGGTTCTTAAATTTGTGCAGCAACCACAATATCCTCATCTGGAACCTGGAATATATGGACGACAACTATGTGTTCTGCGTCAGTGTCCGGGGGCTAAAAAGGCTTAAGCCAATTTTGAGGAAAACGAGGACAACGTTTGTGATATTGGAGCGTGTGGGGCTTCCATTTTTGATGCGGCGTTACCGGAAGCGCAAGCTGTTTTTTGCAGGGATTTTCCTTTGCGGCGGGCTTTTGTATGCCATGTCATTGTTTGTGTGGAAAATTGAAATTAACGGGAACCTCCATGAAACGGACAGCAATATCATGAAATTCCTAGAGGAAAAACAGGTATACCACGGGCTGTTAAAAAGCAAAATAAACTGTGAAGAGATTGAGGAAGAGCTGCGGGCAGGGTACGGGGACATTATCTGGGCTTCCGCAAAGCTGGAAGGTACAATGCTGATTATTGACGTGCAGGAGAATTTGGCAACGAACCAGCAGGCAGAGGAGCAGCAGGCGCAAGACGGCGCCCCAAGCGACCTGGTGGCGGATAAAGAGGCTGTTATTTACAGCATCCTGACGCGCCAGGGGACGCCCTATGTGGAAAAGGGGGCCAAGGTCAAGCCAGGGGATATCCTGGTGGAAGGCAAAAACCCAGTCTTAAATGACAATGGGGAAATTGGCTCCTATCAATATTGCGTTTCGGATGCCGATATTTTAGGGGTCACGCAATACACATATGAAGACCAGTTCCCCATGTGGTATGAAGATAAGCAATACACAGGGAAAGAAAGCCAGGCTTATGGCATCCGGCTTTTTAAACTACAGGCAAAGACGCCCCATTTGTTCCGAAAATTCCAGGACTATGATACGATAACCGATGAGTATGATGTGAAGATAGGGGATTCCTTTTACCTGCCACTGGCGATTACAAAAGAAACCAGCAAAGAGTACCAGGCTGAGAAAAAACAGTACACCAAAGAAGAGGCAAAACAGGTGGCAGAAGAGAAATTGAGGCAATTTTGTGAAGAATTAACACAAAAAGGGGTTCAAATTATAGAAAATAATGTTATGATAGTAACGGATGGGAAAAATTGCGCTGTTTCCGGAACCTTAAAGGTGATTGAGCCAATTGGCACAAGGAAGGAGACTGCAATCACAGACATACCACAGGAAGGGCAGATAGAAGATGAGTCTGATGGAGACAGTAATTGACATTCCCGTTGAGCATATGTCCAACGTGTTTGGGCAGTTTGACGCATATATGAAGAAGGTGGAGCGGGCCTTTGGCGTGACAGTCGTGATTCGGGACAATAATATGAAGCTGCTGGGAAGGGATAGCGATGTGCAAAAGGCAAGAAGGGTGTTTACGCAGCTTTTTGAACTATCCAAACGGGGCAGCCAGATTACAGAGCAAAATGTGGACTATGCCATTTCCCTTACTTTCGAGGAAAAGGAATCGGCAATTGTAGAAATCGACAAAGACCTGATATGCCACACCATTAATGGCAAGCCTGTAAAGCCCAAAACCCTTGGGCAGAAAAAATATGTGGATGAGGTCCGAAGCAAGATGATTGTATTTGGCATAGGTCCGGCAGGGACAGGAAAAACTTACCTTGCCATGGCCATGGCAATCACCGCTTTTAAGAAGGAAGAGGTGGGCCGGATTATCCTGACCCGCCCTGCCATTGAGGCAGGGGAGAAGCTTGGGTTTTTGCCTGGGGACTTACAGAGCAAGATAGACCCTTACTTACGCCCGCTGTATGACGCGCTGTACCAGATTATGGGGGCTGAGAGCTTTCAGAAATATACAGAGAAAGGGCTAATTGAGGTGGCGCCCCTTGCTTACATGAGGGGCAGGACGCTAGACAATGCATTTATCATTTTAGATGAAGCGCAGAACACCACGCCGGCGCAAATGAAAATGTTCCTGACGCGTATTGGGTTTGGCTCCAAAGTGGTGGTGACTGGGGACGCGACCCAAAAAGACCTGGCGCCTGGCAGCGTTTCCGGGCTGGACGTGGCGCTTCGGGTGTTGCGGGATGTGGAAGAGATTGGAGTTTGTACGTTGACCAGCAGCGATGTGGTGCGGCATCCATTGGTGCAAAAAATAGTAAAGGCTTATGAGGAATATGAAAAAATTGAAAAAAAAGGAAGCAGGGGCGGCAGAGAGCGGAATAAAGCCAGAAAAACCAGATAATTTGAAAGACCATGGCCGCAGGCGCAGGAACCTTAGGCTTACCACGATGGCTGCAGCGGGGATTTTGGAATGCATCCTGGCAGGCGAAATTAGCGGGCAGGAGCCAGACCGTATGATAACCCTGGTGTTTTTAGGGCTCCTCTATTCCGTGATATTTTTTGCAGGGATGGAATTCCTTCGTACTCAAAAAGACTGGTTTTATGAGAAAGCCGCAGATTATAAGCATATTGCAAGGTGGTATACGGCTTCCTGCATAGTGGCGGCGCTGTTTATATACCTTCCAGAATATGCAAGGCCTGTGATGCTGCTGGCAATTGGCATGGACATCCTTTCTAATTCGTTGTTTGGCGTGATGTTTGGGATGTTCCATGTTACGGTGTTTGCCGTCTGTGGGCAGGAAAACGCCTATATCCTGTTGTGCGGCATGTTTTTAGTAATGGGCGGGTGCATGGCGGTTTCTTTCCTGGAAGGGGCGAAGGAGCCAAAATGGGAGGCGATATTTTTATTTCTCTATGTATCCTGCAGCGTTTTGGTGTTCTCTTTTTTGCAGACGGGGCAATTGGAATGGTTTGTTTTGTTTTGCGGCGCATGCAACGGCGCGTGTTCCGCAGGGATGGCCGGGATTTTATGCCAGAAGCTGCGCCAATTCTTAGAATTGTCTAGGAAACGGGGGATGGATAGGATATTGCATGAGGATTTTAGCCTAGTGCAGGCAGTGCAGAATTTCTCAAAACTGGATTATGGGCATGCCAAGAAAGTATCGGAGATTTCCAAAAATTGCGCCGCCATAATTGGCGCTGACCCGGATGTGGCGGCGGCAGGGGGCTTTTATTACCGGATTGGCAGGATGGAAGGGGAGCCATATGTGGAAAATGGCGTGGCGTTGGCAAAGAGCAACCACCTTCCCAAAGAAATCATTGAGATCCTGCAGGAATATAATGGGGAGCAGAAATTCCCCTCCACCTTAGAGTCCGCGATTGTACATATTGTGGACAGCGTGGTGGCGAAATTTGACGTGCTGGACAAGGAAACCCTGTCTAGCTCCTGGAACCAGGATATTTTAGTATACCAGACCCTAAATGAGAATTCAGCTTCCGGGCTTTACGATAAATCCGGGTTCAGCATGAATATGTTTTTGAAAATCAGGGATTATCTTATAAAGGAGGCGGATTTGTTTTGACAGTAACCATCGAGGGAGGGCAGGGCGCGGCGTTCCCGTTTGACCATAGGAAACTGGCAAAAGACGTCATCTGCGCCGCCATAGAAGAGGAGGGGTTTCCATTTGAGGCAGAGGTAGGCCTGCTGTTGGCCACATTGGGGGAAATTCAGGAAATAAACTTGGAACAGAGAGGGTTGGACAAGCCTACCGATGTGCTTTCCTTTCCTATGATATTTTATAGGCAGCCAGGGGATTTTTCCGGCGTTGGCCAGGAAGGGGGCAATTTCAACCCAGACACTGGCGAAGTGATGCTGGGGGACATTGTGCTGTGTGTGGACAAGGTGAAGGAACAGGCCAAAGAGTTTGGGCATAGTGAGGAACGGGAGTATGCTTTTTTAATCCTGCACAGTATGCTCCATTTGTTTGGATATGACCATATGACAGAGGATGAGGCTGCCATAATGGAAGGGAAACAGCGCAAAATCCTGGATCAGATGAGGATTTTAAGATAAAAATTTTATAAAAACCTGGAGGGAATTGATTATGAAGAAACGTATGGCATGGCTGCTTATGGCAGCGCTTGTATTAAGCATGTTTGCTGGTTGTGGGAAGAAAGAAGGGCCAGCGGAGCCTGAGCCGGAGGTGGAAGAGGAAACCCCTACCCCAACGCCGGAAGAAACCCCAACGCCGGAGGCTACGCCAGAGGGGAAAAAAGGGGATGCAAGGAGTTATCTGACTGGGGAGCCAATGGACGGGGAATTGGCGAAGAAACGCCCAATTGCCGTTATGATTGGGAACACCTCAGACGCATTGCCGCAATATGGGATATCTGCTGCTGACGTTATCTACGAGGTTCCAGTGGAAGGCTCATATACGCGGCTTATGGCAATTTTCCAGGACTATTCTGGCCTTGAAAAAATTGGCTCTGTCCGTAGCTGCCGCCATTATTTTATTTATTTTGCAAAGGAATTTGACGCGATTTACGCCCATTATGGGCATGCAGTTTATGCAGAGCCAGTCCTGGGAAGGGAAGACGTGCATAATTTAAGCGGAATGGATTCTGATATTGAAGGGATTATGTTTTACCGTGACACAAACCGCAAAGCGCCCCACAATGCATTTACCAGCGCGGATGGGATTAATGCAGGGATTGAGAAGAAAGGGTACCGCACGGACCTTTCGGAATCTTACAGCGGGCATTACCAGTTTGCGGCAGATGGGGAAACTGTAGAGCTTGCCGGTGAGGACGCCCTTGTGGTAAGCCCTGGGTATTTTGTCAATAAACCCTGGTTTGTGTATAACAGCGAGGATGGCCTGTACTACCGTTATGAATTTAAGGACAAGCAGGTTGACGGTGAAAACGACAGCCAGCTTGCCGTAAAGAATATTTTAATACAGTATTGCGACTGGTCAAAAATGGACGACAATGGGTATCTGGACATCAATACCACATCTGGCGGCGATGGCATCTACATTACCAATGGGAAGATGGAAAAAGTCACATGGACAAAAGAAAATGAGGATTCCCCAGCGCGTTATTTTGATGAAGCTGGGAATGAAATTACCCTGAACCAAGGGAAAACATGGGTATGCATCGCAAGGAATAACTACAAAGACCGTTTTGGCGTATATGCAACCCAGGAAGATTTATCTGCAGCAAGGGCGACGGAAGAATAAAGATACCGAAGATTGCCTATCGGAAAATCTGTCGGCCGTGGAACAGGAGCTATAAGCGGAGGAAGGGCAGTGTTGAGGAATTTCTATGAGTAAAACAAAAAAAAGCGAATCCAACTTTCTGGTACAAGGCTCTATTCTGGCAGTTGCCTCTATCATCAGCCGCATTATAGGGCTTCTGTACAGAATCCCCTTAAAGTCAATTATTGGCGATATTGGAAATGACTATTATGGCACGGCTATGGAAATCTACAGCATTTTGCTGCTGATTTCCTCTTACAGCCTGCCGTTGTCAGTCTCGAAACTGGTTTCCACCAGGGTTGCGAAAGGGCAGCGGAAAAATGCATACCGGATTTTTAAGGGGGCGTTGATTTTCGCCACTATTTCCGGCGCCATTGCCGGGCTGATTGTTTATTTTGGGGCGGACATAATCACAACTTATATTGTAAGGACCCCTTTGAGCATTTTTGCTTTGCAGGTATTGTCCCCCACCCTTTTTATAGTGGCAGTCCTTGGCGTAATCCGTGGATTTTTCCAAGGGATGGGGACCATGATGCCAAGCGCCGTCTCACAGTTGATTGAGCAAGTTGTCAATGCGGCCATCAGTGTATGGACTGCTTACATGCTCTACCAATATGGCTCCAAAATCGGGGCGGTGCTGGGAAACCCCTCTACATATGCCGAAGCTTATGGCGCGGCGGGGGGGACCATCGGGACTGGCGCCGGGGCATTTGGGGCGCTGCTTTTTACGCTCTTTGTGCTGCTGGCATACCGCCCGAAGTACAGGAAAATGTCCCAGCGTGACAAAGGGAAAAATGTAGAAAGCTATGGCACGGTCCTGTATGTATTGGTAATTACCATTATCCCAGTGCTGTTAAGCACCACAATTTACAATATCACATCATTCCTTGACATGGGCGCTTTTAAGCAGATTGCAGCGTTCCAAGGATACCAGGCGAAAGAGTACAGCACCATGTGGGGCATTTATGTGGGCGAGTATAAAGTGCTTGTGAATGTGCCTATCGCCATTGCATCTTCCCTGTCCGCTTCCAGCGTGCCCAGCCTTTCCACGGCTTTTGCGGCAAAGGACATTGCACAGGTGAAGCGGAAGGTGGCATATTCCATCCGTTTTATTATGGTAATCGCAATCCCCTGCGCGGTGGGGATGGGCGTGCTTGCTTCCCCAATCCTGCAGCTTTTGTTCCAGGACAGCCGGGAACTGCCTGCACGGATGATGCAGATTGGGGCAGTTTCCATTGTGTTTTATTCGCTGTCCACATTGAGCAATGGGATTTTGCAGGGGATTAACCGTATGAACATCCCTGTGAGGAATGCAGCAATCACACTTGTTTTACATATTGGCGTGCTTGCGGCCCTGATGTATGGCCTGGATTTGAATATTTATGCAGTCGTATGGGCAAATACCTTTTTCTCTTTTGTGATGTGCATATTAAATGGGCTGGCAATCAAAAAGTATTTGAAATACCGGCAAGAGGTCCCAAGGACATTTATTATCCCAGGGATATCGGCGGTGGTTATGGGCGCGGCCGTCTATGGCATTTACTATTTCCTGATGAAAACCGTAAAGATTAATGCTGTCTCCACATTTGTGTCAATCCTTGTGGGGGTTTGCGTGTATGGGATATTGCTGCTGCTGCTGCGGGGGCTGCGGGAAAATGAGCTTCGCAGCTTCCCAATGGGGAATTTGATTATTAAAATTGCAAAGAAACTGCATTTAATGTAGGGTTTTACAGGGGAAACTACCCAGCCCTTTGGGGCCAAAAGAACAAACTAGGCTATGCCCCGCAGCAAGCTGCGGGGTATTTGGCTTACGAGAGAAAGGAAGGGATGCCTTTTGAAAACAAAAGCAGTAAGGATTTATGGGGTGAAGGATTTAAGGCTGGAAGAGTTTGAGCTTCCAGAGCTTGGGGAGGACGAAATACAGGCAAGGATTGTCACAGACAGCTTATGCATGTCAACCTACAAAGTGGCAAACCAGGGCGCAAAGCATAAAAAACTTCCAGACAATTTAGCAGAGAACCCTGTGGTGATGGGGCATGAATTTTGCGGGGTCATTGAGGCAGTTGGAAAAAAATGGAGGCACCTTTACAAGCCAGGGGATAAGTTTGTGGCCCAGCCCAACCTTGGGCGCGCCGACACATTTTCCCTTGGGTATTCCTTCCCTTATGTAGGCGGGGAAGCAACCAAAGTAGTTATTATGAATGAGGCGATTGAAAAAGGGTGCCTGCTCCCCTATCAAGGGGAAAGCTTTTTTGAGGGCGCCCTTGTGGAGCCTCTGTCCTGTGTGATTGCAGGCTTTAAGGCAAATTTCCACCTGCAGGACAGGAACGGCTATGGCCATGCCATGGGGATTAAAAGGCATGGGGCGATGGCAATCTTAGGCGGGACTGGGCCTATGGGTTCCCTCGCCATTGATTATGCCATCCATGGGGAGCAGAAGCCTTCCCTCTTGGTCGTGACAGGAAGCACAGAGGAGAAGTTAGAACGGAGCAAGAAGCTCTACCCACCGGAAGAGGCGAGGGCGCATGGCGTAGAGCTTTATTATGTGCATACGCCAAAAGGGAGCAGCTTTGTGGATGCGTTAAAAGAACTTACCCCAGGGAAACAGGGGTTTGACGATGTGTTCCTTATGGTGGCGCAAGAGGACATGGTGACAAAAGCCGAGGCTTTGCTGGCAGTGGACGGGTGCCTGAATTTCTTTGCAGGGCCTGCGGACGCCGGGTTTTCCGCCAGGATGAATTTCTATAACCTCCATTATAATGCCACCCATTTTGTTGGCACCAGCGGCAGCAATACAGAGGATATGAAGGATGCTGTTACGTGCATTGAGAAAAAAACGGTAAACCTTGCAAAAATCGCCACCCATATTATGGGGCTGAACGATGTGTGTGGGTCCATCCTTAAGATGCCAGAACTTCCTGGAGGCAAGAAGATTGTTTATTCCCAGAAAAATTACCCTATCACAGATGTGGGGGAATTTGCTGGGACGGGGGCAATGGAGGCCGCTTTAAAAGAAATTGTGGCAAAGCACGGCGGGCTGTGGAGTGCGGAGGCAGAAGCATATTTTCTGGAAAATTGCCCCGATATTTAGAAATTTTATTACTATTTCCAGTATTTAGCCGATATACATAGTGACTGACTTACCATTTATTTCAAGGAGGAAATGAATATGAACACTAACGGAATAGGAAACACATATGCCGCCCAGGCAGTGGCGCAGTCTGCGGCTGCCGCCCAGGTGAAGGACTCCACGAAAGTCACCATGAACCGTGGGCAGAAAGAGATTGGGGAGCCAAAGTTAAGCAAAAAAGCCCAGAAATATTATGACCAGTTAAAGAAGAAATTTTCCAATATGGACTTTATTTTAGTCAGCGCTGACATGAAGGAAGAGGCAGAGGCGAACGCCGGCAAATATGGCAGCAATAAAAGCCTGATCGTCCTGATTGATGACGAGAAGATAGAGAAGATGGCGGAAGACGCGCAATACCGTGAGAAATATGAGAAGGTGCTGCGCGGCGCGACCACGCAGTTTGCGCAGATGAAGCAAGATTTGGGCAGCAATGCAGACAATGTAAAAGCCTTTGGCATGAAAGTAAATGACAATGGGACAGCTTCTTATTTTGCAGTGATTGACAAGTCCCTTGCAACCCAGAAGAAACGCATTGAAGAAAAAGCGGAGAAGAATCGAGAAGATAAGAAGAAGGCTCAACAGCAGGAACGCAAGGATAAGCTGGATGGGAAGTACAGTGACAGCGCAAAAGATGAGGTTACAGTCACGGCCTCTTCCTGGGATGAGCTTTTAAAGAAAATTAATGATACCATTGGCGAATGGTATGGGAATTCTGTGCGTACGCAAGAAGAATCTTGGGTAGGGCAGCAATTTGACTATACTATTTAACATAGGGGCAAGAGCCAGGGCATTGATAGGATTTGAACCAGACATGAAGAACTTGGCACGATTTTAATACAGGGGCAAAAACCAGGGCATTGATAGGATGCCTTGGTTTTTTGATGCATTCCTTGCGTGGGTTATTTGACAGGCTATTGGAAATTTCCATACTTGACATTTGAATGAAGTTAGTATATACTAACTATAAATGAAATTCATTCTCATTAAAAAAGGGAGGGCTTACAATGGGGACATTTATTGTTGGGATAATTGTGCTTGCTATTGCCATAAGCGCGGCAGCCAGCATATACAGGGACAAAAAGGCAGGCAGGTGCAGCGGCGGGTGCAGTGGGTGCAGCGGCTGCTGCAACAGATGCCCAGAGGGGCAAGACAAAAATTTTATGAAATATTAAGAAAGTTGTAAGATACGCTTCCTGAAATTATGGTATGATAGGCATGGATAGGAAGTTTTGCCATAGTATAATTTTAGGAGGTGTTTTTCTATGCGAAAGAAAAAAAGGTTTATTGTGATTTTGGCAATTTTGGCAGTGGCAGGCGTATTTTTTGCAAAACATTATGTGGCAAAGTAAGGAATGCAGGCATCCCTCTGTGTTGGGCGAAAGCCCAGGGCAGGGGGATGGATTATTTTTTATAGGAAAGGCTTTGCCACACGAGAGCGTGAAAATGCCTTCCTAGTATAGAATAAAAAATAATTATCGCAGGGTCTGCCCCAGCGAAGCGAGGGTACTGCGGCGGAAAAGAAAAATACCGCGGAAGCGGCTCGCCGCAGGCGGAGAATCCTACAAAGCAGAATTCTTTATTCATAGGAGGTAGTTGGGTTTGAGAAAGAGAAAGAGGCATACAGCGTTGATTGCCATAACGGCAGCCTTGGCAGTGGCGGCGGGCGTGCTGTTTCTAAACCGCGGGGTTATCCTGCAGGAAGCCAAGGCAAGGGTGGCCGTAGAAATTGGCAAGAAATTATTGGAAGGGCAGGTTGGGAAGACTGTCAATGTAGGCGGCCAGCAAATAGATGTTTCAGAGGTTGTAAGCCATATGGATAAAGGGGATGTGGAGGCAATCTCAGACATAGCGGAAAAATATATTTCCCCAAGCAATATGAAACAGGCGGCAGAAATGGCGGCCAAAGGGGATGTGGAAGGGCTGAAATCGCTGGCGGAAAGCCAGCTTACAGAGGAAGACAAGGATACATTGGAAGGGCTTTATGAAAAATATAAGGATCAGATCCCATAGCTTTGTCCTTGCAAAAGGGAATATGAAATGCTACAATAGTGGAAAGCGATTCGCAGCCGGGACAGCCGGATAGAAAAGGAATGAAAGATACGGGAGGAAAAAATGGGAAATATTATGGATAAGCTGCCGAAGCAGGCTAGAACAAAAGATCCGGGGGCAGAACGGGAAAAGATATTGAGCAGGATGCAGCAGGATGACTTTTTGCTTAAGCAAATTGATGAATTCAGGGAAAAGGCAAAGCAGCTCCAGAATATCCTGGTTACAAAAGAGAATAAAGTGGATGAACTCCAAGGCGTGTTGGAGGAACGGGAAGAACAGGCAAGGCAGCTCCAGAATGCGCTGGAAGAGCAGCAGAAAGAAGCTGATTTGCTGGTGCAGGCAGTGCAAAGGCAAATCGGGGGCATGATTGTCAGGGTTGATGCCCAGATGAAGGAAATGGACACGGTTATCAACCGCCAAGTCAACATATTGGACGAACGGATTTCCAAACAGGTCGAGGAAATGGGCAGCAATTCCGAACAGGAAAAGTCCCTGATAGGGCAGGCTGCGAAAAACATGGAGGAGGCTGTTGGCCAGAATATGCAGCAAGTGTCCGAGACCTTGGACCGTAAGGTTCAGGATATGGCCGAGGTGGTAAGCCAGAATATGCAGCAAGTGTCCGAGACCGTGGACACAAAGGTTCAGGGTATGGTTAATACCGTGGACACGAAGGTTCAGGACATGGCCAATACCGTGGACCAGAACATACAGGGCATCACGGAGGCGTTTGGGAAGAATATCCAGGAGGCCAATGGGACAGTGGGCCGGAATATGCAGAATATGGTTGAGATGGTAAGCCAGAACATGCAGCAAGTGTCCGAGACCGTGGACGCAAAGGTTCAAGATATGGCCAATACCGTGGATCAGAATATGCAAAGCGTATCTGAGGCAGTGGACGCGAAGGTTCAGGGCATGGAAGAGGCAGTGAACCAGAACATGCAGAGCGTATCTGAGGCAGTGGACGCGAAAGTACAGGGCATGGAAGAGGCAGTGAACCAGAACATGCAGGAGGTGTCCGGGTCAGTTACACGGAACATGAAAGAAATTTCCGGGCTGGTTGGGCAGAAGATGCATGACATGGCTGTTGTGATAGATGTGCAGATGGAAAATGTCTCCAATGCAGTAGACCAGAAATTACAGTACTTTCCAGATGCAGTGGAACGCAAAACCAACAGCCAGACACAAGAGCTGTCCGCCTTGTTGTCGGAGTCTATGGGAAAATTAGATGGCACTGCCGGGGAAATTTCCAGGGCTGTGGAAGAATCTAAGAGGGAGATTTCTGGGAAGCTGGATAAGGTCAACATAGAAGTAGGGAAAGTTGCAGAACTTACCCAAAAGGACATTTCAAAAAAACTAGAGGATGTTACTATAGAAGTAGGGAAGGCCGCAGAACTTACCCAAAAGGATATTTTAGAGAAACTGGACGCCATGAAGTTAGAGCTTAGTGAGAAAGTCCACAATGAGAACGTAAAATGTTACCGGAATGTCCAGGCTTTGGTGGAAGAATTAAAGCGGGAAATGGATCAGATAGAGATGGGCGACAGAAGCATGAAGGCAATCAAAGGGCGCTTTGGGGCAGCTATTATCTTAGGGGTAGCAAACCTTGCCGGGATTTTAGGGATTGCAGCCCATTTGATGGGGTTATTTTAAAGATTTAGAGGGAATTAAATGGAAAAAGAAAAGAGCGTGTGGGTCATTGGGCATAAGAACCCCGATACAGATTCTATCTGTGCGGCGATTGCTTATGCAGATTTGAAAAATAAAACCGGAAAAGGCAAATATGAGGCTAGGCGTGCAGGGCAGATCAATGAAGAGAGCAAATATGTGCTGGAATATTTTGGGATCCCCTCCCCGGAATTTGTGTCGGATGTAGGCGCGCAGGTGAAGGACATTGAAATACGTGAAACGCCAGGAAGCAGCAGCAATATTTCCTTAAAGACAGCTTGGGAGACGATGAAGGCGCAGAATGTGGTGACTTTGCCAATCACGAACCAAAACGGGCTGTTAGAGGGGTTGATTATCACTGGGGACATTGCAACCTCCTATATGGATGTGTATGACAACCGGATTTTGGCAAAAGCAAGGACTCAGTATAAAAATATTGCTGAGACTTTGGAAGGGGAAGTCCACACGGGGAACCCACATGGGTATTTTACGAAGGGCAAGGTGGTGGCAGCCACAGAAAGCCCAGAGTTGATGGAAGAGTATATCGAAGATGACGATATGGTAATTCTGGGGAACCGTTATGAGGTGCAGCTTTGCGCCATTGAGATGAATGCAAGCTGCATCATAGTCTGTTCGGATGCGAAGGTGTCTAAAACAATACAAAAGTTAGCAGACGACAGGGGATGCGTGATTATCACCACGCCATATGACACGTATACCGTGGCAAGGCTGATCAATCAGAGCATGCCAGTAAAATATTTTATGCGCAGGGACCATCTTATTACATTTGAGACAGAAGAATATGTGGATGATGTAAGGGAGATTATGTCCAGGGAGCGCCACCGCGATTTCCCAATTATAGATGAGACGGGAAAATATGTTGGCATGATCTCCCGCAGGAATTTATTGAATATGAAGCGTAAGCAGGTTATCCTGGTAGACCATAATGAAAAGACGCAGGCTGTTGACGGCGTGGACGGGGCAGAAATTTTGGAAATTATTGACCACCACAGGCTGGGCAGCTTAGAGACAATCTCACCAGTATTTTTCCGTAACCAGCCGTTGGGCTGCACATCTACAATTATTTACCAGATGTACCAGGAACAAGGGGTAACAATTCCACAGGAAATTGCCGGGCTTTTATGCTCCGCCATTATATCGGACACTTTGATGTTCCGTTCCCCTACCTGTACCCAGTTAGATAAACAGGCGGCAGAGGCGTTGGCGGAAATTGCCAGGCTTACGATAGAGGAACATGCCAAAGGGATGTTCCAGGCAGGCAGCAATTTTAAGGCAAAGACTCCAGAAGAAATCCTGTACCAGGATTTCAAGACATTTTCCTCTGGGGAGACAGAATTTGGCGTAGGGCAGTTGAACGCCATGAGCGATGAAGAGCTGCAGGAAGTAAAGGAAAAATTACTGCCGTATATCAAGCAAGTGCAGAGCGAACGGAAACTGGATTTGGTCTATGTGATGCTGACCAATATTTTAGAAGAGAGTTCAGAACTTATTTTTGTAGGGGAATCTGCGAAAGAGACTGCAGAAGGCGCATTCCATGGACATGCAATAGACAAGGGCGGAAGCCTTTGGCTAAAAGGGGTAGTGTCCAGGAAAAAACAATTGATACCAGCATTGATGCTGGCGCTCCAGGAGAAGTAGGATGCCAGGAAAGAATAGGCGAAGCAGCCATTCCCAGAAAAGGAAACCAGCCATAAGTAAGGCGGTACATAATACCATGTATACGAAACAAGAATGGAAGCCAGGAAATATGGTCTATCCCGTCCCAGCAGTAATGGTGACGGTTGCAGACGGGAATGGGGGAGACAATATTATAACTGTGGCATGGACTGGCACAACCTGCACAAATCCCCCTATGGTTTACATTTCTGTCCGCCCAGAAAGGCACTCCTACCAGATGATAAAAAAGACGGGGGAATTTGTAATCAATCTGACAACTCGGGAACTTGCGTTTGCCACAGACTATTGTGGGGTGAAATCTGGACGGGAGGTAGATAAATTTAAGGAACTTTGCCTTACAAGGCAGAAAGCTTCCAAAGTTTCTGCGCCGTTAATTGGAGAAAGCCCGGTGAACATTGAATGCAGGGTGGCAGAGTGCATAGAGCTTGGCTCCCACCATATGTTTTTGGCAGAAGTGGTATCTGTCCATGCATCTGAGGCCTATATGGATGGAAAGGGGGCTTTCCATCTGGAAAAAGCAGAGCCGATGGTATATTCCCATGGAAAGTATTTTGGGCTGTCCCAAGTCCTGGGGAGCTTTGGGTACAGCGTTAAGAAAAAATAGAAAGGGAGTGTTTTTTTGGAACATGCATCATTATTTGAAAATTTAAAATTTTGCTCAATATGCAGGGGGTCCCTTCCATTAGATTATACGGATGATTTATGCCCAATGTGCAAAGAGAATCAGTTATTTTCTAGGGTGAAAGAGTATATCCGCGCAAATGATGTGACAGAATATCAGGTGGCAGAACACTTTGACATTCCGCGCAGGCTTGTAAAAAGGTGGATTGTGGAAGGAAGGATTGAGTACAAAGAAGATGAAGAGCGGCTGGATACCCTCCATTGTGAAAAATGCGGGGTGGCGATTACTTTTGGGCATCTCTGCCAAAAATGCTACCGAGAGATGTATAATCTGGAACGTGCAGGGTTTGGTACATTCCAGGAGGGCTCTGAAAAGGATAAGATGAGGTTCCTGGAGAAACAAAATTCTGAAGATTGAGTAAGAAGTGGGCTTGCCCACTTTTTCTTTTTCGGTCGGTGCTGAACGTGTGCCGCTGGCACACAGCGCCTCTTGCGGCATTCGCCAAATATCCGCAAAACGCGGCTGCTTGGCGAATTGCCCGCGGGAAAAAGAAACTTTTGCCAGGGCTGCTTTTATTTTATAAGCAGGTCCATCAAAAATCCATACACTTCTTCATTCTGTTCTTTCCAGTTTGAGCAAATTGCCTCTGCCTGTTCCTTTGTGTTCGCCGCAATCGTTAAGTCAATTAAAGTCCGTTCCTTTTCGAGTATGCGGCAGCGCACGGCATAGCGCTGCGCTGTGGTTTTATAATAATCTGCAAGGACGGAGATTTCCTGTTTTAGCTCAATTTTATTCTCAGCAAAATAAGTCAGCACATCTTTTTTGATGGCCATAGATATTTTGTCTGGAAAAAAGGAGAGCGTCTCTTTTCCGGCAGGCATAATATAGTAGCAAGTATTGTTATGGGTAGACTCTGCACGGATTAACTCTGCGCTGAGCAATTCACTGATTGCCTGCTGTATCGTGAAATAGGTGGTGTACTCTTTTTCCAGGATAAAATTGGAAATTTGCGTATTGGTCAAAGGAAAATCCACATGATCTAACATATATAGTACAATTAACTTATACTGGGTTAAGGCTTCAGCCATTGGTTTCACTCCTTCTAGGGAATTGATGTTGGGGAGTAATATTTTCCCTGCCAGGTATCCCGGGTTTCCAGGGTTTTTTGGATTTGGTTCAGCACACTGCGTTTGGCTCTGCTCCAGAGAGGGGCCATAAGTAAATCTTTTGGCCCATCCCCAGTTAGGCGGTGGATTGTGATAGTCTGCGGCAAGCGTTCCAGGCAGTCGCAAACTAACTCACAGTATTCATCTTGTGAGAAAAGTGGGAAAGGCTCTTTTTGGTATAAGGCGCCAAGGCTCGTATCCGATAACACATGGAGCAACTGCAGCTTAATGCCAAATATAGGAAGATGCCCTACATAGGAAATAGTTTCCAGTATTTGTTCGTTCGTTTCGCCTGGAAGCCCTAAAATTACATGGACAATTACTGGGATGCGGTGTTCCCAAAGGCGCCTTACCGCCTCCTGGAAACATTCTAGCGTAAACCCACTGCGGATAAAGCGGTTAGTTTCTGGATGGGCTGTCTGCAGCCCAAGTTCCACCCAAACGGGTTTGCATTGGCTCACTTCGTCCAGAAGGCTTAGCACTTCATCTGGCAGGCAGTCAGGCCTGGTGGCGATGGAAAGGATTGCCACATCGGGGTCTTTGGCCGCATCCAGATAAAGCCCCCTAAGGGTTTCCACAGGGGCATAGGTGTTTGTATACGCTTGGAAATAGGCAATAAATTTATTGCAGTTGCGTTTTTTACGGATTTGCTGCTTTGCAGCCGCCAGCTGCTCTGGGATAGGGAGGCAGCTGTTTTGGGCAAAATCCCCGCTGCCTGCATTGCTGCAAAATATGCATCCGCCAGTGCCAAGGGAGCCATCCCGGTTTGGGCAGGTCATGCCGCCATTCAGTGGCAGGCGGTAGACTTTTTCCCCATAGGCCTGTTTTAGGTAATAATCGACAGAGTAATACCGCTTGTCCCCCCAGCGCATAGGGCTACCTGGAAATATGTGACTTTACGGCATGGCTGACAGCCTGGGCCACCCGTGGGTCAAAGGCTTCTGGCATAATATAATCCTCCCGAAGCTGTTCTTCTGGCACAAGCCCTGCGATGGCTTCTGCGGCAGCAAGCTTCATTTCTTCTGTGATTTGGGACGCCCTTCCTTCTAGCGCGCCCTTGAAAATGCCTGGGAAAGCCACAACATTATTGATCTGGTTTGGGAAGTCGCTGCGTCCGGTGCCTACAATTTTAGCCCCTGCAGCCTTTGCCACGTCCGGCATAATCTCTGGAACAGGGTTTGCCATGGCAAACAGGATGGCATCCTGGTTCATGGAAGAAACCATTTCTGCAGACACAATGCCTGGGGCGGATACGCCAACAAAGATATCCGCGCCTTTTAAGGCGTCAGCCAATGTGCCTTTCTCCTGATTTAGGTTTGTGGTTTCCATCATCTTTTCCTGCATCCAGTTAAGGCCAGGGCATCCTTTATAGAGGATCCCCTGACGGTCGCACATGGTAATATTAGGGAACCCATAGGTCAGCAAAAGCTTAGTGATGGCGATTCCTGCAGAGCCTGCGCCGTTTACAACTACCTTACAATTCCCTTTTCCTTTCCCAGCCACTTTTAATGCATTGATAATGCCTGCCAACACCACAATTGCCGTTCCATGCTGGTCGTCATGGAATACTGGGATAGGCAGCGCCTGCTTTAAACGCTCTTCAATCTCAAAACAGCGCGGGGCGGAAATATCTTCCAGGTTAATGCCGCCAAAGCCTGGGGCAAGATAAGTGACTGCTTTTATAATTTCTTCTGTGTCCTGGGTATCAAGGCAGATTGGGACTGCGTTTACCCCTCCAAATTCCTTGAACAGGACACATTTCCCCTCCATAACAGGCATGGCGGCATAAGGGCCGATGTTCCCAAGCCCAAGGACGGCGCTGCCGTCGGAGACGACAGCCACAGTGTTGGCCTTCATGGTATAAACATAGGCATTTTCTGGGTTTTCTGCGATTAACTTGCAGGGTTCCGCCACGCCAGGGGTATAGGCGATGGATAAATCCTCCCTATTTTTTACTGGGGACTTGGAAATGGTTTCAATTTTCCCATTCCATTCTTTATGTAGAAAGATTGCTTTTTCACTGGCCGTCATAATAAATCGCTCCTTTATAAAATGATTGAGTTTCGCAATTATTAATAATAACCGCTTTTTAAGGATAGCACGAAAAAAAAAACAAATCAAGAAAAAAGGACTTCCTATTTGTAAAAAGATAGTGTATAATATAGTTCATTGAAATTTCTGTGTATCGTTTGCCGCTGTGGAGATGAAGGCGAAGCAGTGGCTGAAATCATTGTCTAATCTGACAGAGATTCCCAATAATGGCGGTTAAAAGGAGAAAGAGATGAGAGAAAAATATGAGAGTTTATCGGTGAGCACATTAAGAGAAGTGGCGAAAGCGAGGGGGTTAAAGCACCTTTCTGGATTGAAGAAGAGAGAATTAGTCGAGTTGATGCTGAGGGAGGATGAAAAGGATGCCAGTGGAGGCGATGGGGAGAAAACAGAGGCAAGGCAGCCAAAAGAAGTGGAACGGCGAACTGTGAATGGGGAGAAAACAGAGGCAAGGCAGCCAAAAGAAGTGGAACGGCGGGCTGCAAATGGGGAGAAAACAGAGGCAAGGCAGCCAAAAGAAGTGGAGCGGCGGGCTGCCAGCGGAGCCAGTGAAGAGAAAACGGAGGCAAGGCAGACACGGGACATGGAGCGGCGTAATTCCCGGATTATCACATCAGATGGGATTGAAATTGACAACCCGGAATTAGACAGCGGCATCAGCGCCCATGGCATTTTGGAGGTTATGCCGGATGGGTATGGCTTCATCCGCTGTGAGAATTACCTGCCAGGGGACCATGACGTTTATGTATCCCCTTCCCAGATACGCAAGTTTGGGTTAAAGACAGGCGACATTATCCATGGGAACACGAGGATTAAGACCCAACAGGAAAAGTTCAGCGCGTTATTGTATATTAAGAGCATCAATGGGAACCACCCTTCGGAGATATTGAAACGGCCAAATTTTGAAGATTTGACGCCTATTTTCCCAAATGAGCGGGTACGGCTTGAAACAGACAAAAGCGCCATTGCCATGCGTATTATGGATGTAGTCTCCCCAATTGGGAAAGGGCAGCGCGGGATGATTGTGTCCCCGCCAAAAGCTGGAAAGACCACATTGTTAAAACAGGTGGCAAAAGCAGTGACCAGGAATAACCCAGATATGCATTTAATTATTTTACTGATTGATGAACGCCCGGAAGAGGTGACGGATATTAAGGAAGCGATTGAAGGGAGGAACGTGGAGGTTATTTATTCTACGTTTGATGAGCTTCCAGAACACCATAAGCGTGTGTCTGAGATGGTGATTGAGCGTGCGCGGCGCCTAGTGGAGCATAGGAAAGACGTTATGATTTTATTAGACAGCATTACGCGCTTGGCAAGGGCTTATAACTTGATTGTGCCGCCTAGCGGAAGGACTTTGTCTGGTGGGATTGACCCTGCCGCATTACATATGCCCAAACGTTTTTTTGGCGCGGCGCGGAACATGCGCGAAGGCGGCAGCATCACAATCCTGGCCACAGCCCTGGTGGATACGGGCAGCCGCATGGACGATGTGATTTATGAGGAATTTAAGGGGACTGGCAATATGGAGTTGATTCTGGACAGGAAGCTGTCAGAGAGGAGGATTTTCCCGGCAGTGGACATCACGAAATCCGGCACCAGGCGGGAAGATTTGCTTCTGAACCGGGAAGAGCAGGAAGCGGTGGAAATTATGCGCAAGGCAATCAACGGCATGAAGGCAGACGAGGCGGTGGAAAGCATACTGAACCTTTTTGTGCGTACCAACAGCAACAGGGAGTTTTGCCAAATGATAAAAAAGACAAAACTTTTGTAAGAATTTCTCAAAAAAACTTGCATATGCAAAAAAAATATGCTACAATGATAAAGCTGTTGCATAGGCAGTATAAATATAGAAATCAATGAACCAGATTTGAAATATAGTGTGAAGAGGTGAAAATCATGAGAGAAGGAATCCATCCAGAGTATTACCAGGCGACTGTAACATGCAACTGTGGGAATACATTTGTTACAGGGTCAACTAAGAAAGATATTCATGTGGAAATCTGTTCCAAATGCCATCCGTTCTATACTGGACAGCAGAAAGCTGCTCAGGCGCGCGGGCGTATTGATAAGTTCAATAAGAAATATGGCATAAATAATCAGTAGGGCCATTTACAGGCTCCGTGGATGAGTATGTGAACGCAGCAAAGGGAGGGTGTCTTTATCGTGGACATCCTCTATTTTTCTATCATCAGAAAACTATGGGCGCGCATATGCTTTGCATGGAGTGGGAGGAAAGGAGTGGGGATATTGGCGTATTCTGGAATCGGCGGGCAGGCTGTTATGGAAGGCGTGATGATGAAAAATAAGGAACGCTATGCAGTGGCAGTCCGTAAGCCAGACCAAGAAATCGTAGTGGAGAAGAGGGAATATCCAGGGCTTTTCAGAAATTCATTTGTACGGAACCTGATTTTTGTAAGGGGAGTTGTGAATTTTATTGAGGCCATGGTGCTTGGGATGTCCTGCCTGACATTTTCCGCCTCTTTTTTTGAAGACGAGGGAAACGAAAGCGAAGAGAAGGGAAGGGACAAGAAAAAAGAAAGCCTGGAAATGGGGGTGACAATCGGCCTTTCTATTGTGCTGGCAGTTGCAATTTTTGTGGTGCTGCCCTTTTATGTTTCCCTCCTGTTCCAGAAATTTATCAAATCAGGCACATTAGTGATTTTGATAGAGGGAATGGTAAGGATTATGGTGTTTGTGGGCTATATTGCCTTGATTTCCTGTATGGAAGACATTAAGCGGGTGTTTATGTACCATGGGGCGGAGCATAAATGCATTAATTGTATTGAGCATGGGATGGACTTAACGGTGGAAAATGTGAAGAACAGTTCTAAGGAGCATAAACGCTGTGGGACTAGCTTCCTGTTCTTTGTGGTGGTTATCACGATTATTGCCACTATGTTTATCCGGGTGGACTCAAGCCTTTTGCGCCTGGTGTGCAGGGTTGCCATAGTGCCTTTGGTTGCCGGGGGTTCCTATGAGTTTATCCGTCTGGCGGGAAGAAGTGAAAATTGGCTGGTCAATGCTTTGAGCAAGCCAGGGCTGTGGATGCAGGGCCTTACCACAAGGGAGCCAGATGAAGATATGATTGAAGTGGGAATTGCTTCTGTGGAGGCGGTGTTTGATTGGAGAGAGTATGTGGAGAGCATTAGGGGGAAAGGGGAATCATGACATTTGCAGGTGCATTGGGTTATGGGAAGGAGCTGCTACGGCAGGCAGGGGTTCCAGATTATGGGCTGGATGCATGGTATTTGATGGAATATGCCTGCAAAATGGAAAAAAGCGATTATTACCTCCATAGCTTTGAGGAAATGGACAATGAAAAGTTTCAGGAATACCGTTTTCTCTTGAAGAAGCGTGGGGAGCGGGTGCCATTGCAGTATATTACTGGGATGCAGGAATTTATGGGGCTGAAATTCAAGGTGAATTCCCATGTGCTAATCCCGCGCCAAGATACGGAGGCTCTGGTGGAAGGGGTTTTGAAGGTTTTGGAGCCAGGCATGGAGGTATTGGATTTATGCACAGGTTCCGGATGCGTCATTATTAGCTTGATGAAATGTTCCGGGAAGAAGGTAAGGGCTGTTGCAAGCGACATTTCCAAACAAGCGCTTTTGGTGGCGAAAGAAAATGCCAGGAACCATGGAGTTGAGGTGGAGTGGGTGCGCAGCGACTTGTTCCAGAACATTACAGGCACGTTTGACTTAATTGTTTCTAACCCTCCCTATATCCCAACAGAAACAATCTCATCCTTAATGCCGGAAGTAAGGGATTTTGAGCCTTTTGAGGCGTTGGATGGATCTGAGGACGGGCTTTTGTTTTACCGGGAAATTGTGCAGAAGGGGAAGAAGTTTTTAAAATCCAATGGATATTTGTATTTTGAAATTGGCCATGACCAGGGGAAAGTCATAGCTTTTCTGATGGAGGGACATGGGTTTCGGAATGTGAAAGTGATAAAAGACCTTGCTGGGAATGACAGGGTGGTATGCGGAAATTTGCCAGCAGTGAAATAGTGAGAGAAAGGAAAAGGAAATGTTTGATAAGTTAGAGGATATCCTCCTTCATTTTGAAGAGATCATGAATCAGTTAAGTGAGCCGGATGTGGCAAGCGACACAAACCGGTTCCGCAAGTTAATGAAAGAGCAAAGCGACCTTACCCCGATTGTGGAGTCTTATAAGGAATATAAACAGGCGAAACAGAACATTGAGGATTCCCTTGCCATGCTAGAGGAGGAGAGCGACGAGGAATTGCGTGAGCTTGCCAAAGAAGAGCTGAATGAATCTAAGGCGAAGCAGGAGGAGCTGGAGAAAAAATTGAAAATCCTGCTGCTGCCAAAAGACCCTAACGATGATAAAAATGTAATTGTGGAGATCCGTGCAGGGGCAGGCGGGGATGAGGCTGCATTGTTTGCGGCGGAGGTATACCGGATGTATGTGCATTTTGCCGAGGGCAGGCGTTGGAAGGTTGAGACTATGGAATGCGAGGAAATCGGCATTGGCGGGATGAAGAACGTTACGTTTATGGTCAGCGGGCAGGGAGCTTATTCCGTGATGAAATATGAATCCGGGGTGCATCGGGTGCAGCGTGTGCCGGAAACAGAGTCGGGAGGGCGTATCCATACATCCACGATCACAGTTGCAGTGATGCCAGAGGCAGAAGACGTGGATGTTGTGATTGATGAAAAAGATATTCGCATCGACGTGATGCGTGCGTCTGGGAACGGTGGGCAATGTGTCAACACTACAGATTCTGCCGTCCGCCTGACCCATTACCCAACAGGGATTGTGATTTACAGCCAAACAGAGAAGTCACAGCTTCAGAACAAAGATAAGGCGTTTGCGCTCCTTCGGGCAAAACTTTATGACATGGAATGCCAGAAGCAGCATGATGCGGAAGCAGAGGCGCGCAGGAGCCAAATTGGCACAGGGGACCGTTCTGAGAAGATTCGGACCTATAATTTCCCTCAAGGGCGCGTGACAGACCATAGGATTAACCTGACCTTATATAAGTTGGATAAGGTGATGGATGGGGACATTCAGGAAATATTGGATGCATGTATTGCAGCCGACCAGGCGGCGAAGCTGGCGAATATGGGGGAAAGCGCCTGAGAGTTGTGTTTGGGCGGTGGTTTTGGAAAAGTCAGCATAGATGAGAATCGAATAAAAATGGAAAAAGACGGTCACAGGCAGCTTTATTGGCTGTCTTTTTTGTTTTCTGGGCTTTATGGACGCACTGTACACCTCTATTTTGGCGGCATGGATGTATGTATAGCCTCTGACGGAAAAAGCGGTGGTTCTTTTTGGTTGCGGTGGTATTGGGCGGTGTGATATACTTATGACAATATAAAAAATTGTATATAAACTTGTACACGTTCAAGATAAAATTATCAAGATTGATGGAATATAAAAGGGGCGAGAGGGATGGATATATTAATGATAGGGAATGGGTTTGATATAGAACATGGCTTGCCGACAACGTATGCAGATTTTCTCCAATTTGTTGAGAGTTTCAAACAAACATATATGATGGTGCAAATAAAACCCAATACAAAAAGTAAAATAGAAGACGAATATTTAAAATTTATATTTGAGAGTCCTGAGACGAATGCTGATGAAGCGTTATATGAATATTTGAAGGATAATATTTGGATTCAACATTTCAAATTGGCATATAAAGAGCATTTAAAAAATAAAGAAAATTGGATTGATTTTGAGAGTGAAATTTCACAGGTAATTCAGAATGTGGATGAATTATACCATGCGTATATGGAGAAAGATGGAAATTTTTATGAAGCAAAGATAAAGCGTTGTAAGGAAAAATTGCCAGGAAGTTTTTTGAATTATCTGCCACATGAACATGGAATTGGAAACCTTATTTCGATTATGATGAAAGATTTAAACAGGTTGATTGGGGCTTTAGAGATATATATTTTTGATTACATAGACAACTGGGGAAGGATTGAATATTATAATCCTGATATAGACGCAATCCATCCAGATGCAATTCTTTCTTTTAATTATTCCGATACGTGGAAGAGGGTATATGAATATAACAGGGGGAATGTAAAATATAGTTTTATCCATGGAAAAGCACAAAGCATACCATATATATTTAATATGGATAAGTGTATTGATAAAAATCAGATGGTACTTGGCATTGATGAGTACCTGTCTACTGACAGAAGAAATAAAGAAGTGGAATTTATTGCGTTTAAAAAATATTACCAGCGCATTTATAAGAAAACAGGGAATGAGTATAAATCATGGCTTGCAGAAATTGATAAACAGAGGAAAGACGGAAGGAAACAAGAAAATAAACTATACATTTTCGGGCATTCTTTAGATGTGACAGATGGAGATATTTTAAAAGAGCTGATAGAACATGATGGGATTGGGACAATCATATTTTATAAAGATAAAACAAGGCTTGGACAGCAGATTGCAAATTTAGTCAAGGTTCTTGGCTCGGAGAAGGTAATTCAGTATGTTTATGGGAATAATCCAATTATTGAGTTCCGCCAACAGAAAAGCAGGAGAAAAATTCATGGGAGCACATTTGAAATTGTTTCCGATATGGTAAAGTTTGACCATTTTTATAAATATAAAGGCGGAGATCTTGAAGACATGATTTCAAAATTTGAGAGGAAAATAGAAGAGAAGGATCTTGATTATTTTTGTTCACAGGAAACAGTTATTTCTCTTTATGATAGTTTTCAGAGGCACGGTTTGGGAAAGAGATATGCAAAGCAGCTTTTAGAGATTGCCGATAGTCTGGGAGATAGAGAATCCATAGCGAAAGAACCGATACAGTTTAAACATGAGAATTGGGAATATCAGGATTATGATAATTCATGGGGGTGTGACAGGCTTACAAAAAAATTTATCGAAACTGTGAACAAACATAATAGGGAAAATTTTACTTTGTGCGATTTTTTGTCAAATGTTACTTCATGGAATGATATTATGGAAGGTTATCGGAAAATTGCGAACAGCTCCAAGGAGATTGACAAAAACAGGTATGTTGAAATTCTCAAAAATGTCTTAAGTATGCATAAGCATCCCTATGGGAATATGGAAGAAATGTGGAATTTATTAATAAAATTGTCGAGAGGGGCAGCCGATAAAATTTCAAGGGAGACATTGGAGGAATTGCTCCAAAACACAGAAAGCAGTTGGGAAATCTGCAATTACACGCATTTGCTGCGTGAAATAGAAGAATGTGATTATTTTAGTGAGCAGGCAAAAAATGTGCCAGAAGATTTTGAGGAGGAATTTTAGAAGTTTGGGAAAAGGAAGCATTAGGGATATAGCAGGCGATAAAGTATTGGCTGCATGGTAAGAAATTCGAACGTAAAATATAGAAAAATGCAGGGAGGTTTTTGTATGTCTGAAAGATTAACATGGGAAGAGATTCAGGAAAGATACCCGGACCAGTGGGTAGGATTAGCAGAGGTAGAATATGAACCAGATAATGACACAACGATAAAGACTGCAATTGTGAAATATACGGATAAGTCGAAAAATGAGCTGACAAGGATGCAGATTCAGACAAATGGAGAAATTTTGGGAAGATACACTACGCCGGATCATGTTTTTCAGCTGGGAGTAGTGGGGTATTTCGGATGAGGCAATTTACATTGAATATGAACATAAAATACCAAAGACCAATTGTTGAACTGAAGTCATGGCATAATTTTGAGGCGTTGCTGGATACGGGTGCGATTTTTCCTGTTTGGACAGTTGATGAAACGATACTTGAAATGCTGGGCGGCACATTTTTAAGGAAGGATATTACTTTTAGTGGTTTTGGAGGACGGACGAAAGGAAATTTATATAAGCTGCAAAGTATGGTGATCGGTGATTTGATTTTCCCTAATACACATATTATAGCCTGTAAAGATTTGCAGGACGTTCCTTTTCAGCTAATTTTAAGCGCGACAATGTTCCAAAACCTGATTTACGAAATTGATGATAAAAACCATAGGTTCAATGTCACAATACCGGATGATGAAAGCAATGTAAGGAATCTTAGAATTAAAGATGCAAATGGCAGATTGCATATTCTATGCCATTCTGCCTGAAAAAAAGCCTGGTTTATAGGAATAGCAGCAGGAAAATAAGGTTTTCAATGAGTCAGGTAAGACAGTTTGTATTTTGCAATGAAAAGTGTGAGGTTATTCTGGAACGTGCATATTTTCAACATAATTTTGACATGTAGGCTGAATTTTCCGGATGTCTGCTGCTGGGGTATGGCTGTGTTTGCTCCGAGCCTTTTGTATAGCAACGTTTGTACACAGCCTTTTTGGGCATAGCAGCGTTTGCTCTGCGCCTGTTATTTTAGCAACGTTTGTTCCGTGCAGCCGACCAGGCTGCGAAGCTGGCGAATATGGGGGAAAGCGCCTGAGAGTTGTAATTTTGCGGGGAATAGGGGAAGTTTGTATTGATGGGAACGGAATAAATATGTCAAAAAGACGGTCATGGACAGTTTCATGGACTGTCTTTTTTGCTTTTTGGAGTTTATGGACGCACTGTCTGCCTCTGTTTGAGCAGTATGGATGTATGTATAGCCCCTGCCGGAAGAGGCGGTGGTTCTTTTTTGGTTGCGGTGGTTTTGGGAGTCGTGATATACTTATATTAAGGAGGAAGTTTAGAAGCTTGAGAAAAGAAAATCGTATGGGAAATGACAGGTGATAAGGTATAGAGTGCATGATAAAAATTTCAACCATAAAATATAGAAAAATGCAGGGAGGATTTTGTATGTCTGAAAGATTAACATGGGAAGAAATTCAGGAAAGATACCCAGACCAGTGGGTTGGGCTTGTAGATGTAAAATATGTAGATGATGACGGTATCTCTATTGAGTCAGCAGTAATAAAATATTTGGATAAAACAAAGAGTGAGTTAACGATGAAGGCGTTAAATGGCGAAATTGTTTCAAGATATACAACGCCGGACCACATTTTCCAATTGGGAATGTTGGGGGCATTGCGATGAAACAGTTTACATTAAGGCTGGATAAGAAACAGCAGAGGCCTGTTGTCCTTTTGAATGATGCATTGACAGCATTGCTGGACACAGGCGCGGTTATTCCAGTATGGACAGATGCTGAGAAGATTTTGGCAAATGCTCTAGGCGGAAAATTAGTAAAAGAGAAAGTGCCGTTTACAGGATTTGGGGGTATTGCTTACGGCAATCTTTATCAGGTGACAATTCAAATAGGTGATCTGATATTTCCAAGCATGCATATCATTGCGAATAATGAGATCAACACGTCATATAACCTTATTTTAAGCGCGACAATGTTCCAAAACCTGATTTACGAAATTGATGATAAAAACCATAGGTTCAATGTCACAATACCGGATGATGAAAGCAATGTAAGGAATCTTAGAATTGAAGATGCAAATGGCAGATTGCATATTCTGTGCCATTCTGCCTGAAAAAAAGCCTGGTTTATAGGAATAGCAGCAGGAAAATAAGGTTTTCAATGAGTCAGGTAAGACAGTTTGTATTTGATAATGAAAAGTGTGAGGTTATTCTGGAACGTGCATATTTTCAACATAATTTTGACATGGAAGCTGAGTTTTCCGGATGTCTGCTGCCGGGGTATGGCTGTGTTTGCTCCGAGCCTTTTGTATAGCAACGTTTGTACACAGCCCTTTTGGGCATAGCAGTGTTTGTTCTGCGCCTGTTATTTTAGCAACGTTTGTTCCGTGCAGCCGACTAGGCGGCGAAGCTGACGAATATGGGGGAAAGCGCCTGAGAGTTGTGTTTGGGCGGTATGGATGCATGTATAACTCGTATCAGGAAAATATTTTAGGAATTGATGTAAGGGGTAGTAAAATTAAAAAAATATTGTGACCAGGTAAAGCCCGCAGTTCCTTTTTCTTGAATGATTTAGAAAGCTGCGTTATAATAGTACAGTGCCAATGTTATTGGAGATAATTTGTGTTTGGGAAAGGGTAGGGAAATAAGATAAAGAACTAAGGAGGAGTGAAATGATTGAAAAGTTAAAGGGTAAAGCAGAGCTGAATGCAGAAAAAGCAGAAAATTTAAGAATATTCAGTGGGCTTAAATTGTTACATATTAAAAAACAAGTCGAAAGATTATTGTCACATATAGGTGATTATGGTTTTTTCATCCAGTATACAAAACATGATATTTCCCATATTGAAGAGATGTTAAAGATTGTAGAGTGGCTGATTCCAGAGCATACCCAGCGTATTATGACATCTGCGGAATGGATGATGCTTGTATTCTCGATTTACTTTCATGATATGGGGATGTTGATTACAAAAGAAGAATTTGATAATAGAGAGGATTCTAATTTTTCTGGTTATAGAAACAGTGTATATAACTTTGAATATGGGAGAGAGTATTTGCAGAAAGCGCAAAGCCTGGGAGAAAGAGAGGATGTATTTTTATATCAGGAGTATGTAAGAAAGAATCATGCCGAAAGGATCAGAAGATGGATATCAGGAGACATAGGGGGGAGTGAAGATTTAGTAGAAGAAATTCAGAATTTGCTTTCCCCATTAGATAATTTGTTCAGGCAGGATTTGGCAATGATTTGTGAAAGCCATCATTTGAACAATCTTCAAGATTATTCTGTTTATGATACAAATAAATGTTATGAATCATCAGATGAAGCAAAAGTAAACCTGCAGTATGTTGCGGTTATATTGAGGACGGCAGATTTATTGCATATTACGATGGACAGAACACCGGTTATTGAATACCATGCATTCTGTCCGACAGATCCCATTAGCATTCTGGAGTGGCAGAAACAAAAAGCAATCCGTGCAGTAAAGCCAATGGAAATGAGGGATGATGACGAAAACATTGATAAAAGTATCCAGAGCGATAAAATAGCCATTACGGCATATTTTGAGAAAGCAAATGAGGCAGAGGCCTTTTTTGCCCTAATGGAGTATTTAAAGTATGTGAAGAAAGAATTAAAGTATTGCTATGAAATCGTTCAGGAGGCAGCAAAAACGGAAGGAACCAGAGACTATTTATTTCCTTGGAAAGATATTGATGATTCTAAAGTATCTACTAAAAATTTTAAAAATAAATTACTTAGCTTTGAACTTGACCAAAATAGTATTTTGCAATTATTGGTCGGACATACGTTGTATAATGATAGTTCAGTCGTGCTTAGGGAGCTTGTCCAAAATGGATTGGATGCAATAAAACTGCAAAATGAGATTGAAAGAATTGAAAATAGGGAAATTACAAAAGGGAAAATTATAATTAGATGGGATAGTTCTGAACGGGTGCTGTCATTTGAAGATAATGGAACTGGGATGACAGAAGATGATGTGGAAAACTATCTTCTTAAGGTTGGGACATCGAAATACAGCAGCCCTAATTTCAGGGAAAAATATCCTGATTTTGTGTCCATCAGCCGATTTGGGATTGGAATTTTAACCTGTTTTCTAGTAGCTAATGATATTGAAATTATGACATGTGCCAGTGAAAATTGTGAGGCAAGCAGAATAGTTTTCAGAAATGTTGATGGAAAGTATTTATTAAAAAATTTAGAAAAATGGGAGTTGCCAGAACACATTGCAGATCATGGAACTATGATTAAATTACATTTAAGAGATGATGCAGATATGCAAAATCTTGAGCATGACATTAAGAAATGGATTGTTTTTCCTTATTGTGAAGTGGTTTTGATAAATGACCAAAAAGAACCTATTAAGATAGGATATAGTTCCCCTCGCACTGCATTGGAAGAATATATTTCTCATGAAGCATTGGGAGAAATTAATAACATTGAAATTCGCCAAGAGGAGTCAGACGGAATAACCATAGCGTATGCTGTAAGGTATAAAGAATATTTTCAAGAGTATTCTTTAGTAACGTATAATAGGAGGGATTATATATCGGAAGAGAATAATATTCCTATACCGATTGGGGTTTGTTTTGAAGGGATAAGGGTTTCTTTTAATACGCCAGGATATAGTGAAGATGTCTTTTTGGCAATTATGAATAGCTGTAATAATAATTTTGTCAAAACTGACGTGGTGCGCTCGTCTGTGGAAGACAATGAAGGGAAGGATAAATTATTACGAATTATTTATAGAGTTTATAAGAACTATATTGAAAAACAAATAGAAAATTTCAAGGTAAAAGGGCGTTCTATGTCATGGATTGCTTTTGAGGTTAGAATATTAGTAAGACAACTGGTTGATTTTAAAAATGATAGACGGAGAGAATTAAGGGTTGAGAAAAAAGATATTATGTCAGAGGTTTTTGGTGATATCAATGCAATATTGTTTGAAGATGGAAATGAAAGGAAACTTGTATCTGCAAATACTTTGAAACGATATGAAACAATTAATATGTCTGAGAGCAATATGATAGATGCAGCAGAGCGTTTGCTAAAAGAGGCTAGGAGTTCTATTTCTTTAAGTGGATTAGTTAATACCATAACCAACGAACATATAATAGAAAGTAAGAACTTATTATGTGACTATGAACCAAAAAGCTTATTGCATATGATAGCTTTGAAGGAGAAACAAATAGGAAAAGTAGTTTTAAACAGGGACGAAAGAAAAATAGATTTAAGTTTTGAAGGAGGAGAAGAAAAATGGATTAAAGTATCTCTCATTGGGGATAATGCCTATGATGATTATGAATGTGCGTTTATTCCAATAAATGGTGAAACCGTCCAAGGTTTAGAGGAAGAATTTGGTGTAAAGACGAGGTTAGGGATATTTTTAAACAGCGGCCATGAAGTTACAAAATATCTATATGAAAAAATGTCAATGTTTGATTATAAAAGTTCTAATATAGATATGTATGCATGGAGATTGTTTGTTTCTCTTGTAGTAAATAAACAAAATACTTATATTTCTAGAGATATAAATCAGGATTCTTTTGAGAAGCAGTTTCAAAATAGGGTTGAACACGATATACTAAGCAGGATGTCTGAGGATATAAAAGAGACGCTATGGAAGAGAATTGATAGGAATGAGTTGATTGCTTTATTAAAAAATCAAAAAGTTATAATATATGATTTAAAAGACTGGTTAAGATGATAAACGTATTTTATTAAATATTGTAAAAAGAGTTTTTTATATACATTGTGGAATGCTGTAACCGTTCAGATAGGCCTGTGCATATACTGCACAGGCCGTAAGAAGGTGATTCAGGATTAAAAAATCCTATCGCGAAGTGATTTCCAATTTTTCTTTATATACAACTTCACGGTAAATGGGAATTGTTATATTAGTTTAATCTCTATAGTAACTCAACATACGCTCATATATATATATGGTTTGTTCTTCATCTCCCCATGATAAGGGGTCATCCGCATAACTAAGAATCCAAAATGGTTCTATATTTTGGAGATTCCCAGGCAACCCTTCCCACAAGTGAAACATTCGACTTGCAAATTCTCTTATATCCAAATGATTTTCATAAACCTCTTTTAATTTGCCCATCAAAACTTTACCAAATAAATCAATGTCCAGATTATTGTAATCAACATGCGTCCTCACATATATTATAGCTTTTTTAATGTCCGTTTCCCATTCTAAATAGAGTAAATCATTAAATAAATCATCGTTTTCGGGAGTGCTGAGAAATAATTCATCAAGCCGTTTGTTATACTCATTTTCTGTTGCCAATTCCTCATATAACAAAATCGCATAAATCAATAGTTCCTCCATAATAGCACCCCTCAAAAAAATCCGATTTACAGCAACAGTTTATCCACCTGCCAGATTATTTCTTGCTCAGACATATCATATGGCATTGGGTCAATATCTTCAAAGCAGCAATTTGAAGCATAAGAATGATTATCCGTCCACTCTAATACCCAAAAGTCTGTTAATGCAGATACTTTGAAAAATTCCCCATTCATTGTCCAGCAAATACCTGACGGATATAATTCTAATTGCTTTGCTCCAAGTTCACGGAACCTATTTTCAGCAACTGCTTTTATATCTGCTTTTTTCATAAGCAACGCCTTCCACAATTTACGATTATCCTTGTTTTTTCATAAGCTGATGTTTGAATGCCCTAATCCTTGCGCCATAGCGGCTGGAATATAACAAACCCACTAAAAGCATTCCGGCTGCAAATTCCTGTACAATATTCAACCCTATCACAACTGTTGGGTTATTATAAAGGCTTGCATCTTTCATAATGATATAGGCTAATACGATTTCTTGCAGGCCAACTTCATAATAATCTGATAGTTCAATCAAAATATCGAAGTCTGTCATATTGTTGCCGTTTTCCCAACGGGATATTGTTCTGTTTGATACATGAAATATTTCCGCAATTTGTTCTTGGGTAAGTCCTTTTGCTTACGGAGTTCTTTTAAGAATTTTCCGGATAGTCATTTTGTGTGCAGATAAAATATATCAACCGTTTTATAACTATTACTATTTCTTATAAATACATAAGCACTGACCGTCATCCGTATATGCTGCAAATTTATCAAATTGCGGAGTAACAATATAAAAATCCTCCAACAATCCATCAACTTCATTAAGTACATCAATTATAGAATCTATATATCCTTCATAAACCCAACCATCAGAAAGAATTAAATAGACCTTTTTATCCCAATCATAAGATAACCGTTCTTTTATTTTTGCAAGCATACATTCCCAACCAATCGTTTCACTAACACAATCTATCTCTTTCAGTTCCTGCCTAAAATGCAGCCAGCAATAACTTAGTTCAACTTTTGGGTACTTCTTATAATCTACAAACGCATAATAAAATTCATTTATAATCTTTTGATAGTTTGTTTTTGAATATTCATAAAACCGTTTTCTGTCAATTGATTTTTCCTTTATTATCTCTTCAATTTCAGTCCGAATCCAGTATTTCACAGGCTTATATTTCAAAAGTTCTCTCCAATTCTCCATTTTTCTCCTTCCTAAACAATCCCGATTTTGATTTACCTGCGCTGTTAAAAGCCCTGCCATAAGGTCTGGATACTCTGTTTATGTCGAAAATACAGTGCCGAGAGCCATAATAACCGCATTGGTGAAAGCATGCAAAATGATACTGCTCCAGAGGTTTTTATTGGATTTTGTATAATTATTTTTCGACAAATATTCTATTTCATCAGATTTCTGCTGTCCTGTTTCGTCCATTTTCTGTTTTCTGAATACAATGGCAATCAACAAGATTAATCTTACTGGAAAAAATAAAAATTATCTCCAAAAATTCGTATCAGGAACTCTTTTTCACTTATAAATCCCGTATTTGCAGCGCGGGAAACGCTTTCACCAGCGTTTCCCTAATCTGTAGATTGCTAATATTTTTTATAGATATATTCTGTAAAGATTCGATAAAAACAATATACAATCCAGACCACCCAGGTTATTTCCCACTTGTGTGATATTACAGAAATCATCAAATAAAGAACAGCAACAGTAATGGCAATCATCCAATTCGTTATTTTTTTCTTCTTGGTTATTTCATT
>CAJUDE010000012.1 GCA_910585295.1 uncultured Lachnospiraceae bacterium | reverse complement strand
TGGTTGTTACTATAAATACAGAACTAAAGGTTCTGGGAGTGATAAAAGAGGTTGCCATGCCTCGCAAATCCGCATAAATACTGAATGTGTGGAGTTTTGCTCATGGCTATAATATATAATTATGGAGGGGACAAAATGAACGAGATTTTAAAAGCGCTTTCTATGCGCAAATCTGTCCGTGTGTTTACCGAAGAAGAGATTGCAAGGGAAGAGAAGGAGCAGATTCTAAATGCAGCCTTACAGGCGCCTTCTGCAGGCTGCCAGCTATTGTATACAATCCTTGACATAACAGACCAAAGCAAAAAAGAAAAGCTGGCAGAGCTTTGCGACCACCAGCCTTTTATTGCAAAAGCAAAGATGGTGCTGGTATTTTGCGCAGACTGCTGGAAATGGCTTTCCTTTTATCGGGAAGCAGGGCTTACCCCAAGGGAGCCTGGGACAGGGGATTTGCTGCTGGCGGTAGAGGACGCGGTGATTGCCGCCCAAAATGCGGTGACGGCGGCAGAAAGCCTTGGGATTGGGTCATGCTATATTGGCGATGTGATGGAGCAGGCGGAAGAGATGAAAGGGCTTTTGGCGCTTCCATCCTATGTATACCCCGCCTGTATGCTAGTGTTTGGGTATCCGGTGGAACAACAGAAGGAACGCCAAAAGCCAGAACGGTTCGCCCTTTCCGATATTGTTTGCGAAAATTGCTACCAGGATAAAAACAGTGGGCAAATACGCGCCATGTTTGCTGGAAGGACGGGGATGCAAAGCTATGAAGCATGGATGGAAGGTTTTTGGAAAAGGAAGTATGAGTCAGAGTTTTCCAATGAGATGACCCGGTCTATGGAAGTGTATTTGAAAGATTTCCAAAATGGGAAGGGCTGAGATGAAAAAGTATGTGACAGGCATTTTAGTGATTGCTTGGATGGCAGTTATTTTCCTTTTTTCTGCGCAGGACGCCACAGAGTCTTCCCAGACTAGCCAATCTGTTTCTTACCGGATAGCAAAATGGCAGAGCCAGCTCTTTGGGGAGGAAAAGACAGAAGAAGAACTGCTGGGTCAGGCGGAGGGGATGCAGCTTGTAATACGCAAAGGCGCCCATATGAGCGAGTATGCATTGCTGGCAATTCTGTTAGCCTCCCATTTGGGCTGTTATTCCTTTAGCAGGAAGAAAACGCTGCTGCTGGCTCTGGGGCTGTCTGCCTGCTATGCAGCTTCTGACGAATTCCATCAAATATTTGTGCCTGGCAGGGCAGGCAGGTTTACAGATGTGTGCATTGACAGCATAGGGAGCCTGGCAGGCATACTCTTTTTCATAGGGATTGGCTGGTTTTGGAATAAGAAAAGCAAAAAAGGGCCTAGCGTCTTGTCTCGTTGATAATTAGCCAAACTCACTTGTCTATTTGCCCATCTGCCGTGTTAGATTTTCTAGCCGTAGCCACCGCTACGCCGTCGAAAATTTGCCTTGCAGATGAACAAATATCCTGCGCGACTTCACTAAATATTAACGAGACAAGACGCTAGCCCATAAATTTTGGGATACGTTTTGCGGTTTTTGGGCAGAAATATAGTTGATAGGGTTATGGGGCCTGTGGTAAAATATTGGATTGAAAGGTCAATATTTTGAAACAGGGAGGAAGTTGTGGATGGACGTACAAAGGAAGGAATATAATAGGGAGAAATCTGCCAACCAGTTTATCCTTATGATTATGACGGTAATTGACTTCTTTTTATTTGGCGGGTATATTAAGGATTACCAGCAAGGGAATATTGGTTTTGGCTTTATGTGTTCTGTAGTGGCGGCAGTTTTGGTTTCCCTTACCGTCTCCTACGCAGTATTTTTGAAAAAGCGGGATACCAAGGCGTTTAAGCATGTCTCAATGTTAGGCTATATGGTGGTATATGCATTAGCAGTGTTTGGCGCAAAAAATGACTTAGTGTTTGTAATGGTGTTCCCGCTGACAGTAATTTATATCTTGTATTATGATTATAAAGTGATTTTGCGGATTGCGGTGGTCTTTGGCGCAATCAATGCAGCGGACCTTGTGTATGCGGTGGCGGTATTAAAGCATATGCATTCTGGGAGGGCCTGGGACAGCGCCTCCTTTTTGCTGCAGGCGGCGTCTGTGACCGTCTATTTGATTGTGCTTTGCGGTACCACAAGGCTCTCCAATCGAAATAATGCTTTGCGGATTGCAAGCCTGAACGATGAAAAAGATAAAAGCGCAATGCTTTTAAAAGATGTGCTGGAAGTGGTTTCCGTTGTCCGTCAAAATTCTGCAGAGGCAGAATCATATATCCAGGTTTTGGGGCAGAATATTGCTTCCGCTTCATCAGCATTGGGGGATATTTCAGTAGGGAACAGCAGCAATACGGAAAATATTGGGAAACAGACTGTGATGACAGGGAATATCCAAAGCATGATATTAAAGACTAAGGAAATGTCTGACGAAATGCTGGACCTGTCCAGGGAATCCGCAAAGGCGGTGAAGGATGGGCTGAATTCCGCCAATTGCCTGCAGGAACAATCAGAAAGGACCAGGGAAGCCAATGAGAAGGTAGCGGCCTCTGTGGCAGGTTTGATTCAGAACGCCCAGTCAGTGGAAGATATTACAGAGCAAATCTTTTCGATTTCCAGCCAGACGAATTTGCTGGCGCTGAACGCTTCCATTGAAAGCGCCCGGGCAGGGGAAGCAGGCAGAGGTTTTTCCGTTGTGGCTAATGAAATACGGACGCTTGCAGACGAGACTCGGAAACTAACGGAGATGATCCAAAAGATTGTATCTGACTTAAGGAAGAATGCAGGGCTGGCGAAAGCCACGGTAGACGACGTGATGGAAGTGACCCATGAGGAACGGAAGCTAATTCGCAGCACAGGCCAGCAATTTTCCACAATTGGTGAAAAAATGGATGGCTTGAACCAGGATGTACAGGAAATTTATAATAAAATAGAAGAAATACTTACATCAAACCAGGCGATTGTAGACAGCATTAACCAGATTTCCGCTGTCAGCCAGGAAGTTTTTGCCAGCACCCAACAGGCCGTGGAGCTTGGGGAAGATACAAACCGCCAGGCAGAGCAGGTGCTGGAATGTATGGAGGAATTGAGGCGGACGGTGGATTCTGTGGACAGATATGCCGCAGAGTAGCATGTTTTTACATATTTCTTACAATTCTTTGCATACTTTTCAAAAGCAGTTTGATATGATCTAATAGGGCAGTTACAGGCAAGGAAGAAAAGGACAAGGTGCGGCATGATAAAAATTTTAATCGTGGAGGACGACGCTAATATAGCGAAACTGGTGGAAGCGACGGTGGCAATTGGCGGCTATGAAGGGGTTGTGTGCAACAATGGCGCGGAAGCTTTTGAAAAGATAGAGCATGAATATTATGATTTAATACTTTTGGATGTAATGCTTCCGGATATGAGCGGCTTTGAGATTATGCAAAAGCGCACGAATATAGAAGCCCCAGTGATTTTCATTACAGCCAAACAGGAGTTGACAGATAAGGTGCGGGGGCTTCGGCTTGGCGCGGAGGATTATATTGTCAAGCCCTTTGAGGCAATGGAATTGCTTGCGCGGATTGAAGTGATTTTGCGGCGCGTAAAACGGGCGGAAAATACGTACTCCTATGGCAATATCTCTGTCAATGTGGAAGAGCATACCTGCAAATGCGATGGGAAGGAGGTATACCTGACGCCCAAGGAATTTGAGGTGCTTGTGTTTTTTATCCAGCATAAGGATGTGGCAATTTCCAGGGACCGTTTGCTGACCGCAGTCTGGGGATTTGAGTATGAAGGGGAAACTAGGACAATCGACATCCATATTCAGCAGTTACGAAAGAAGCTGAACCTAAAGGATAAGCTTGTGACCATTCCGAAACTGGGCTACCGGCTGGAGAGCGCGAAGGAGTAGTTGTATGAAATTGTGGCAGAAAATTTTCTTGTATACTTTGATACTGGTGATGCTGGCAGTAAGCATGACCAGTATTTTGCTATTAAAAAACAGTTTTTCTTTTGCATTGAACCAGAAAAAACAAAGCGTGTACAGTGAGCATGAATTTTTGGTTACAAGTTTTAAGAGCATGATGGTCACAGAGCGGTTAAAGGAAAATGCCATTGTGCTGGAAGAGAAAACATTAAAGAAATTTATGGAAAGGACCTTTGGCAAAAATACGGAAGGCAACGGCATTATGTTCTGCAATGTCAAGAATGAGCAAATCTACAGCAACCGGGAGATGTATGTGCCAGCAGGGCTTTTGGAGGCGGTGCGGGAAACTGGCAAAAGCCATATGCAGGTGGATGGGCATCAATTGTATACAGCCTCTTTAGAGAGCATGGAGGGGAAAAATTATTATGTTGTGACAGAGAGCAATATTTCCGATGTGATGGAAATACATGAAAATATGTTGTGGCAAATCCAGGTAATCAGTATGGCATGCGCTGTCGTGATAGCCTTGATTTTATTGGTTGTGGTGAAAATGCTGCTGCATCCCCTTAAAAAAATCAATGAGGGGACCAGGTCTATTGCCCAGGGGAACTATCAGGAACGCATCCCGGAACGGGGGAATGATGAGCTTTCTGAGCTTGCCCATAATATGAACTGCATGGCGCAGGCGGTGGAGACAAATGTGCTTGCCCTGGAGCATGTGGCCGAGGACAGGAAGCGTTTTATTGACAACCTTTCCCATGAAATGAAGACGCCCCTTACGTCGATCCTAGGGTTTTCAGACCTTTTGCAGATACAAAAGGACATTACGGAAGACAGCCGGATTGAATATGCCGGGATTATCAAATCCGAGGCTACCCGGATGCGGACCCTTTCCGGGAAGCTGATGGAATTAATTACGGTAGGGGAGACGAACCTGGACTGGCAGCAGGAGGATATGCATGGGCTGTTCCAGGAGATTGGGACTTCCCTAAAGGTAGTGGCAAGCAGCAAGAATATGGTTCTGGCCTGCGAGTCGGAGCCAGGGAATATCTGTGTGGACAGGGAGCTGTTTAAGTCGCTGTTATATAATCTAGTGGATAATGCGGTGAAAGCTTCCAGGGAAGGGGGGAAAATCCAGGTAAAGGGCTATTTTGAAGGGGAGCAGTTCTGCATTACGGTGTCCGACGAAGGGGTAGGCATTCCCCAGGAAGAGGTTGAGCATATCACCCAGGCATTTTATATGGTGGATAAAGCAAGGAGCAGGGCGAACGGCGGCGCTGGGCTGGGGCTGGCTCTGTGCAAAGAGATTGTGTCCCTCCATCAGGGGAGCATAGAGTTCCAAAGCCAGTTAGGGGAAGGGACCCAGGTGTTAATTCGCATGAAAGGGGGGGTTGCGCATGCATAGGCTAAAGTCCATCCTTCTGACTCTTTTCTGCGCTGGTATTATTTTGGGGGCTGGATACCTGGTAATTGTAGAAAGCGGGAAGAAGGTTCTGGAAAAAGAGAGGACATTGGAAGAAGCCTCCTATGAAGGGGCAAGCTCCAATATTTTTTACGGGAAAATTGAAGACGGCATTGAGGTGTTCCCTTGGAATTACTTTCCACAGGAAGGAGAGGAAAAGGTCTTAGGGGCTTATCCCAGATTCCAGGAAACATTTGCTATATGGGATAATGGGTCGGAAGAGTCGCTGAAAGAATCGCAGGAGTGGTATTTGTGCCGCCTGGTTGGCTGGGCAACCGAGACAGAGCCAAGAGAAGTATGGGACTGGTGCCAGAGGAACCAAAAAAGCTTTATGGGCAATATGGTTATGGTGGAGGACGCCCCAATTTCCTGGATTTATTTTTATCAGGAAATGCTGGAATTGGGAGGCAAGCAGTACCAGGTGCGCGTCGCCTGCAGTGAATGGAATATTATAAGCTTTCATTGCGCCGAATGCCCAGAAGGGCAGGAGCGTGACCGGGATGCATGGAAACAAGGGACGGAGAAGCTGGTTCAGGTTTTGGAAAGTTCAGAGGAAGAACTGGAAAAATATTTTAATTATATGGTATTTTTGCGAAACCAAGACGCCGCTACTGTGGTTAACCTGAATGGGGAGCAAATCAATACTTATTTGGAAAGCCTCCATTGGCTGGAGAATATCCTGTCAAAAAGCCCCTCAAAAACATTATCAGTCCCAGAGGAAGTGTCAGAGGTATTGGAGGCATATGGATATTATTATACAAATGAGGCGAAGGATAAAGAAGGCGACTCTTCAAAACAGGCAGTTTTGGAAAAGGACGGGGAGCCAGGCTATTCCTACCAGATTGTGGAATTGGAAGATAAGATACTTTTGCTGATGCAGGGGGAGCAGACGCTTGGGGTGTATTATGACCCAATCACCCAGAGGTTTTGTGGATTTAATTTTTTTTATGATTATTAAATTTTTAGAAAGCATTTAAAAACGGTTGTGCTATTGGAAACTCTGGCTTATAATAAAGTCATGTTTCGGATTGTAGATTCCGAAAAGAAAGAGGAGATTTGAAAATGAAGGATACAGAAAAATTTGATGATACAGACTTTCGGGAAGTGGTCTCGGATACAGAGCCAGGCGATGCAGGGCAGGGGCATACAGAGGAAGGCGCAAAAGGGACAGGCGCAGAAGGCAACAGCCCTGGCGGCAGCTTTGACGGGCAGGGGAGCGGGGAAAGCGAATATGAGGATATCTGCTATATTTGCCACCGGCCAGAGAGCAAGGCAGGGAAAATGATTAAAATCCCTAATGAAATATGTATTTGCCCTGATTGTATGCAGAAAACGTTTGACAGCATGAACCATGTAGGGTTCCCAATCGGCGATATGGGAAGCTTTGGGAATATGCCAAATATTAGCATGATTAATTTGTCTGATTTGCAGAATATGGGCATGAATATGATACCTAAAACCCAGAAAATTAAAAAGAAGAAGCCGAAAGAGGAAAAGAAGGAAAAGCCTGCGCTGGACATTAAGTCTATCCCAGCGCCCCATAAGATTAAGGCAAGCTTAGATGAGTATGTAGTGGGGCAGGAGCATGCTAAGAAAGTGATGTCGGTTGCGGTGTACAACCATTATAAACGGGTGGGGTGCAACAATCAGGACGGCGTGGAGATTGAGAAGTCCAATATGCTTATGTTAGGCCCTACTGGAAGCGGCAAGACTTATATGGTAAGGATGCTGGCAAAGCTTTTGGATGTGCCGCTTGCCGTTGCGGACGCTACTTCCCTGACGGAGGCTGGGTATATTGGGGATGACATAGAGAGCGTTGTTTCCAAGCTGCTGGCTGCGGCGGGCAATGATGTGGAAAAAGCAGAACATGGCATTATCTTTATTGATGAGATAGACAAAATTGCCAAGAAAAGGAACACGAACCAAAGGGATGTGAGCGGCGAGAGCGTGCAGCAGGGGATGTTAAAGCTGCTAGAAGGGGCGGAAATTGAGGTTCCAGTTGGGGCGAACAGCAAAAATGCCATGGTCCCGCTTGCTACAGTAAATACCAGGGATATCCTGTTTATTTGCGGCGGCGCGTTCCCGGACCTTGAGGAGATTATTAAGGAACGCCTGAACAAAAAGTCCGCCATGGGGTTCCATGCGGATTTGAAAGATAAATACGACAAAGAGGAAAACCTCCTGCACCGGGTTGAGGTGGAGGATATTCGCAAATATGGCATGATACCAGAATTTTTAGGCCGCCTTCCAGTGGTTTTTGCGCTGGACGCCCTGTCAGAAGAGATGCTGGTGCAGATTTTGACGGAGCCAAAGAATGCCATTGTGAAACAGTACAAAAAGCTGCTTGCCATGGATGAGGTGAAGCTGGAATTTGAGGAAGGGGCATTGCGCGCCATTGCAGGGAAAGCAAAGAAGAAGGATGTGGGCGCAAGGGCGCTGCGTGCCATTATCGAGGAATTTATGCTGGATATTATGTATGAGATCCCGAAGGATGACAATATAGGGATGGTTACAATTACCAAGGATTATATAGAGAAGAAAGGGGGGCCTGCCATAAGCATGAGGGGATGCCTGTCCCTGGAGGAGAAGGTGAAGGCAGCAGGGGCATAAGCAGCCCTTAGGTTTGAATAATTTTTTGGCTTCTTACATAATATGAAAAAAAAGAAAAGAGCAGTTTATGGATTGTGAAGAAGCCGTATACTCAAATGATTATTATGATTTTATTATGGAATATACGTTGCGGGAAAGAAGCCATTCAGGCGGGGAATGCATACAGAGGGTAAATGAGACGTTTGACATTGCATATCTGCCCAGGATAGAGAACCTGCCTTTGGATATCCAGAATTACGAATATATCTCGATTCCAAAATGTTTCACCTTAATGGATGAGAGCGCTTTGGAGGCAAGCGGGATATTGAAGATTCAGAACCAGCCAGCCCTGTCCTTGAAGGGACAGGGCGTTTTGATTGGGTTTCTTGATACCGGGGAACGTGTTATTCGATTGCCATGCTGCCGCATTCAGGGTAAAACAGCAGCAAGCAGGGAAGGGCAGGGTGGCAGGAATGGCAAGGGCTAAGAAAGGGCGTGTTGGCACAGCAGAAAACAGCACGCCAAAAAAAATATATTCTGCGGGCATTTACGCAAGGCTTTCCGTGGATTCAGATGAAAGGAAAAATGAGTCGATTGAGACACAGATAGAAATTGCAGGGCAATTTATCAGGCAGCAAGCGGATATGGAGTTATATGGCAGCTATACAGATTTGGGCAGGACCGGGACTAATTTTGAAAGGGAAGGTTTTGAACAGATGATGCGCGATGTGAGGACGCGAAAAATTGACTGTATAGTTGTCAAGGATTTGTCGAGGTTTGGCAGGAACCACATTGAGGCAGGCAATTATATTGAGAAAATATTTCCCTTTTTGGGCGTGCGCTTTGTAGCTGTAACAGACAAGTTTGACAGCCTTTCGGCGTCTGGGAAGGATGAGGCGTTTGGGGTAAACCTAAAGAACTTGGTAAATGAAATGTATGCCAGGGACATTGGGGCCAAAGTCAGGTCCAGCAAGAAGGCAAAGTGGGAGCAGGGCAGCTATACGGGCGGCGTGCCGCCCTACGGTTACAGGGCAAAATGGGTTGGGGATAAGAAACGCCTTTTTCCAGACTATCCGGCGGCAGATATCGTGAAAAAAATATTTGATTTATTTATTTCCGGCAGCAATATGAAAGAAATTGCCCTATGGCTCTACCACCATAAAATTGTCAGGCCTGCAGAATACCACAAGACAGGGCAGCCCTATTGCCAGGAAGGCGGCAGCCTGGAACAGTGGCCGCGGGGGACGGTGAAAATGGTTTTAACAAACCCTGTATACATGGGATGCCTTGTCCAGGGAAAATCATGCGGGGGCAATGGCAGGCATGGCATGGAGGCTTTCGGCTGGTCAGTGAATGGGCATACCCATGAAGCGATCATCAGCGAGGGGCTGTTTTTTAAAGCTGCGGCAAGGTTTGAGGAGTTAGCCGTTTATTGCAACCAGAAAGGGTATTCCAAAAGAGTCCCGCTGGAACCAGATATTTTTGCGGATATCCTCTATTGCGGGGACTGCGGATGCAAAATGAAACGGATAACGGCAGTAAAAGAGCTGCGTTGTAAAGGCAGGGTGCGGGCATACAGCTATCATTGCCCCAATGCTTCCCGCATTGATGCAAATAAATGCATGGCAAAGAGCATAACATTACACGCCCTTGGAAATATTGTAAAAGAAGCAGCCAGGATGGAAACCATAGTATGCGAGGTACAGCCCAAGGGCATTACAGAGCTTCAATCCCAGGAATTGGAAAAAGCAAAGGAAAAATGGGAGGAAGGGCTGCTTGAGCTGGACAAGGAACTAGAAACTATTGCAAAGGCTGGAAGCGAGCAGTATATGAAATACCGGATGGGCGGCATAGATGCAGATACGTTTCAGCGGATAAAGGGGGAGCATAACAGAAAAATTATTTCCAACCAGGCGAAACGGGCGGATATAGAAGGGAAACTGAGGGCGGTTGGCGAAGGGAAAGCCCCGCAAAAAGATTTACTGCAAATTTTGGAAGGGCAAAATGGGGCGGATGGGCTGCCCCCGGAGCTGATACAGGCATTGGTACAAAGGATTGAGGTATATCCCAGCCACCGGGTGAAGGTGGTATTTGCGTTCCATAAAGACAGCGCCTCTTTTGCAGGGGGGGAGGCTCTTCCAAATGGCTAACTATCAGGTTGCGGCTTATCTCAGGCTGTCAAAAGAGGATCATAAAGGGAAAAGTGAGAGCAATAGCATTACGGCGCAAAGGGCGCTTTTGCGTAAGTTTGCCGCAGAAAATTTTTCTAATTACGACTTGCTGGAGTTTTGCGACGACGGCTATACAGGGACTAACTTTGAACGGCCAGGCATGCGGCAACTGCTGGAGTGCGTAAAAAGCTCAAAAGTGGATTGTGTCCTTGTGAAAGATTTTTCAAGGTTTGCAAGGGATTATATTGCATTGGGGTCTTATTTAGAACAGATATTCCCGTTTATGGGCGTGCGGTTTATCTCTGTAAACGATAACTATGACAGCGAAGCCTGCCAGGGGCGCGTTACAGATATTGACATTAATTTCAAGAACCTTCTATATGATTTATACAGCAAAGATTTATCCCAGAAGGTCCGCGCTTCCCTTGCCGTAAAAAAGGGGCAGGGGAAGTATGTAAGCGCAAACAGCCCGTTTGGGTATGAGAAAGATCCAAAAGACAGGCATGCGCTGTTGGTTGCAGAGGATGAGGCGGAAATTGTCAGGCGTATTTTTGCTTTGACGTTGGAGGGATATACCTCTGTGGAGATTGCAAGGCTGTTTAATCAGGCGTTGGTAAAGACGCCGATTGAATTTAAGATTGAGAAGGGCAGAACCAGCAGGGAGCCAAAAGGCGGGAGGTTTTTGTGGGGCAGCAGCACAATATGCCAGATTTTAAGGAACGAGGTGTATATTGGCAATATAGCCCAAAATAAATACAAAAAAGATTTTGTTGGCGGGAAAAACCATTTAACCCCCCGGGAAGAATGGGCGATTAGTTACAGCCACCATAAACCGATTATTGACAGGGAAGCATTTTACAAAGTGCAAAAGATGCGTGGAAGGAAACGGGGGCGCCAGCATATGCCCTCCCATCCCCTTACCGGGATCCTGGTTTGCGGCTGCTGTAATAGAAACTTGCGGTTCCGTACAGGGCTAAACCCCTATTTTACCTGCCATAACCGTTACACAAATGCAATGGGGCAGTGTGTGGGGAAAGTGAATGCAATGTTATTAGAACAGTATGTTTTGTTTGAGATGCAGGGGAAAATACAGGAAAGCATAAAACGCGGGGGCGACCCTGGAAACCCAGGCGCAGGCGTGCAGTTTGCAGAGCTTTCAAAGGAAATGCTTAATTGCTATATAGATAAAATACTGGTTTATGGGGAGCGGCAGATTGAAATTTGCTGGAAAGGCAAAGGGAATACCGTGGAATAATGGAGTTATATTTAGCAAGGCTGCATTTGTTTTACATCAGAGGGGATTGATTATGAGAACCCCGTATTCCGAAACAGTGACGGGTCTACCAGGATTGCGGCAGTTTGGGACCAGACTGACCGGGGCGGGACGCCGCCGCCAGGCTTCCTCTATGGGAGCGAGTACCAGGATACCCAAATCAATCAGGCGCTGCAGTCCGCAAACCCCAAAGAGTCCGTGCCAATTACTGACCCCCAGGGGCATGGCACTTTTATGGCGAGCGTTGCAGCAGGAAGCGCCGTCCCAGAGGAGGGGTTTATCGGTGCAGCCCCGTATTCCAAAATTGCCATGGTGAAGCTTAAGCCGGCAAAAGAATATTTGAGGGAGTTCTTTTTTATCCCAGAGGACGCGGAGGCGTTTCAGGAAAACGACATTATGGCGGGGCTGGCATATCTGGACCAGCTTGCGGCAAGGCGCCGTATGCCCCTGGTTATTTGCTTTGGGCTGGGGTCTAATATGGGGAGCCATACGGGGGTCAGCCATTTAAGCACAATGTTAAACAATATGGCTTTGCGAAATGGCAGGGCGGCAGTGGCCGCGGCTGGGAATGAGGGGAATGAAAGGCACCATTATTTTGGGCGTTTGGAGGAAGGGCAGGCATACCAGGATGTGGAAATCAGCGTTGGGGAAGGGGTAAAAGGCTTTTCTGTAGAGTTGTGGGCAAGGGCGCCGCAGCGTTTTGTGGTGGAGATTATCTCCCCAACCGGGGAACGGATGCCAAGTGAATATATCTTATCAGGCGGGAGGGAATACCGCTTCCTGTTTGAGGATACGAAGTTAAGCGTTGCGTACCGGATAACAGGGATTTTAAATGGGGCGCAGCTCATATATATGCGTTTTGATAAGCCAACCCAGGGCTTATGGACCATCCGGGTGTTCCCAGAAGCGGACATTGCGAGCATTTTCCATATGTGGCTGCCGGTGCAGGAGCTTTCTACCGGGGAGGTGATTTTTGTCCGTTCCAATCCAGACACCACTGTGACCGTACCTTCCACTGCCATTGTCCCAATTGGCGTAGGGGCTTATGATGTCAGGGATAATAGCATTTACCTTCGTTCTGGCAGAGGGTTTACGGTCAATGGCCTGGTGAAGCCGGACCTGGTCGCTCCTGGGGTGGGCGTATTCGGCGCAGGGCTTCGCGGGCAGTTCACCACCAAGGATGGGACCAGCGTTGCCGCGGCGGTCACCGCGGGCGCAGTGGCATTAATGTTGGAATGGGGCATCGTGCGGGGCAATTATACAGCAATCACAAATACAGAAATTAAAAATGTGCTGATTCGGGGCGCCACAAGGGACAGTAAAAGGACTTACCCAGACAAAGCTTTTGGCTGGGGAAGGCTAAATTTGTACCAAGCTTTTGAGGATTTCCGCATCCGCTGACGAAAGGAGACAAGATGAAATACGCAATTGTTGCGGCAGCCGTGTTTGCCGGAGATTTTGTGGTAAAGGAGCATATAGAGAAGCAAAGGGATGGGAAAGAGGAAACGGTAATTTGCAGCAATAAGGTAGTGGTGAAAAAATACCATAACACAGGGGCGGCGTTCAATTTTATGGAGCAGCGGCCGGGGCTGGTCAAAGGGGTTTGCGGCGCAGTGCTGTTTGCATTGGCTATGTTATGGTGTATATGTTCCAGGAAAAAGGGGAACCCTGGCATGCTGCTGGGCTTAAGCCTTTCGATAGGAGGGGGCGCAAGCAATTTCTATGACAGGGTGAAAAGAGGGTATGTGGTGGACTATTTTAGCTTTTGCACGCCCTTTCAGAAGCTGAACCAGGTTATATTTAATATTTCTGACCTGTGTATCTTTCTTGGAAGCCTGATGGTTGCAGTATTTGGAAAAAAGCAGCTATAATAGGGCAAAGCCTTTCACTTTTGCGTGAAAAGGCCTGACTTATATGGGAACTTGGAATCCTGCAAAGCAGGGTCCTTTTCCTGCGGCGGGCAGTTTTGGCTGTATTCCATTTCCGCCGCAGCGCACCCTTTTGACATAATCCTACCAGAGAACAAAAAAACTGCTGTACCCACATTCTGTAGTGGATACAGCAGTTTTTTTCTAATCAATTGTAATCCCTCTATATCTTATATCAAAATAAAAAACCGAAATTTCTATATTATTGACAAAGGTACGTAGCGAAAAACCTGATTAAAATTAGTGTACGACGGTTACGTTTACAGCCTGAGGCCCTTTGGACCCTTCTGTAACGTCAAACTCTACAGCCGCACCTTCTTCTAAGGACTTGAAACCTTCCATGTTTAACCCAGAATAATGTACAAATACATCATTTCCAGATTCATCAGAAATAAAACCATAGCCCTTTTGATTGTTAAACCACTTTACTGTACCTTGCATGTCAAGTACCTCCAAAAAATAATCTATATTGTATATTGTCTACAACATGGGACTATAGTAACACATAATATGGAAAAAGTAAAGGAATATTAAAAGAAAATATTAAAAATATTTAAAAAGTCAGGAAACCAGCAGTTCAAAGGCAATCTGGCGCTTCTTAAAAAAGCGTTTTACCATGTCGTCCCAGGCATATTCCAAGGATTTGTCCATGGAAAAAATACGGTAGGAGACGCCTGTAGTGCAAGTCAGAGACTGGTTTTGGTATTTCAGGTTCAGGTACATGCCAGAAATATCCGCCGGGGAAAAATTGCTGTGTACAGAGGCGATGGTGCGTTCCTGGTTGGCGTTGGAAAGCTGGAACACAAATTTAAAGGAAGAAGGGGTGCGTTTGCCTTTCATAATGTCAAAACAGATTGGGCGCACAAGGGAAAAAGGGATATATTTTTCCTGGGAAACCACATCATAGGATTCATCCTCTGGGCTGAAAAAGTCAGATATGGCATGCCCATCCAGTAGGTAAGCCATGTAAGTGGTGATGGACCCTTCCAGCATAAGGAAGCTGTCAAAAGTGTCTGTGCGTAACAATAGGTTCATAAATTCTTTTATATCTAAGATGGACAGAGCCGTCATAGCGATACCTCCCAAAATAAAATTTTTATACTGTCCTGATAGGGCAGGAATTAGTAATGTGCGCTTTAGGGATAGTATAAAGTGCATACCATAAAAAAACAAGGGCAAATAGCCATCATTTTTAAGGCAGCGGGGCGGCGACGCGGGTTTATGGGGGACGGCAGCCCCTATGCAGAATATATTAGTAGAAAAAGTTGTGGGACTATAGTATAATACACAGAAAGGTAAATAATCTCAGGAGGCAGGACGATATGGGACATATCAATCAGAAATTATTCCGTTTGCTGGAAAAAGGGACAAGCCCGGTGATGGTGGTAAGGGAAGCGGCGTCCCAGCTAGAGGAAGCAGGGTTTGAAGAATTGAGCTTTCGCAAGGGCTGGGGGTTGACAGAGCGCGGGAAATATTATGTAAAGCATCATGACACGACCTTATTTGCTTTTACTATAGGGGCTTGGGCGGAATTTCGGGATGCAATCCGTATTGGGGCGGCACATACAGATTTTCCATGTTTAAGGGTGAAGCCAAATCCCGATATCTGTGCAGGGGGATATTGTCAAGTGAATGTGGAGGTGTATGGCGGAGCCATATTAAATACTTGGCTGGACCGCCCTTTAAGCATTTCCGGGCGCGTGGCTGTAAGGGGCGAAGATGTGATGCACCCCAAAATGCGCTACCTTTCTGTAGAGAAGCCGCTGCTGGCCATTCCGAACCTTGCCATCCATATGAACCGTGAGGTAAATAAAGGCGTGGAGTTGAATAAACAGACAGATATGCTTCCAATTTTGGGCTTGTTGGGAGAAAATATGGCAGAGGGGAAAGCGCTGATGGAGTTCCTTGCAAAAGAGCTGCAGGAAAAATTGGAAGATATACTAGATTTTGAGTTGTGGGTTTACTGTATGGAGAAGCCAAAGGTTGTGGGCATTGGGGACGGGCTGGTATTATCCCCAAGGCTGGATAACCTTACTTCTGTGCAGGCGCTTTTGACCGGGCTAATAAACGGTGAGCGCAATAAGGGGCTGAATGTGGCGGCGCTGTTTGACCATGAGGAGATTGGGAGCCGAACCAAGCAAGGGGCGGGATCCTTGCTGCTGTTAAACCTGTTGGAAAAGATAAACGCCAGCTTGGGCAAGTCTGTGGAGCAGGCTCAGGAGAGTTTGTATGACGCTTTGTTTTTATCTGTGGATGTAGCCCATGGGTCCCACCCCAACCAAATGGGGAAGATGGACATTACGAATAAGCCGGTGCTGGGACGGGGGTTTTGCCTGAAAGAGGCTGCTTCCCAATCCTATGCGACAGATTGTGAAGCAATTGCAATTGTAGAGCAAATTTGCCAGAAGCAAGCAATCCCATACCAGAAGTTTGTGAACCGCTCCGATATGCAGGGGGGCGGGACCCTTGGGGCAATTGCATCAAGCATTTTGCCAGTCCGCACAGTGGACATTGGGGTGCCGCTGCTGGCCATGCATTCTGCGGTTGAGACAATGGGGGCGGCGGATATGGAGGCCTTGACGGAATTTATTACAGCATTTTATCAGATTTAGGCTTCAGGAATATACAGCATGGAAAAGGAAGGTAATGGGAGATGAGGTTGACAAGGAGCAAGGCGCTGCTGTTATTGCTTGCAGTGTGCTTAAGCAGCATGAATGCATGTTCCCTAAATGGTTTTCAAAAAGCCCTGCAGAAAGAGTCAGAAAGTGTGGACGCAGATGAAAACAAGCAGAAGGCAGAAGCCCCTTTGGCAGATACAAGGCAGTTGGACAGCCCGCAGCGCGACCAGATTTCAATGGGGAAATATGCTTATGAGCATCTGGACGGGCAGGGGAAAATTATTTATGATGAGATGCTCACAGCAATTTTAAACCATAAAGATAAAATAAAGCTTTCCACTACGGACTTAGACCTGATGCGCCGGGCATATGCGGCAGTTTGCGGTGACTATGGGGGGCTGTTCTGGGTGGAAGGGTATGTGTTTACCCGATATACCAAAGGAGACGAGCTGGTAAGCCTGGAATTTGCCCCTAAATACACCATGTCAGAGGAGGAGCGTAAGATTATACAGGTTCAGATTGACGATATTGTGGATGTGTGGCTTGGTGGGATTTCCATCAATGACACGGATTATGATAAGGCGAAGTATGTATATGAGCTTCTGGCGCTTAAGACAGAATATGTGCAGGACGCAACTGACAGCCAAAATATTATCAGTGTGTTTATCAAGCGGCAGACAGTTTGCCAGGGATATGCCTGCGCAGTCCAATATCTGCTGGGGCAGTTGGGCGTCCAGAGCGTTATTGTGTCCGGGACGGCATTGGGGGACGCCCATGCATGGAATTTAATCTGCCTGGATGGGGAATACTATTATATGGACGCTACCTGGGGGAATAACGGGTACCGCAATAAAGAAGGGCTGGAGACTTCGTTTATAGATTATAATTATATGGCGATGACTACAGAGGAAATGCTAATGGGGCATGTGCCGGATGCGGCAATTGACCTGCCGCAATGCAATGCAGTGATGAATAATTATTATATCAAAGAGGGAACTTATATAGAGGAATGGGACCCGGAATGGATGGGGGCTATTTTGGCGGAAGCATGGATGCAGGGAAGGGTAGTGACTTTTAGGTTTTCGGATGAAATCCTGAAAAAGCAGGCCTTTCGGTATTTTATCCAGGAAGGGTACATTGCAGATTACTGCGATGGGATAACACAGGTCAATTATATTGAAGATAACCTGTGGAAGGAAATCAGCTTTTGCTTTAACTGATTGGAGGGCGGGCGCGTAAGGCCGCCCTGGGATTTCGGGCTGTTGTTACATAGAAAGCAAATATGTAACGGCAGCCATTTTTATTACTTTGGCGCGAAAGTCCGGCGAGCCGGATTTTTTGTTTTATAGGAAATACCGTGTTACTGTGAAGTGTTAAAGTGCATAAATTTCCTATAAGATAAAAAAATTATGTGCAGCTCGCGGAGAGGGAATTTATTGCTACGCAATCCGCTCGCGCACGGAGAATGCGCTGTGCGCATTCTTTCTTAATTTTCATAAATATACTTGCCTAAGGGGATTCTTTTTAAAATAGGTCTTTTCAAAGAAAAATATTTATGTTAGTATTAAGTGGTATTGAAAACTATGTATAATGACAATATATACTTATATTACTATTTTAAAATATGAAATGTACTGGGAAATGATACTATATTTAGGAGGAAGGACATGAGCTATAAAATTGTAGTTGACAGTTGTGGGGAGCTGCCAGGGAATTTGAAGGAAGACAGGCATTTTGAGTCCGTGCCATTGGAAATTTTTGTAGACGATTACCATATTGTGGATGATGATACGTTCGACCAGGCGGAGTTTTTGCAGAGGGTGGCAAAAAGCCCCAATTGTCCTAAATCCACCTGCCCTTCACCAGAGCGGTACATGGAAGCCTTTGACTGTGAAGCAAAACATGTGTATGCAGTGACCCTTTCTTCCCAGCTTAGCGGCTCTTATAACAGCGCGCAGTTGGGGCGGAAGCTGTATCTGGAAGAAAAGGGGGAGAAGAAAATCCATGTATTTGATTCCAAATCTGCCTCTGTGGGGGAAACTGTAATCGCCATGAAAATTCAGGAATGCGAAAAAGAAGGGCTGGCATTTGAAGAAGTGGTAAAAAAAGTGGATGCGTTTATCGCAGAGCTGAATACTTCTTTTGTGTTAGAGACATTAGAAACCCTCAGGAAAAACGGCAGGTTAAGCAATATTAAGGCGTTTGTGGCAAATACCCTGAATATTAAGCCTGTGATGGCAGGGACTGCGGAAGGCACGATTTGCCAGATTGGGCAGGCAAGGGGGATTGTAAGGGCTGTGGATAAGATGATTGCGGACCTGGTGGGGAAAACAAAGCGGCCTCAGGAAAAGATCCTTGCAATATCCTATTGCAATTGCCCCAATAGGGCGAAGGAAGCAGTTGAGAAGATTAAGAAGCTTGCGAAATTTAAGGATATTATTGTTGTGGAAACTGCAGGTATCAGCAGTATGTACGCCAGTGATGGGGGCATTATTATTGTAGCCTAGGCGGGAATCAGGCTTGCGGCAGAATGCAGCCGCTTTGCGTTAGTGCAAGGCGGCTGCAATAATGTCATTCTTCTATGTATGCTGCTTTATCCAGCGCGGACTGAATTGCGTTTAACAGTACCATGGACGTATATTGGTTGTCGTCCCCATAAGAAATATTGTCCAGGGATTGTTTCTCATAAATCTGCTGGGTAAGGTTATCCAGCGTTGGCTGCATCAGAGGGTACATGGCAGCGGTGGCTTCATCCAGGTTTACTAATGTAATGGAGTTGATATGCTTTTCATCCACTGCCACCTCCACATCTATGGCATTGTCATTTAATTGTATGGAGGAAGTATATACCCCCGCCGTATATTTCATGGTTTCTTTTGCAGCCTTATCTTTGTCATCCGGCAGGAACATAAAAATCAGCAGTAATACCAACAAAATTCCAAGTACCGCGAAAATCGCTGTGTAGACTACCTCTTTTAAATGCAGAACAACAATCTTTGTTTTTGAACTCACAGGATTCCTCCTTAATCTCTCTTTGAACTACTATATGAGGGCGGAAGGGAAAATATGCGTGGAAAGAGCAGGGCGGCAGTAGTTTCGAGCCGCACAAAAACTAAATACCCCGCAGCAAGCCCACTGGGGCTTCCCTGTCCCCTCAATCTTGAAGGGATTGGCGTCTACGCTCCGTTTCGGTCCGTTCTGAACAAGCGCCAGGCACAATTGCGAAGCAATATATCCCTCTTGTGCGAGTGCGCATATTGTTTTTGTCTTATAGGAAGACACTTTCACGCTTTAGCGCGACAATGTCTTTCCTATAAGATAAAAAATTTCTAAAAAGTGTTGACAAAAAGGAAGTTATGTAGTAAGATCTTAACATGACATGCGATAGTGGCGTAGTTGGTAACGCGCGACCTTGCCAAGGTCGAGACCGCGGGTTCGAGCCCCGTCTATCGCTCTTATATCGAACATCCGTAACCATAAGGTTTACGGGTGTTTTTCTTTTTCCTTTTATTCCCGCAGGGAATGAAAGGCTAGGTGAGCCAGTCGCGCGCGCGTTTACCCGCTGCCTTTACCTGTCGCTTTGCAGGATATCCGCCAGCAAATAGCTAAAATAGAAAGGCTATATTTGCTCGACATAGTTTCCAAAATCTGTATAATAAGAAGTATAGGGAACGTACATGAAAGGGGCAGGGAAGATGGATAGAGAAGCATATTTAAGATTATGGCTGCAGGAAGAAGAAGCGGCCCATATCCATGGTTGGGATTTTTCCCATATTAATGGAAAGTATGACGAGGAACGGGATTTGCCTTGGAATTATCGGGAGCTTGTCCAGCAGCATTTAAAGCCGGAGATGAAATTGCTTGATATTGATACTGGGGGCGGGGAGTTCCTGCTGTCCTTAGGGCATCCTTATGGCAACCTGGCTGCCACAGAGAATTACCAGCCCAATGTGGAGCTGTGTGAAAAGGTGTTATCTCCCTTGGGGGTTGATTTCAAGCAAGCAGATGGGGAAGGCAGGCTGCCGTTTTGTGGCCAGAGTTTTGACCAGATTATAAACCGCCATGGGAATTTTAACCCAGGGGAAATTTGGAGGCTGTTAAAAGACGGGGGCATATTTATCACAGAACAGGTAGGGGCGGAAAATGACAGGGAACTTGTGGAGCTGCTGCTAGATGATGTGCCAGAGCTTCCATTTCCGAACCAGTATTTGGATATCGCAGCCAAAGGGTTCCAGGAGTTAGGGTTTGCCATTCGCAAGGCGCAAGAGGCGTTTCGCCCAATAAAATTTTGGGATGTGGGGGCGCTTGTCTGGTTTGCACGGGTTATTCCGTGGGAATTTCCTAATTTCAGTGTAAAAAGCTGCCTGGACAACCTTTACCATGCCCAAGAGTTATTGGAGCGGGAAGGGGTAATAGAAGGGAAGATCCATCGTTTCCTCCTTGTTGTGGAGAAATGAAGTTTGAAATATCCTAGGGGCGTAGCATGGTTTTATGGTTTGCCACGCCCCTAGGGCAATCTTAGGCAGGCTGCCAAGGGGTGGGAGGCACACGCTGCCCAAAATTACTGGTTTGCCGTATCCTCCGTATATAGGCCGTTCATATACTCTGTGATTGCGCTTAAGTCAACTTCTGTCTGGATAGGGGCGCCATCCTCCTGTTTTGAGAAATACCCAAAGGCGGAATACCCCAGCCATACGACAATTGCGGCGCTGACCACTGTTGCGCCTAAGGCGGCGGCTTTGCGCTGCATTTTCTCACGTTTCATAATTTTTTTCCGATTGGCTTTTTCCTCTTTATAGCGGTCTACTTTTTTCTGGCTCATAATCATTCTCCTTACAATTTAAAATAATTATCTATAAAATAATGAGCTGTCTGTTGGCGCTCAATCGGTTACAGTATACACTATTTTTGTGAAAAAATCTTTAAAAAAGAAAAAATATTTATTTTTGTAAAAATAAGCAGATGGGATCGCATTGAAGCAACTGAAAAATTGTGTTATGATGGTTCGGATGAATCTAGGAAAAGGATGGATACAAAATAAGGAGAAGCAAATGAGTTTAGCAGACCATATTTTTATAGAAATGTGCCAGGATATTTTGGATAACGGCTTTAGTACCGAAGGGGAGAAAGTGCGCCCCCATTGGGAAGATGGGACCAGCGCCTATACCATTAAGAAATTCGGCGTGGTGAACCGTTACGATTTGTCAAAAGAATTCCCAGCAATCACGCTGCGCAAGACAGCGATTAAAAGCTGCACCGATGAGGTGCTTTGGATCTGGCAGAAAAAATCAAATAATATCCATGACCTGCACAGCCATATCTGGGATGAATGGGCGGATGGGACAGGCTCCATCGGGAAAGCGTATGGCTATCAGATGGGGGTGAAGCATGCTTACCGGGAAGGCATGATGGACCAGGTAGACCGTGTGATTTATGATTTGAAACATAACCCATATAGCCGCAGGATATTGACAAATTTGTATGTGCATCAGGATTTGAGTGAAATGAACCTCTATCCTTGCGCCTATAGCATGACGTTTAACGTAACCCAGAAACCAGGGCAGGAAAAATTAACGCTCAATGCCATTTTAAACCAGCGTTCCCAGGATGTGCTGACTGCGAACAATTGGAATGTATGCCAGTATGCGGTGCTGATGCACATGTTGGCTCAGGTTTGCGGGATGGAAGCTGGGGAGCTGGTGCATGTAATTGCGGACGCGCATATTTACGATAGGCACATCCCTTTGGTAAAGGAACTGATTGGGCGGGAAACTTATCCAGCCCCAAAATTCTGGCTGAACCCAGAGGTGAAGGATTTCTACCAATTTACAAGGGATGACGTCAGGCTGGAAGATTATGTGACAGGGCCGCAGGTGGCAAATATTCCGGTGGCGGTCTAATAATGCAGTGAAAACCGAAAGGCTGAGGGCATAGGAGGCGTGATTATGAATTTAATAGCGGCAGTGGATAAAAACTGGGGCATAGGGATGGACAATAAACTGTTGGTGCGGATTCCAGAGGATATGAAATATTTCCAGAGGATGACCACCGGGAAGGTGGTAGTGGTGGGGAGGAAAACACTGGAAACTTTTCCCGGCGGGCAGCCCCTAAAAAACAGGACGAATATTGTGCTGACCAAGAACCGGGATTTTCAGGCAAAGGGCGCTTTGGCAGTCCATAGCATGGAAGGGCTGCTGGCAGAACTGGAAAAATACAACAGCCAGGACATTTATATTGTGGGCGGGGAGAGCATTTATCACCAGATGGCAGATTTATGCGATGTGGCGTATATTACTAAGATTGACTATGAATACCTGGCGGACGCCTGGTTCCCTAATTTGGATGAAAAAGAAGGCTGGGAACTGGTGGCGGACAGCGAGGAGCAGACGTATTTTGACCTGGAATATTATTTCCTCAAATATGAGAGGAAAGAGTAGAAGGGGAAAAGAATGGAAAATTTTATTTTTAGCCTAAATGTGACAATCCCAATTTTCCTGGTGATGGCGTTAGGCTGGGCGCTTAGGCAGGCTGGGATTTTGGATGGCGGCTTTGTGGCGGTGGCAAATAAATTTAATTTTCAGGTGACCCTGCCTTGCTTGCTGTTCCGTGATATCTCGTCTGTGGACATCCAGGCAGTATTTGACTTACAATATGTACTGTTTTGCGCGGCTGCAAGCTCTGCCTGCTTCTGGGTTATCTGGGGCGGCACGAAATTGTTTTTAAAAGATAAATCTATGGCGGGGGCGTTTGTGCAGGCGTCTTTCCGCAGCAGCGCGGCGGTGATGGGCCTTGCGTTTATCCAGAATATTTATGGGCAGTCGGCAATGGGCCCTTTGATGATTGTTGGGGCAGTGCCGTTGTACAATATTTATTCTGTGGTTGTGCTGACGTTTGAAGGGCGGCAGGGGCAAGGGGGAAGGAAAATAAAGGAAGCCTTCTGGAATATCCTGAAAAACCCGTTTATTATCAGTATTTTCCTTGGGCTTACGGTATCTTATTTTCATATCCATTTCCCGGTGGTTGTCAATAAGACGGTTTACAATGTTTCCCAAATGGCAACGCCGCTGGCGCTTGTCACATTGGGCGCAGGGTTTGAGGGAAAGGGCGCCCTGGCGAAATTAAAGCCTACGCTGGCAGCTTCTTTTTTGAAGTTGGTGGCGCAGCCTTTAGCGTTGCTTCCAGTGGCTGTTTCCATGGGCTTTACAGGGGAAAAGCTGATAGGGATTTTGATTATGCTGGCATCCCCAACGACTCCAAGCTGCTATATTATGGCCAAAAATATGGGGAACGATGGGGAGCTTACCGCCAGTGTTGTGGTGGCGACTACGCTGCTGGCATCCTTTACCCTAACAGGATGGATTTTCCTATTGAAGGCAACGGGGTATATTGGATAAGCATATTTTGGTTAAGAATGGCACTGTTCCAATTGGGGAAATTCTGTTACAATGGAGCAGATACAGTATAAAAAGGTAGAGGTGAATGTTATGGCGATGGATATAACCGGAAGGAAATTATTTGTAAAAGCCTTGCTGGAAGAAGGCGTGGACACAGTGTTCGCCTACCCTGGCGGCATGGTAACGGACATTTTGGATGAATTATATAAACATGAAGAAATAGAGCTGGTCCTGCCAAGGCACGAGCAAGGGCTGATCCATGAGGCGGAGGGGTATGCCAAAGCGTCTGGGAAAGTGGGGGTCTGCATTGTGACAAGCGGCCCTGGGGCGACCAATATTATCACAGGCCTTGCAGACGCCCATTATGACAATATCCCGTTGGTATGCATTACTGGGCAGGTGCCTAGGAACCTGATTGGGAATGACGCATTCCAGGAGGTGGATATTGTAGGCATGACCCGAAGCATTACAAAATATGGCGTTACCGTGCAAGACCGTAAGGAACTGGGGAAGACTTTAAAGATGGCGTTCCATATTGCCAAGACCGGGAAGCCTGGGCCTGTGTTGATTGACTTGCCCAAGGATATCCAGACAGGGCTGGGGCCTGCGCTGTACCCGGAATCTGTGTCTATCCGTGGGTATAAGCCAAATGAGAGCGTGCATGTAGGGCAGTTGAAAAAAGGCTATAAGTTATTGAAATCTGCAAAAAAACCATTATTCCTTATTGGAGGGGGCGTCAATATTGCCAGGGCGAATGCAAAGATGCTGCAGTTAGTGGAGCAAACAAAAGTGCCTGTGGTCACTACAGTGATGGGGAAAGGCGCGATACCGACAAACCATCCATATTATATTGGGAATAGCGGGATGCATGGGAAATATGCGGCAAATATAGCAGTCGGCCAATGTGATGTGCTGTTTTCGATTGGGACCCGGTTTAATGATAGGATTACTGGGGACTTAAATGAATTTGCGCCAAATGCGCAGATTGTCCATGTAGATATTGACACGGCGGCTATCTCCCGAAATGTGGTAGTGGATGTGCCGATTGTTGCCGATGCCAACCTGGCGTTGGAAAAGTTATTGGAGTGGGCGGAACCCCAGGAAACGGAAGGGTGGCTGGAGCAGATTCGGGAATGGGATAAAGAAAGCCCGCTGGAAATGCGAAGGGACAAAGGGATGACCCCCCAAATGATTATGGAGCATATTAACAGCCAGTTCTCAGAAGGGATTATTGTTACGGATGTGGGGCAGCATCAGATGTGGGCTGCCCAGTACATAGAGTTAGATGGCAACAAGCAGTTTATCACTTCAGGAGGGCTTGGCACGATGGGGTTTGGGTTCCCAGCGGCAATTGGGGCGAAAATTGCCTGCCCAGAGAAGCCGGTTGTATGCATCAGCGGGGATGGAGGCATGCAGATGAACCTCCAGGAGTTTGCCACAGCCATGGCGCAAGGGGCTAATGTTATTGTATGCGTCCTGAACAATTATTATCTGGGCATGGTGCGCCAGATGCAGCAGCTTTTTTATGGGAAGCGCTATAAGGCTACCTGCCTGCGGCGGAGGAAAGGCTGCCCCAATGACTGCAAAGGGCCAGGCGCGTCCTGCCCGCCTTATGAGCCAGATTTTGTAAAGCTGGCAGAAAGCTATGGCGCCTGCGGGATGCGTGTAGAAAAGGAAGAGGAGATTGGGCCGGCATTTGAAAAAGCAAAAGCAATGGATACCCCTGTCTTAATAGAATTTATGGTAGCTACCGAGGAAATAGTGCTGCCCATGGTAAAGGGTGGGAACCCCATGACAGAAATGATTTTAAAGTAGGGAGGGGAATTGTATGAAAAACAGATGGATTGCATTGTATGTGGAGAACCAGGTGGGCGTCTTAGCCAAAGTATCCGGCCTTTTTTCTGGGAAGGCATATAACTTACAGAGCCTTACGGTGGGGACTACCGAGGATGAAACGGTGTCTCGGATGACAATATGCGTGACCAGCGATGACATTACATTTGAACAGATTAAAAAGCAGTTGAACCGAATGGTGGAAGTCATTAAGGTGATTGACTTGACAGACATGCCCATCCATATGAAAGAGATCCTGTTTGCAAAAGTAAAGGGCTGTTCTGTGGCGGACAAGGCGGAGTTGTTCCAGATTGCGCAAGTATTCCATGTGGAAGTGTCGGACATTGGGACGGACAGCGTATTGTTAGAGTGTAAGATGACAGAGCGGCGGAACAATGAGCTGGTTGATTTGCTGCGAAGCAAGTTCCGAAACATTGAGATTGTCCGGGGCGGGGCGGTTGCAATTGAATCCATCAGCACTTCCTGCGGCGGACGGGCGGAATATTTCAGAAAATAGGGAATGGAGTGTGTAGATATGCGTAAAATATTAGTGGTTGTAGATATGCAGAAGGATTTTATTGACGGTTCCCTTGGGACGCAGGAAGCCCAGGCCATTGTAGGCCCTGTGGAAGAGAAAATGAAGTCTTTCAGGAAAGCCGATATTTATATGACCAGGGACACCCATGGAGAAGATTACCTGGAAACATCCGAGGGGAAAAAGCTCCCAGTCGCCCACTGCATCAAAGGCACAGAGGGCTGGAAGCTGCATCCAGGCTTAGAAGCCCTTGCAGAGCCTTCCCACATTATAGATAAACCCACGTTTGGGTCGCTGGAGCTGATGGAAACATTAAGCCGGGAGAACCAGAAGGAGCCTTTGGAAATTGAACTGGCAGGGCTTTGCACGGATATCTGCGTGGTAAGCAATGCGCTGTTGTTAAAAGCGGCAATGCCAGAGTGCATAATCCGGGTGGACCCTTCCTGTTGTGCAGGGGTAACGCCGGAATCCCATCAGGCGGCGCTTAAGACGATGGAAATGTGCCAGGTTGAGGTAATGTGAGTGGAAAAATTGTGGATCAGAAATTAATGAATAGGATTTCTCTGTTAATGGCAGAAATTACTTCTTCTTCTGGACAGGTGCCGATTATATTGCCCCCTATGGTTGTATCCTAAGCAGATAAAAGCAGCCGTTTGAGGACGAAAGGGACTCTAAGTAATATGGGCTGCCCTTCCCGCTTGGGTTATCCCAAAGGGCAGGGCAGCTTGTTTCCCTTATAGAAAACACCTTGTCACGCGAAAGCGTGAAAGTATTTTGAAAATTGCAGACTGGCATCCCCTACCGTGCTAAAAATTCCACAATCTCCCCTACATACATTGTATGGAAGTTATTTTCCTCTTTGCCAGAGTACCACTTGCCCTTGATTTCTGGATTCAGGAAATGGGCTTCCGTAATAGGCACAGCGGCCATTTTTTTGCATAGGAGGACAAAGTTCCCTTCATCTACAAATGGGATGCCGTCCCTGTAGTTCACAGTCATTCCAGAGGTCTTAAATTTATCCTCCTGCCTGCCGGACACAACGCCAAAATATTTCAAATCGTTTTTATATTTTTTGTCAAAAAAGGTGCAGGAGAAGTATTCCCCGTTGTCAATAAATTCTTTGGTATACCTGTTTTCACGGACGAAAATAAAAGCTGTGTTTTGTCCCCAGAGGACGCCCATCCCTCCCCAGCTTGCAGTCATGCCATTGGCTTTCTCTTGGTTACCGGCGGTGATAATCATCCATTCATCTGCCAGCTTGGTAAACGGATTCAATTCCAATAAGTCAATTGGATACGGTTGAAATTGATGCATAATAAAGTCTCCTTTGCTGTTATTTATGAAAGATTTTGCCTTTGCCTGTTGGCGGCGGCCGGCTTTCTATGCTGGCTGCCTGACGGAACAGTTATGCACTTTGAGTATACATCATTTTCCATTGGTTCAGATATGCAGAAAAGTTATTGGAAATAGATATTTATATAAACTAAAGTTATGAAATATATAAGCCATGGGAATAATCTTGACAGCAGTTAAAAAAAGTATAATAATTGAGAAAAATAACAGGATGGAGGAGATGTTATGGATATTAAGTTTGTAAAAAGAGATGTTTTAAAGGAAAAGCCAGACCAGAAGAACCTGGGGTTTGGCAAATATATGACAGATTATATGTTTGTGATGGATTGGGACAAAGGGAAAGGATGGCATGACGCAAGGATTGAGCCTTATGGGCCGGTGTCCATTAGCCCATCCTGCGTAACGCTGCATTATGCACAGGAAACCTTTGAGGGGTTGAAGGCATACCGGACAAAAGATGGCAGGATTTTATTGTTCCGTCCAGAAATGAATGCAAAGCGTATGGTTACATCCAATGAACGTTTGTGTATGCCAGGGGTTCCGGAGGATATGTTTGTGGAAGCAATAGAGGCGCTGGTAAAGGTGGAAAAGGACTGGATTCCCTCAGAACCGGAAACATCCCTGTATATCCGTCCTTTTGTATTCGCGACAGAATCAGCTTTGGGAGTGCATATGGCAATTTCCTATAAATTTATGGTAATTTGCTGCCCGGTAGGCGCGTATTACCCAGAGGGGATTAACCCAGTAAAAATACTGGTGGAAGACGAATTGGTGCGCGCAGTAAAAGGCGGTACCGGATTTACCAAATGCGGCGGCAATTATGCGGCGTCTATTTTAGGGCAGGTAAGGGCTGAGGAAAAAGGATGCACCCAGGTATTGTGGCTCGATGGCGTACACCGGAAATATGTAGAGGAAGTTGGGACCATGAACATTATGTTCAAAATCAGCGGTGAGATTTATACTGCGCCCATTGAAGGGACTGTGCTTGCAGGCGTGACCAGGGATTCTATTATCCATATTTTGAAAGACTGGGGATATAAGGTGAATGAGACGCATCTTTCCGTAGATGATTTGATGAAGGCCGGGCATGACGGCACATTGGAGGAGTCCTTTGGCACCGGGACAGCAGCAGTGATTTCTCCAGTAGGGGAATTTGTCTATCGGGACGACGTAGTTACGGTAAATGATTTTAAAATTGGGGAACTGACACAGAAATTATACAATTACCTTACTGGGATCCAGTGGGGGAGCGAAGAAGATAAATATGGATGGACCCGGGAAGTGAAATAATAAAGCTTTCAGGAAATGGGGCTTTTATACTTTTTTAAGAAAAAAACAGGATGGAATTAAAGATTTTTTCACAAACTAATGTTAGTATATCAGGGTGAAAGGAAGACGGGAAGTATTCTGCCAGCCTAATATACTAACAGATTGTGGAAAGGGGAAGAACATGCGGAGAAAAGATGAATTTGCAGATTTTAATGGTAAGAAGAAGAGGGGGAACATGGTAGTGTTTGCGGCGGCAGTCCTGGCGGTTTGCATCAGCGGTGTGCTATATGCATGGAAACTGCAGATGGACACGAAATATATTACAAAAAACGGCCCTGGCCCCTATCAGTTGGAATCTATGTACCAGGAACAATATCACATATAGGGGGAGGCAGATGCGCGCCAGCACAGGCATTTTTATTGGAAATGCTGTAATCTGGCGGGCAAAGGGACCACAGGCAATGGCGTCTGCTGTTTTATAGGGCCATTTTGCCTATTCTTGGCCTTTCGCCCTTTTTATGCTTTATATTGTAATTTCAACACGGTTCCCTTCTTTGTCCTCGATACAGCTCTCGTAATATCCATCCCCAGTTGTCCTTGGTTCGCTAAAAACGAAAAATCCATCTTTCCTTAGTTGTTCTGTCAGCATATCTACATTTTCTTTTGAGCCTGCATGGAAAGCCAGATGCGCATAACCGATCATCCGAAAATTGTTTTCACATTTTTGTGATTCAGGCATGTTCATAATCTCCAGCTTCGCCCCATCCTGGAAGGAGATGAAATAAGATGTAAACCCTGTCTGTTCATTGTGGTATTTACACCCTGCCTTCCCTCCGAAGTAAGTTTCAAAAAAATCTTTTTCACTTTCTAAATTTTCAGCATATAGCGCAATGTGGCTAATCGTCATGGTTCTCCTCCTTTGATAGTTGTAATATGGTTATTTGGTTACCGTAATTATACAATACAGCCTAAATAAAGTATAGCGCCATCTGCCTGGTTATTGGAAAAACCTTATGTTAAGAAGAGGGGCGAAAGCCAGATTTTTGAAAGGAACCTTTTGCACAGTTTTACATAATCTATAAATAAGTGCAGAGTTTTAGAGGTGCCTATGCAAAACCATCAGTTACAAGCAGCGCAGATAAACCATGTGGACAACGGTACGATAAAAATCCAAGTGACTTCCACTGTTGGGCTAATCCCAGTGGATAATGCAAAAATAACTATTTCCTATACTGGGGATCCAGGGAACACATTGGAGCAGGTCACCACAGATGCGGAAGGACAGTCGGAGGTATTGACCCTTGCGGCGCCGCCGCTGGAGTACAGCATGGAGCCAGAACAATCGACGCAGCCTTATGCGGAATATACGGTGGAGGTGGAAGCGGATGGATACCGCCCAGTCAGCATTGAGGGTGTGGATGTGTTTTCTGGGGAGCTATCCTTGCAGAATGTTCGGATGGAGCCTTTGGAAGTGTCAGAGCAGGATATGAAAAATATTGTAATCCCTGCAAATACCCTGTTTGGGAATTTCCCCCCAAAGATTGCGGAGGCAGAGATTAAGCCTGTGGATGAGAGCGGCGAGATTGTCTTAAGCCGGGTGGTGGTGCCGGAATATGTGGTGGTGCATGATGGGACGCCCGGGGATTCCACAGCCGGGGATTATTATGTAAAATATAAAGATTACATCAAAAACGTAGCTTCCAGTGAGATTTATGCTACTTGGCCAGACAGCACCATACGGGCAAATATCCTGGCTATTATGTCCTTTACCTTAAACCGGGTATATACGGAGTGGTAACTTTATATGGTATGATTCAGGACTGTCGAAACCTCATTGTGAATGAGTTGATTATTAGAATTATCGGGAAAAACGCTTATAACGTGGACAGGCTTCAAACAGTATATGAAATATTGGGACTATCAGATAATCATTACCAATCACTTGTTAAAAAATGGGCGATACAGACAATTGCTATCCTTTATAATTCTGATGATACACCTGTTGCCGCAGAGGGAGTGCTTGTGTTGCAGGGAAAACAGGGAATCGCCGATTTTGGACAATACCTGTTGAAGAAATTGATTTGAAAAAGATTTTTGAATTATCCCCTGAATGGTATGTTCAGTTTTGGAGACAGATACTTGTAATATACAAAGACAATCCCAAAGGATACCTTCTCGCCGCAGAAGAAAAAGAATTTATCAATCGTAATAACCAAGAATTTGAGCAGCTTCTCTTTGGGGAAGATGAATTTATGAGTTGTGTAGATTTTCTAACAGATAAAAGTTTGTGGAAATGGCAGTCGGCATCCGAAATTGCGAATTTACTAAATGAGAAATTTAAAAATCTGCATATTTCAAGTGCCAAGATTGGTAAATTACTCGTCAGAATAGAAGGACGAGTGGATATTGTATTTGAACGAAAAGCTGTAAGGGGAAAGCGTCTAATACTATGTCCTCCAATCGCAGGAGCAAATGATATAGGTTTACCTCCTGATTTGCTGCAATATGAATTTTCGACTACATAGGCAGAGGTAGATACAGAAGTGGTGAACTTCTAACTTAATATGTGGTGCAGGGTGTAAGATATGCCCTATATAATTGATAAAAAACAGTATGAGTTTAATATATATTTAAAATCTCATATTACATCATACGCCCTGCACCCCTCTGGTATTTTGTTGTAACGTTATACCTTCTGTAATTTACTTTCCTCAATCTCCTTTAGAAATGCGCGCCCTTTTTGATTATAGTAATCTATCCGTTCCTGCGGTGTCATATCTTTAGTGACATAGTAATTATATTCACGCAATTTGTGAATATCTTCAATCGTAAAATCTGGACTAAGAATTGGTTTTTCCATAATTATCCCTCGCTTTCCAATAATACAGATGGATTTAATATTTCAATGGGCCTATATCCTTTCAAATTTGTGATTGCCCGTACGCCACGAATTGTTTTGATATTTACAATGTGCTTAAAATTCCAGGAAATGATACAATCACATTCATTTACAACCGCCGCCCCAATATGTTGACAGTCATCATAACTTTTAGGCGTCAAAATCCCCATATCTATAATTTGCTGTGCAACTTCTGCGGCTTCGTCAGAAATATCAAGCGTAGTAAATGGAAACTGCTTCATGTACTCTCTTAATCGGCTTCTTTTCGGTTCAGGGCAGGCAGAAATTTCTTCCAATGTAACCGTAGACAGATATACATCATAAATTCCTTTGCGAAACAATTCCCACAGTTGCAATGTATCAGCCATTTTCTCAGGGACATCCTCTTGCATTAAGTGGCTGACAACGGATGTATCTAAGTAAATCTTTAATTTACGCATTTTTAATTCTCCTAATCTTTATTCCCGCGAGCAATGAGGAAAATAGCCATGTTTACATGGATATTTGACGAATGCCGCGAGGGTTAAATACCTCGTTGCTTGCAGCGGGGTATTTGATTTACAGTATAATATTAGATTCTAAAATCCTCAACCTTCATTTCTTGCAAATTTCGTGTAATTTGTTCCATTTCTATTCTATGTCGATTCCAAGTAGGATATTTACTGCTTTCTGCAAATCTGTTTTTTCTCTGTATGCCTGTATAATTTTCCATTCTATATCGCTCAATTCATCTTTTGACAGCTTTACTCCCAATAAGGAACTGGGATAAACTTTTAAAACGCGGCAAAGTTCGGTTAACATATCCGCATCAGGTCTGTTGAGTCCCTGCTCCCAGTTTGAAATTCGTCCATTGCTAACGCCAATCTGTTCTGCCAGTTGCCGTCGACTGATTCCGAGTGATTCCCTATGTTTACGGATTCGATTCCCAATTTCATATCTCACACAATCACCGCCTTTCGTTTTATTATACATTTAAAACTTTATATAATCAATGAGTAATCTGGATAGTTATGTTTTCGGTTTGAAAATCGGAGTAAAGTATCATATAATTGAAAATAAATGTGATACAACTTAATGCTTTTTTGGAGGGACTAATTATGTCTGTAAAACAGCCCAAACGGCTTTTAATTATGAATATTTTAGATATTTTAAAAAGGTACTCGGATGAAAACCACAGGCTCAGTCAAAAGGAGATGCCGATATTTTAAAAAGAGAGTATAATATGCCCGTTGATCGCAAGGCAATACGCCGTAATCTCTTAAATTTGATGGACTGTGGATACAACATTGAATATACAGAAACTATCCGTATGATACCAAATGCAAAGACAGGAGAATTAGAAGAAAGCTATATATGGTCGGATTTTTATTTGGAACGAGAGTTTACGGATGGTGAGTTGAGGTTACTTATAGATGGGTTGCTTTTTTCGGAGTATGTGCCAAGCAATCAGCGCAGGGAGCTTGTGAAGAAATTAGAGGGACTGTCTAATGAGTATTTCCATTCCAGGGTCAATCATATTGTCCGACTGCCTATGGAAGATAAAGAAGTGAATAAACAGCTTTTCTATAATATTGAACTGCTGGATGAGGCTATTAGTAAAAGGCGTAAAGTGTCTTTTCATTATCTGGAATATGGTACAGATAAAAATCTGCATATCAAAAAGCAGTTTGACGGAACCAATCGACAATATATCATTAGTCCCTATCAGATGGTGGCAAAAGAGGGAAAATACTATTTAATTTGTAACTATGATAAATACAATGATATTTCTAATTATCGCATTGACCGGATTCTTAATATTCACATTCTGGATGCTCCGGTTAAACCTTTTGAAACATTGGAATGTGGGATGGGACAGCCTCTTAATCTTGCTACTTACATGAAAGAGCATCCCTATATGTATTCCGGCAAGAATGTGAGGGTACGTTTTCGCATCAATCGTCCCATGATTAGTGATATTATTGACATGTTCGGCAGTGATGTCTGCTTTTCAGATGAAGATGAAACAGGTGTTACAGTATCAACCGTTACCAATGAAACAGCAATGGAGCAGTTTGCAAAGAATTTCAGTCCTGATGTAATAATTTTAGAACCGCAGAGAATGAGAGATAAATTAAGGGATGATATGCGAAAGTCACTAAAATACTATGAATAAGGAGAGATTTTCTAAAAAGAAAAATAAGAATAGTAGACGATAATGGCTGTTACAAGACAGGTGAGAAATCATCTAAAAAAGTAGCAGCTCTTTTTTACAAAAAACAGAAAAGAAACTGTCTGTATGGCATGACCCCAAAATGGTACATGGGGTATGATACACTTTAAGAAATGGCATGGTATGATCAAGATATTCTTAATATCTCGCTGATGAAAACAGAATATCTGTGATATTATAAAAAAATCAAGAAAATCCTGATAAAGGGAAGCGATACCATGAGAGTTTACGAGAAAGTTCGGGAGTATATCATTGCAAACGGATATAAGCAAGTGGTAATTGCGAAAAAAGCAGGAATGTCAAACGCTACATTTAATGCGATTATGAATGGAAAACGGACATTGTATGCAGATGATTTATCTGCTATCTGTATAGCGTTGAATGTTAGCCTGGAACTGTTTATTGAAATTAAAAACCCTGTAATGTATCGTAACCTTGGAGTGGAGGAAGTATGAAATGATAAACAAAATTACAAAGGAGAAAACAGAGATATCTCTGGGATGGAACAGCAGTTAAGAAAGGAACTGCTAAAAGAAGAACCCAAAAAATTATAGAAGGAAAGTTTCATAAAACCTCAGGTATTTTTTCATCTCAGGTAGATGTGCCCTGTATGTAAGGTAGTCTGACAGTTTCAGACCAACCCTATGTTTGTTTTGGTCAGGTGCAAGTTTTTACAAGGTAGTCTGACAGTTTCAGACTAACCCTATGTTTGTTTTGGTCAGGTACACGTTTTTACAAGGTAGTCTGACAGTTTCAAACCAACCTCGTGTTCTTTACTGGGTGTGTGGCGGTTTTTGTATTTGAATTCAAATATGGCATTCCTAAAAGTAATCATAGTGATAGTTGGCAACTTTGGTTATTTTTCTTCTACATATTAACCAACTCCTCGTATAATAAGTTTGTAAGCTGTTTTTCTTGCTTACAAACTTATTATACGAGGGAGTTGATAATATGATACTTAATTTACATGGACTAAATGGAAGTTCGCATAACACGAACTATAAATTGCTTTTAGAAATGTATTCAGAAGATACAATTGTTTCACCACAGATTGATTATGCCAAAACATCTCCAGTGAAAATCATAGACAGATTGAAACAATATAAAGATATTGATTACATTGTGGGGAACTCGTTCGGAGGATTTTACGCATATGTTTTGAGTAATATGTGTAATATTCCATGTTTGCTTATCAATCCGTGCATTACGCCGGAAAGATATATTCCATCTCTCGTGGAAGGATATGCATTCACAGATGAACTTGTCTATTTGATGAAAGAGTATTTTCATAATCCGCAACCAGTTTATATGATTCTTGGTATGGAAGATGACGTATTATCGCCTGCTTATACAGAGCAGATAATGAATGTTACGAGAGTATGGAAAATTGATGGTGGGCATAGCTTTTCGGGAAATCGGCAATTTTATTCAGTATTTAAAGAGGGTATAACTGAAATAGTTAAGATGACATAATGAATGATTTTGTATTGTATTAAATGAACGTTATCAAGGAAATCATTATGGTTTACGGTAAATAAGTAGGATGGAAATAGAATGAAAATATTATCAAAATATAATGAAGATATATTTGTAATGGCAAATCTAAATCCACAGAAATCAGGTGTACCTGTTATTATTTAGTCAGACCATTCCGCTTGCTATCCGTTTTTCCATTCTGCATTTTCATTTGTAAAATCATGGGGTTTGTCAGGAAACCGACAATTCTATTCTGTGTTTTGAAAGCAGTAAAAGAGATTGAAAACAGCAATTTTTAATGTATGAAAGAACAGTCCGATTTGAGGACTGTTCTTTTACACTATATAATCTGAAAATAGAAAATAAAACAGTGAAATAATCTGATAATAAAACATATGTTTGTATACAAAATAATTAAATAGAAGAATTAAATAGTACAAATGGTTGTGAGAATAGACGAAATTTTTCTTGGATTTTAAAAATCAGGAAAAGCTGTTTTAAAAATTAAGAAAATAAAGAAATTCTGGGTATTCCTAAACAACTTCGGACATCAAACAATAGTTATTATAATATGAAATTAGGAAGGAGGTGTCTTATATGTATGATGGCAGTTAAAAAGCAACTAAAAAACAAATTCAAAAGGAATATTTCAGATTGTCTTTCTCCTTGTGGGCATTCCACGAAATCTAAAGGCGTCAAAATTTTAGATTCTGAAAATTTATCAGGAGGAAAGATAGCGTATGAATGAAAATACACAAATTGTTTTCACAACAAATAATTCTAACAGGTTCCCTTATGGAAGTGCCTCTGAATACGACAAGCTATTTCAAAATAGGAATAGAGTAAGTAAATTTGACAGGGGAAGAAGTCTGGTGAAACAAGAGGATTGCAAACATTTAGAACTGAAACAAAACAATTTTCAAGTAATACTGGAATTTCCGAAAGAATCAAAAAATGAAGAAAATATAAAAATGGAAGTGAGAGGAATTCTCTCTTGTATTCTTCAAGAGCATTTGTCGGAAATTTCTTAGGTTTTAAGATGGGCAGCCCCCCAATTTTGCTGCCCATCTTTACAAACGAAAATAATAGAAAAGGAGAAGCGGTACATGAATGGAAACAAAAATCTGCTTTTAGGTAGAGATACGCATAAAAAACGTGCCAGAATATTATTGCGTGTTAGTTCTAATCAGCAATTAGAATCGGATGGAGATTTAACCGTACAAAGGCAGCTTGTTCTGGAATATGTGAGAAGCCATCCTGATTGGATATTAGATGAAAAAGAATATTTTGAAGGAGGTGTCAGCGGATATAAAAACTCTGTTGCAGACAGAGATGAATTACAAAAGGCATTGAGTGATGCCGAAAAGGGAGAATATGACATACTGGTTGTATATAAGGATGATAGATTAGGACGGAGAACCCTCGAAATTCCAAGTTATATCTTAAAATTAAAAACAGCAGGCGTAATGGTTTACTCAGTAAAAGATGGATGTCTTTTACCGGAAGATAATGACTCAATGGATATCGTAACTTTAGTCCTCAAATACGCAGTTGCTGAAAAAAGCAGTGCAGACACAGGAATGCGTGTCAAAGATACCGCCAAGAAGTTAGTCCAGTCAGGAAAATTCATGGGCGGTAAAGCACCTTATGGTTACATATTAGAACATTCTGGTGAAATCAGTAAGCACGGACGAGCCTTGAAACATCTTGTTATCCAACCAAAACAGGCAGAAGTTGTTAAAAACATATATGACCTGTCCTTACGTAAAGAATATGGCTCAGCCAAGATTGCAAGTATCTTGAATACAGATGAACGATATAAAAATCTTGCCCCGAATGATGTTTGGAAAAGCGGAACGATTACCAGTATTTTGACAAATCCAATTTATGCAGGCTATACTGCCTACAACCGAAGGGAAAGCCTAAATGGCAGGCGCCGCAGCCTGGACAGGGAAGAATGGATTCTTTCACAAAAGACAAATCCTGATCTTGTAATTATTAGCGAGGACACATGGCAGAAAGTACAGAGGAAACGAGAAATGCGAAGTAATAAATATACGAAGTCATTAAGAAATCAGGATGTAACAGTGATAGGGCGTAATGACGGTATGCTATCTCTGGTAGACGTTTTGCACTGCGGGTACTGTGGCTGCAAAATGGTCAATGGCAGTAAATATAACTACTGGACGATAAAAGGAACAGGGGAGCGCAGAACGAGCAAGACAGCGATTTATAAATGCCAGAATGCATGGCAGGGCGTTCCGCACGACAAGACAAAACAGTACAGGGCGGATGTGGTAGAACCGATTGTCTTTGAATCACTGGCAGAATATATCGGCAAATTACAGGACAATGAAAATGTCTTTGAACGGATTGTCGAAAATAACAGAGACGAAAAAAAGAGAAAGGAAGAAGATTTAGAAATGGAAAAAAAACAACTTGAAAAAATCAGACGTGGTATTCGTGTTATGGAGGAACATATTCCGGATGCCATGACAGGGGAATATCCCCTTACTTTAGAAGATTTGGTGCGCAATATTGATACACAAAAAGATAAGGAGCAAAAACAATTGGCTGTTGTGCAGGAAAAAGAAACCGCATTGCAGAATACTGCTGTTACTGCAAAAGACTGGGAGGATATTAAGGGTAAGATACCGACATGGCGTGAAATGTTTCTACATGCCGATACACCGACCAAACGGGTGCTGGTAAACAAACTGATAGAACGTATTGACATTACCAGAGAAAAGCTGACTATCAGGTTTAAAATCAGTCTGGAAGAATTTCTGCCCAAGTCCCGAATGGGCCTAAACAAAGTGGTATCGGAATAAAGGCTACGATTTTACGATTACGTCATCCACGGCATATGACCACAAATGGGTGTATGGGAGGAATTATTTTGCAAGCATTTCCCGGGTGGTGGATGAAATGTTTACAAATTTCCTTTCCAGGCCAAATGTTAAGCAGCCTATCCTGACCCAATATTGCGATGGGCAGCGTGTGACCTGCCCGAATTGGCTAAGCCAATGGGGGTCTAAGTACTTAGGGGACCAAAATTACAGCGCAATAGAAATCCTTCGTTATTATTATGGAAGCAACATGTACATTAATGAAGCGGAAGAAATTTCAGGCATCCCGGCATCCTGGCCCCGTGAAAATTTGCAGATTGGCTCCAGCGGGGAGAAAGTGCGCCAGATGCAGGAACAATTAAACCGGATTGCCCAGGTCTATACTTCTATCCCAAGGGTTGCGGCAGACGGTTCCTTCGGGCCTGCAACCCAGGCGGCGGTACGAAGGTTCCAGTCCGTATTTGGGCTGCCGCAGACTGGGGTAGTGGATTATGCCACCTGGTATAAAATATCAGAAATCTATGTAGGGGTGACCAGGATTGCAGAGCTGACGTGAGCGGCCCTATTGACATAATTTGAAAAACCAGGTAAAGTAAAGGGCATGTTGGAACATAAAATAACAAAGCACATAAGGAGGAGCAGCATATGGCTGATTTAAAGGGAACAAAGACACAGAAAAATTTGGAAGCGGCATTTGCAGGGGAGTCTATGGCAAGGAATAAATACACATATTTTGCCAGCAAGGCAAAAAAGGATGGGTATGTTCAGATTGCCAATATTTTCGAGGAGACTGCCGCTAATGAGAAAGAACATGCAAAGATGTGGTATAAGCTGCTGAATGGCGGCGTAGGCTCAACAGAAGAGAACTTAAAAGCTGCTGCAGAAGGCGAGAATTATGAATGGACTGACATGTATGCGCAGTTCGCAAAGGAAGCCAGGGAAGAAGGTTTTGATGAAATCGCAGAGCTGTTTGAAGGCGTAGCTAAAATTGAGAAAGAACATGAAGAAAGATACCGCAAGCTGTTAGACAACGTAACTGGGAAGAAAGTATTTTCCAAGGATGGGGATGTAATTTGGCAGTGCAGCAACTGCGGGCATATTTGTGTTGGGAAAGAGGCGCCAGAAGAGTGTCCGGTATGCGCCCACCCACAATCCTATTTCCAAGTGAAGGCAGAGAATTATTAAAAATATCCGCGAATACCTAGTTTTCCATAGGGCAGCCGAATGCAGGCTGCCCTTGTTGCGTCCGTTAAGGTTCTTTTTGATAAAAATAATTGATTTATGAAACTATCCTTGTATAATTTGCTGAAACATACTAAAATAGAAGTGGATCAAATAGCGTTTTTGGGCAGATGCCGACAAGTTTCTGCCTTGGGAAAAAGGAAGGGTGTTCATGGAGAAAAAGAATCAAGTTAGGGAAAAAAGGGGTATGGTATCCATCAGGATGAAGCTGCTGGCAATCATCGTGCCGATTGTAGTTGCCTTGATGGTGGCGCTGGTGTTGATCGCTTACCAGACGTCAGCAAAAATTATTGAAAGTTATTCCAGAAACCTTTTAGAGTCGTCCGTAGGGAGCCAGTCTTCCCATATAGAAGGATGGCTGAACGAAAATATTGAAGCTTTCCAGGCGGTAAAGGCAACCATAGAAAGCATTAAGCCGCAAGGGGACAAGCTCCAGGCAATCCTGGATGCCTATTACGATTATAATTCAAACTATCCACAGGGAATGTATATAGCGGATGAAGATGGGAATATGTTTCAGGCGGCGGGAGCTTCCATTGACGAGCCAGACCCAGTGAATAGCACATGGTACCAGGAAGGCCTTACCAGGGTAAATATGGCGGTTGGCTCTGCCTATGTGAATTCCCAAGGGGAAAATGTAATTAGCGCATCCGGCATTTTAAATGATGGGTCTGGAAAGGTGAAAGTCATTTCAGCGGATATGACGCTAGACCGTATCTCCATTATTGTAAACGGGTTTATTGACATGGAAGGCGCGGAATCTTTCTTGATAGATGGCAGGGATGGGACGATACTGGCGAACCGTGACAACGCATTGATTTCCACCAAAATGGGAGATAGCGGCAATGCATTCCAGCAGCAAGTCGGGAAAAAGATAACGGAGCGCGATTATGGCTTCAGCGTCTTAGAAGGGAATATGACAGTATTTGAAAAAGTAACTGGTACGGACTGGGTTTTGGTATCTTTTGTCCCCAGGCAGATTGTTATGGCAGACTTAATCCGGCTGCGTAACATTATGGCCCTTATTAGCATAGCCTCTATTTTGGTCCTGTGCATGGTGATTGAACGTGTGACCCATATTGTGATAAATCCGGTGAAGAAACTGACAAAAGTAATTACTGCCATGACAGACGGTGATTTTACAGTGAGTGTGTCCAGCAAAGGGAACGATGAGATCGCTGTGATGAGCCGGAGTGTGGAACGGTTTATCCGCTCTATGAAAGAAATGATTGCGTCCATGGGAGATATTTCAGGCAGGCTTGGGAGCCAGGCAGATACCAGCGACAATATGTCAAGGCAAATGCAGTCCGCAGCGGCCATCCAGTCAGAATCCATGGGCGAATTGAACCATACGGTAGACCAGCTTTCCCTTTCTGTCTATGAAATCGCGGAGAATGCAACCAAACTGGCAGGGGTAGTGGCAGACACGAAAAGCGACAGTGACAGTGTGGAGCATAAAATGCGCGAGACAGTGGAAGCGTCCCAGAAAGGAAAAAGGGACATGGAGCGTGTGGGGAGGGAACTGGAGAACATTCAGGGTTCTATCCGCAGCTTGGAGGAGGCAGTGGGGAAGGTTGGCGCTGCGTCAGGAGAAATTGTCGCCATCGTCCAGCTTATTGGGAACATAGCCGAAGAGACAAACCTTTTGTCATTGAATGCTTCCATAGAAGCAGCCAGGGCCGGGGAGGCAGGGCGCGGCTTTGCAGTGGTTGCCTCTGAAATAGGGACGCTGGCGAACAACAGCACGGATTCTGTGGAGCATATTTCCAAGCTGATTGGGCAGGTGAATGCACTTGTGGCAGACGCAGTGCGCCAGACAGGGGATAGCGCTGATGACATTAGCAGAAGCAGCGGCCTAATCCATGAGGCAATCGAAACGTTTGAAAAGATATTTGTAAATATACAAGAAACCAGCGAGATGATAGGGCATATGGTTGGAAAAATTAACGAGGTGGACGAGGTTGCGGCAAATGTGGCGGCAATTTCCGAAGAGCAGGCGGCAAGTTCCGACGAAATTCTTGCGACTTCAGAAAATATGCTGGAACAGGCGAAAGGGATTGCCCAAAACAGCGCCCATGTTGCAGAAGAATCAAAGAGCTTAACCGCTTCCTCTGAGGAGCTGGCAGAGCAGGTGAAATTATTCCGTATTTAAGGAGGGGTTGCGATGAAAAAGAAAACGGCGGCATTGCTTACAATAGCCTGGATGGCGGTTTGCCTGTGCGGGTGCGCGGGGAAAGGAGGCTCCCATGCCAATGGGGAGGATATTAAGATTTATCTGTCCCTTTCTTCTGCAGATACGTTCCGTACTGTATTGGTGGACAGTGCAAAAGAAACGGCAGCCCAAAATGGGGCTACGCTGGATGTGTATGAAGCGCAGGATTCCATTGAGAATCAGGTGGCGCAGATGAAACAGGCAGTGGAAGAAGGGTATGATGTGATTTTGTGTTCCCCAGTAGATACAGACACAACGCTGGAATTGCAAGCGATTGCAGGCGACCTTCCAATTGTATTTTTTAACAGTTGCCCAGATGATTCTAGGCTCAAAGCAGATAAATATATGTATGTGGGGTCTGACGAGGGGGTGGCAGGCCAGTACCAGGCGGAGTATATTTTAAGCAAGATGGCTGGCAAAGATGAGATTAATGTGGCATTGATGACTGGCCCAAAGAGCCATTCCGCCACAGAGGGCAGGACAGGCCGTTTAAAAAATACGCTGGATGACTCTGGCAAGAAGGTAAACTATGTCTTTCAGGAACATGCAGATTGGGATCAGGAAAAGGCAGAAAAATATTTTAATATATTTTTGGGAATTGGGAAAGAAGTCGATGTAGTGGCATGCAATAACGACGCCATGGCGCTAGGCGTGATTGAGGCTTGTAAAAGCAGGGGGATATCTGATGTGGATATCCTTGGGATTGATGCAACGGCAGATGGATGCGCAGCAATTGCAGCAGGGGATATGGCGTTTACTGTTTACCAGTCAGCCACCGGGCAAGGGGAGTATGCGGTGAAGGTTGCCCTTGCGCTTGCCTCCGGCGGTTCGGCGGGTGGGATAGATTACCTGTCAGAGGATGGGAAATATGTTTGGGTCCCATTTGAAAAGGTAGACAGCACAAATGTGGGGAAGTACCAGTAATATTTAAGTGATAAAGGAGAAGAGAAATGGTTTACGGATTGGCGAATGAGAAGCTTACAGTTCAGTTTTCAACGCTGGGCGCAGAAATGGTGTCCCTGAAAGAGAACAAGACAGGACAGGAATATCTCTGGCAGGGGGACAAACAGTATTGGGGAGGCCGTTCCCCTGTGCTGTTCCCAATTGTGGGGAGGCTGAGGGAGAATAAGTATCTGCATGAGGGGAAAGAATATGAGATGCGCCAGCATGGGTTTGCCAGAAATATGGAATTTACTTGTATTTCAGAGGACAAAGAGGAAATCTGGTTTGGCCTGGACGCAACCCCAGTTACTAGGGAACAATACCCATTTGATTTCCATTTGGAAATTGGATACCGTTTGCAGTGGGATACGGTCCAAGTATCCTGGAAAGTGAAAAATGAAGAGCTGAAAAAAGAGATGTATTTTTCCATTGGCGGGCATCCAGGGTTCCAATGCCCATTAAAGCAAGGGGAGAAGCAGAGTGATTACAGCATATGGATGGACCAGGAGGAGGTATTGTTTGCCCAAAATAACCTGGATACTGGATTGATGCATAATTATAAAAATTTACTGACCCTGCCAAAAGGCAGGCGGATGCTTCAAGAGGGTTTCTTTGACACAGGCACATATATTATTGAGGATTACCAGGTAAACAAAATTTCATTGGTAGACCCAGAAAATGTGCCGTACCTTACCGTATCGTTCCAATCTCCCGTAGTGGGGATTTGGTCCCCGGAGAATTTGGGCGCGCCGTTTGTCTGTATTGAGCCATGGTATGGAAGGTGTGACAGGGAGGCTTTTAGCGGAAGCTTTAAGGAGCGTGAGTGGACGAATAAGCTATCGCCGGGGGAAGTGTTTGAACGCTCTTATCAGATTAAAATAGAACGTTAATATTTTTCATCCAAAAAGGATGGAAAGCCAGGGCTTTGGGCATACTAAGGAAAGCGCCCGCGCCTATAGGCGCCAAGAAAGGAGAAGGGAAAATGAATTTTTTTAAATGTAAGGAATGCTGCAGCGTAGCGATGGAAATTGTGCCTGGGGAGAAGGAGAGCGCAAAAGTCTTTCAGGAATTGAAAGCGAACACAACGGACGCTTCTGGGGAAAAACATGTCCCAGTGGTAGAGAGACATGGGGACGCCATCCTGGTAAAAGTAGGGGAGCTTGAGCATCCTATGCTGGATGGGCATTATATTATGTGGATTTACTTGGAAACAGAGCATGGTGGAATGCTCAAGAAGCTTTCGCCTGGTGAGAAACCAGAAGCAGAATTCCATATCCCGTCGGGGGATAAGCCAGTGGCGGCTTATGAATACTGCAACCTCCATGGGTTGTGGAAAAAAGAAATTTAACCAAATGCCCTGCAGCGAGCTGCGGGGCATTTGATTTGCCCAAGGCTTCCTAATTATTAAAAAACTTGAAAATTTATTAAAAAAGTGTTAAAATTTTCTCAAATAATTGGTTTAGCAAGAATAGCAAAGGAGGTATATACTATGTTATTCCAAATTTATGGCGATAATGCCATGTATCAGTTAATTGGCTGGGTTTTGGTGTTTTCCGGGCTGGTAATCTGCAATGAAATTGCACGCCGGACGAAAGCCGGGGGGATTTTCTTTTTCCTTGTGCTGCCGCTTGCCTTGTCAGCCTATTTTATTGCAATTGCTGTTGGGGCTTCCACAGGGGCAGAGTGGGCGGCCAATAACCAGACTAACCTCTATATGGGCGGCTGGTTCCACTATGCGAAATTATATGCGGCGGTGGCAGGCTGTATTGGCTTTATGATGATTAAATACAAATGGGGGATAGGGAAAAAGGACTGGTTTAAGCCATTCCCGTTTGTGATTGTGGCAATTAATATCTTAATTGCAGTGGGGTCTGATTTTGAATCTGGGATACGGGGGGCTGCAGCCCTTGCGGAGACTGGTTCTAGATATTGGCTGTCGAATGAAGGCGTTTGGCTTTACGGCGGCTGGTGGAACTGGGTGAACGGCATTGCAGGGATTATTAATATTTTCTGCATGACAGGCTGGTGGGGGATTTATTCTTCTAAAAAGAAGGACGACATGCTGTGGCCGGATATGACCTGGTGCTTTATTATCGCATATGACCTTTGGAATTTTGAGTATACATACCTGAACCTTCCAACCCACACATGGTATTGTGGGTTTGCATTGCTGCTGGCGCCCACCTTTGCAAACAAATTTTGGAACAAGGGCGGGTGGATCCAGAACCGCGCCAACACATTAGCTACCTGGTGCATGTTTGCGCAGGTTTTCCCCTTATTCCAAATCAGCGGGAAATTTTCAGTGCTTCCCACGCTGTATGGGCCTGGCTGGAAAGATGGGCTGGAGTTATCTGCCGCATCACAGCCCACTTATGCAGACCCAAGGGCGCAGGGGATTGTGGCATTGATTGCGCTTGCTGCAAATGTAATCTGCATGGCGGCCATTATAAAACGCGCCGTTACCCAGAAGAAGAACCCATACAAATATGAGATTTTTACAGACCAGAAAGACTTTAAAGAGGCGATGGCAAGGGCAGAGGGGGCAGATACCCTGTAGGAGCCAAAGACTTTAATTTGGAATGGAAAGGCTTCTGTCCAATAGGCTGACATAGGGATAGACCCGGTGGTATCCCTTGGCTGCAGCAAAGCAGAACCATACGGCACCAAAGAGCAGAAACAGGAACAGGACACAATGGTAATCCATGGTGTTGGTTCCTGTTTTTTTCTTTAACTGGTAAGAGTCGATAATTTCTGGAATGGCAAGCAGCGATAAGGTGAATGGGTAGATGGCAAACCGTTCCAAAATAAAATGTTTTGTGATAAACAGGCTGATTAGGAACTGATAAAGGGCGCTGTTTACATAGATGGCGCGCTGGGCAGTGCCGCCTATGCGGTTTCGGAAATAATAAACCAGCAGGAAATACAAGGCAGGCAGGATAGCATATTCTAGGCCATTGGAATTCCAGAAATAGCTGCCTTGATAATTGGCGTATTTGAGCGGAAGGGCTGGGGCTATCATACGGAAGATAGGGTCGAAAAAAATATACCCAAGGCCGGCAAGGGCAAGCAGCCCGCCCACAAACCTGCGGCTGTGCTTCCAGGGCAGGAGGAAATAGAAAGGGTATATAAATAGTAAGGAGTTATGGAACAATCCTCCTACAATAATAAGGAACGTATAGGGAAGGAGTTTCCTCCCTTTTAGGTACGGGTATGCCAGCATAAAGAAAGCAACTGCAATGGATTGGCGGATTAGGTTCATATTGTAGGCAAGGAACTGCAGCGTAAGGTAGAGGTAAACGCTGACCCAAGGAAGTTTGGAATGGCGGTAAACAAACAGCATGGAAACGGACATCAAAAACACATTGATAAATAACAGGAAAGCAGGGTAGGGCAGCCCAGTCAGGGAAAAAAGCCTGCACAACACAAAAAAGAGAGGCTCTATTCTGTTACTTTGGAGAATATCCCTAAAGGGCATAGCGGAATACCTCTGATAAAAGTCACGGTAGGAAAAATAGTCAAAGCCGATGGCATAGCGGAATGAGGCAAGGAAAGTCAGGGACAAAAAGGCGGCTGCCAGATAGCAGAGGGTGGTTTTGCTGCCTTGTTTTTTTTGAGCCAATACATAGCCTGCGCCTGTAAGCATGGAAATTGTAACATAATAAACAGCCATAATGGCCTCCTTTCTTTGGTAAAATTAAATGCAGCCGTTTCCACATAATCACGGAAGCGGCTGCATATTCTGTATTCCATAAATACTGTGACAGATGCGGTTGCATGGTATCTTTTGTTTTATGTACTGCCAGTTGCCATATACGGCAAAGTATTTTTTAGTTTCCGGAAGTCTGGCTTACCACAAAGGTAGGCGTAACGTTGAAGGTTGCGCTCTCGGAAACTTTCTGGCCTAAGGTGCCTACAACATACATAGCGCCTTCCTGGTTGGAGTTGAGGACCATAACATTCATTTCCTCTGTCTGGTTGTCTTTCAGCCATCTTGTGTTCGCCAGGTCTGTAGGCATGGTATTCGGTGTGTCTTCCTGTTTTAACCCGATGGCAATCTGGTTGTCATTGACAGCGCCTGTGTTGCTCCAGGTTGTGTTTTTCAATTTGCTGATATCCACTTTGGTGGAAGCCACGTCTACCTGTACTGGAACATTGGAGTTATTTTTCACGTTAATCCTTGGTGAAATAACCTTGTTCTGGGTAGAAAGGCTGTTGCTGATATTAAAGGGGACAAAGGATGGCATGGTAACGGAAAGGATTGTTGGCTCAATGGTACCTACCATCTCTACCTGCCCAGAACCGCCTACCGGGATATCCCTAGTTGTAGTGGCTTCCGCCGCATGGGCGGTTGTGGAAAATGTAGAAGCAAGTAAAGCTGCTGTTAATGCAAGTTGTAAAAATATATTCTTTTTCTTCATAAGTGCCTCCTATCTGCACCTGTCACAGTATGGCACAGCCAAGTTAATTTTGTACAGTGAGCGTGATGTGCGCCCCAGTCCTGCCTATGTATTCCCCGCTCTCTTCCTCATAAGCGGAAAAATAAGCCGTAGCGTCATAAGTGCCTTTTTCGAGGACTTTATCCAGCTTGACATTTTCAATGTATGTCCCTGGCTTTAGGTATTTAGAAGCGTAGATTTCTTCTTCCGTTTTATCCACCACAATGCTGACGCGCAAAAGCTTGGCATTATTTCCAGGATTTTCAATTAGTAAATTGCCTTCCGAAGTCCCGTTCAGGAAAACTGGGGACGTATTGATGGAGAATGCAATCATGCTGCGGTCCAGGATATTTTGCAGCTCTTTCCTGCGTTCATCCACATCAACTCCTGGCAGAATTCCAGCGGTCGCATTGTCGTCATACTGCAGGTCTGTTGTATCTTCCCTGGTAAACAAAAAGTAACAGACAGCTATGGTGATCAAAAGAAGCAGAAGGATCCCGATAGCCATCAATGCTCTCTTTTTCTTTTTGCTCATAAAATTTGTTCCTCCTTTGTAAAAAATATTTTTGGGAAGTGCTTGTTGATTTTTTTATTATATGACGAAAATTGTGTAGAATCAAGTGAAATTAATCGACAAATTATTCTATAATTCGACAATCAGGATAAAAGTACTAAATTATCAGACAATTATAAGGAGAAAACCGAACGTTTGATTGGATAATGGAATATTTTGTGGGTTTAGAGGAAAATAAAAAAAGCCGATATATATTTAATAGCCTCAAATGCTGCTAAAAGGTAGGGGCGTTTGATTTGGGGCAATATGAAAATTTATCCACAGATGGGGGCTTGTATGGAACTGCGCGGATTAATCCTGTCTTTACAGGAAATGAATGTGGCGAAACCAGATGATTTGGAACGTTTTGTTATGGAGGATGGGCTGACAGAGCTGTTGGATGGCATTTACCGTTATGGGGTGCAGATTATTAATTTGGATATGTTCCATGCAGACACCACGGAGAAATTAGGGCTGGTGTTGGGGCTGCATCATTTACAGCCAGAGGAATGCCTGTTGCTTGTGGCTACGGATAAAACATTGTCTATAAAAGGCGGTATGAAACTTGCCGCTGTTGGTTTTGTGAACCCGACACTGCCAAGACAACGGCTGGCGGGTGTTAAAATGGTGGTGGAAGGGTTTGAGGAAGTAGACTTTTATTTCTTGGAACGGGCTTACCAGCGCGAGCATGGGATCCCCTGGACAGTCATTGAGACAGAACGTTGTTTCTTACGGGAGATGGTGGTAGGGGATTTGGATGAATTATACCAGCTATACCAGGGAAAAAATATTACGCGTTATATGGAAGGGCTGTATGAAGAACGGGAAAAAGAGGAAGAATATACCAAAGCATATATCCGGGATATGTATGGTTTTTATGGATACGGCATGTGGATTGCCGTGGATAAACATTCTGGGAGGGCCATAGGCAGGGCGGGCTTAAACCACCGCGAGATCCATGGGAAGCCCTCTTTGGAACTTGGCTACCTTGTGGGGGAAGAATTCCAGAACCAGGGGTTTGCCACTGAGTTGTGCGAGGGGATTTTGCAATTTGCCCGGGAAGGGACGGAATTTGAGGAAATTAACTGCCTGATAGAAAAAGAAAATGTAATTTCTATCCATTTGGCAGAAAAATTAGGTTTCCAATGGCAGGAGGAATGGGGTGGCCAGGGAAAGAATATGCAAAGATACACGAAAAAGTTGCATTTTTAGAAAAAATTCATTATAATGTAATCTATCATTTACAAGCGCGAAATCATGCATCCTGCATGATTTCTGTGTATAATCTGCAGGATGGAGAAATGCATATGGAAGATATGAAAAAGATTCAATTGGATGGGCGGGAAGAAGCGGTTATGAATACAGACGGCCATATTAAGGCAACAAAGGAATTTGTAAGCCCCGAAAGCCTGTATGAGGAGCTGATTGCAAGCGTGAAGCTGTACCATCCGTCAACTGATATTTCTTTGATTGAAAAGGCATATAAGGTTGCAGATGAAGCGCATAAAGGGCAAGTGCGCAAATCCGGGGAGGCATATATCATCCATCCGCTCTGCGTGGCGATTATCCTTGCGGAACTGGAATTAGATAAAGAGACGATTGTTGCAGGCATCCTCCATGATGTAGTAGAAGACACCATAATGACGGAAGAGGAAATTTCCCAGGAGTTCAGCGAAGAAGTGGCGCTTTTGGTAGACGGCGTGACTAAACTGGGGCAATTGTCTTACCATGCAGATAAAGTGGAAGTCCAGGCGGAGAACTTGCGCAAAATGTTTCTGGCCATGGCGAAGGATATCCGCGTGATTTTGATTAAGCTTGCAGACCGCCTCCATAATATGCGGACCTTGAAATATATGAAGCCAGAGAAGCAGAAGGAGAAGGCAAGGGAAACTATGGATATCTATGCCCCGATTGCTCAGCGGCTTGGAATTTCTAAGATTAAGATAGAGCTGGACGATTTGTCCTTAAAGTATCTGGAGCCAGAGGCTTATTATGACCTGGTGGAGAAAATAGCCCTGCGCAAAAGCGTGCGGGAAGCATATATTTTTCAATTGGTGGAGGAAGTGGAGGAGCATATCAAAGGGGCTGGCATTGAAGCTTCTATTGATGGGCGCGCCAAGCATTTTTTCAGCATATATAAGAAAATGGTAAGCCAGGATAAAACGCTGGATCAGATTTATGATTTGTTTGCCATCCGTATTATTGTAAATTCTGTCAAGGACTGTTATGCGGCCCTTGGCGTAATCCATGAGATGTATAAGCCAATCCCTGGCCGGTTTAAAGATTATATTGCCATGCCCAAGCCCAATATGTACCAATCCCTCCATACAACATTGATTGGGCCTACCGGGCAGCCATTTGAGATACAAATCCGCACTTTTGACATGCACCGGACGGCGGAGTTTGGGATTGCCGCACACTGGAAATATAAGGAAGGCTCCAATGGAGGGAAGGTAGCGGGAAAGAGCCAGGAAGAAGAGAAATTAAGCTGGCTTAGGCAGATTTTGGAATGGCAGAAGGACATGTCGGACAACCGGGAATTTATGAGTTTGTTAAAGAGCGATTTGGACCTGTTTTCTGACACGGTATTTTGCTTTACGCCTTCCGGCGATGTGAAAAACCTTCCCAACGGCTCAACGCCAATAGATTTTGCCTACAGTATCCATTCGGCTGTAGGCAATAAAATGATTGGCGCCAAAGTGAATGGGAAGCTGGTTAATATTGATTATGAGATTCAGAACGGGGACAGGATTGAGGTGCTGACCTCCCAGAATTCCAGGGGGCCTAGCAGGGACTGGCTAAACATCGTTAAGAGTACCCAGGCGAAGAATAAGATCAACCAATGGTTCCGCAGTGAATTTAAGGAAGAGAATATTTCCAGGGGCAAGGAGCTGCTGGCTCAGTATTGCAAGGCTAAGGCTGTGAATTGGGCAGAGCTGAACCAGAGTTCTTACCAGGAGCGCATTATGCGCAAATATGGGTTCCGGGACTGGGAGTCTGTGCTGGCGGCGTTGGGGCATGGCGGCTTAAAAGAAGGCCAAATCATCAATAAGATGCAGGAATATTATAAGAAAGACCACAAGGCAGCCATAACAGATGAACAGATTTTAAGGAGCATGGAAAACGATGGGATGGAAAGCGCTTTTTCTTCTGGAAATAGGGAGAAAGGGGCCAGGGGACGGTCAAAGAGCGGGATTGTGGTAAAAGGGATTGATGATATGGCAGTGCGGTTTTCCCGTTGCTGCGCGCCTGTCCCGGGAGATGAGATCGTTGGCTTTGTGACACGGGGGAGGGGGATTTCCATCCATCGGACAGACTGCATCAATATAATTAACCTTTCTGACATAGAGCGGGTCCGCCTTCTGGACGCAGAATGGCAAGAGTGTGAAGGGGAAGCCGGGCGGTATATGGTGGAAATCAAGATATATGGATCCAACCGTACTGGGCTTCTGGTGGATATTAGCAAGGTATTGGCAGAACGCCAGATTGACATTCATGCAATCCATTCTAATACCAGCAAGCAGGGAATTGCGACGATTACGCTGTCTTTTGAGACGAAAGGCAAGGAGGAATTAACTAGTTTAATTAGTAAAATGCGCCAGGTGGAAAGCGTGATTGATATAGAAAGGACCAGAGGATAGGGTAATGGGGCGCTATGGTTCTATAGGTGGGTATAAGCGCCTGCCTTGCGTTTGCTGGCAAGGCAGGTTTGCCATAGGGAGATATCTTGGCGGGCAGCCTTTTTTAGCCCTGCTGCAATCCTGAATTGGGGCATCTAGCTATATGTGTGGATTTTTTTACAAATATTCCCCAAAACAATAAACTGGCAATCAGGTATAAGGGGCAGGAAAGCAATGCCTGGAAATAATTATGGACGATAGGGTAATCCTGAAATTGGAGGATTACAATAGCCTGCCTAAAAACTGTTTCCCATAAAGCCCCCCAGCCCTCCAAGTTAGACCAGGCTCCAGGCAGGGACCAGGTAGGGAATCCTGTTAATCCAGGAAATAATGCCACCTTAAAAAAGCATAGGGACAATAGGAGGAAAGCCCATTTGGCAAGGGGCTTTTTTATGTATGTGGAAAAGGAAGCCATCCTGCCTAGGAAGAGTAAAAAAACAATCAGGTATACCGTCCATTTCAGTAGGTTTATGTCTATTTTGGCGTCGCTGTTTTGGAATAAGGATTCTGTTTTCTTGTAATCCAGCGCTTGCATATTGTGGACGGTTGCAATGGAGAGGGTTTTCCAGGAAGCGGAACCTAGCGCCGAATCGGCTTTGGTTTTGGGTTCTGATGCTGGAGCGGTTTGAGGCTCTAGCGCCGAATCGGCTTGGGTTTGGGACCTTGGTGCCAATATATTTTGGCCAAGAAACAGGATAGGCATGTGATTTGGGATTACCTGCATAATTGTGTAAGGCTTCCCATGGTACAGCATCTGTTTTCCAATCACTTGCCTTGAGCCAAAAAGTGAGCTTGCCAGTGTGGATGAAACAGCGCAGGATTGGTTCCCAAAATCCTGGCGCAATGTTGTTATGGCGTTTCCCTTTATTTGCGCTATATGCCCAGAGGCGGTATGCTGCAGCCCATGTGCCTGTAAATCCCCTTCTTCGATAGTCCAGATTTCATACTCAATCCCTTGCTGCCTTGCTGTCTCTGCCAATGGATGTTCAGCGACGGGCGTTTTGTAATAGAGGTAAGCTAAATTTTCCTCACGGCTTTCCAAATTCTGGAACTGTATATAAAATTGGAAAAAAGTAACTAGGGACAGGGTTCCAGAGAGAAACAGCGTCAGATAGTGGAAAAAATGATGGATGGTCAGTCTTTGGTTATCCGTATGCGGTCACCTTCCTTTATGGCCTTGCTGGCGGTTACAATGACGCAGTCTGAGGGAGAAAGCGCCCCTTCCACCGCTGCATACTGGCTGTTTTTTTCTAAAACTTCCACTGGCACATACTCAGCAATTGGCTGGATACCCAAGATGGACGGGGATTCTTGCACCCGGATTACGAAATCGCCGGATTCCCGGCTATACAGCGCTGAAAGTGGGATGCAGCAGGGGTAGTCCTGGCTCTCGGTCTCAAGGCTCAAGACAGCTTCCCCAGGCTGGAGGGTTCCATGGGGTGCAAGGTCAGCGCTTACCTGGCAGGTTCCAGCCCCTCCCTGTGAAATGCGGCTGATTTTTACATGTTCTAGGGAGATGTCCCCTTCTCCTGCTTTTAGGGAGCCTTCCATTCCCTCTTCTATGGCGGGTGTTTCAGTTCCAAAGAGGGAAGCTTCTTCTAAAGCGCCTTCAAATTGAAAAGGATGGCTGAAATCTGCAAGGATAATGGCTGGTTCCAAGGAGGTAAAGCTTCCAGTGGAAATGGAGCATTCCAAAACCTGCCCGCTGGATTCAGCGTATACCTTCCCCCCTGCCTTATGCAGTTCCTTTAATTCTTGCAAAGTAAGGTTCAAACTTGCCTGCTCAACCTGCAGCAGGTCGGCGGCGCTGTCCCTATCTAGAGGCAAACTGGCGTCCTCAACCTGGCGGGCTGCAGCTTTTAAGGCTTTTTTCCTGGAGGTGGCGGCTTCTTCATAGAGCTTCTGTTTTTCCAGGCAAACCTGTTCTAATTCCGCTTGTTTTGCAGCCCATGCATCCATTGGGTTTTCCATAGGGAGCGCCGAGTCTGGCGTGGCGGAGGGGCTTTTAGGATTCTGGCTGCTGTTGGCGCGCTGCTGGCTGGCAGTTTCTTCTGGTTTTTGGGATGCATGTAAGGAAAGCTCTGCTTTGGCATGTTCCAGCTCCAGGAGCGCGGCGTTTACAGCGGCTTCGGTTTCTTTCAAAGTGTCATTGTAATCTTCTTTTGCACGTTTTAGATCCAGGCTGTGCTGGCTGGCTTGCCTCTGCCAGGCTCGTGTTAAATCTTTTATTTGCAGCTCAAGCTTTTGCAGCTCTTGCTCTGCCTGCGCAATGCTGCCCTGCAGGCTGCCTAAGTCTACTGTGAATAGCAGGCTGCCCTTCTCAACGGCGTCAGATACCTGGACATGTACCTGGGCGATTTGCAGGCCTTTCGGGCAGCAAATGGCAAGGTTTTCTTTTGGGGCTATACGCCCCTGGATTTCTAATGGGTATTTTAATTTCTTTGCCTCTGGGGAGGCTACAGAGGCATAAGGGACCATAAAAGAGTCCGCAGCCCTGGATACGACAGTCATGGCCGCTATGCCAGCCAAAAAGATAAAAATAGCGTTAAATTTCCCTATCTTTCGGAAGGTTTGGAGTTGTTGCTTTAATTTCATTTACATTCACCTCTTGTATTATTGTTTTAAGGCCATGGCGCCAATGCCTTTTTGCAGCGTTTCTTTTTGCAGGAAGGAGGCCAGGCACATGGGAAACAGCACAAGGAAAGAAAACACAAAGGCATAAGGGGCATTTTCCTTGCCGATATTTGGGAGGTAAAGGGAAAAAACCCAAAGGGAAGGTGTTTTCAAAAAAAGCAAGGGCTGTTCTAACAGGTTCCAGTATTCTATCGTGCAAAGCAGCATGGCAGCTTTGGCCCCTGGCGCCGCCAGGGGGACGCCTATATGCCAAAACATCCTAAAATGGCTGCTGCTGTCCAGGGAAAACGCCTCAAATATTTCTTCTGGTATCCCAATAAAATAACGATAGGTTAGGAACACAGGGAAAGTGGAAAACACAGCCGGCAGGATAATGGCTGCATGGCTGTCCATTATGCCCAGGCGGTCAACCACGAGGTAATTGGACGCCATAGTTACCTGAAAAGGCAGCAGCATTAAGATAGTATAAAGGTAAAACAAAAAACTGCTGAATGCCCCATGCCAGCGGGAAAAGCCCCAGGCGGCAGGGATTGAGGTTAGTAACTGCCCCGCCACAATAAAAAACGTCACCTTGACAGAATTCCAGAACACCACATAGAATTCCGGCGTGTCCAGAAGCACTTCCAGATAACCCCGCAGGGTGGGGAAAGCTGGGAACAACGGGAAACATGTCTGTCCCTGCCCTTCCAATATGCCTGCAAGGGAAAGGGCCAGCTCATGCTTGCCAGTGATGGACCCAACCCATAAAAGGAAAATAGGGAGGAGGGACAGGCCGCAGAGTATTAGCAGCAGCAAAGTTTTAAGCGTGGAACGAATCAAGGTTGCCACCTCCTTTTTTGCGCAGCGGATATACAAGCACTGCAAACAGGCATACAATCACCACGGCTGCTGCATACATTTTATCCATTGCCATATCCCGAAACCAGTTGTGGAACATATGCTGCACCATGTAAATGCTTTTATCCGGGTATTCCCCAGCCAAAAGGTAGCTTTCCCGGTAAGACTTGAAAGCGCCTGCCAAAGCCAAGGTGAATACGGCGGACGACATTGGCTTTAGCCCCGGCAGCGTGATATGCCAGAACTGGGCAAAAGGGCCTGCCCCGTCAAGGGAGGATGCTTCATAAAGGCTTTTGGGGATGTTTTCTAACCCAGTGGCCCACAAGATCACATAATAGCCCATATTTTTCCAGAGGAAGCTGGCGGTAAGCACTGCAAAAGCATGGGAAGAATGAAGCCAGTCAATGGAAATATGGAAAAAGCTGTTTATGGCGCCAGATTGGTGGAACAGTGCCTTCCACACAAATACTAGGGCGGCGGTGGGGACAGCCATAGGCAGCAGGCAAAAATTGCGATAAAGCCCCATGCCGCCAAAATAGGCAAGGTTTGCCAGCAGTAAGGATAAGGCAAGGAGAAGCGGGAGGGATATCCCAAGGAATTTCAGGGTATTTCCCAAGGCAAGCTGGAAAGCTGCATTTCCCCAAACTGTCCTGTAATTTTGCAATCCTATAAATCGGCTGCCTCCCAGGGTGGTGAACGACCTTCGCGCCACATCCGCAAATGGGATAAGTACAAAGATACAGACCCCCGTCAGGCTGGGCAGAAGGAATAAGGAATCCTTCTGCAAGGTATGTTGTTTTTTCATAAGCCCTCCTTTCTTGCGGGCAATCCTATAGATAATTGCGAAACTCAATTAGCGAATACCGCGGGGGTAAGCGCCCTGTGGGGTATTTGGCTACAAGGCATTAGATTCTGCAAGGTACAGTTCAAGCATTTGCGAAATCTCCGTTACGGCTCCATCCAAAGGCTTATTTCCAGATAAGTATGCGCCCCCACTGTCCAAGATGGCGGAAAGGATTAAGGTATCCTCCATGGCGGGGGTGTCCAGTTCAGAGGCCATCTGTTCCAATTGATTAAATTCCTCCTGGGAAGGCCAATGGAAAGAGCCGCCCAGCCTTTGGAAAATAGCCCCATATTCTTCCAGCTTTTTGGGGGAAGGCTTTGCTGCCATTGCCTGCCATGCCCCTTTATTTACTGGAAAGGCGCAAGAGGGGGGCAGGGAATCGTCTATAAATACCATTTGCTCTTCTTCGCTCAGCATAAATTCCAGAAATTTGGCGGCTAAATCTGTTTGGCTGGATTTGCTGTTGATACCTGCAGACAGGGAGGTAAAAACATGTTCAGGGAATGGCAAAAATGACAGGTTTTGCCCTGGCATATGGTCGGAAATAGCGGTAAAATCCCGGATATTCCCAAGGTACCCAATGCCGGAAGCTGTGTTTCCATATACAATATCCCAAATGTCCACCATATGCCTGACGGAATCGTAATAGGGGGCATTTTCCACATTTGGGCTGACAGCCTGGAACATGTCCAGAATTTCCCCTTCTTGCGGCTGTAACAAATCGTCAAATGTTTTGGCGTATTCTAGCAGTTGCGCGATTTTTTCTTTGGAGATGGAGCCGTCGCCTTTTTGGATTTCCTGCCAGAAAATGCTGAAAGTATAAGGCAGGAAGTTGTTTGCGCTTAAGGGAGCCGGATGTTCCGTTTGTTTTGCCAATTCCAGTAATCCTTCCAAGGAGCTGGCCTGGTCGATTTTTCCCTTTTCCCCTACCAGGACCGGGATGGAAAAGGAGATGGGGGCTGCAAACTGCTTTCCTTGTGTTTGGAACGCTGCAAAGAGGTTTTGGAATACCTTGCTTGCGTCCTGTGTAAGCCCTATACTGCTTAAGTCCATAAGGATTCCTTGCTTTGCGTAAGAGTTCCAGGGAAGCCCGTTTAGGAATAAAACATCGGGCCCATTCCCCGCCATAATTTCTGTATTTAAGATATTGATGGCGTCAGATTCATTTTTTACGCCAAGGGACTCCATGCCCGTTTCGTAAGATAACAGTACATTTGGATGGCTGGACTGAAAATCAAAAATCAGTTTTTTGATAGTGTCATCATTGCTTAGGGAGTAGATTTTTAATTCTTGTTCTGGCTGGGTGGGCAAATTGGCATTATATTCGTAGCGCAGCAGTTTCAGTTCCCCAGTAGGGGCGCTGCCTAAAAAAGCCAAGAACACTTTTTCTGTAATTTGGTAGAAATATTGAATGCTGTGGCTGACGTCAGACAAACTATTTAGCCTTCCATCCACAAGGAGTTCTGTGAGCGACATGGTGTTGTCCGAACTGTAAATGCCCGTTTCATCACAAGTATATATTTTTTTCTTTTCAGGGTCCGCATCCATTTGGCGTAAAAATAATTTCCCAGAGGGGCATACGGCTTCGGTTAGTTCGTTTCCTGATGCGGCGTCAAGGGTTTTTATGGTCCCGTCAAATTCATTTAGATAGAGGGCGCCCTGAACAGCTTTGATTTCAGCGTTTCCCGATTCCCTTTCCCAGGTTATGGCTCCGCTGTTAGGGTCAAAGCCCATAAGCTGATAAGTAAGGCTTTCCCCATGCCCAGATTGGAGGGTTCCAACCAAGGTTCCGGTTTTCGGGCAGGTGATAGAAGTAAGCCCATAGCTTATGTATTCTTTTTTAGGCTCTGGAAGCTTTAGGGAAAGGGGAGAGGAATGAAGTTTTTGCCCAGCTTCTTCTAATTTGAAATATTCGTATACGCCAATGGCATGTTGTTCGTCTAGTGGGTTTTCTGATATTTTGCCTGCGGATACATAGATTTCCCCTTCTGGCGCAAAACAGGCGGACACGACCCGGTAATGCTCTGGAAGCCAGGAAGCGTCCCAAGGTTCTTGCTGCCAGGACGCCCCTTCGTCCTGGCTTTTATAGCAGTAAAAACTGCCTGGCTCCTGTTCTGTCAGGATACGGACAGTGCCGTCCTTTTTTTCCAGGTCAAAAATAGTTTGGATGGGGGCGGGGAAAGGGATTTCTTCTTCCTGGTACCGCCCTTTCGCGCCATCCCCCTGCCTGCTGGAACTTTTTGCCTGTTCAGGGCTGGCGCCCTGTTTGGTTTGGGTTTTGGGTGAACTGCATCCTGCAATGCATAATGGCAGCAGGAGCAATAGCCCTGCAAGTAAAAGTGAAAGCTTCTGTTTCATATGGCATCCTCCTTTTGGAATGTTGATTTTCTGCCATCTTACCATAAGGCAGTGGGAAAGTCCTCTAACATTCCTCTAATATGGATTTGGGCAATTGTTGTGCGGCTGCAATGTTTGGATGGGGCTTTTGAGGCGTTGCCTAAGAAGCTGACATGCCAAATGGCTGGAATTCTGGCAGCGTTGGCGCCCCTTGCGCCTGTTTAGAGGACTTTTAGAGACATGGTATGGTATAATATAAATAAACATGAAGGAGGTATGCGATGCGGATATTGATTATTGAGGACGACGCAAGCTTAACAGAACTGTTATCTTATGGGCTGGAGGATGAAGGGTTTTCCGTTGATATCTGCCAGGATGGGTACGAGGGGCTTTTCCTTGCCTTACAGGAGTCCCATGATATTATCTTGTTGGACAGGATGCTCCCAAGCCTTGCTGGGGAAAGCATACTGAAACGTATGCGCCAGGATGGGGTAAAGACGCCTGTCATATTTATCACTGCACTTGGGGAAGCTGCTGAGAAAATCAATGGGCTGGACCTGGGCGCAGACGATTATTTAGTGAAGCCCTTTGACCTAGGGGAGCTGATGGCTCGTATCCGCAGCGTGATGCGCAGGTCGTTGGATCAGCCTTCCCCATTCCTGCTGCAGTTTGGGGATATCAGCTTTTCCGAAAAAGAGTCAAAATTGATGTATGGCGGGGAGGCTTATATCCTGCCTAAGCGGGAAGGGGAATTGTTGGCTTTTTTTATGCGCAATCCCGGGCAAGTGCTGGCGCGCAGGCAGATTATTGGGAATGTCTGGGGCATGGAGGCGGAAATTGAGGATGGGAACCTGGATAACTACATTTATTTGCTGCGGAAAAAGCTAAAAAAGCTGCAGGCAGCAGTGGAAATCGTAACCGTACACCGGCAAGGCTATTGCCTAAAGGGCAAACAGGGGGATTGAGATGTTTCAAAAGGTTCAAATTAAGCTTTCCCTGGTTTGCTGCGCCATCACGGCTTTGCTGGCCCTTGCCATAGTATTATGCTGCCTGGGTATTTCCGAAAAAAATATGTATGGGCAGGAAGAGGCTCTTTTTTGCCTGAATGCAAATACTGTTTCCTATGAGCTGCATACCAAAAACCCGGTCAGCATCCACTGGTATATGCGGAATGTGGACGCTGGGGAGGATTTGCTGTACCTTAAAGTGGATGGGGTTCCCTCCACCCTTTCAGAAGTGGCGTTGACGGAGCCGGAACGCAGGCTGGCGGAGGAAGTGGGGGAATATATCATCAAACAGGGGATTGCGCCAATTACCGGAAATTTCACCGCGGAAAAAGAGTATTTTGAATATGGGGGGGAGGGTTCAAAATTTCTTGTTTTGTATGGGGCGGTTTCTGAGCAGCAGCCGTGCGTCACATATTTGTATTTATACAGCCTAAAACCATTTTTGCAGAATGTAAAAATGCAGCGTATTGGGTTTTTTGCGGTATGGTTGTTTTCTATTCCCCTTGTCTATCTGTTCTCTTACGGGTTTACTTCCCACGCGCTGCAGCCGGTGGCCCAAAACCATGAAAAGCAAAAAGAATTTATTGCCTTTGCCTCCCATGAATTACGCTCGCCCCTGGCGGTGCTTAAAACGGGGCTGTCTATGTTGGAGCATAAACCAAATTCTGGAAAACGGGAAAGGATTTTCTCTTTAATGGGCAATGAAATGTCCCGGATGGAACGGTTGGTGCAAGACCTTTTGTGCTTAGCGAAAGTGGAGCGCGCCAGCCTGAGCTTTCAGTTTGTGCCTGTGGATTTGGCAGATTTAGCGCAAAAGGTTTGCAGAACTTACGAAGGGATAGCGAAAAACAAAGGGATTTTTTTATCTTTGGAAAAAGGAGGGGGCTGCCCCTGTGCCTGCGACCCTCAAAGGGTGGAGCAAGTGCTTGTGATTTTGTTGGATAATGCCCTGCATTACACCCCTTCGGGGCAGAAGGCCACCGTGCGCCTGTATCAGCAGCGTGCCAGATGCTATATCCAAGTCATTGATACTGGGATTGGGATTCCAGATGGGGAAAAAGAGAAAATTTTTGACAAATTTTATCAAGTAAGCAGTTCCCGCAGCGATAAAGGGCATTTTGGGCTGGGGCTGGCGATTGCAAAGGAAATATGCGGCAGCCATGGAGGTAAATTATCTGTCAGCGATACGCCGGGCGGTGGAAGCACCTTTACCGTGCGGCTGCCCGCAAAACGGTGATGGGGCAAACATCAAAGGCGCCATATCAGGCATCGTAAGTAAAAATATCGACATGGAAACGCCAAAGTGGTAGAATCAGGATGGGCCTGGAAAATGATAGGGTCAGGCTATTCCTGAAACTGTGATAGGTTTTTGGGAATAGGTAAAAGAAAGTGGATAAATCGAGGTGGCAAGATGGATGTTAAAAAATTGGCCATGGAGCCAGAGTATGAGTTCCTGCGGACAAACAAGCGGCTGGGCAGCAGGGTCATGCTGTTGGGGTTAGGCGGGAGTTATGCATATGGGACTAATAATGAAAATAGCGACATTGATTTGCGCGGCGTAACGCTCCCCTTGCGTTCTGACCTGCTGGGGCTGACTAGGTTTGAGCAATATGAGGATGGCAATACCGATACGGTGGTGTATTCTTTCAATAAGATGGTGAAGCTTTTGTTAGAATGCAACCCAAACACATGTGAGATTTTAGGGTTGGATGAGAACCAGTATTTGATTAAGACAGCCATTGGCCAGGAGCTTGTTGACAATAGCGGCCTGTTCCTTTCCAAACGGGCTGCCAAGTCTTTTGGCGGTTATGCCAGCGCCCAGCTTCGCAGGCTGCAAAATGCCATTGCCAGGGGCGGCATGCCCCAGCGGGAAAAAGAGCGGCATATCCTGAATTCTGTCCAGAATGCCTTAGCAGGCTTCCAGGCGAAGTACGGGGAGTTTGCATATGGAAACGTAAGGCTATATGTTGACCAAGCAGTGACCCCAGGCATGGACACCGAAATATTTGTGGATGCCAGCCAGACCCATATGCCCCTTCGGGATTACCAGAAAATGTTTGAGGCATTGCATAATGTAGTCCGTGATTATGATAAAATTGGGAAACGCAACAAAAAGAAAGACAGCGGCCATCTAAATAAACACGCGATGCATTTAATCCGCCTGTTTATGATGGCGATTGATATTCTGGAACAGGGCGAAATCAGAACCCATCGGGTGGATGGCTTGGACGTGCTGTTAAAAATCAGGGCAGGCGGCTTCCAGAACGAAGACGGCACGTTTGACGGGGAGTTTTACCAGATGCTAGGGGAATATGAAAGCCGCCTGGAAATGGCAGAAAAGCATAGTGTTTTGCCAGACCATCCGGACATGGGGAAAGTGGGCGCATTTGTAGAGTCCGTCAACCAAAGGGCAATTGAGGAGGAGTGGGAATGAGGGATATTCAGGGTGAAATCCAGGCGAAATTGCTAGAAATTGAAAAAAAGGAGCAAGTGAAAGTTCTATTTGCCGTAGAGTCTGGCAGCAGGGCATGGGGCTTTGCTTCCCCAGACAGCGACTATGACGTCCGTTTTGTCTATATCAGGAAACAGGAAGATTACCTGAGGCTGGATGGGCCAAGGGACGTGATTGAGTGGCAATTGGACGAAGTGCTTGACATTAATGGATGGGATTTGAAAAAAGCCCTACAGCAGTTCCACCGGGGCAATGCGACATTATTTGAGTGGGGCAATTCCCCAATTGTTTATAAAAAGACGTTGCTGTGGGAGAAAATATATCAGCCAGCACAGTTATATTTTTCAAAAAAAGCGGCGGTTTCCCACTATTATGGGACTGCGTGCAGCGCCTTTCAGAAGCATCTTCAACAGGAAAAGGTGAAATATAAGAAATATTTTTATGCGCTGCGCCCCCTGCTGGCATGCCGTTATATTGAACAGTACAAAAAGGCGCCCCCAGTGCCGTTTGGGGAATTGCTGAACCTGGGGCTGCCAGAAGGGATACGGCAGGAAATCCATAAATTATTAGAATATAAACGGGTTACGCAGGAACAGGAATGGAGTCCCCAGATATCGGCGGCCTATACGTTTATTGAACAGGAAATAAAGGCGCAAAAGAAGGTTATGGACGGCATGGAAGATGACAGGCGTAAGGAGTGGGACACGTTAAACCAAATATTTTTGGACGCGCTTTCGGAGGCGGCATATGAAGATTGACCGGATGATAGGGATCCTTTCCATCCTATTGCAAAAGGAGAAAGTGACTGCCCCTTATTTGGCCCAAACCTTTGAGGTGTCCCGCCGTACCATTAATCGGGATATTGAGGCCCTTTGCATGGCAGGCATCCCATTGGTGACGGAGCAGGGCGCGAAGGGCGGCATTTCTATTATGGAAGGGTATAGCATAGACCGCACATTGCTCAGCGCTTCCGATATGCAGGCGATTCTGGCAGGGCTTCGCAGCCTTGACAGCGTAAGCGGCACAAACCGTTACCTCCAGTTGATGGAAAAATTGTCGGCAGGGGCGGCAAGCCTGCCAGCAGGGGAGCAGCATATATTAATTGACCTTTCTTCTTGGCAGAAAGAATCATTGATGCCCAAAATAGAAAAAATCCAGGAAGCAATCGTTTCTGGCATCCAAATTTCTTTCCATTATTATGCGCCGAAAGGGGAATCGGAGCGGACAGTTGAGCCGTATGATTTGGTGTTCCAGTGGTCAAGCTGGTATTTGTGGGGGTATTGCAGGAAGCGGCGGGGGTTCCGCCTGTTTAAATTAACCCGCATGGCAGGCTTAACCCTAGGGGAGGCCTTTGAAAAACGCCCGGTGCCAGCCCCCAATTTATCATTGGAAAAAGCATTCCCAATGGTTTATCAGGTCAAGGCAAAGATACATAAGAAATTTAAATGGAGGCTGATAGAGGAGTTTGGGGCTGACTGCTTTGTGGAAGGGCAGGACGGGTCGCTGCTGTTTGCGGCTGGCTTTACCGATAAATACAGCATTCTTTGCTGGATTATCTCTTTTGGGATGGATGCGGAGCTTCTAGAGCCTGTGTGGCTTCGGCAGGAATTGGCTGCGTTTGCAGAAAACATCCGGGAAAAGTATTTGGAATCATGACATACAGATGTCCTTTTTAGGGTGCTATAATCCTTTTATCAAATGAAAGGATGGTATGGATATGAAGTATGAAATTGTAACTTTGGAAGAGAAAATTGCAGTAGGGGTTTGCGCGCGCGCCAATAACCAGAACCCGAATATGGGGGCAGTGATTGGCGGCTTGTGGGAGAAATTTTATAAAGAAGGCGTCTATGCTTCCATTCCCTGTAAAGCAAATGACAAAGCGCTTGGGCTTTATACAGAATTTGAGGGGGATGAAAAATCAGATTACACGGCGGTGGTTGCCTGCGAGGTGTCCAAGGAGCCAGAAGATGGAAAATATGCAGTTTGCAAGGTCCCGGCAGGCAGGTATGCAAAGTTTATTGTCCACGGCGACATGGTGCAGGCCGTTGGGGCGGCATGGCAGGAGATTTGGGAGATGGACCTGCCAAGGGCCTTCCAGTGTGATTTTGAAGAGTACCAAGATGAGTGCATGGAGGATGCAGAGATTCACATTTATGTAGGGCTGGCAGACGAAAATATTGAGGAATCCTGATAATGTATGGCTTTTGCCAGAAGCGGACGGCCGTCGCTATGATAAGTAGCGGCGGCTGTTTTTTATCTTATAGGAAATTCCTTCGGATTCCCTATAAAAGAAAAAACAATTATCGTAGGGTCTGCCCCAGCGAAGCGAGGGTACTGCGGCGGAAAAGAAATATGCCGCGAAAGCGGCTCGCCGCAGGCGGAGAATCCTGCAGAGCAGGATTCTTTGTCCTTTTATAGGAAACACCGTGTTACTGTGAAGTGTTATAGTGTATAAATTTCCTATAAGATAAAAAATTTCACTAAAAGTTAACAACCTCTCAATTGCCGCACATGCAGCCTGGTGGTATCATTAGGGCAACAAAGGCTTTTGTACCATTCAGTGTAAAGGAGATGATAATATGCCGATGAATTTGGTAATTCAGCAAAAGCGGAAGGAATTAGGGCTGACGCAGGAACAGGTGGCGAAATACCTTAATGTATCAATACCTGCTGTCAGCAAGTGGGAAAAAGGCTCCACAAGCCCGGATATTTCTCTTTTGGCGCCATTAGCCCGTTTGCTTAAGGTTGATTTAAATACCCTGTTTTGTTTTCAGGAAGATATATCAGAACAGGAAATGGGGTGCGTTTGCAGAGGGATTATGGAAATTGCCCAAAAAGAAGGGGTTGCGTCTGCCTTTGGCGCCGCGAAGCAAAAAATCCATGAATACCCGCATAACGAGGCCTTATTGCAGCGCCTTACCTTTCAGCTTGACGGTCTGCTTGCGATATCTGGGCTGCCAGACCATGAGGTGCGCTGTTACGATGATATGCTTGCCCAATGGTACCATAAGCTTGCGGGGAGCAGTGACGGTAAAATTAGCAACAGCGCAAGCTATATGATGGTAAGCAGGTTTATCCGTAATGGTGAGTATGGCAAGGCGCAGGAGGTTCTGGATTCCATGCCGGATAAAGAGGACGCGTTTAGCAGCATGGCGGACAAGCAGATGCTGCAAACTAATATCTATTTATGCCAAGGCGAGACGGAGAAAGCAATCAAAGGTTTACAGAACGCCTTGCTCCTTGCGCTGAATAAAGTTCAAATGCTGTTGTATAAAATGGTCGATGCAGAGTTGGCAGATGGCTGCATACAGGCTGCAAAGGATGTTGCAGATAAAGCAAGCCAAATGCCAGGGCTTTTTGGGCTATGGGAATATAATTCATTTGTAGCCCCGCTGCAAGTAGCCGGGGCAATGAAAGACGCCGGCGAATGCGTCTGCCTTTTGCGAAAATTGCTGGAAACAATGCGCACGCCATGGGATATGGGCAATTCCCCACTATTTAACCGCATTGCAAAAGTTTCTGACCCAAAACAGATGCTGCCAGCAATTTTATTGGAGCTGGAAAGGGATGCCGCCTATGATTTCCTTAGGGAGCACAGTGAATTCAAAGAGTTGGTTTCCGAGTATAAGGCATGGGTGGGTTCAGAAATAATTCCGTAAGTCTATTATGGTATCCTTATGTTAAAGGGACGGGGATACGGCGTACTTAACTTTAGGATTATCAAGACATGATGTTATGGAACGTGCTTGTGATCCATTTTTTGATATGGTAAAATAGAAATTAGAAACCAAGAGCGGAAAAGGTGCGCCAGTGGCGCAGGTTTCGCGTGATGGCAAAAGCTGAAACGAAAGGCAACGTACAACGGAGCAGGGAAGGAGAACAATATGGAACAAAAAGCGAAAAGAACAAGGCAAAAACATCTGTCACTGCTGCTTGCAGCGGCAATCTTCCTGACAATACAGTGGATTCCAGCGCAAGCAAAGCCAGGTGGCGCCGCAAAGGAACTGCCCTCAAATCCGGTGCATCATTGTACAAAAATGGATGACGGCACAGACTACACAGAATGGAGTTATGTTTATTTTGGCAATTATCCCCAGACGGAGGTTTCCGGGGAGGCCCTTACCGCTGCAATCACCGGGGCGCCTTATGACGTCAATGGGGATGCTTGGGTAGATGGCGCTAGGTACCGGAGGGTCAGCAAAAGCAACACGAATTATGACGGATATTTTGGGGACAGCGATTACCGTTACTTCAAATGGGAGCCGATCAAATGGCGGGTGCTGCAAAATGACGGCTCTACGCTGTTTGTTATAGCAGATAGGGGCCTGGATTGTGAAGATTATAACCAAGAAAAGACTGACATTACCTGGGAGGGCAGCATGCTTCGGGACTGGCTGAACAGCACATTTTACCATACAGCGTTCAGCAGCGGGGAACAGAAGGCAGTCGTGGGGCAGACGGCAGAAAATGAGGCCAACCCAGAATATGGCACAGAAGATAAGGGCAAAGCCAACGATAAGGTAACTCTGTTATCTATGGAGGATGCAGCGAACCCGTCCTATGGGTTTTGTGAAGAGGATGGGACGGATTCTGCAACCCGCCGCATGGAACCAAGTGATTATGCACGGGCGAGAGGAACGTTTATCAGCAGCGGCGAGCATGCAGGGGGCTGCTGGTGGTGGCTGCGTTCCCTTGGTTATGACGCAACTTATGCCGTGGATGTCAGCGATTACGGGTATATCCTTAGCTATGGCAGCAATATAAGCACTTCTTCTAACGCTGTTGTGCCAGCCTTACATATCGACCTGGCTTCTGGCCTCTGGTCTTTGGCAGATGCAGAAAGTGGGGCTGAGGGCTGCGCAGAGCATAATTGGGATAAAGGCGTGGTGGCGAAAGCCCCAACCTGCAAGGAAGATGGCGAGCAGGTGTATACCTGCACGGTATGCAAAGAGACAAGGCAAGAAGCGATTGGGAGCATTCCCCATACCTATGAAGTTACTGTGACAAAGCCAACAGCGAATAAGGATGGCAGCATTATAGAAAAGTGCATTGTCTGCGGCCATGTCAAGAGCAGCAAAACAATCCCGAATGCAAAATAGCAAAGCGGCAAACTGCGGGAATAAAATAACATACCTTGCTTTGTGGCTGCACTTGGCATAGAAAAATAAGCAACGCCTTCATAAATGAGGGGTTGCTTGTTTTTCTATATTAATTATATCATAAAACACCATTGAATTCAAGACTGGTAACTGTCCAGGCGGGATGCTATAATCATCTTCCATACATGGAAAATAAAAAGATAGGAGGGTTTTTCTTGGACGGGAATTGGATGGTTTTATTGCAAAGGCAAAATCAGTTGGGGAAGGTTATTGAGACAAACAATGCAACGGCACAGTACGGGCTTATGCTAAGTGAGCAGGATGCAGAGTTGATTTTGGAGGAGCGCGGCCATGCTTTACGGGAACAAAGGAGGGTAGAGTTTGGGGAAGGCATTGCGCCAAAAATTATCCATCAATTCTGCGACTCTGATTTTATCGACCAGAATAACTATGTGGACACCATTATTCGTCTGCAGGAAATTTTTTATTTGTATAAAAATGAAATGGATGATGAACTGACGGATGATGAATTGCTGCACCTGATGAAGGAGCAATTTGAAGAAATATGCTTTGGCGACCTGGATTATCTGGAAGGGACATGCCTGAACCTATTTTCACAGGCGGTACGGGCAGGCTACCAAGGCTACCAAAGGTCAGAAGGGCATGGGGAATATGCGAAGTTCGACGAGGTGCAAAGATGGGATTACGATTTGTACTATAAAGCGTTAAAAGAGTTGTTTTGGGGGTGATGGGAATGGGATACGCAATGGAAGAACTGGTGCCAATTGTGGGCAAGCTGGCAGAACGGTATGCCGCCTGTGGGCATACCTCCATGCCTTATGGGCAGGCAGAGCAGCTTATGGAGGCTGTGCTGTACTGCGTCCATGAAGCCGAAACCTGGGGTGGGGAAGGCGCCGTCTTGGATAGGGAATTATCAGCGCAGGAGGCCTATGAGGCGGGCATGGCGTGTGTGGAGGCAAAGGCAAAAGAAGCCCTTGCATTGTATAATACAATTTCCCAAGAATTTGACCATTATGGGAATTGCTGCCTGCATGATGTATTTGTCAAGGGAATGCCAGAATTTTTTAAGTGGTATGATATGGAACTTTGCCCCCAGGATACGATTTTAACTTTGGATTATCCAGTGTTGAAGGATATTTCTGCATCTACTGGGATTGATAAAATTTATGGATACCTGGTTTGCCTTTCGATAGAACAGAAATTTCTGCATTTGTTCCCGGAGGGGCATGTGAGGGAAGTATTGCGAAGGCACGATAGCCAGTACGAGGATATGGCGGAAAATATTTGTGAAGTTATGTTGACAAATATTGTGGGGCATATCCTGGCGGGTAGGCCGCTGGCAGAAAATGGGGGATTCCGGAAAGAGGATTACCAAAAAATGCAAGATGTTTGGGGAGGGGACAGGCAGCAAAGGCTTCGTGGAAAATTAATGGAAGCGCTGTCAGCCCTCTTGCAGGGATATGGGGAGGGCGGCAGCCAGGCTTTGGATTATTTCTCGAAAACAGTTGACAATATCCTTGCCCGTCTCGAAAACGCGGTGGGATACGGCGCGCTCCCAAATTTATTCCCGTGAGCAATGAGCCAAGCAGTCGTGATAGCATAAGCAGAAAGGAGAGGGCGAACATGGAACTGTGGAGGAAAAATAAAAAATTAATAGCGATAACAAGCTTAATCGCCCTGCTTCCAATGGTGGCAGGCGTGCTTTTATGGAAGGAACTTCCAAACACAATCGCTACACATTTTGGGTTTGGAAATGTGCCAAATGGATGGAGCGGCAAAGAGGCTGCAGTATTTGGGATTCCATTATTCTGCCTAATAGCACATTTGCTGTGCGCCTTTGCTGTGCCATCCCAGCCAAAGGGCAAGAATATGAATGGGAAAGCCTATAAGATGCTCCTTCTTCTCTGCCCAGGGGCTTCCCTGGTATGTGGCGTCAGTATTTATGGATATGCATTGTCATGGAATGTAAATATTGAAATGTGCGTGAAAGTTTTTCTGGTGTGTGTGCTGTTATTTGTAGGCTATTCCTGTTTTGCTTCGGTTTACAGGAAATAATTGAAGATGGATTTAGGGTTGACAAAGATAAACTACTGTAGTAGTATGAGGATATGTACTACCACAGTAGTTTTGTTGCGTAAAGGAGGTTCTTTTTATGGATGTGAAATTATTTGATTCTGAACTGAAAGTAATGGATGTGCTTTGGCGGGAGGGGGATAAAACCGCCAAGTACATTGCTGAGGTTTTGAAGGGAGAGGTTGGATGGAACAAAAACACCACATACACTTTAATTAAAAGATGCATGAATAAGGGCGCCATTGAGCGTTCGGAACCTAATTTTATGTGCCATGCGCTGATTCCCAAGGAAGAAGTGCAGGAGGCGGAGACAGAGGAGTTAATTAACAAGGTTTATGATGGCTCTGCAGATAAATTGTTTGCGGCTTTGTTGGGCCGTAAGAATTTGTCTGCGGAACAAATTAACAGGTTGAAACAGCTAGTGGAAGAACTGGAGTGAGGTGATGGAGGATGGATTTATTGGAAATGGGCGTTACAGGAGGCGCAATGGTTTTGGCAGTCCTTGCAGTACGCAAAATATTTCAAAATAAGCTGCCAGGAAATACGTTTGTGGTTTTGTGGATGGCAGTGGCGTTGCGCCTTTTGGTCCCTGCTGCTGTCCCAGTTCCATGGAATGCGTATACGCTGCTGGAACATTTTGAGGGCGTGGGGCAATGGGGGGATGTTTTTGGGTTTGCAGCGCCAAAAGAGACCGAGCTGGCAGATTGGCGGCAGGGAATTCAAGCAGGCGAGGGGCAATTGCTTACAGGAAACAGCGTTGTGGAGGAGGTGCAGGGCGATGCCAGGGTAAAGGAAGGGGCAAAAGGGCTGCAAAAGTTTTTGCCCGCATGGAACCTAATTTATTTGGCAGGGGCATTGCTGTGCGCGGTATTTTATGCTTTTGCGTATTTGAAATGTTATCGGGAATTTCGCGTCACATTGCCAGTGGAGGATTTGGATGTTTTGTCCTATGTCCGGTCTTTTCCGATGAAGCGTAAGGTACAGGTACGCGAATCAAGCTTGGTGGCAACCCCTATGACGTATGGCGTGCGGCATCCTGTGATTTTGCTCCCCAAAGGGATAAAGTGGGAAAGCGACAGGCAGATGCGGCTTGTGCTTACCCATGAACTGGTGCATATCCGTAGGTTTGACGTGGTTTGGAAGCTGGTGCTGGCAATGGCCGTATGCGTCCATTGGTGCAACCCGCTGGTGTGGGTGATGAATATATTGGCGAACCGGGATATTGAGCTTGCCTGTGATGAAAAGGTGGTGCGGCATTTCGGGCAGGATTCCAGAAGCGTTTATGCACTGTCTTTAATCAGCCTGGCAGAAAGGAAAGGCAGGCCGATGACATGGGGCGCCGGTTTTGGAAAAGATGCAATGGAAGAAAGGATTGTGGCAATTATGAAAAAGAAAATATACAGCGGCAAGGCAGTTGCCGGTGCCGCAATATTAGTGGTATTTGTCGTTGTCCTGTTTGCTACTTCCACAAAGCAAACAGGGGACGCTTATTTGGCAGAGGGGGATTTGGCGCAGGAAGGCAGCCAGAGTTCCCCTATCCAAATACCTGCGCAAGCTGTGCCAGTGTGGAGCGGGGACTTGCGTGAAGAGGAAGGGCGCAGGCTGGCAGGGTTCCTTGAAAACGCATACGAAAATGAGGGGTCCGAATATCAGAAGTTTGGCCTGCTGTATGACGATAAGGAGAATTGCTTTCGGTATCAGGGCAAAGTGGTAGGGTATTTTGAAGATGAAATAGAGCCAGGTATGTTCCGCAGGTTCACCGATGGGCGTGGCGCGGTAGGGTTAGTAGCGCAGCGGGAGGCTTCAGGAGCCATAGAGGGGTTCCAGGAAGTGGGCTTAAACGCTGTTTCTACTGAGGATCTTGATGAGGGAGGGCATTCCTATTTGCCCCAAACAGGGTTGGCGTTTTCATATAAATCCAGCGATGCCACAGAATCCGCAGGGGATATGGCGGTTGATTTTCCAAAAGAGTACGAAAAATATGGCGTGACCCAGGAGGGGAAATACAAGGGCAAATGGATTAAGGTTTTGTATGATGCGGAACATTGTGTGTATACCAGCGGGTGCGACGAGGAAGGAGCGGCATATCTTTTCGTAAAACGGGATTCTAAGGGCAAAATTATTTCTTTCCAAGAAATGGAAAAAGAAGAGATGCAGAAAGCCATAAAAAAAGAAGGGATTGAATTTTAAAGGCTCAGGCATGGCGGCTCATTGCTTAGGGGATGGACCGCCAAAATTGAATTTACAACAGAAAATGGACGGTTAAATACATTCCGCTTATTTCGCGGCTCCCCCTTTCCGAAATACCATGCAAGCCATAGTGCCTTATGGTTTGGGCTTTAACAGGAAAAGGATTTCAAATGGAAAGACAGGAGGTTAGCAGAATGAAAATAGGTGGTATGGGCCAGGCTGCGCCAATGTCAGGGCAAGCCAGGCTGCAGCAAACAGATTCCGTAAGTAAAAATATTCAAAGGCAGATTGCCAATAAGCAAAAAGAACTTCAGAACCTTTCTTCCAATGAGGATATGGATATGGAGGCAAAAAGTAAGAAACGCCAGGAAATCATGCAGGAGATCAATGATTTAAACAATCAGCTTAGGCAGCGCCAGATTGAGCAAAGGCAGGCGGCGGTGAATGATAAAAAGAGCCAGGGAAAAGGAACTTCGATGGATGATATGCTTGGCGGCGGCAGGCAGGGCGCAAAAGGCAAAGGAGGCGGCCTGTCCCAAGCAAATATGAAGGCGATGATTTCAGCAGACTTGTCGATGGGGCAGGCTAAAGTGCAAGGCAGTGTGGCAATGAGTATGGAACATAGAGCCGGCGTTCTGAAAGCAGAGATTAAGCAGGATGGCGGGCGGTCAGATGTGGAGGCAAAGAAAAAGGAACTTGCAGAGGTGGAGAAGAAAATGGAAACGGCTTTGGCCTCCCAAATAAATACCTTGGCAGAAGCGAAGGAAGAATTGGACGAAGTGGAAAAATCCGCAGGGCAGGAGAGCGCAGGCAGCAAGAAAGGAGAAAAGGAAACAGCAGCCAGCAAAGGAAATAGCAGCAAGAAGGAAGAAAAGGAAACGGCGGCTGTCAAAGGAAATAGCAGCAAGAAGGAAGGAAAGGAAACAGCGGCTGTCAAAGGAAATAGCAGCAAGAAGGAAGAAGAAACGGCGGCTGTCAAAACAGGCGGCGAAATAGGAGAAAAGGAAGATGCTATAGGGAAAGGGAAGGAAGGAGGGAACAAGCGCCAGGCATACCCTTCCGTAGACATTTATCTGTAAGGGCCTGCATTCTGGAACCAGGCAGGGAAAAGGGGCATTCCATAGGGAGGCTCCTTTTTTTGTTGCGGGATGGGGAGAAGTATGGTAAAATAAAAATGTTAAAAATCGGTATTAGGCCTGTGAAATATAACAGGCTTATATTACGTTTATGATAATATGGATAAGGAAAAGGAGAGGTATTGATGAATTTGCTGGATGAACTTAGGGAGTTGGGAGTAAGTGTGGATGAAGGTGTAAAACGTTTGGGCGGCAGCGCGGCAATTTATAAAAAAATGCTTGGCTCGTTTAAGAAAATGATGAACACATATTCTTTTGAGCCGGATTTTGGCAATGAGGGGTACGAAGATATTATAGAGAAAGCCCATGCCATTAAAGGGGCTTCTGGTAACCTGTCTGTCATGCCTGTTTATGAGGCTTACAGCCAAATTGTGGATTTGCTGCGCGCAGGGCAGCCAGACCAGGCGCGGGAGGCCCTGTTAAAAGTGCTTCCTGTCCAGGAGAAGATTATAAGTACAATTGATAAATACGCTGAGAATAAATAATGAGTAAAAGATAAGATGGCAGAAAGCTTCCTGGCAGGGTGTACGGTATGGAGGATGGAATGGAAATAAATATTAAAAAATTTTTGAGGAATAGCTTTGTCTCCGTAATCAGCGTATGTATCATTGTTTTCATTGTGTTAGTTTTGATTATGGGTAGAAGGACTGAAAAGACGATTGATGAAATCAGTGAGATCTATATGTCTGAGATGAATGTTCAGTTGAGCCAGAAATTTAAAACAGTGATTAGCCTGCGTTTGTCGCAGGTGGAGGGGATTATGAAACGTACCCCGCCAGAAGCTGCTGAATATGGGGAAGAGATGCTGGATGACCTTAAGCTTGGCGGTGAGGTAAGGGATTTCACTTTCCTTGGGCTGTGTACAGAAGACGGCTTAATAGAGCCTGTCTATGGGGAAAGGATGGAGGCTTCCAGCGAGGCTATTGTGGAATCCCTGAAATCCTACGGAAGCATTGTGGAGGCCGGAATAAGCGAAACCGGGGAAAGGATGCTGCTTTTGGGGATGGAAGCGGCATACCCTATGGAAGATGGGAGGGACAGCATTGCGTTAGTTGTTGGGGTCCCTATGGATTTTCTGAAAGAAGCCCTTTTTCTGGATTATGACGATACGTTAGTTTATTCCCATATTATTGATAAAAATGGTAATTTTGTAATCAGGAGCGGGGATGCTTTCCGGGAAAGCTATTATGAGCGTATCCTGGCAGAGGCCGAGCTTGAGGCAGCAGGAGGCGCCAAAGAGTATGTGGAAGGGCTTCAGGAGGCGATTGACTTAGGGGAGACATATTCCAAGCTAGTGATGATCAATGGCGAGAAACGTTATACATATTGCAGCCCGATTGATGATAATATTGACTGGTACCTGATTACCGTTATGCAAAGCGAGGCTATGAAAGGGCCAATCAGCAAATTGGATTTCCAACGTATTGGGATTATGATAATTTCTTCTGTCATGATTTTGGTTGCGATGTCAATTGTGTTTTTTATGTACTTTAAATTTTCCCTCCAACAGATGGAACGGCTGTATGAGGCGCGCCAAAAGGCAGTGCAGTCAGATAAGGCGAAAAGTGAGTTCCTATCTAGCATGAGCCATGATATCCGGACCCCAATGAACGCCATTATTGGCATGACGGAGATTGCCCTGAAAAATATTAAAGACCCAGAGCGTGTGGTGGACTGCCTGAATAAAGTGAAGCTGTCAAGCAAACATTTGCTGGGGCTAATCAATGATGTGCTGGATATGTCCAAAATTGAGAGTGGGAAGATGAACCTAAATATGAATTCCATGTCTTTGAAAGAGGCGATGGATGACATTGTGAACATGATGCAGCCGCAGGTGAAGTCAAAGAACCAGTTTTTTGATATTTTTATTCAGTCCATTATATCTGAGAATGTCTTTTGCGACTCCGTGCGCTTAAACCAGGTGTTGCTAAACCTTTTATCCAATGCAGGCAAATTCACGCCGGAAGAAGGCAGGATTGACGTGCATCTGTACCAGGAAGAATCGCCGAAAGGGGAAGATTATGTACGCACCCATTTTATTGTAGAAGATACAGGGATTGGCATGTCAGAAGAATTCCAGAAGAAAATTTTTGACAGCTTTGAGCGGGAAAGCTCAGACCAGGTGGCAAAAATTGTAGGTACCGGCCTTGGGATGTCCATTACAAAGGCGATTGTGGACCTTATGGAAGGCACGATTGAACTAGAAAGCGAACAGGACAAAGGAAGTAAATTCCATATTATATTGGATTTGAAAAAATCCAATATAGATGAGAAAGATATGGTGCTTCCCCAATGGGACGTGCTGGTGGTGGACGATAATGAGTTATTGTGTACCAGCGCTGTTTCCAACTTGCAGGAGTTGGGGGTCCATACAGAGTGGTCTTTGAATGGCAGGCAGGCGATCCGTATGATTGAAGACAGGCATCTGCAGAATAACGATTATGATTTCGTGTTAGTGGACTGGAAAATGCCAGATATGAATGGGATTGAAGTTGTCCGCGAGATGCGCAATGTTACAAGTGGAAACAGGATCCCAGCATTTTTAATTTCTGCGTATGATTGGAGCGAGTTAGAAGAGCAGGTAGACACCAGCGAGATAGAAGGCTTTATTTCCAAGCCGTTGTTTAAGTCCACATTATATTTGTACTTAAGGAAATATATGGAGGGCATTTCCCCAGAGGACGAGGAGGAAGAGGCAGAAATAGATTTTGAGGGCAAGCATGTCCTGCTTGCGGAAGATATTGATGTGAACTGGGAATTTATCAGTGAAATCCTTTCATCAGTAGGGCTTGTCCTGGAACGGGCAGTGAATGGCAAGGAATGTTTAGAAAAATTTGAAGCATCTGAGGTTGGGTTTTATGATGCAATTTTAATGGATATCCGTATGCCGGTGATGAATGGGTATGACGCCACGGTTGCAATCCGGGGCTTGGAGCGGTCAGATAACGGCCTTCCAATTATCGCTATGACGGCGGACGCGTTTTCAGATGACGCCCAGCATTGCTTGGAGGTAGGCATGGACGCCCATATTGCAAAACCCATTGACTTGAAAGAATGCATGCGCACATTGCAGAAATATTTGTCATAACACAAGCAAGGCGGGTAGAAACAGGATGGCAGAAAAAGGAAGGGAAAAGGAATGAAATTTTCAATTTTAGCGCCAGGGAATATTGCCGGCACCATGGCAAAGACCATTTCCAGGATGGATGGGATAGAAAGCTACGCGGTGGCGTCCAGGGATTATGGCAGGGCAAAAGCATTTGCAGGGGAATGGGGCTTTGAAAAAGCGTATGGCTCGTATGAGGAATTGGTGGATGACTCAGAAGTGGGGCTTGTTTATGTGGCATCCCCCCATTCCCACCATTACCAGCATGCAAAGCTATGCTTGGAACATGGCAAGCATGTCCTGGTTGAAAAAGCGTTTACTGTAAATGCAGCACAGGCGCAAGAGCTGATAGATATATCTGAAGAACGGGGGCTTTTGCTGGCGGAGGCAATTTGGACAAGGTATATGCCCAGCCGGGGCATGGTCGATGATTTAGTGGCCAGCGGCGTAATTGGGGAAGTGACTTCCTTAACGGCAAACCTTGGCTATATCCTGCCTCATGTGGAGCGGATGCAGAAGCCGGAATTGGCAGGAGGGGCATTGCTGGATTTGGGCGTATACCCAATCAATTTCGCGTTGATGGCATTTCACGGACAAGTTGAAAGGGTACATGCATCTGCAGTTTTATCCCCCAGTGGGATAGACTGGATGAACAGCATTACCCTGGTATTTGAGGGCGGGAAAATGGCGGTGCTGCACAGCGATATGCTGGCGCAAACTGACCGGCAAGGCGTCATCAGTGGCGACAAAGGGTATCTGGAAGTGCAGAATATCAATAATTGTGAGGAAATCCGGGTATTTGGGCTAAATCGGAAGCTGACAGCACGCTATACAGTGCCCAAACAAATCAGCGGCTATGAATATGAAGTCCTTGCATGCAAAAAGGCGATTGAGGCTGGAAAGACAGAATGCGAAGAGATGCCCCATGCAGAAAGCTTGCGGGTAATGAAATTGTTGGATGAGGTTCGGAGCCAGTGGGGGATGAAATTTCCTTGTGAATAAAGTAAATGAAGATGGCTATTTGAGGGCTGCTGCGCCGATGGGTGACCATGGCGCGGCGGTTTTTATCTTATAGGAAATACAGTGTTACTGTGAAGTGTTAAAGTGTATAAATTTCCTATAAGATAAAAAATTATGCGCAGCTCGCGGAGAGGGAATTTATTGCTACGCAATCCGCTCGCGCGCGGAGAATGCGCTGTGCGCATTCTTTTTTATTCCTGCGGTTAATGGGCAAAACATCCCCCCAGGAGGCTTCCGTCCCTTCTCCTGCTTATGATAGAATTTGATAAAATGGATAGAAAGCAGGGTAAGGCAAGATGAAAATAAGAACCAAAGGTATGTTGCTTGGCATTTTTGCAGCGTTGGCCATTGCTTTGGCCGGATGTGGGGCGGGGACAAGAAAGGCTGGCGCTTCTGGAGAAGCTGGCGCCTCAGATAGCATTGTCTGTTACGTAGGGCATGGGTTTTGGGATGGGTCGCTGGATCCAATCAAAGGAGGGTTCCCTTATGGGTATGGCTTTGTCAATAATGGGCTGGTGCAAGTAAATTGCAAATCAGAATATGAAGGCAGCCTTGCAAGAAGCTGGGAAGTTTCAGAGGATTCCCTGGTCTATACCTTCCAGCTACGGGAAGGGGTAAAATTCCAGGATGGCTCTGGCTTTACAGCAGAGGATGTGGCGTTCACATATAAGACGGTTATGGAGAACCAGGGGCAGAATGGGGAGGTTGACCTTTCCAAAGTAGAGAAGGTGGAGGCGCTGGGGGAATATTCTGTACAGTTTACGTTAAAGGAGCCGTTCTCCCCATTTTTGGACTGCACTGCCCAGCTTGGGATTGTGCCAAGCAAGGGGTATGACAGCGTATCCTTTGACAAAATGCCAATAGGCACAGGCCCATGGAAAGTGGTGCAGTACGACGCAGAACAGCAGCTGATTGTGGAGGCGAACGAAGAATATTTTGAGGGGGCGCCAGGAATAAAGCGAGTCACCTTTGTGGACATGGACAATGAGGCGGCATTTTCCAATGCAAAGTCCGGGCAACTGGATGTGGTTATGGTGCAGCCTTCTTATGCGGCAGAGTCAGTGGAAGGGATGCATTTGGAAGAGATGGAGACGATAGATGTACGCAATATCAGCCTTCCCTGCCGTAAGCCAGGCATATTTACGAATGCAGAAGGAGAAGAAGTGGAAGTTGGGAATGCAGTGACTTCTGATGTGGTGGTGCGTAAAGCGCTGTCAATTGGCATTGACCGAGAGGAGGTCATAAAAAATGCCTTCCATGGGGTTGGCAAGCCAGCAAAAGGATGGGCAAATAACTTAATCTGGGGAGAACCCATGGAGTACGAGGATTCTAAGGCAGAGGAAGCCAAGGAACTGTTAGAAGGCAATGGCTGGGTAGATACGGATGGTGATGGCATCCGGGAAAAAGACGGCGTGAAATGCGCGTTTGAGGTATATACGCCTTCGGATGAGCAGGACCGTTACCTGTTGGCGGCAGCCGTGGCGGAGCATGTGAAAGGCCTGGGGATTTCTATAGAGGTGAAGCAAACAACTTGGGATGAAATTGTAACGAAGGCATACACCCAGGGGGTTGTATGGGGCTTTGGGCAATTCAGCCCTATGGCCATTGACAACCAATTCCGTTCCCAGCATTTTACAGTGCAGCCTTACAGTAATCCCAGCGGCTATGGGAATGCATTGGTGGACGGGCTGATAGAAAAAGCTATTTCGGCGAATAACCAGGAAAGCGCCATTGGGGCGTGGAAGGAAGCCCAGGAAGCCTATGCGCAGGATTACCCGTATCTGTACCTTGTAAATATAGAGCATTGCTATTTTGTCAGCGACAGGCTGGACATTTCAGCAGATACCCAAATCCCCCATCCTCATGGGCATGGGATCCCAATTATCTGCAATATGAAAGATTGGAAGTTAAAGTAAGAAGGGGACGCATATGAAAAGATTAGTCAAATTGGTATTGCGTATGGCGTCCTTGTTGGCGGCAGTCAGCATCCTTGCATTCCTGATGATGGCAAAAGCCCCAATGGACCCATTGACCGCTTATATAGGGGTAAATTCTACCATTTCAGAGGAAGCGAAAGAGGAAGCCATAGAATATTGGAACTTGGATGGACCGCCTGTGGAGCGGTTCTTGGCCTGGGCGGGGAATACCCTAAAGGGGGATTTTGGGGAATCCATTGTTTATAAGCAGCCGGTGCTGACTGTGATAAAAGAGCGGTTCCAATATTCGCTGGCTTTGATGCTGGCATCCTGGCTCTGCTCTGGTGTCTTTGGGTTTGCGTTGGGGGTATTGGCTGCGGTTTATAAGGACAGCATACTAGATAAAGTGATAAAATCGGTATGCCTGGTGTTTCAGTCTTCACCGACTTTTTGGGTGGGGCTTTTGGCGCTTAGTATTTTTGCAGTGAATTTGGGCTGGTTCCCCATTGGGCTTGCGGCTCCAATGGGCAAGCTGGCTTCTGAGGTGACGTTGGGGGAACGCGTCCACCATCTGATCCTGCCAGCGGCTACCTTAAGTATTTTGGGCATAGGGAAAATTACGCTGTATACCAGGCAGAAATTATTGGAAATTCTGGGAAGCGAATTTATATTGTACGCAAAGGCGAGGGGAGAAGGCATATGGCAGATTGTGGGCAGGCATGGGCTGAAAAATATTGCAATTCCGGCAGTCACTGTGCAATTTGCATCATTTAGCGAACTGTTTGGGGGGATTGCGCTGGCGGAGTCCGTATTTTCTTATCCTGGAATTGGGAGCGCAGTTACTGCGGCAGGGTTGGGCGGGGATGTGCCGCTTCTGTTGGGCATTGCCATTTTCAGCGCATTGTTTGTCTTTACTGGAAATTTCATTGCAAATATCCTATATGGCGCCATAGACCCAAGGATCAAGGAGGGTGGATTCCGTGGATGAGGAGAAAAGCATATTTTGGAACCGAAGGAGGCAAACTGCCTGTTCCATTTGGGCTGCTGTGGCATATTTGGCCATTGGGCTTTTGGCAGGGCTTTTGATTAGCCCGCAATGGTACCAAGTGGATTACCATATGGTGTTTGCGCCGCCATCCTTTATACATCCCTTTGGTACGGACTATATGGGCAGGGATATGTTTTTTAGAAGTTTAAAGGGGCTTTCTAACAGCATTATGGTTGGCCTGGCGTCAACGGCTGTCAGTTCTGTGATTGCATTGGCGCTTGGGGTGGCTGCCGCCGTCAAGGGCGGTGTGGTGGACCGTTTTGTCAATTGGTGTGTGGATTTGTGCATGGGCATCCCCCATTTGATTTTATTGCTCTTAATTTCCTTTATGATGGGAAGGGGTGCAAAAGGAGTGCTGGCTGCGGTGGCACTGACCCATTGGCCGGAATTGACCAGGCTGGTGCGGGCGGAGGTGCTGCAAATCTGTTCCGCCCAGTATGTGCAGGCATCTTACCGGATGGGCAAGTCCTGGCTCCAGGTTGCATGGAGCCATATGGTGCCGCAGATGCTTCCAGTATATTTGATAGGCGTGGTGCTGCTGTTCCCCCATGCCATTATGCATGAGGCGGCAGTTACATTTTTGGGGTTTGGGTTTCCGGCGGAGGTTCCGGCAATCGGCGTGGTTTTGTCAGAATCCATGAGTTATATTGCCACAGGAAAATGGTGGATGGCGGTATTTCCAGGGCTGCTTTTGCTGCTGGCAGTGCTGTTGCTTGATGTGGCAGGGGAGAACCTGAAACGGTTAGTGAACCCTAATAGTGGGAATGAATAGGAGGCCAAAGCATATGGAGCGAGGAAGCCAGCCGGTCTTGAATGTGGAAGATGTCAGCATTTCATTTGACATGTATGGGAAAGGCATGGAACGCCGCAAACTGGAAGTGGTGCATAAGCTGTCCCTGCGGGTACATGCAGGGGAAATTGTGGCGGTGGTAGGGGCAAGCGGTTCGGGAAAGAGCCTGCTGGCGCACGCAATCCTTGGTATATTGCCAGGCAATGCCAGAATGGAAGGGAAGCTGGAATTTTGCGGTAAGGCGCTGGATGAAGCGGCGCAAAAGGAGCATCGGGGGAAGGAAATCTCTTTTATCCCCCAATCTGTGGAATATCTGGATCCGCTGATGAAAGTAGGGCGGCAGGTAATTGGGGTCGGGAAGCGGCGCGAGAGGAAACAGAGGATGGAGAAAATGAGGCAGGTATTTGCCCGCTACCATTTGGATGAGGCGACAGCAGAGCTTTACCCATACCAATTGTCTGGCGGCATGGCAAGGCGCGTGCTGATTTCTGGAGCTGTGATGGGCCAGGCAAAGCTGATTGTGGCGGACGAGCCTACCCCTGGGCTGCAGGAGGGGCTTGCCAGGGAAACCATGGAAAATTTCCGGGAGCTTGCCAGGGAAGGGTGCGGCATATTGCTGATTACCCATGAGGTAGGCCTGGCGTTGCAGGCGGCAGACCGCATCGCTGTTTTTTATGCGGGAAGCGTTTTGGAGGTTGCCCCAGTGGAAGATTTTTCAGGGCAAGGGGAGAAGCTTAGGCATCCCTACAGTAAAGCGTTTTTACAGGCATTGCCCCAAAATGGCTTCCAAGCCATCGAGGGGCATCAGCCCTATGCTGGGAGCCTTCCGCCTGGGTGTTTGTTTGCCGACCGCTGCCAGAGCCGGATGCAGGCATGTATGGGGGAGGTAAGGATGCGTTCCCTCCGGGGTGGGGAAGTGAGGTGCATTTATGCAGAATAAGGGAATCGGGCAGGTTTTGGAAGCAAAGGATGTCAGTTTCCGCTACCAGAAAAATTCCCCTTGGGTATTGAAAGGGGTAAATTTAACGGTGGGGCCAGGGGAACGGGTGGCGCTGGTTGGGCCTTCTGGCTCTGGCAAAAGCACGCTTTCCAGGATTTTGGCTGGATATGAAAAGCCGTGCCAGGGGGAGGTTTTGTGGGGTGGGGAGCCTTTTGAAGGGTCTGGCTACTGCCCAGTGCAAATGGTGGGGCAGCACCCAGAGCAGGCGGTGAACCCGCGCTGGAAAATGGGGAAAATCCTAACAGAATGCTGGGAGCCTGACGAAGGGCTGCTGCAGAGGATGGGAATCGAGCAGGCCTGGATGGGGCGCTGGCCTATTGAACTGTCTGGCGGAGAACTGCAACGGTTTTGCATTTTACGTGTTTTAGGGCCTGGGACAAAATTTTTGGTTTGTGATGAAATAAGCGCTATGTTGGACGCGGTAACGCAAGCCCAGGTCTGGCAGGTGGTTTTGGAGGAAGCAAGGAGGCGTGGGATGGGCATAGTGGCAGTTACCCATAATATGGCGCTGGCAAAAAGGGTTTGCAGCAGGATTGTGGAGCTTCCTAAAATTAATGGCATATAGCCAAACGCCCCGCAGTAAGCTACGGGGCATGGAATTTGTTTTTCGCCGCAATACCTTCGCTTCGCTGGGGCAGACCCTGCGATAATTATTTTTATCTTATAGGAAAGTCATAGACTTTAACGCTTTACAGCAGCGCGGTCTTTCCTATAAGATAAGAAAATAAAAAAGAATGCGCACAGCGCATTCTCCGCGCGCGAGCGGATTGCATAGCAATAAATTCCCTTAAGATAAAAAAAGAACCTCGTAAAACGAGGTCCTTATACGTGCGTGAGAAGATTCGAACTCCCGACACCTTGGTCCGTAGCCAAGTGCTCTATCCAGCTGAGCTACACACACATAACAAATGTTCCATGGAACATTTTATATCTTACTCTAGTTTTTGGTATTTGTCAATAGATTTTTTGAAAAGTTTTGAAAAATATGGTGAAAAAAAGGAGATAGTATGGTAGAATAACAAATGGTTGAGAAAACATTGGGTGGAACATAGGAGAGCTTTCATGACAAGACAGGAATTTTTACATGAGCTGCAGGTCGCATTGCAGGGGGAGCTTGACCAGGCGGCAGTTAATGATAATATAAAATTTTATGATAATTATATTATGGAAGAATCCAGGAAGGGGAGAAGTGAGGAGGAAGTGATTGGGCAGCTCGGGAACCCCCGGCTGATTGCAAAGACCCTGATTGACACTTCAGGCAAGCCAGGCGCTTCCCGGGGGCAGTATTATTCAGAAGAGTATGGGCAGTTTGGCTCAGGGGCTTCCCGGGGGTTTCGCGCGGATTATTCTGAGCAGGATGGTTGGGATGTGCGGTTTGGCAGGTTAAAGCTAAATAGCTGGTATGGGAAATTGCTGATGGTCATGATAGCGGTTCTTTTGATTGTGGTTGTGGCGAATGTGGTAGCTTTCCTGCTGCCAGTTCTAGTGCCGATTATATTGATATTGCTAGTGTATTCCCTGCTTTTTGGAGGCAGGCGGTAAATTGGGATACAGGAGGGACACATGGAGACAGTAAAAGTAAGTAAGGGCAAACATTTTCTGAAAAAAGGGGATAAGCTGAAAGGGCTATTCATTATTTTGCAGGGAAGTGTCCGGGCAGTTTCAGAGAATGACGAATATAATATGGAGGCGGGCGGCATTATCGGCCTTGCAGAGAGCGTTTCAGGCAGTTATGCCTACAATTATGTGGCAGGCACAGACTGCACTTTTTATGCTTTTCCATATCAGACGATAGATGACTATAAGAAAATATTTACAGCAGAAGAGAAATATGTGGCGGTGTTTGCCATGGGAGCTGCCCATCAGGCCGATATGCTGATGCGCAGGCATGATATTTTCTTTCGGAAAGCCCAAGAGTATTACCGGTTCCTTTCTAGAAGCTTTGGAATTTACCAGAAATTATGCAGCATGCTTAAAATACCAGAGAAAAATTCTGCAGGCATGAGTACCTTTGCCCCAGTCTCCCAGGAAGGGCAGATAAGCCCATGGGTGCGGGAATATTATGGGCGGCTTTCAGCATTGTCCCTAAAGGCCATGGACCAACGCCTGGCAAGGGACTATGTGCTTGGGGCTGGGGAGGTTGCCAATGCCGCATGTTGGATGCAGAAGGCTATGGAAGGGATTGCAGTGTCCAAAGGATACTTAAAGGCAAACCGGGAATTGCTGCTGTCTGCATCCCCGGAAAGCCTGTTCCAAATGTACTTTGAACTTGCAAAAAAAGCAGCTTTTTCTGGTGCGGATATTGACGTGGTGAAGCAAAAGATTGCGGAACTGATGGATTTTGCCAGAAAAAGCGGGTTTTATCCAGAACAGCTTATGAATACGGTTTTCAAAGGGTATGAAAATTATGATTTCAGCCGGACCGCCCAAGGGGAGGACGGCGGCCAGGAAGAAGCCGATGAGCCAATGGAGCCGTATGAAGAGGGGATTGATTACCTGACGCAGATTTTGGAATTTTCCGGTTATGAGGAAGGGAAGGCAAAAAGCTTCCGCGCATCCTTGCAGGAATACAAAAACCTTCCAGACATGCTCGCCACCACGGACGATGTGCGCAAGTTACGCCGGAAAATCACAGATGAGTTTTACCGGATTTATGAGCTTTCCTTTTTCCGTTCCATAGAAGGCGGCTATGTGCCTACTTCGGTGAAAATGTTCTTGAATTTTGGATTTATGGATGAGGAGATGGCAGGGAAGGAAAATACCCGCAGCCTATTTGAGGCGGCTGGGAGGATTAAACGGTGCAAGGCTGAGAATGTAATGACGATTTATGAATGGCTGAAAAGCGTTTATCGTGGGGAAAATGAGCCGTCCAGAAATGAATTTGACATGGATTACACCGGGTATTTGAACGAGCAGAAAAAAACTGGGAAAATTACGGCAGCCCAGGTGCCGGTTTTGGCAAAAGATAATCGGGAGAAGCTGAAATTTGAGCTGCAGAATATGTTTGTCTCCACAAACCGGGCAACCTATGGAAAAATATCTACGTTTTGCCCTATCTTATACAAAGATGATATTATTGGCTCGGTGGACCGTATGCTTATTACTGCTGAAAAGGCAAATGAGGCCTTAAATGAGATACGTAATATTGACTTTTCCCTGTTCTACCGGGAAGTAGGGTTTTCAGACCCAGAGCATGAAGTGAATATGGAAATGATTCAAAAAGAAGTTATCCCATATATTATCCTGATGCCAAACGCAGGCGGGAAGGCCATGATGTGGCAGGAAACCGCAGGGATTAAAAAAGACACCAGGGCAAGGTTTATTTTCCCAATACTTACGGCTTCTGACGTAGGGGAGCTGATGGTGGAAGTGTGCGGGCGGTTCCGCTGGGAGATGTGCAGGAAGATTCAAGGCGTGCGTTGGAACGATGTCACAGAAGCGTCCCTTACATCCGAATACAACGATTATATTCAGTATTACAGGAAGAACCACGACCTGTCTGCAGACGCCAAGGAAAAGGTGAAAAATGCCCTCTACAAGTCGAAGAACAATTTCCGTGAAGTGTTTGTAAAAGACTACCAGAGCTGGATCCGTTTTGAGTCTAAAGGCAGCTTCCGGCTAAATAAGGTGGCAAGGGATATTATTTTCCGGTACTGCCCATTTAATAAGGCGATTCGGACAGAGCTGAAGGTGAACCCTATGTACCGGGAAATGTTTGAAAAATATGAGATATTAAAAGACAGGAAAGCCCGCCATATGTTGCTCTGGTATGACCGTTACCAGAAAAAGGGCGGCATTATTACAGAAGAATTACAAGTCAATAAAGATTTTTATGATTTGTAAAGGTTTCTGCAAGGCTGGCGTGCTGTGGAAGGCGGTTTTGGCAGTTTTAAGCTGCCAAAACCGCTTTTGCCAATTTCTAGGGCGTCAAAAGGTGGTTTTTAAAATTTCTATCGTTAATTTGCACAATCATGCAGAAAGATTATTCCGATTGTTCCCTGCCCTAAGAATTTCTAAGTGTTCCAAGCTGCTTATTGAAAATTGACACAACCGGCTTATATTCGCCCTCCATGGCTCAGCATAAGCCTTCCCCAAACATCGTGTTTGGGAATTGCTGAGAGCCGTCAGACCACTAAGGAACATCTAATAGCGGAACAAGTCACAATCCCTTCTATATAATTGTGCAAATTGCCAGTTTAAATTTTTTATCCCGCCTTTTGACGCCCTAATCCTATAAAATAAAAAAGAGAAGAGGTCAGCGGGGGAGCCACTGACCTCTCCTATGAGGGGAGTATAAATAATTAATAAGGGGTATAACTTATAAAAAGAATTTCTGAAGGTGAAATCCTTCTTACAAAAGCTATTATAATATAGCTTGTCGAAAAATGCAAGTAGAAAATGAAAAAAAACGAAAAAATTTTATGAATAAAAAAAGCGCCTTTGACAGATACTAGGAGGGCAGTAAAGAATTAGGAGGAAAATATGATGGCAAAAAATGATATGCAGAACAAAAGCACAAATGGGACAACAAACGAATCCAGCAATATGAAGAACGCAACTTCCCAGAACAGCACAAAGAATTCTTATTCTCAGAACAGCACAAAGAACTCCTCTCAGAACAAGTCCAGCAACAAGGCAAGCAACGAGAGTGGCTCTAACTGCCATGATTCCTACGAAAAATAATTGGCGGCAGGGAACAGGGCGTTGCTGCCCATTCCGTGGGCAGTGACATACCCGGAGGAACAGTAACAAAAAAACTGCATAGTATAATTAATGAACAAACAGATTGCTGGAGCGCATTCCAGCGATCTGTTTCTTCATTTCATAGGAAATACTATGGACAGAGGTGAAATTATGGATTTTCAGACAATCAGTATCCGGGAATTTAACGAGTACCGCAAACGTCCCGATGCATGGGTCATAGATTTGCGCAGCAAAGAGGAATTTGAAGAAGTCCATGTGGAAGGGGCAAGGAATGTGCCATATGAGGAATTGGATATGTTCCGAAAATACCTGCCAAAAGATAAGTTATATATATTTTATTGTGACAGAGGGTCCAGCAGCTTAATGGCTGCAAAAGAGCTGAGCCGGGATGGGTATCGGGCTGCAACGCTGATAGGGGGCATGCAGGCCGTGCTGCAAAAACGATAAAATGATTGACAGCCGGAAGGTGAGAAGATAATATATTCTTAGAACCTTCCGGCGAATTGGATAATTATGGAAAGACAAATGGAGAGATAACATGAAACGATATGAATTGATCGCCCCCTGCCATTTTGGGCTGGAGGCTGTTTTAAAGAAAGAAATATATGATTTGGGCTATGATGTTACTCAGGTGGAAGATGGGAAAGTGACATTTGCAGGGGACCAAGAAGCAATCTGCCGGGCAAATATTTTCTTACGCACAGCGGAGCGGGTGCTTGTGAAGGCAGGGCAGTTCCATGCAGAGACGTTTGAAGAGCTGTTTCAGGGCATCCGGGAAATCCCCTGGGAGGAATATATCCCAAAAGATGGGAAGTTCTGGGTTGCAAAGGCGTCTTCCATCAAAAGTAAGCTGTTTAGCCCTTCTGATATCCAATCTATTACAAAAAAAGCAATGGTTGAGCGCCTTAGGCAAAAATACCATATGAATTGGTTCGAGGAGTCCGGGGCGCAATACCCGCTGCGGCTGTTTTTGAAAAAAGATGAGGTAATTGTGGGCATTGACGCTTCTGGGGATTCACTCCATAAACGCGGTTACCGCACATTGTCAAGCATTGCGCCTGTGACAGAGACATTAGCGGCGGCATTGATTATGCTGACGCCGTGGAAACGGGGCCGTATTTTAGTTGACCCCTTTTGCGGGTGCGGCACATTCCCTATTGAGGCGGCCATGATGGCGGCGAATATCGCGCCAGGCATAAACCGAAGCTTCACTGCTGAGAAATGGACAAACTTGGTAGGGCATAACCTGTGGTATGAAGGGGCAGAGGAGGCAAACGACCTAGTGGAGAAGGATATTGTGACAGATATCCAGGGCTATGACATTGACGGCGAAGTGGTGAAGGCTGCCAGGGAAAACGCCAAAAGGGCAGGGGTGGAACATATCATCCATTTCCAGCAGCGCCCAATCAGCCAATTAAGGCATCCGAAAAAGTATGGATTTTTAATTGGCAACCCTCCTTATGGGGAACGTATGGGGGAAAAAGATATGCTTTCTGTGCTGTATACAGAGATTGGGGAGGCTATGGGGCGGCTGGATAGCTGGTCTGCTTACTTGCTGACTGCTTATGAAGATGCAGAGAAATGTATTGGGAGGAAGGCAGATAAGAACCGTAAGGTTTACAATGGCATGCTCAAAACGTATTTTTACCAGTTTCAGGGGCCGAAACCCCCGAAACGCAACCAGCAGCAGGATAGAAGAGGTATTTAAGTGAGGCAGTCAAGGAAATACATAGTAATGGCTGCAGTCTTGCTGATAGCGGCAGCGCTGAAATTTCTTGGCGATGGCGGAGGCAATGGGGAAGTGGAGGCGTTTCGTGGCGCGAAGCTCAAAAAAGAGGTTTGGAACCCGCTGATAGCGGCAAGCGTCAATGAAAAGCCCCTTTCCCTTCTTGTGGATAACCGGGAGCTTACCAATAAAGAAAATGGCATTTATATGGATCAGGACCTGAATATTATGGTTCCCCTTTCTACGTTAGGTGACAGTTTTAACTGCAGCGCCCATCTGTATGAGGGGGAACAGCTTGTGTTAGAAAAACGTTCCGATGTGGTTGCATTCCAATTGGATAAGGGCAAGGTGCAGGTGAATGGGGAAAAGGAAGGAATTACATCCCCTACCGCTTTTATAGATGGGGAATACTATGTATCGGCAGAGACAGTGGCGGAGAAGTTGAGCTTCCACTATAATTGGAATATTCAGGAAAACCAGGCGGTTGCCATCAATACGGCAAAAGATGGCGGCATCCTGCCGCTCCAATATGATTTACGGAGCAGGAAACGTGCGCCAGAAGTGAAAGACCAGGGTTCTTACGGGACTTGTTGGGCGTTTGCAGCGCTGTCCGCTATGGAGTCCACGCTGCTCCCAGAGGAGCCGCATGATTTTTCCCCAGACCATATGACGCTTCAAAATGGGTTTTCAGGGAACCAGACCGAGGGCGGGGAATATACCATGGGCATGGCTTACCTGACTTCCTGGCAGGGGCCTGTGAATGAGGAAGACGACCCTTACGGGGACGGGGTTTCAGAGGAAGGGCTGGAGCCTGTTAAGCACGTGCAGGAAATGCAGCTTTTGGATGGGAAGGATTTTGAGAAAATCAAGGAGTCTGTATTTAAATATGGAGGGGTGCAGACTGCTATTTATAGCGCATTGAACAGTTCGGAGCCATATTCCCCATATTATAATAGTGAGAAATATGCGTATTGTTATGCAGGGGCAGAAAAACCTAACCATGAAATTATGATTATTGGCTGGGACGACAATTACCCCAAAGAAAATTTCTTGATGGAAGTGGAGGATGACGGGGCGTTCCTGTGCCAAAATAGCTGGGGGAAAGGATTTGGCGATGACGGCGTGTTTTACGTTTCCTATTATGATGTGAATATTGGGCTTCACGGCGTTGTCTATACCAGGATAGATGAGACGGATAATTATGGGCGCATTTACCAGTCAGACCTGTGCGGCTGGGTAGGGCAGCTAGGCTATAATAAGGACAGCGTTTATGGGGCGAATGTGTTCACTGCCAAGTCCAACGAAACTTTAAAGGCAGCGGGTTTTTATGCCACTGGGAAAGAGACTTCCTATGAGCTGTATGTGGTGAACCAGTTTGAGGGCATAGAGTCCCTTGGGCAGCGTGTGTTGGTTGCCAGCGGCAGCCTTGCCAATGCAGGATATTATACCATTGATTTTGAAAAGGAGTGCCAGGTGGAGGAAGGGGAGAAGTATGCAGTGGTGCTTCATATCACGACGCCAGGTTCCGCACACCCGATGGCAATTGAATATGCAGCAGATGAGCGGACAGAACAGGTAGACTTAGAAGACGGGGAAGGCTATATCAGTTCCAGCGGCGCCAAGTGGGAAAGTGCAGAAAAAAAACAGAAATGCAACCTGTGCCTGAAAGTTTACAGCGATAGTAGGTAACAGTGCAAAAGAGGCGGTTTGGGGATATGGAAAAGAAAATACTGAAAATATCATCTGTTATATTGGCGGTTATGGCCATTACGGCGATTTTGGCGTTAGGGCAATTTTCAGTTGCCAATAAGAAAAAGGCGAAGCATGAACAAATGTCAGAGCTTCAAATGCTGGCTTATTATACAAAACAGGCAGAGGAGGAAGAGCATATCGCCTTTCGCCAGCAGCTGCGCGTGGAGCTTCCGCCTGGAATGGAGGAAGATGAAGTCATCATTAAAAATGATTATGTCAAGCAGTTGATTACAATTCAAATCCCTGGGGTGGAAAAGGATTATTTCAGCGACCATCCAGTGCTGGGGCGGAGCAACTGTATTAATGACTTATATATGGAACATGATATGATAGAGATTACCATGGATGCGGTGTTTGAGGTGGAAAGCACGGTAAAGGGCGGGTATCTGTATGTCGACTTCCTGACGCCCCAGCAGGTATATGATAAAGTTGTGGTGATTGATGCAGGGCATGGGGGCGGCGCCCCTGGAGCCATCAAACAGGAAACGATGGAAAAAGACATCAACCTTGCCATTGTGCTTCAGCTGAAAAAACTTTTAGATAAAAATGACAGGAATATTGGCGTATATTATACTAGGACAGAGGACGTCAACCCTACCTTTGACCAACGGGCTTCTATGGGTGCAAAGGCAAAAGCGAATTTATATATCAGCGTCCACAGCAATTCCACTACCGATGGGCAAATGTCGGAATATAATGGCACAGAAGTTATGTATGATGAGTTAAAGGATGAAGAAGGGCTGAGCAGCAAGCGCCTTGCACAAATCTGCCTGGAAGAAGTCACAGGCCTGACAGGCAGCAAGAATAATGGGGTCACCTATGGGAATGGCATTTATATTATACGGAATAACCAGGCGCCAGTTGCATTGATTGAGGTTGGCTTTATGACAAACCAGGCAGAGCTGGATAAATTAAATTCGCCAGAATATCAGAAATTGGTTGCCCAGGGGATTTATAATGCCATCATGCGGGCGTTGGATGAAGGATACTAAGGTTAGCGCAAAATGGAGGTTGGTAACATGGAGAAAATTATATTTGCAACAGGAAACCAGGGGAAAATGCAGGAAATCAGGGAGATTCTCTCGGGTTTGGGAGTGGAAATCCTTTCTATGGCAGAAGCAGGGATAGAAATGGACATTGTGGAGGATGGGACGACATTTGAAGAAAATGCCTTGATTAAGGCGTCTGCCATAGCCGGGTGCATGAAAGGCAAGGATGCAGTGGTATTGGCGGATGATTCCGGACTGGAAGTAGATTACCTGGGGAAAGAGCCAGGCATTTATTCAGCCAGGTACCTTGGGGAGGATACGTCATATGAGGTCAAAAATCAGAATATTATAAACCGTTTGCAAGGAGTGCCAAAGGAGCAGAGGACAGCAAGGTTTGTTTGCGCCATTGCGGCGGCGTTCCCAGATGGCGGCACCTGTGTGGTTAGGGAAACCATAGAGGGGTATATTGGATGGGAGCCTGCAGGGGAAAACGGGTTTGGGTATGACCCAATCTTTTATGTGGACGAATACAATTGCTCTACGGCGCAGCTTCCGATGGAGGTCAAGAACCAGTTAAGCCATAGGGGGAAAGCGCTTCGGGCCATAAAAGAAATGCTGGCAGGCAGATAAAGGTAAAGGATGGGTTATGAGAATACTGATTGTAAGCGATACGCATAAAAAGCATGATAATTTAAAACGGGTGCTGGACCGACAGAGGGACATTGACCTTATGGTCCATCTGGGGGATTCAGAAGGGTATGAGGATTACATAGCAGAGCTGGCAGGATGCCCGTTGGAGATTGTTTCTGGGAACAATGATTTTTTCTCAGGCCTAGAGCGTGAGAAGGAAGTGGAAATTGGAAAATATAAGGCGCTGCTCACCCATGGGCATTACTATTATGTGGCCATGGGTGTGGAGGACCTGAAAAAGGAGGCGGTTGGCAGGGGGATGGATATTGTGATGTTTGGGCATACCCACCGCCCGCTTCTGGAATATAGCAGGGGGATTGTCACAGTAAACCCAGGAAGCATTTCTTTTCCAAGGCAGGAGGGGCGCAGGCCCTCCTATGCATTGATGGAAATTGATGCAGAAGGGGAGGCGCATTTTTCAATAGAATATCTGTAATGATCAGGGGTTCCAAAGAAAAAGAAAAAAATTTGGAAAAAAGTGAAAAAAGTTGTTGACATTTTGGAATGTTTCGCATATAATATATCTTGTGTCACGGTTGTAGTAATAAATGGTTTTCGGGGTGTGGCTCAGCTTGGCTAGAGCGCCTGGTTTGGGACCAGGAGGTCGCAGGTTCGAATCCTGTCACCCCGATTTTTGTGCGGGTGTAGTTCAATGGTAGAACACCAGCCTTCCAAGCTGGATACGTGGGTTCGATTCCCATCACCCGCTTTGGGTGTTCGTAGCTCAGTTGGATAGAGCAACGGCCTTCTAAGCCGTGGGTCGGGGGTTCGAATCCCTTCGAGCACATTTTCCATATGGAAGGCTTCTGTATGGCACAAGGTAAGATGCACAGATTATGGTGGGTATAGCGCAGTTGGTTAGCGCGCCAGATTGTGGCTCTGGAGGCCCAGGGTTCGAATCCCTGTATCCACCTTTTGCTAATTAATGGGTTGCAGAGTACAAGTATAATTGATGGGCTATCGCCAAGCGGTAAGGCACAGGACTTTGACTCCTGCATTCGCTGGTTCAAATCCAGCTAGCCCAGTTTTTTATGGGATATTAGCTCAGATGGTAGAGCACTTGACTTTTAATCAAGTTGTCCGGGGTTCGAATCCCCGATGTCTCATGTTATGGAAAGGGAATCCTTGAAGTTTTGGGGATTCCCGATTTTCCTTCTAGCTGGTGAGGTTTCACCAACTTGTTAATAGGCAGTACATGAATAGGCGGATGTGGCGGAACTGGCAGACGCGCCAGACTTAGGATCTGGTGGGAGACCGTGCAGGTTCGATTCCTGTCATCCGCATTCAAGGCGCATGGCCGTGAACTTAATGGCTTCCCAGTGAAGCCAGGGGTTTGCGGCTGTTTTTCTTCTCTAAATTATGATATATAATAATTGTATATTACATGTAATAATATTATTTTTTGTCACAGGATTTGTCATGCGGCAGTCAAGAAAAGATAGTCTTCTGGAACTTTTCAGCAACTTCCCTTTTTGCTTTTTCTTCTTTCTCGATCATGGAATGCCTGTATACGGATTTCATCACATGATCTGTTTCCCAGCCGCCCATCTTTAATATGTCAGCCTCTGGAACCCCGAGGGCAGATATTTCACTGGCAAAGTAGTGGCGAAGCTTGTGCAGGGAAAAATGAGGGATTCCAAGTTTTCTTTCTGCTCGTTCCAGATGGGTGTTAATGCATCCTGGATGTCCTTTATATACGTATCCCTGCTTTTTTATTTTTTCTGCTGCTTCTATTGGTATGATGATGTCCCTGGTGCTTTCTGTGGTCTTTGTGGTTTTTACCACCCAGTTCTTATTCTCATCCAAAACTAATGCCTTATTGATATGCACCATATCCCCGTCTATATCGCTGGGCTGCAATGCGCATATTTCTGATCTCCGCATTCCATAGCAGACTAGTGTGATTGGGACTTCATACGGAGTGCCTTGCACTTCCTACAATATTTGTTTGATATCCCCCTGGGATGGCGTGTACGGCTCATTTTTGACTTTTTGCGGCAAAGTAGTGGAAAACCTTAAGGTTTGGATAAAAAACGCCCAGAACAGCCGTTAAGAATCCATGGTAGTTTCGTACGGTCTTGGGGGATTTATTTTTAGAAAATTCATTTACCAGGCGGTTAATTTAAATTTGGCTTATGTCCGATATCGGCAGCTTGCAGAACCATTCTGGGAATCGGTTGGACATTTCAGAGTATTCTTTTACCGTTCTGGGGGAAAGGACGTTCCTTTTCATGTCTACATATTCCCCTGCAGCCGCTCCGAATGTCAGCTTGGCTTTGGGTGATTGTATTTTTTCCAATTCGTTTGACATGGCCTTTATGGCCTCTTTTTGTGTAGGTTTTTGGTCAAATACGACGGTATAAGTTTTTCCCTTATATATTTTTCGTATCCGGTGGGAGCCGGATGGCAGTTTTTCAATCTTCATGGTATCATCCTCCTTAAAAAAGTGTATAAAAAAACAGCCAGGCGGAATATATGTTCCGCTTGCAAGCTGCCCCCCCGAAGATGATACAATATTTTTGCAGGGTATCATTCTACGGAGTGTTACAATTAAGCCGTTCGGTGTTGGTAGCACCGGGCGGTTTTTATTTATTTAACTGTCACAGTATAAGTGGCCTTGCATCCACTTTTCATTTTTACAGTAATTTTCGCTGTCCCCTTCTTTTTGGCTGTAACTTTTCCTTTCTTATTTACGGTTGCAACTTTTTTATTGCTGGAACTAAATTTTAAAATTTTATCCCCATAAGTGTATTTTTTTAATTTTAAAGCAAATGGTCTTTTAACGGATAATGTTTTCTTTTTAACAGAAAGGGTTATTTTCGCTTTTAATTTATTTAATGGTTTCTTTTCTACCAATCGACAAATATATCACTCTCTAGTATAATAATGGTGTAGTCAATCAAGACTACTTGGTTAATATGTTTCTTTCTATAAATCAGATAACAGAAGAAGGGGTTCTTCCTTCATCAGATGTTATCCATAATAATCATGTCTGACGGCTCCTGATGGACACCAG